>CANLGL010000043.1 GCA_947490345.1 Deltaproteobacteria bacterium
CGGCATGGGGGACTGCGGTGAGGGGGAGAGCGCCACGTCCCGTCGCGATATTCATCGCGACGGGCGCCGCAGGCCGGAAACCGCAGGTTGGAGGCCGGAGGGAATGGCGCGGTAGGGGGAGAGGGCGGCGAGCCCTTTCCCCCCGTTACTGGTTAGTGACCGCGGCCAGGCGAGGAACCTTTCCGAACGGATCCTCGACGACGAGCGCATCCCGCGGTGCCACGACCGCCGAAGACTCCCGACGAGCATCGATCCCACAACGCCGCAAGGGCTCGGGGTTCTTGCAGCCGGTGACCACCACCCGATACCGAGCCAGTAGCAGCGCCAACACCACCAACCGCTGCGTGCCACCACCCGTGGGCGCCGCCCCGTGAAGCACCGCCGCCCAGGGGTAGGGCAACCGCTCTGCAAGCGCGGCAAATGCCCGCTCTCCGGAGCCCTCGCCCATCCCCTCCGGGCACGCCGCCTCGACGTAGAGCGTCGCGCCGGCGCGAAGCGGCGGGCGTGCGGACAGGCCCACGTAGGTGGCCGCGCGACTGGCCTGGTAGAAGTTGACCGCCTTTCGCGCTGGCACCTTGAGCACCACCGCATCGAAGGGGCGATCGACGTCGACCCAGCAGGTCAGCGAAGCGGCGGCTGCACGCAATACCAGCCGCGGCTCCCCAGCGAACCATCTCCCCCCGGCGGTGTTGAGCACCCACGCACAGCCGGCCGCCTCGCCCAGGGCATCCACCACCTCGCGGAACGGGTTCGCATCGAGGTTTCCGAGCCCCACTCCCCGCGCCGTGATGCGGTCCCGATGGTGGAGGGCGTCGATCGTCGCGCGCGCCCCCAGCCCCACGGACACCGCCTTGTGGCCGCCGGAGAAGCCGGCGTACTGGTGCAGCTCCACGATGCCGACGCCGAGGACCACGTCGGCCGAAGCAAGCGCGCGCGAAACGCCGCCGGGCACGCCGTCGACCACCGCGGTGGTCACGACATCATCGGGATCGTGCTGGACCACCGCAAACGGCGACCGGGGCAGCTCGCCAGCCGACATCGGGCGGTGCAAGCCCAGCCCCACATGGGCGGTCGCGTCCCCCACCCAGGGACGCAGCGCCGCCAACGCCGCGGGCACATCGACCGGGCGCGTCCCGTCCGGAATCGCGATGGCAACCTTCCGCCCGCGAGGCGGCGGCGCGGCGGCGATTGCTTCCTCGGGGGTGGCGAAGCCGATCATGGGTAGACTCTTAGCGCGATACCGGCTGTTCGCCGGCGATCGATCCGCCGCGCCGCCTCGAGACGAGCTTGAGAATAATTTTCGTCGCGACGCCTTCCCGTGCCCAGGTGCGCTACTATGCTGTTGAACCGGATGACCTGATGCCCACGCCCCCCCCCCCGAGTTTTTCGTAATCGCTTCGTTCAATGCCTACTAATCCTCGCGATCCCCACACCGGCGTGGGCGGTGTGCCCGACGGACGCTGACGGAGACGGATACGGCGTCCCCACTACCGCGGGGTGTCCGGCGGTGCCGGATTGCAACGACCAGGACGAGGCCATCGGTCCCGACGCGGCGGAGGTCGTCGGGAATGGCGTGGACGAGGACTGTGACCGAAACGATGCTGTGGCGCACCGCGCGGACGTGCGCAGCTTCATGGCGCCGCAGTGGGCCTGGACGGGCGCGGTGAGCTGGAACGGCGACACGGTCACGGTCGGCGGGCAGGGCGAGTCCGGGAGCCTCACGCGGGTGCTCAACCGCTACGTCCCCTTCGGCCAGCTCCGCGCGGTGGTTGGCGTCGAGGCGCTGTCGGGCTCCACCTGCGCCCTCGATGTCGAGTCCGCCCAGGCTGGCAGCGCGCCGGTCCTCGTGGCCTACCCGATCACGGCCACGGGCACGATCGTCTCCTCCCCGCTGCCTCTGCACAGCGCCCCGAGAACGGTGACGCGCCTCACGCTCCGATGCGCGGCGGGCGCTTCTGCCCAGATCGACTGGCTCACACTCGCAAACGCGCCCTCGGCGGCGGGTCCGCTCGCAGAGGCGACGGCGGCCTGGACCGACATCGACGCCCCCGCCGGCGGGCTGGCCACCTCGGTCGTCCGGGTGCCCAAGAACGTGAGCGGCGGCAGCGGGGTCACCGACGGCGCCTGGATGGCCAGCGATGTCGGCGGCGTTGCCCGCCTGGACGAGGACTCCATGGAGTGGACGACTGCAAACGGCACGGGTGCGACAGGACTCACCAACCAAGGAGCGCTCTCGGTCTGGGACGTTCTCCCCTCGACCTACGACGGCACAACCTACCTCCTGTCGGGACGCTACACCGACGACACCTGCTACAGTGGTGGGTTCTGGCAGAGCCTGGACGACGGCCCGACCTGGACGGCGTTGGCCGATAGCAACGATGACGACGCGGGCCTGACCACGGACGATGTCGGCGGCCGCGGTCGATACGGGTTCTGCAGTGACAAGCCCTACAGCGGCGGGGCGCTGATGGCCGAGGAAGAAGACTCGACGACCGTGTACATCGGCAACGGCGACCCCGACCAACTCGGCGTCTGGCTCTTCGACGGGAGCGACCTTTGCGAACTGCCCGACGCCGCAGCGGCGCTTCCGACGGATGGCCACGTCCGCGCCCTGTTGCGGACGCGCACCCCGATCTTCGACCAGGAAGCCCTGATCGTGGGCTTTGCCGCACGGGAGCCCTCCGATCCATCGCTCTACCTCTGCACCTTGCCCGAGATCGACACCGGAACCGCTACCGTCATCGACGGCGAGAAGATGGTCACCGGACCGCCCGACTTGTTGGGCGATCTGGTCACGCTGACCTGCTCGGGTCCAGAAGAGGCGGCGTGCGCGCCGATCGCCGGCAGCGAAGGGCTGGATGTCCGCGACCTCGAACGGGACCCGCTGCTGACCGAGATGTTCTACGTCGCGTCGAGCGGTCTCGACGAAACCTGCACCTACACTGACGTCGGCACGATCTGCAAGGATGCGCTTGGCGATCATGAAATTCCGCCGCTGGGCGGCACGGGCCGCGAGTTCAGCGTTGCCCAATCGGCCCTGCTCACCGCAGAGACCTGGGGGAACCTCGTCGACCTCAAAGCGGTGGACAACAACGTGGCGTTCGCGCTCTTCTCCACGGGGAGCACCGGTCGGCTCGTCTACACGATCGATGGCGGGGGTACCTGGACACAGGTGACCTACAGTGGCAGCTGGACCAACGGCAGCACCAACGGCACCTGCACCGAGGCGACGTTCTTCGCCAAGGCCAAGGGGCTGGCCCTGGTCCTACCGGGCACCACCACCGTCGGCGTGGACACCGACGGGCTCGGCGGCTTCGACACCATCGATGGGACCGTCTACGTCGCCTCACGGTACAACAGCAGCTACACCGCCAGCTCGACCGCGAACAGTTGCGGGCTCGCGAAGGTGACGCTGGACAACGGTACGGCCACCTGGGCGTGGACGCCGCTCCAGCGGAGCTACACCCAGACCGAATGTCAGATCGACGAGGGCAACATTCTCGGCGTCAGCTCACCGCCTTGGACGCCGTCCGCCGCATCGGGGCCCGTGGCCTACGTCTGGGGCGTCTACACCTACGTCAAGACCCCCGCCACCCACCTCGGCGGCGCGTGCGTGATCAGCGCCACCGGCGCGGACACCCAGCTTGTCAGTCCGGCGACCTACCCCATGACCGTCCGGGACGTCGCCCCCTCGGACTCCACCGTCGACTGGCTGTTCGTCGCGGGGAACCTCGACGTCAACACCCAGTTGGAAGTCTGGAAGTACGGCGCCGGACTCACCGACTATCCGACCTACCCGCTCCTGGTTGATACCTCGACGAGCACCCCCTCCGTGCTGGAGCTCACCACGGCCCCGCCGAATCTCGTCGGCCTCGCGGGCGGCTGGGGCGCAGATGCCACAACGGGGGACCCCCTCCTGTTGTACGGCACCGAAGGATCGGGCGCATGGCGCGGTTTCCTCACGTGGTAGTCCTGCTCGCCCTCGGTTGCGCCGCGGGGCCGTCCGGATATCCGGACCCTCCCGAGGTGAACCAACCAGTCGAGCCGGGCGGCGACTCAGGCGTCTCCGCCGACGACACCGCGGTCGACACCGGCGATTCGGGTGACACGGGCCCCACCGACCTCCCCGACGATGACGGCGACGGCTACATCGACACCACACACGGCGGCGACGATTGCGACGACGACGACCCTCGCAGCCATCCGGGAGCGACCGAGCGTTGCGACGGAACTGACCAGGACTGCGATGGCATCATCGCCGAAGCAGGCATGTGTCACGACCCGGTAGTGCTTGACGACGACGACCCCCAGTACGTGGGGGTGGGATACAACTCGCTCACATGGCTGTACCGGAGCGAGTTCGGACCCGACCACCCGAACGCAAGAACCTTCGCCCACCACACCTGGTTCCAGCCCGCCGACGGCCCCATCCTCGACGGGATGTACGCGATCAGCGTGATGCGTGCTGAGATCCCGACCGGTCGCGCATGGGTGCTGGACCACACCGCCGCCACCTGGGTCGGCGACGGCGACACCCGCCCGAAGGGAGCCATCGACGCTGGGGATGTCGACGGCGACGGGTTCGAGGACGTGTGGTTGTGGACGATCGGTGACTTCAACGTCGGTCGCCTGTTTTTGATGCGCGGTCCCGACACCGACTGGGATCCTGAGCCGCAGTGGTTGGGGGAGGCGGCCGACGCCACGTGGTACGAAGAGGACGGCGCCGCCGGCTTCGCCAACCTCTGCGCTGGTGGCTCCGACAGGACCGGCGACGGGCTGGCGGACGCCCTGGTGGAGCAGACGGGCAACAGCGTCGGCGACCAGTGGCGTAAGCTCTACTTCGTCCGGGGTCGCACCGACGCGCGGGGCAGCTACAACGTCGGCGAGGACGTCACCCTGACCCTGGGCGATCCCGAGGTCGAGTGGCCCGGCGGCGCCGACTCGTGGGCCCGTTGGGCAGAGCCGCCCGAAGGGATCCCAGACTTTGACGGCGATGGCTTCGACGACTTCTTCACGTCGTGGGGCGGCGGCTCCTACGCCGTGGTGTCCAGCGCGGACCTTACGGGGGCGGACGGGGCGACGTGGGAGCAGGTGTTCAACCTTGCTCCATCGCCGGCTGCAGAGAACCGCTCGCCCTCCCTGTACCGGGGAAAGGGCACCACGAATTCGCCGGGCGACGTCGACGGCGACGGGCTCGACGATCTCGCCGTCCGAAGCAGCACACCCACCGGGGTCGGAATCTACGACATCTGCACGAGTTTCGTCGCCAGCAGCGTCGAACTCCTGGTCGGCATCGAGAGCAAGACGCTCCTGAAGGTCTGCGGCGACTCGCGCGAATTCGGAGGTCTGTATTTGCTCGCAGACCTGGACGACGACGGCTTGGGCGATCCCGCAGTCGACTCAACGAGCACCCCCGATGGCGCCTTGCTGGTGAGCATCGTCCCGAGCACCCGCTGGACCCTCGGCGGCAGCGTCACGTCGGCCGAGTTCGCTGGGCCCGCATTCCAGGTGGCCGTGGCCAACAACGGCAGCACGTCCCTAAGCATTCTCGACCTCGACCAGGACGGCGCTGGCGAGCTCGTCATTCAAGACCCACGCGCTGCTGTGGACTACGAGTATCAAGGCCAGGCGTGGATCCTCGAGCACTTCCTGCTCCCCGGCGACCACCCGGAGATCTGGTAGTTGCGGAGAGATGGGATGAGACCGTTCTCGTCGTCGAGCCGCCGCGGGCGCCGGCGGCGCCGGTGCTCGTCCTGCAACTCGCGGGCAGCGGGCATCGGGTCGACGGCCTACGGCCCCGCCCAAGAGAACCGACGCCAGGCATCCCGGAGTAGAATCAGGAAAAACGGACCATATTCGACGATGCGCACCCACCAGACCTCGTGCCAGGTTCCGGCCTGGTCCGCCGTCGAAAGGACCAGGTACGAAAGGGGGGCAAGCGCCGCGAGCCACAACCACGCCCGCTCCCCCCGCCACAGCGCCGGGACCAGCGGCCACAGCACGTACCAGGGATGCACCGTAGGTGACAGAACCACGAAAGCGCCGAAGACCCAGAGGCCCAGGCTGGCCCGGTCCCGCCGCGTGGCCAGCGCCCACACCGACACCAGCGCACCGACAATGAAAAGGAGGAGACGACCGTCGCGTTCCCCGAAAACCATCGTAATCAATGGATACACGGACCCATTGAACGACCAGTGGGCGCCATAGTTGCGGAGGCCGGCGAGGGCGCCGACACCGACCACGGGCCACGCCGCGAGGGCGGCGGCCAGCCCAGCGACCACCCACACCCACGGGGGGCGACGAACGAGGAACACGCCGGGAAGCAACTTCAGCATCATGCCGAGCCACGCGGCGAGGTCGCTCCCCGCAAGCGCGAGCGCGACCAACAACGCACCCGCCGCTTCCAAGTGGCCGTTCGCAGCGGATTCGACCACCGGCAGCGGAAGCAAGGCCCACAACCAACCCAGGCGTCGCTCGCGGCGCCACAGCACCACCGCGGTGACGACGTCCGTCAGGCCCATGAAGAGCTTGACGCCCACGACACCAAAGGGAGCCAGGCCCACGAAGAGTGCCTGCGCCAGCGGCGGATACACCGAGGCCACCGACTTGTGGTTGACCAGCGCCCAGTTCGCATCCCGCAGCGCCACCAGCTCGCTGGCGTCGGGTGCCAGCGCGAAGGGCGAGTGCCCCGCCAACCAGACGCGTCCCTCCCAGACGTAACGATGCGCGTCGTCCGACAGCGTGGGCGGCCACGCCAAGAAGGGTGCGCGAACCGCAGTCGCGACCACCACCAAAGCCACCAGGGCCCAGGAAAAGCAGCGGACTTCGAGGACCCGGGAGGGGACGGCGACCCCCGGCCGATCCACGCCCTCCGCTTTTCCCATCAGCATCACCACCGCGGCGCCCCAGGCCACCAATCCCGTCGACACCGCCACCGGGTGCAACCGCGGATCGGGAACGCACCCGAGGGCAAGGCTCGCGAAGAGAGAAACCACCGCAGCGGCGACGATCGAGCGCACACGGGGCGCTTAGCACCGAGTTAGCTCGCCCCGTGGCTCGGCCTCTGCGCATTCTGTTGTTCATCCTGGCGCCCGCGCTTTTGGCGGCCAAATGCGGGAAAAAGGTCGAAGACGAGGTCACGCCCCCCGATCGGGTGATCAATTCGCCCGACGTGGCGCTTCAGGTCGCGTCGATCGACCCGAACTTTGGCACGGCTGGGACCAGTTTTTCGGCCGAGGTTTTCGGGAACGGCTTCGAGAATGGCTCGGAGGTGTCCATCGGGGGCGCGCCAGCTGACGCGCGCTATCGCGACCACTCCACACTCGTTGTGACCGTTCCGGCGCTTTCGGTGGGCAGCTACGACGTGGTGGTGGAGAACGCGGACGGCACCCGAGCGACGCTGAGGCGCGGACTGACCCTGGTCGCGGGGGACACCGGCAATCGCTGCCGTGCCCTGACCGTCCGCTTCGGTCTGGACAGTTCGGTGCTGGACGCGGGGATTCGCGGGCAGGTGGAGACCTTGGCGACCTGCCTTCGGGGCAGCACCGATTTCGTTCGGGTCGAAGGCCACTGCGATGAGCGCGGCACCACCGAGTACAACGTGGCACTCGGCCAGCGCCGCGCCGACGCCGTCGCCCGCTACCTGCTCGGGCTTGGGGTCGCGCCGAGCCGCGTCCAGGCCGTCAGCTACGGCGAAGAGCGACCGGCGTCCGCCGCCGCCGGCGACACGGGCTGGGCCGAGAATCGACGCGCGGAGATCGTGCCCGGAGGTGGTCGGTGATCCTCATCCTCGCCCTGGTGGGCTGCGTTCTGGATCGGACCGGCCAGTCCGCCACGACCGTGTACCAGCGCGAACTTACCGTCGCGCAAGCGCGCGTTCGCGACCTGGAGTCGCTTGGCGAAGACGTCGGGCGCCGCGTGGCCCAACTCGAAGAAGTCACCCGCGCCCGCGGCCAGGACGACATCCTGAAGATGGAAACCGTAGAGGAGCTCAGGGGAGAAGTCGCGAAGATGCGCGGGGAGTTTGAGACCCTCGACCACGACTACCGCACCTTCGAGACCGCCGCGCTCGGGACCCAGACCGACGTCGACACGCGTCTGCTTTTTTTGGAAACCCGCGTAGGCGCTCTCGAAAAGTCGCTGGGCCTGAAACCGCCGCCTCGGCCGGATGGCGACGCACTGCTGGCGCCGGCCATGGTTCCCGTCACGCCGCCGCCTGGAGATCCGGTCCTCGATCCGCCCGTCGTTGACGTGACCGCAACGGCCGAGGAAGTTTTCGGTCTCATTGGTCAGCACCTCGAAGCTGGCAACGGGGAGGCGGCGCGCGCGGTTGCCCGACGTTTCGTGGCGGAGCACCCCAGCGACGACCGCGTGCCCGAGGCCTACTACCGCATCGCGGAAAGCCACCAGAACACTGCGGAGTTCAAGCAGGCGGCCACGGCCTTTCAGGTGGTCCTCGACAAGGCGCCGACATCCACCTGGGCGCCGTGGGCGCTCCTTCGCCAGGGAGAATGCTTTGACAGCCTCGGACGTGGCAAGGACGCCGCCGTGTTCTACTGCGACGTGGTGCGCAAATACCCCAAGAGCAAAGCAGCGAAAGAGGCCAAGGACAAGTGCCGGTGACCGACTGCGGACTTGCCCCGCCGGCCGACCCGAGTTAGCCGGCTCCTCGTACCTACCTCCACGCGGAGCGCCCCAGGGGCGCTCTGTTCGTTTTTACCCTTTGCTTTTGGGTTCAGCGCCGTCGGCCGCATGCTCACCACCCCCGCAATTCTCCGCCATCTCCGCGACGTCGTCGAGCCGCTGGTGGTTCGCCTGGGCTACGATCTGGTGGGAATCGAGCTGGGAGGCGGGCCGTACGGCCCCGTGCTGCGGATCAGCATCGACCACACCGCTGGCGTGGGCATCACCGATTGCACGAAGGTCTCGCGGCAACTGAGCCCCGCGCTCGACGTCGCGGACCCCATCATCGGCGGGTACGACCTAGAAGTCTCCACTCCAGGAATCGAGCGCCCGGTTCAGAAGGCCGAGGACTTCGTCCGCTTCGCCGGGTGCGAAATCCGCGTCAAGCCCTTCGGCATCGACAACAAGAAGCGCACCCGCGGGATCCTCCTTGGCCTCGAAGCGGGCGTGGTGTCGGTCAAAGTCGCCGACACGGTGAAGACCTTCCCCATCGACGCGATCGAACGCGCCAATCTCATGCTCACCGCCGAGCAATTCAAACGGCTCGGTGAGGGCCTTCCTCCACTGCAACAGGCAAACCCATGAACAGCCCCCTCGCTCGTGATCTCGACGCCGTCGCCAAGGAAAAGAACATCCCTCGGGACGCCCTGGTCGAAGTGCTGGAACAGGCCATGGAGGCCGCGGCACGCAAGAAGTACGGCATGCAGAAGGACCTCGAAGCGCGCTGGAACGAAGAGCTCGGCGAGGTCGAGCTCTTCGAGTTCAAAACCGTCTGTGAGGAAGTCGAGGACGAGCAGATCGAGATCGACCTTCCCGACGCCCGCAAGGAGGACCCGGAGTGCGAGCTCGGTGACTCCCTCGGCTTCAAGCTCTCTGTTGACGACCTGGGCCGCATTGCCGCGCAGACCGCCAAGCAGGTCATCATCCAGAAGATCCGGGATGCCGAACGCGAGATGACCTTCTCGGAGTTCAAGGACCGCAAGGGCGAGATCATCACCGGCATCGTCCGTCGGTTCGAGAAGGGCAACATCGTCGTCGACCTCGGCCGCGCCGAGGCCCTGCTGCCCAAGCGCGAGCAGGTGATCACCGAAACCTATCGCCAGGGCGACCGGATTCAGGCGTACGTCGTGGATATCACCCGGGCCACCAAGACCCCCCAGGTGGTGCTGAGCCGCACCCATCCCGGCCTGTTGATGAAGCTCTTCGAGCTCGAGGTTCCCGAGGTCGCCGAGGGCATCGTGCGCATCGAGGCGTGCGCCCGCGAGCCCGGCCACCGCGCCAAGATCGCCGTCAGCTCAATCGACTCCGACGTCGATCCCGTGGGCGCGTGCGTCGGCATGAAGGGCTCCCGCGTACAGGCGGTCGTCGCCGAGCTTCGTGGCGAAGCCATCGACATCATCCCGTACCACCCCGACCCCGCCCGGTACGTCGTCCATGCGATCCAGCCCGCTCACGTGTCGCGCGTCTACATCGACGAAACGGCCCACAAGATGGAGCTCATCGTCCCCGACGATCAATACAGCAAGGCCATCGGCCGGCGCGGCCAGAACGTTCGCCTGGCGCAACACCTCACCGGCTGGGAGGTCGTCGTGCTGAGCGAGGCCAAGCACGCCGAGATGAGCGCCCAAGCGCGCTCTGAGCTCGTCCGCATCGAGGCGCTGTCGCCCGAAGGTGTCGAACTGCTCATCCGGCATGGCTTCCACAGCCTGGCGGAGGTGGCGGACGCCGAGCCCTACGATCTATCTGGCATCCTGGGATGCGAGGAAGACGAGGCCGCTGGCGTGATTCAGAGCGCCGAGACCGCACTGGAAGTGATCATTCTCGAGGAGGCCGGTCGCCGCAAGGCCGCCGCCGACCTTCCCCCCGAGGCCTAGGCCCAGGGGCATGCCCCCCATCCGCACTTGCGTGGTCAGCCGGGAACGTGCCGACCCCAACGACCTCGTCCGGCTCTTCGCCGGACCCGACGGCGTGGCGCATGTGGATTGGCACGCCCGCTGGAAGGGCCGCGGCGCCTGGGTCCGCTGCGATCGGCGGTCTTTCGACGAGCTGGTGCGAAAGCCCGGAATCCTGGTGCGCGCGCTCGATGTCACGACCATCGACGCCACAGGGCTGCTCGACGAGGCGCGCGCGGCAAACGCCATGGCGATCACGGAACTTCTTTCGCTGAGCGCCCGTGCCGGCGCCCTGGTGAGCGGCGCCGACGCGTTGGCGGGCACCGCGCCCGACTCCTTGTGTGCGCTGGTGCTCGCGGCCGACGCCGCCGAGGGGAGCATTGAGGCCCTCGTCCGCGCTTTCCCCGATCTTCCGCGTTTTCGAGTTATGCTGCCGCGCGAGGCGCTGGGCCACCGGGTCGGCAAAGGGCCCCGAGCCGCGGTAGGACTGCGTAATGCCGCACCGACCCGGGCCCTGCTCCGCGAGTTGCGGCGCTCGCTCGATCTCGGTTAGGCCCCCGCCCCCCGCCCCGCCCGCAAGGATTCGCCCTTCATGTCATCTAAGGATCTATTCGAGCGCCTCGAAAGCGCACGCGGCGCCCCCACCCGTCCCGCGGTGGCACGCCCCGCTGCGCCGGCGCCGGGTCCCGAGCCGAAAGGGGCGGGCGAAACCAAACGGTTGGGAAGCACCCTGGTCCGGCGTCGCGCCGAGACGCCCGTCCCCGCTCCGATGCCGCCGCCGCCGCCGGCCCGCACCGTCATCCGTCGGCCCGGAGCCATCGCTGAGACCCGGCCGGTCGAGCCGACGCCCTTCGCCTCGTCCCTGCGTCGCCCCGCGGCTCCAGCGGTCGCCGCTCCCTCCGCGCCCGTCATCGACGTGCCGACCACGCCCGAACCCGAGCCGGCGCCGGCGGTCGTCGAGTCAACGGCTTCCGCCCCCGTCGACGTGGCGCCGGAGGCTGTCCAGGCGACGGTAGTCGCCGCGCCGGTCGAGCCTGCCGCACCCGCCGTGGAGCCCGTCGCGGCCGCGCCCGTTGTCCATGAGGCAGAGCCCGCCGCCGTCGAGCCGACTGTCGCGACCGCCTCGGCTGCCGCGCCCGCATATCCGCCCCGGCCGAACGAACGCGCCGGGACCATCTCGGCCTCCGGCCGAGTAGGCGGTCTGGGCCCCGCGGGACGAGCGAACGTCGGGCTCAACTCCCGCCCCATTCTTCCCGGACTCGGCCTCGGTGTCGTTTCGCTTCCGGTCGGGTATGACCCGACGGACCCGACCGGCGCGCGTCGCCGCGCACGGGAGCAGGCTGTCGCCCAACCGCGATGGGCGGGCGCTGGCCCGAGCGCTCTGCGCAATCCTGCCGGCCCCCGCGCGCCGGGCGCGCCAGGCGAAGCGCCCGCGCCCGCAGCCGACGATCGTTTCAAGAAGGGCGCGCGCCGCGGCGGTCGCAGCGAACACATGGGGATGCAGATCCCCGAGATGCGCCACCGCAAACACCGGGGCGGTGGGCGCACGCCCGAGCCGCGTCCGGCGTCCACGATCAAGCGCAAGGTTCAGGTTGACGGGGAAATCACGGTCGCCGCGTTCGCACACGAGCTCGGCGTCAAGGCGGCCGAGCTCATCAAGGTGCTCATGGGCCTCGGCCAGGTGGCCACGGTCAACCAGAGCATCGACTACGACACGGCGGAGATCGTAGCGCAGGAATTGGGACACGAGGTGGTCAACACCGCGTTCCAGGAGTCGGCGCACCTCATTCAGCACGCCCCCGGCGACGACACCGACCTCGTCACCCGACCTCCCGTCGTCACCGTGATGGGCCATGTCGATCACGGCAAGACGACGCTGCTCGACTTCGTCCGCAAGGCCAAGGTCGCCTCGGGTGAGGCCGGCGGAATCACCCAACATATCGGCGCCTACCAGGTCAAACGCGGCGACAAGTCGGTCACGTTCATCGACACCCCGGGCCACTCGGCATTCTCCGCCATGCGGGCCCGCGGCGCCAAGGTCACCGACATCGTGATCCTGGTCGTGGCCGCCGACGACGGCGTCATGCCTCAGACGATCGAAGCGATCAACCACGCCAAGGCGGCGAAGGTGCCGATCATCGTTGCCATCAACAAGATGGACAAGCCCGGCATCAAGACCGATCGCATCAAGACCGAGTTGATGAACCACGGGCTGGTGTCCGAAGAGTACGGCGGCGATGTGATCTGCTGCCCGATCAGCGCGCTCAAAGGCACCGGCATTGACCATCTGCTCGACAGCGTCTTGCTCGTCGCCGAAGTGGCCGACCTCAAGGCCAACGCGATCCGTCCCGCCGAGGGCGTGGTCATCGAATCACGCATCGAGACGGGCCGGGGTGCCGTCGCCTCGCTCCTCGTCAAGACCGGGACCCTTCGTCAGGGTGACACCCTGGTCATCGGCACCACCTGGGGCCGCGTCCGCGCGATGAGCGACGAACGCGGCGCGCGCGTCAAGGAAGCACCGCCCTCCACGCCGGTGGAGATCTTCGGCCTGGACGACGTCCCCAACGCGGGAGATGAATTCGCAGTCGTCGGCAGCGAACGCGACGCGCGCACCCTGTCGGAGCACCGCGCCGCAGCCGCCCGGGTGTCCAGCATGGGCCAGCGGCAGCGCCTCACCGTGGACGACCTGTTCAAACAGGCCGGCGCCGCCGGAGTCGTGGCGCAGGAGACCCTCCACGTGGTGCTCAAGGCAGACGTCGGCGGATCACTCGAGGCCCTGAAGGCCTCCCTGGAAGCCATCACTGTGGCGGGCGCGCAGCTCAAGATGCTCCATGCGGCCATTGGCCCCGTCAACGAGTCTGACGTCAACCTCGGCGCCGCCAACGGCGCGCTGGTCATCGCGTTCAACGTCAAGGCCGACGCCAAGGCTCGCCAGGCCGCCGATTCCGCAGGCGTGGAGATCAAGCGCTACGACATCATCTACCAGGCGATCGACGAAGTGAAGGCGCGGATGACCGGGATGCTGCCCACGGTCTACGAAGAACAGCGCGTCGGCGAAGCCGAAGTCCGCGCTGTGTTCAACGTCTCCAAGTCGGGCCCCATCGCAGGTTGCATGCTCTTGTCCGGAAAGGCACAGCGCGGCGCGATCGGAAAGGTGCTTCGCGGCGGAAAGGTCGCCTACGAAGGCAAGCTCACCGGCCTCAAACGCTTCAAGGAAGACGTCAAAGAGGTCGTTGAAGGCTTCGAGTGCGGCATGCAACTCGAAGGGTACGACGACATCCAGGTCGGGGACCGCATCGAACTTCTGGTGAAGGTCGTCGTCCCGCCCAAGCTGTAGCCCGGGGCGATGTACCTCCCCGCACCGGATGAATCGCTCTGGATTGGTGTTGTGCGCCTTGTCGTGCACATCCCTCGCAGTCTCAGTCTGAAGGACCGCCGGCGGGTGGTCCAGTCGCTCGTTTCTCGCATCCTGGTCCGGCACCACGCGGCGGCCGCAGAGGTCGGGCACCTCGACAACCCAGGCGCTGCCGTGATCGCAGCGACGGTGATCAGCAACGACCCCCGCGTGGCCAAGGCTCGGCTGGACGCGATCCGAGTCGAGGCCGAAAAGGGCGGCGACCACTGGTTGGCCGAGGTGACCACGTGGCTCGAGAAGAAGGGTGAGCACGGCTCCTCTTGACGCGTCAAATGTGATACGCTGATTTACATGAAGGATCAACCGATCCAGCTCGCCCGTGGCCACCTCTTCGCGCTCGCTGCGACGTCGTTGGCGCTATCTGTGCTCACCTTCTTCCTGGGCATCACCGTCGCGGAGCGCACCCGGCCAAGCGCGCCCGTGCCGTCCGGCCTGCAGCCACTATTGGCCGACGAAGTTCGACTCGGCAGTCTGGAGTCACTCTTGGCGCGGGTGTCTGACGAAAAGCGGTCCGCACTGGCTTTCCCCCAGGGACTTGACGGCGCCGGCAGCGTCTCCGAAGCGGGAGTTCCCACCGGTGGGTGGGCCGTTCAGGTTGCCGAGTACGCCGATGCGCCCAGCGCCGACCGGCTCGTCGCCGAGCTGCGCGCCGCCGACGTTGCGGCGTACCGGGCCGCGGCGCTCGTCGATGGTCGGCGGGTGCAACGTGTTCGGGTCAGTGGCTTTGCCAGCCGAGAAGCCGCCTTGGGGCAGATGGAAGCCGTGGCTTCACGGGCCGGCTCCTCGCTGCCCACGGTCGTCCCCGCCCCTTGACAGGGGCGCGATTTCGATCCAAACTCGCCCGTCGTTGGAGTCTCGATGCTGGCTGGTTGTTTTCTCGCCGCGCTGATTGCGTCCGCCCAGGCCCAGGAGGGCATGGTGCAGATGGGTGGTACCGCCAAAACCCCCGACTTCTACGTCATTCAAGCGGGCGACACCCTTTGGGACGTCAGCACTCGCTTCCTCGGCGACCCCTACCAGTGGCCCCAGCTCTGGTCCTACAACGAGTACATCACCAATCCGCACTGGATCTACCCCGGCAACCGGATCTATTTCAACCTGGGCGATTCGCTCACTCCGCCGGCCGCCACCGTAGAGCCGGTGCAGGACGTTCCGTACCAGCCCCCCCCCCAGGTCGTGGCCACCAATGATGGCGACTGCGACTTTCCGGCGCGGTACGACGATGTTCGGCGTGGACAAACGCTCTCAGCCCCGGGCGTGCTCGGCAGCTCCACGGACATCAACGCTCGCGGCCGGCTCATCGCCTCGGACGTGCCCGGGTCGGTGATCGGCGAGGGCAGCTACGTCTACCTCAAGCTTGACGACATGGAGGGTGTGGCCTGCGGGACGCTCCTTTCGTTGTACCGGAAGCAGGCGGGCGCGGTCAAGACGGCAGCGGGCCGCAGCAATATCTTTCAGGTTGTCGCAGAGGTTCGTGTGATTCGGACTGACGATCACGTCGCGACCGCTGAGCTGCGGGACAGCTTTATCGAAGCAGAGCGAGGCGACATCGTCGGCGACCACATCGCCGTGGATGTGACCGTGGACGTGGACCCGCCTGAAGGCGACACCGAGGCGCGTGTCATCGGGCGGCTCAACGTGCAGCAGGCCCTGCCCTCCACCACGGAGACGGTGTTTCTTGACGTGGGCACCGACGACGGCGTGGATGTCGGCACGGCGATGTTCCTGGTGGCCCAGCGCGACGGTCTCGCCGGGCGTTTCGCCAAGCCCGACAAGCGCCTGCCCGAACGGGTCACGGGTCGGGTGGTCGTCGTTCGCGCCGATGCCCACCGGTCGACCGCGGTGGTGGTGGATGCGGCAGACTCGTTCGAAGTGGGTGCCCGGCTCGTGGCAACTCCCAATCGCGAGTGAGGCCTTGACACCTGAACATCCGTGCAGAACTTGCGCGGATGTCTGGTCTTCCGCCCCCGTGGTCGGGCTTCGCTCGCTACGCCCCCCGCCTCCCATCTGACGTTTCGGACGCCGCGCCGGCGGGCGCTCTGGCCATGCTCGCGTCCCTCCCTGCCGGGAAACTCCGTGAGGCCGTGCTGGCCTGCCCGGGCGAGCCTGGGCCCTGGCTTCGCGCCGATGATCCAGGCTGGCCCGCAGCTCTGTTCGGGCTCCCCGGCGGCCCGGTGGCGCTCTGTGCCGAAGGCAACCTGGCGCTGTTGGACCTACCGGCGGTGGCGCTTGTCGGCACCCGACACTGCACCCCCACCGGTCGCTCTCTCGCCAGGGACTACGCGCGGGCGGTGTCGGCGGCGGGTGGCGTCGTGGTGTCTGGCCTGGCCGCCGGCATCGACACCGAGGCGCACTTCGCCGCAGGGGGGGCCACGATCGCGGTGCTGGGCCAGGGCCTTCTGGCGCCGATGCCTGGCTGGCAGGCTGCCAGCCGCCGTCGCCTCCTGGCCCTGGGAGGTCTGGTCCTGAGCGAATACCCGCTGACCCTTCCTGCAGGCACGTGGACTTTTCCCAGGCGCAATCGCATTATCGCGGGCCTGGCCCGCGCGGTGGTGGTCATCGAGGCCGGACATCGGTCCGGCGCTAAAAACACCGCCCACCACGCAGTGGCCTTCGGGAGGGAGCTGGCCGTCGTTCCCGCGCTGCCCGGAATCCCCAGTTTCGCGGGTTGTTTGGACCTGCTTGAGGAGGGCGCCGCCATCGTCCGCGGCCCGGACAGCGTCGTGGCCCTGCTGGCCGCGGGATAGGCGGGATCATGCGCACGCCCTACCAACACGTCGAGATGGTGCCCGAAGCAAGCGACTTCCTGGAGCTGCTGCGCGAGCTGGGGCACCTGGACGACGCCGCGATCGATTCGCTCACCGCCGCGCTCATGGACGCTGCAAAGCCGGGGGACGCCGTGGCATTCGCAGATGCCCGCCGCGCCGCCGCCGGATGGCTGGCGGACAACGAAGCACGCATCCGCCCCGAAAATCGAGAGCTGCTGCAGGCAGAGTGGGCGCGCCTCTTCTACTGAGATGCGGCGGCCCCCACCGTTTAGTCACCCATGCCGCCGCGCGCGCCGGCCCCCATAGCCATGAAACATCGAGCGGCATGGGGGACTGCGGTGAGGGGGAGAGCGCCACGTCCCGGCGCGTTATCCAACGCGCCGGGCGCCGTAGGCCGGAAAGCGAAGCTTGGAGGCCGGAGGGAATGGCGCGGTAGGGGGAGAGGGCGGCGAGCCTCTTCCCCGTGTTTCAGGTCAGAGCAGGTCAGCGACCTTGGAGACGGCGCGAACCGTTCCCCGCCCCTTGACCCCGTCGACTGCAGCCCGGGCCGCCTGGGCAATGTCATCTGCGAGGACGGCGTAGTTCTTGTGTTCGCCTCGTTCGTCCACCGTGACCAGGTATGCAGAACGCCCGCCGGCGACGGCGGCCGCCTTCACTGCGGGAGCCGGAGCGGCCTTCGCCGGAGCGGGGGGCGCCACGGGTGCGGCGACCGACGCCACCCCACGAGCCCCGCCAATGCTCCGCCGCGCCCGGTAGGCGCGGACGTTTTCGACCGTGACGCCGGCCTTGGCCGCCACCGCTGCGTCGGACTCCACGCCAAGCAACGCGACGAAGGGGTCGAGCTTGGACTTGCGGCCGTGGAACCCGGCAACGGCCGCCTTCGGGGCGGGTGCCTTCGCGGGACTCGGCGCAACCGGGGCAGCCACGGGAAGCGGGTTTTTCCGGGGCCGACCGACCGGCCGTTTTACCGGCGCGACGGCCACCGCAGGGGCGGGTGCAGCGACAGGCGCGGCCACCTTGGCCTTCTTTGGCGCCTTGCCCGGGGCCTTGGCCTTGCGGCCAGCGGCGGCCGGAACGCCCGCGGCCGCGGAGAACTTGTAGCCGGCATATGCCGCAATCCCGAGCCGCTTGCGATAGTTGACCACCGCGGAGCGTGACACCCCCGCAGATTTGGCGATGTCGTCATCGGGGACATTACCGAGCTTCGAATTGTGTGGTTCGAGTTTCTTGTCGACGGGGGGACGGGGCATTCGGATCTCCTGAATAGGGGAGCGCCAAGCTAACACGGGGAATCGAAACGACAAGCCACCCATCTACCGGGGTTTGATGCGCCGTTCCCCACTTGGCCCCGGCGCGGGGGCCAGCGCGAGAAACTCGCGTCCAGCTTCAGCCTCAGCCACCGCCAATGCCTCAAGCCTACCCGCCAGGTCTGCGTGGAGAAACGCCAGAGTCCGCGCGTCGATCGGAAATGCCGACTCCATGGACCGCGCAATCGCAACGAGCTTCTCCGCAGAGGTCGCCAGAAATTCACTCGAGTCCAGGCCTTCGGCCCGCAGGCGCACTTGCCTGTCTGCCAAGAGGAGGCGCGCGGCGCCGAGGCCTGGCGTGTCCAATGGTAGCGCCGCCTCCGCAAGTTCGATCCACGCGGCCTCGATTGGGCGCCAACGTTTCGCTTGTTCCTGAATCAGTGGCAGGTTCAGCGACGCGCCGAGTTCCACCAGCGCATCTGCGAATATCCCCCTCGACAATCCCGGTCCGGCGCTCTCCTCGACAAATCGGTACAACGCAGCGTGGGCGTGGAACAGCCCGGCGCCACGTCCAAAACATCGGCGCCAGCTCGATGCGTGCCCCGGGTCACGAATACGGGCCGCAAGCTGGCGGATTCCGAGCACACCTCGGTTGCCGATCGGCGCGTCCAGGTGCGCGCGCATTCCTGAGGCCAGCGCACCGAGCAGATCACCCGCCACGGCACGCGCTGGGCGGGACTCCCCAGGGCCGACCGTGAGGAGCGGATTGCCTCCGATGGCGCAGAGCGCCCGTGTCTGCCTGAGGCGGAAGGGGTCGAACGGCAGGAGGCGATCCGAGCGATCGTCCAGCAGCACCTCGTCCACCGAAACCGCCGCCACCCCGACCAGGTGACAGATGGCCCGCTGGTACCCCTTGGGCAGCGGGTCGTGGGGGAGTGAGGCCCGATCGAGCCAAATGACACGACCTTCCTCCCAAGGAGAATCAACCGCCAACAGCGACTCGGCTTCGTCCTCGTCCGGCCGCAACTGCAGGGTAGAGCGCGCGCCCAAACGTGCGAGCGCCAGCGCCACCACCTCGGGCCGCAAGCTCAACCCCCCCGCGAGCCCGTCAACGACGAGCCGTGCTTCCGCCCCCCGCCCGATCGTCAGATGCTGAAACCCGATTCCGCCCAGCGATGCGAAAACCGCGGCTTCAGAAAGCTCGACGCCGCCCATGCCCGACACCCCGGTCCGACGGAGCGCGTTGGTCAACGCACCCACCCCCGACCCCGCTCCGCCGCAGCTCCGCACTGGCATCGGCCAGTGTCACACGTTCGCGGCCGCCCTTCACGTCACCACGAGGTCAGGCCACGCGTTTTACTCGGAGGCGTTCGGTGAGCGCACCTCCCGCGGCAAGGATTGCCGCGAATTCGGTGGCCGGGACGGGACGGCTCAGACCGAAGCCCTGTCCGATATCGCAACCGTCCGCGTCGAGCATCTCGAGTTGATCGCGCGTCTCGATGCCCTCGGCGACGACCTCCATCCGGATGGCGTGTGCCAGCGCGATGATGGCGCGGACCAAGGCCCGCTGCTCCACGTCGGTCGTGGCGCCGGCCAGGAACGAACGATCGAGCTTCAGCCGGTCGATCGGGAACTGCCGCAGGTAGGCAAGCGAGCTGTACCCAGTCCCGAAGTCATCCAGCGCCACGGTGACCCCGCGCCGATGCAATTCCTCGAGCACGCGGCACGCGACCTCGGTGTTCTTCATCGCCAGAGACTCCGTGATCTCGACTTCCAGCCAGCAGGGGTCGAGCCCACTTTCAAGGAGAGCGGCTTCGACGACCTCGACGACTCCGCCGTTGAAGAACTGCCGCGCCGAGAGGTTGACGGCCACCCGAATCGGGGGAAGCCCCTGGTCCTGCCAAGCACGCGCCTGCCGGCACGCCTCCTGAATCACCCAGGTGCCGATCGGTGCGATGAGCCCGGTCTGCTCGGCGACCGGGATGAATTCGTTTGGGGGTACCATCTTTCCGTCGCAGAACCAACGGATCAGGGCCTCAGCCCCAATCAACTCACCGGTGCGAAGGTCGACCTGAGGTTGGTAGTGCAGTACGAATTCACTGCGCTCGAGCGCCAGCACCAGCCGGGCCCGCGTCTCGACCGCTCGCTTGGCCCGGGCGCGAAGCTCAGCGTCGTAGAGCTGCCACCCATTCCGGCCGGCCTCCTTGGCCTGAAACATCGCCATATCGGCGTGTTTGACCAGCTGGAGCGCATCGACACCATCGTCGGGATAGACGGCAAGGCCCACGCTCGCGGTGAGCGTGAACTCGCGCCCGTCGATGTGGAACGGGGCGCGGAGGACCTCCGAAGCGCGCTCGGCGACGCCGAGGGCGTCCTCGCGGGAGGCGAGATTGGGAAGCAGGAGCAGGAACTCGTCGCCGCCCTGGCGCGCGACCGAGTCGCCACCCCGAATCCCCTCGCGGAGTCGGCGCGCCACGTCGACGAGCAGGCGGTCGGCGACGTCGTGGCCGACCTCGTCGTTGATGTCCTTGAAGTGGTCCAGGTCCACGAACGCGACACCCAGCAACTCCTGCCGCTGGTCAGCATTCGAAATCGCGACCCGGAGGCGCTGCTGGAAGCTGGCACGATTGGGAAGCCCGGTCAGCGGATCGTGCCAGGCGAGGTGTCGGTTCGTCTCCGCCTCGCTGTGGCGAGCCGTGACGTCGCGAAGGACCACGCACACCACGGTTTCGTCGCGCCAGGTCATCTGGCTGGCGGCGATCTCCAGATGCCGCGCCCGGTCGGCGTCCGCGTAGGGGACCTCGCCGAGACTCAGGGTTGCCCGACCGAAGAGCCCACGCAGCGCGATGACCGCAGCGGGAGAGAGAGGGACGGCCTCCGGGAGCGAGAGTGCCACCAGCTCGGCTGCCTCGCGACCTAAAAGTGCGCAGACGGCACTGTTCGCTTGACGGATCGCCAAGGTGTCCGGCTGGACCAGAAGGATGCCCTCCCCGCTTTTTTCCACAAACTCTGAGTACACGCGGTCACTCTCGCGCAACAGGACGCCAGGGAGCAGGCGCATCGCGAGCAGACCCAAGGCCCCACTGATCACCGAGAAGCTGACCAGCAGCACGCGAAAGATCCGCAGCGCCTGGGCATGCAACTGGCGCGACGCCTCGCCCCGAACGAGCAGGGCCTCCTCCGATCGCGGCAGCGAAACGGGGCGCGATGCGCTCAGCGTGGTTTCATCCACGACCTCGACCCGAGTGCCGGCCAGCAACCCGACATCGCTGGGGCTCAGCGAAAGCCGCAGCGACAGGGCCGCGGCGAGATCGTTCAGGTCCACGAGAGGAGCGATGACATGCAACGAGCCCGCCCCGATTGCGTGGCTGGATGCGACCCGTTGGGGGCCGCCACCCGTGAGGAGTCGGACGCCCCGTTCGTATCCGGAGAGCTCCTCCGTGCGCGTCACGGCGGACTGGAACCTCCAGACTCCCGTAGCGTCGACGATCCCCACGAAGGTGCCGGGGCTCGCGGCTGCCACCCAATCGGTGAGCAACTTGGGCGGCTGCGTCTCCGCCCCCTCACCCACCCAACCGGACAGCTCGGACGCGAGCGCCTCCGCCCGGCGATCGAACTGTCGGAGGCCGATATCGACGGCCGCCGTGACCCGCTCCAGCCGATCCGCCACCTCGCTGGCCTCTGTCCTGTCGCTGCCAGCGACGAGGGTGACGCGAAGCAGGAGCCATGCAGCAAGAACCACAACAATCCACGCAGCAGCCACGAAAAGGGCGACCGCGCGTTGCGGAGACCAGGGGCCGCTGTCCGAAGGGACCATGATCGCGTATCGGTCGGCGGCGCGCGCCCTGTAGAGAAAGTCTAGATTCGATCCACCATGTTGTTGGCGCGACGGTAACTTTCGTGCGTGCCCGCGTCCGACCACTCGCCGGACATCTCTGCCCAATGCAGATTGTCATCGAGCAGGTAGCGGCTGTTCACCTCGCTGATCTCAAGCTCTCCCCGCGCGGAAGGCGTGAGGGTTCGAATGATGTCGTACACCCCCGCGTCGTAAAAATAGACGCCGGTGACGGCGAATCGCGAGGGCGGCGATTGCGGCTTCTCGTAAATGCCGACGAGGCGACCCGCCTCGAAGTGTGCCACGCCAAACCGCTCAGGATCGCCGACCTCCTTCACCAGGATCATGGACCCCTTTCCGGACTGCGCCCAAGCCTCGAGATGCGGCGCAAGGGCGCAACCAAACACATTGTCGCCGAGAACCACAGCAATAGGCAGTCCATCGGCAAAGTCCTCGGCGAGACCAAGCGCTTCGGCGATCCCGCCAGCCCGATCCTGTACCTTGTAGGTGAACCGGCAGCCGAACTCGGCACCGGAGCCGAGTTGACTGACGATCGCGCCGACGTGATGCGCACCGGTAACAACCAGGAGCTCGTCGATACCGGCCTCGACGAGCCGGCGGATCGGGTGGTACACCATGGGAACGTCACCCACGGGGAGCAGGTGTTTGTTGGTGGTCTTGGTGAGCGGAAACAGCCGGCTTCCGGAGCCGCCGGCCAGGACCACACCGCGGGTCGCGCGCATCTGTGCCCAATGGTAGCCCAGCGCGGCGAGGAGCGCTGATGCGCGTGCTGGTCACCGGCGGCTGCGGCTTCATCGGACACCACCTGGTGAGCCGATGGACCACCGCTCGCCCCGCCGACACACTTTTGGTCCTCGACCTGCTCACCTACGCCGGGGACGCCAGCCGCCTTGGCGCGCATGCCGACCTTTTGGTCGGGGACGTGGCCGATCCGAGCGCAACGCGCGCGGCCTTCGACCGACTCGGGCGCGTCGACACGGTCATCCACCTGGCGGCTGAATCGCATGTCGACCGGAGCCTGGTCGACCCCGCACGCTTTGTCCTGACCAACGTCCTCGGGACGCAAGTGCTCCTGGACACCGCGAGGGAGCGGGGGGTCGGACGCTTCCTTCACGTCTCGACCGACGAAGTGTACGGATCGGTCGACGAAGGGGCGGTCAGCGAGGCGGCAGCGTTTCGTCCGGGCTCGCCGTATGCTGCCAGCAAGGCGGCCGGCGACCTGCTGGTCCAGGCGGCCCACAACACGTGGCGCATCCCAACGGTGGTCGCGCGGCCGGCGAACACCTTCGGCTCGGGCCAGTTTCCGGAGAAGCTTCTGCCCGTGCTGGCCCGTGCGGCCGTGGCCGGGCACCCGCTTCCGTTGTACGGTGACGGGCTACACCAACGAGATTGGCTGGCGGTCGAGGACCTTTGCGAGGCGTTGATGCTGCTCGTTGACCGCGCCTCGGAGGGGACCGTATGGAACATCCCAGGCGCCGGAGTTCGCACCAACCGCTCCGTGGCCGAGGCAATCTGTCGAGCGGCCGGCATTTCCACCGCGCTCATCCGCAGCGTCGCGGACCGACCGGGGCATGACCGCCGGTACGCCATCGACGGAAGCGCACTCCGCGCCCTCGGATTCCACGCTTCACGGTCGCTCGACGCGGCGCTCCCCGGCTTGGTTGCCGAAGCGCGGACAGCCTCCGGCTAGGTAAAAGACTTCTTGTCGCCCCACCGCATCGACCGAGCCTCGCCAGCGCTCTCCAAGCCCAGGAGCGCCTCCCGCGCCAATTTCTGCACGACCTCGTCGTGACTCATTCCCTGGGCGCGAAGCGCCTTGTAGCCCGCATCGGCGTTGCCGTGAGACTCGGCCGCCGCGCTCCGCTCGTGCGCGGCGCCCGGCGAGCCCGTGGGGGCCCCGCCCGGTGCGCTGGTGTGCGAGGCCTCGTGCATCTCGGCACCGCCGGCGTGGGAGCGGTGCAGCACCATGCTCTCCGCCGCACGCGCCTGCTGCTCTTCATGGTCGTACCCGGAGTTCTTGCCCTCGCCGCCCGAGTGCTCGAGGTGATACTGCTCGTGCGCGAAAAGCGCAGCATCTTCCGGCTTGTTCGGATCGAAGTCTTCGGAGACGATGATGCTACGGTCGACGGTCATCGCCCGCGCACCGATGGCGTCGAGGGTGCGCGAAGCCAGCGCCCCCGTGAACACCTCGCCGCCACTGGCGAGTTGCCGGCGCTGCAGCCCTGGCTTCTGAGCCCGGCTCGCGAGGCGGTCGATGGTATTCGCCCGATCTGAGGCCATGAGCGCTCCCCGGAGTCAGTATAGCGCGCTGCGGAGAAGGTCGGGCTATGGTGGAGACGATGCGGCGGCTCGTCCTTCTTGTGTGTTTGGTCACGGGCTGCACGACCGATGACGCCGGGGACACCTCCGACAGCGGGGTGCCGAGCCCCGGTGATCGTGATGGCGACGGCATCAAAGACGGTGACGACTGCGCCCCGGACGACGCGTTGGTGGGCCAAGGGCTCGACGAGCTGTGCGACCAGGTCGACAATGACTGCGATGGCGACGTGGACGAAGAACTTCCCGCGACCACCTGGCATCGCGACCAGGATGGGGACGGCTTCGGCGACCCCTCGTGGACCGAGGAGCTCTGCGCCAAGGTGACCGGTTGGACCCTGGATGATCGTGATTGTGGTCCGTCGGACTCCACGATCTTTCCCGGGGCCACCGAGTACTGCGACGGGCAGGACCACGACTGCGATGGGCTGACCATGGAGGCCGACAGCTTTGACATGGTCCTGTGGTGGACCGACGGCGACAGCGATGGCTACGGCGCCGGCTTGCCCGATCTGGCCTGCGAGGCCCTCGTGGGCACAGTCGGAAATGGCGACGACTGCGACGACACCCGCAGCGATGTCTCTCCGCGTGCGCCGGAAGTGTGCGACGCGCTCGGCACCGACGAGGACTGTGACGGCCTGGCGGACGATCTTGACGAGTGGGTGGCGGGTGGGACGCAGTGGTACCCCGACAACGACGGCGACGGCGTGGGCGCGATCGTAGAGCCGACGTGGGCCTGTGACCGGCCGCGCGGTTTTGTCGAGACCACCCTCGACTGCGACGACGGCGACCCGTTGGTCCTGCCCACGGCAGTGGAGCTCTGCAACGGTGTCGATGACGACTGTGAAGGCACGGTTGACGAAGGGGCCGCGGACGAACGCGCCTGGTACCAGGACCGCGACGAAGACGGCTACGGCGACGCCACGAGCACGCTCAGCGCCTGCGCGCCTCCGGTCGGCTACGCGCGGTGGCCGGGGGACTGCAACGATCGCAATGACACGATCCACCCAGCAGCAGACGAGAGCGCGTGTGACAGCACGACCGATTTGAATTGCGACGGCTACACGGGCGAGACGGACAACGACGGTGACGGCTGGTTTGCCTGTCTCGAGTGCAACGACGGCGACATCGCGGTCAGTCCCGACGCAACCGAGGTGTGCAACGAAGTCGACGACGACTGCGATGGCCGCATCGACATCGACGCCATCGACGGTGCCATCTGGTACGCCGATGCCGACGGCGACGGCTACGGCGACGCCAGCTCCGTTGTGAACGAATGCGAGGACCCCATCGGCTATGTCGCCGACAACACTGACTGCGACGACACCACGCGGACCACCTTCCCCGGTGCGCCCGAAACCTGCGCGACCACCGACGACGACGACTGTGACGGTGACCCCAACGAGCTTGACGCCGTGCTCTGCACCGACTGGTACGCCGACCTTGACGGTGACAGCTTCGGAGCCCTGTCGGTGTGCGCGTGCACGGCCTACGGCATCTACGACCAGGCCACCGGCGATGACTGCGACGACATCGACTCCAGCGTCTTCCCCGGCGCCTTTGAGGAGTGCGGTGACAGCGTCGACCAGGACTGCGACGGGACCGATGACGACTGCAGCATCGCCGACGCGGACGGCCTGGTCATCGGCGCCTTGGACGGCGACAGCCTCGGCACATCGATCACCACCCTGGGCGACGTCGATGGCGACGGACTCAACGACGTGGTGATCGGGGGCATCGGGATGGAGAGCGCCACCGTCAACGGGGGCGGTGCCTCGCTGGTGGTCGGCCCGTTCGATACCAGCCGTGATCTGAATGCGGCACGCACCGCGTTCTGGGAGGGCATCGTCACCGGTGATGACGCGGGGGCCGCGGTCAACGGCTCGGTCGACATCGATGGCGACGGGAGTCGCGAGTTCGTGGTGGGCTCGCCCGGAAACGACGACGCCGGGCGGAGCGCCGGAACCGCGTACCTCGTTGAGGAGGCGTCTGGCCAGCTCAGCCTTGGCGCGGTCGCGTTGTTGAGCGTCCGCGGCGAGTACCCCTACGATGGGCTCGGAAGCACGCTCCTCCTCGGTGTCGATGTCGATGACGACGGCCGCCGGGAAGCGATCTTCGGTGCGTACGGTAACGACGAAAACGGGGCGGAGAGCGGGGCGGTGTACCTCTTCGAGCTTCCCGACGGTGGCGCCCGCGCCGCGACCGAGGCGGACATCATCGTTCGCGGCGACGTCCACGATCGGTTGGCGATCTTGCCGCCTGAACCTGTGGACGTGGACGGTGATGGCACCCACGACCTGGTGATCGGCGGCTGGGGCATCGATGGCGACGCGCTCGTGGCTGGCGGTGTCGCCATCTTCCTCGGGCCGATTTCCGGGAGCCTGGCGATCGCTGACGCGGACGCCGTCCACCTGGGCGAGGGCAATCAGGATGAAGCCGGGCGCGCGCTCGACACCCGCGACGCCGACGGCGATGGCACGCCCGACCTGCTCGTCGGCGCCCCCGCCAATGACGGAGGCGCAACCGACGCGGGGGCCGCCTACCTGCTGATCGGCCCGGTCACCACCGGTCGCACCTTCGCTTCCGCGGAAACGGTGATTCGCGGCGAGGCGGCGGACGATGCCCTCGGCAGCGCGGTCTCCATCGCGAACCTCTCCGGTCACGCGGCCTCCAGCCTCGTTCTCGGCGCGCCCGGGAGCGACCTTGGCGGTGCCGAAAGCGGCGCGGTGTACCGCTTCAACGACGCCGCACCCGGGACGTTCACCGGGGCGGACGCGGCCGCCGCGTATGGTGGCGAGTCCCCGGACGCGCGCCTTGGAGAATGCATCGTCAACGTCGGCGACACCGACGGGGACGGGTTCGAGGACGTGGGCGTCTCCGCCACCGGGTACCTGGACCCGTCCGGAACGGTGCCTGGAGCGGTCTACTTCTTCTAGAGCCTAAGGCGCGGTCCAGTCCGGATTGGGCCACATGGGCTTGACGTCGCTGCCGTCAGCCGCGGAACAGCCGAGCCAGCGCTGCGGATCTTCCAGCACGCGGACCACCGCGTCGATGCCGAACCGAGCCGCGAGGCCGTGGTCGATCCGCTCGTCGTAGCTGTACCGGAGGTGCATCCTTGGTCGAACCTTCACTTCGCCATCCACCACCATCGGCTGGTCCTCCACCTTCCCGACCATGATGAACAGTGGGCAGGTTCCGTACTCGAACAGGTGGTGGTAGCCGGGGCCCATCTTCAAACTGCCGAGGTTGGCCACGAAGATGCTGGTGTGGAGCGGGTCATCCTTGATGAAGAAGCCAGGCAGGATGTTGTAGTGGTTGAGGGTGTTGATCAGCTTGGCGGCCACCCGCAGCAGGGGCCGGGGCAGGAGGTTGAAGAGATCCAGCTCCTTGTCCCCTGACGTCCGCTTGCCGCTGCGCTCCTCGGTGATGCCGGTGTTGACCCGCGCGCACCAGTCCTTGAACGACTCACCGTCGATGAACTCCCTTTTGACCGTACCGATCTTGGCCTCGCGATCCAAGCGGGTGCGCAACATCGAGAAGCTGAGCCAGCGTCCGGTTCGGCTGTAGAGTCGGCGGCCCATCACGAACCGATTCATCGCCGGAGTGGCGGAGAGCCCAATCCCGATCGCGGCGACCGTCGCCTGAGTGGGGTTGGCGTCCGGCACCACCTGCTTGCAACGCTCCAGCCATGCCTGGAAGTTCGTGGCGTCGAGGTAGGACTCGAAGTAGACGACCGATTCGTTCCGGCCGGGCATCAGGTAGAGCATGATCCGCCGGTAAGGCGGAATCCTCATGAGTACGCCGTCGGGGCGGGAGGTCTTGAACTCCAAGACCAACCAGAGAACGACAAGCGCAGCGGCAACGAGGGCGGCGGTGGGGGGCATCCCGCGAGCCTACGCCGCTGCGCTGCTCAGTTCAACGAAACTTCCAGCGCGGTGTATACCCCGCTCGCGTCGCGCGACGCAGAGCCCTCGTCGATCTCGATGCCGTACAGCGCCGGCAGCGGAAAGCTGAAGTCCCCGATCAGCGAGAACAGAAGATCAAGCGGCAAGACCTCTTCGATGAGCGCGGTGGTGGACTCGTCCGTGCCGCCGGCAGATGACTCGCGCACCATGAGCACGACGTCCGGGGTGCCGAGCTTCAGGGTCAGCGCCCCGTCGGCGGCGAAGACCTCCAGGGGCGCGAAGGCATTGACCGACACCAGCAGATGGTCGCCGAGCGCATTTCCCGGTGCGTCGATGGCGACCAACAACTCCCCGATCTGAGCCTGAAGCTGCCCGTCACGCTCCACAACCACCGGTGGCAAAAGCGCGGTGACCGAGATCGACCCCTCGGTGACCTTCAACGGCGCCAGCATCAGCGGCGAGAGCGAACCGTCTTCGGTGGACAACGTCATATCGAGAAGCCCGCCCTGCCAGGCTTCGTAGAGCATGCGGTTGATGAGGTTGTCGCTTACCGCGCCTCCCAGATCAGCGTGGGTGTCGACGTCGGGCGTGCCCAACTTGGCGCCGAGGTACCCGGGCGCGCTGTGGATGCCGGACGGAGGCACATTGATCTCCATGTCCATGATCAGGGCGATTCCATCGTCATCGATCTCGAGCTCGGCGAAGGAAAATGCCATCTCGACGGTCAGGCCCATCAGCTCTGTGGAGTAGCTGGGATCGAGCCCACTGAGGGTCTCGTCCAAGAGTGGCGGCACCATTTCTTGAATCTTCGCGACCAGCATCTCCTCGAGCGTGGCGCGGATGGTGTCCACCAGGAGGTAGTCTTCCACGCTGCCAGGAAGGAGCGTCGTGTCGTAGCCAAAGTCGAGGAGCTCTACAGTCACTTCGCCAATCTCGACCGCGATGCGACCGCGCTTCGCCTCAGCATAGACGTCCGCGCGCAGGACGGCCGACGAGGCCCACATCGCCACGTCGCTGTCGAAACCGAAACCCAACGCGTCGCCGTACGCGTAGATGTCGACGTAGAGATTGGGAATCTCTACCTCGAGCGCCAGGGCGCCATCGCGGGGGGTGAAGTCGAACTGCGCGGCGTCGAAGCTGACGCTTTCGACGTCCGCCGCGATGGTGACGGTGTCCCAGGCGTAGGTGTCGCTGTAGACGGGGTTGGCCGCGGTCAAAACACTGTTGAGCGTCGCAGGCTGGAGGCCCTCGGCCGCCAGCTCACCGATCTTGCGGAGGCCGCCCTCGTTGACCCGAAGGTGGATGGCGTCGGCGACCTCATCCTCAGCGGCTTCGAACTCGCCCGCGAGCACACCGTTGCGCGCGTAGTGGATGTCCCCGTGCCCGTCGGTGCCGAGGGCCTCGATCACGTTGACCCCGCGCTCCAGGTTGACGTCCGTGGTGAAGCTGCCCGCATCGACTTCTGCCTCGACCCCGTTGACACTGACGCCCGTAAGCGCCGCCGCGCGGCCCTTGGCGGCAGTCGAGCCCTCCGCCAAAAAGGCTCCGGGCTCGGGCGAGGTCAGCTTGATCTCGCCGGCTCGAAGCTCTTCGACGGCCTGCTCGGACTCACAAGCACCCAGGAACAACGCGAAGAACAGCATCTCCCACCCCGAATTGGGCCGCGTATACATCAAAGCACCACTTCGTGTCAAGTCGCCGCGCCGTCTCCTATTGGTCGGCGGTCTTCTCCGCCGAAGCGACAAGCGGCGCCGACTCGTGCCCGTCGATGTCGACGACCACGAAGGCAAAGTCGTAGGTGGGAACCGCCACCGCGTCACACTCGACGTCGAGGTCGTCGGCCTGCCAGCTGGTGGCGCACGACCCGTCCGCACAGGCGAGAGCGACGGTACCGATCGATCCACCCGCGTCGGACACGTCGACCCGACCGAGCGCTTCGATGGTGCCCAGGCCCTGCTGGTCCGAAACCGTTGCGGTGCCGTTCCATTGGATGAACGTGTCGCCGGTGGTGTGGAAATAGCAGGTGACCGATGCCGACTCTACGACCGGAGCGTCGGGATCCACCGGCACGCCCGTATCAGGGGGTTCGCCGCTGTCCGGGGACGTCGTGCAGGCCAACATCAGGACGGTCAGATGCATTCGTTGCAGTCGCCCTCCGCGTTGTTCTCGTACGCCACGTTGGACAGCAAGACACTGCTGCCGTCACCCAGGTACAGGCCCCACTCCAGGCTGTTGTGGAGTCGAACGTCGCTGAGGCGGGGAGAGGCATCGATGATGTGGACGTTCCCCCGCATCGTGGCCCCGCCCGCGTACCCGATCTCGGTATGGGTGAACACCACGTCGGCGTCCACCGCCGAATCGTAGATGCCAATCCCTCCCCACGCGCCCGCGGTAAACGCCGACCACGGCAACATCGACACCGGCTCACCAGCAGTGCCAGCGGCCCGAAGTCCCGCGGCGCCCGTCTTGCCGACGAAGATGCTGCTGTCGTTGCCGAAGAGCAGGGCCACGCCGGGCGCAAAGGTGACCACCGCGGGGGTCATGGCCGTGCCGTTGATCTCCACGTCGCCGGCAACCCAGTAGGGCAAGCCGGTGTCGGCCCAGGTTCCGCTCTCGGTGACCGCGGCCTCCCCGGTGACCTTGATGGCGTCCGTCAGGTTGCCCGAGAGCAGCAGGCCGGACGCAGGCAGCGTCGGCACCGCAGCCGCGGGCAGGATCACTGGCAGCTCACTGCCGCTGACGGTCAGGCCGGCGCTGTCGGAATGGATGCGAGCCGCACCCTCCAGCCACAAGCCAGCGCCGGCGGACAGGTCGATGCTGACCTCGTCGAGGAGCACATCCACGTCCTCGACGTGCAGTGACCCGCCGTCGCCCCCGGCGCCGCTGATCGAGAGGTGGTGCAGGCTCACCTCCGCCGCGCCGCTACTGGCGCTGATCCCGCGCCAGAACCCCGCGGTGTCGGCCCCGAGTGCGTCGAAGACGACCGGCTGGGCAGCGGTTCCTTCGACCACAAACCCGGACGCATCGCCCGTACGCGAGAATCGCAGCCCACGGTCACGCTCGAACAGGAGCGTCGTGCCCCCCCCAATCGTCAGGCCGGCGGGCGCCCCGGCGGTGCCGGCGATGTCCACAACCTCGGTGATGACATACGGCACGCCGAGGTTCTCCCACATCACGTCTTCAGTGATCGCATCACCCGAAAGGTAGATGCCATCGGTGCCGTTCCCGGAGTAGCTGCTGGCCGCCGCGGGCAAGGTGTGCGCCGTCGCAACCTCGCCACACACGGACCACCCGGTGGCCCCGGTGACGGTCACGCCCGCGGACTCGTCCGAGAGCCGTGCCCCGCCCTCAAGAGTAAGTCCGCACCCCTCGTCCACGCCGTCGATGGCCAGGCTGCCAACGGTGACGGCCGCGGCGTCGATGCGTACGCCCGTTCCGCTGCCCCGCAAGGAAAGCCCCGAGATCACGACGCCCTGGGCGCTGGTCCCGATGACCAGCCCTTCCCACGCCTGGTCCCCGGAGCGCGCGAAGACCACGCCAGCCTCGGTGCCGGCGACAACCAACGAGGCCTCGAAGTCCTTCGTGCCTACGGCCAATCCCGCACGCTCGTCAAACAGAACGCTCGCTCCAGCCTCGATGGTCAAGGTTCCACGCTCGACCGTGACGTCGCAGGTGACGCGATGTTCGCGCGCTGAGCGCCACGTCTCGTCCACGACGATGGCACCACAGTGCTCGATCGCCGCCGGCCCGTCGCCCGTGTCGCCGCTCCCGCTGTCGGCGTCCGGCGCGTCCGGGATGCGAGAGCCCACAGGGCCCTCGCAGGCGAAGAGAAGGAGGAAGGTCATACGGAGATCATAGCCCGGTCTTTCGGCCCCCACGAGTGGTGGACGAGCGTGCGTCGGTGGCAATGCACCGCCAGGCCGCCGCCTCATCCTCCGCCGTCCGCCCGCGCTGGGCCCACGCCAATGCGGCCGCACCGAGCAGGGCGCGGCGCCGGGGATCGTCGAGGAGCGCCTGCCGCGCCGAAGCGGTGTCGGCGGCAACCACAGTCCCAGGCGGGAAACCCTCGTCGCCGACAGTCGAGACGATCGCCGCGCCGCCCCTCGCCGCCGCCACCACGGGCTCGGGATTCCAACGGTCCTCCGGCCCCGCGACATAGACGCCATCGTGCTCGTGGAAGGCCGGCGGCCCCGGATGCACGACGGCCAACCGACCCAGCGGCACCAGTGACGCCCACGCCCGGGCCGCGAACTGGCTGGGCAGGACCAGTCGGCTGATGGCACGGCTGCCCCACGGGGGCGCCGCAGGCTCGCCCAGAGGCACCACGATCAGCGCGCGCGTGCGGAAGGAGACCGCCCGCAGGACGACCCGCGACCACATGGCCGGCGCCGCAAAGCAGATCACGACGTCCGCGCCCCTGAGTTGCCCAAGGCCGGCGGCCAGCGGCAGGACGGGCGATCCCAGGGCCTCCGCCGCGCGCACCACGCGCTCGCTGACGTGGTCCGCCAGCACCACCGCCTTGCTCATGATGGGTCGTATCGCGTTAGGCCCCGCCGCTCATTCCGAAGCGAGGAGCGCGTCTTGAAGTCCGCCCAAATCGTCGATCACGTCGTGGTCCGCTTCGCTGGCGACTCCGGCGACGGCATGCAGGTCATCGGCAGCCAGTTCACCAACACCACCGCGCTGCTCGGCAACGATCTCGCGACCTTCCCCGACTTCCCCGCAGAGATCCGGGCTCCCGCGGGCACGCTCGCCGGAGTCTCCGGCTTCCAGCTGCATTTCTCGAGTCAAGAAATCTTCACTCCGGGCGACGAGCCCGAGGCGTTGGTGGCGATGAACCCCGCCGCGCTCAAGGCGAATATCGCCGACCTCAAGAAGGGCGGCCTCGTCATCGTGAACAAGGAGAAGTTCGTCGAGCGCGAGTTCGAAAAGGCGGGAATCACCAGCAACCCGCTCTTGGACGGCTCGCTCAGCGACTTCCGCGTGATCGAGGTCGACCTGGCCCGGCAGAGCAAGGCGGCCGTCGAGGGTCTCGGTCTCGGCGCGAAAGAGACCGACCGCTGCAAGAATTTCTACGCCCTCGGCATCACCTATTGGCTGTACTCCCGCCCAATGGAGACCACGGAGCGCTGGATCAACGCCAAGTTCAAGGACCCATACCGTGAGGCGAACCTGCGCTCGCTCCGGGCCGGCTACGCCTACGCCGAGACGGTCGAGATGTTCCACAGCCGCTACGAGGTCCCGCCCATGCGGCAGGACCCCGGCGTCTACCGCAACATCATGGGCAACCAGGCCACCGCGCTGGGGCTGGTCGTCGGCACTGAAAAGGCCGGACTGAGGCTATTTCTCGGCAGCTACCCCATCACCCCGGCCAGCGACATCCTCCACGCGCTCAGCGGCTACAAGGCCTACGGCGTCTACACCTTCCAGGCCGAAGACGAGATCGCGGCGATCACCAGCGCCATCGGTGCGTCGTTCGGCGGATCGTTGGGGATGAGCACGACCTCGGGCCCCGGCATGGCGCTCAAGACCGAGGCGCTGGGCCTCGCGGTGATGACCGAGCTTCCCTTGGTGATCATCAACATCCAGCGCGGCGGCCCGTCGACCGGCTTGCCCACCAAAACTGAGCAATCCGACCTTTTGCAGGCCGTGTATGGCCGCAATGGCGAGGCACCGATTCCGGTGATCGCCGCGTGCACGCCCGGTGATTGCTTCGACATGGCGGTGGAAGCCGTGCGCATCGCGGTCACGTACATGACGCCGGTCATTCTCTTGACCGATGGCTACCTTGCCAACGGCAGCGAGCCGTGGCGGGTGCCCAACGTGGCCGATATTCCCGCCTTCCCGGTGCAATTTCGCACTGACCCAGAAGGGTTCTTGCCCTACGCGCGCAACCCCGAGACCCTGGCGCGCCCCTGGGTGCGTCCTGGCACACCGGGGCTCGAACACCGGATCGGCGGCATCGAAAAGCAGGAAGGCACCGGTAATGTGAACTACGAGGCGCTCAATCACGAGCGCATGGTGCAATTGCGAGCCGCAAAGGTCGCGGGAATCAAGGTGCCCGACCTTGTCGTCTACGGCGATCCCGACGGCCTCCTGGTCGTGGGTTGGGGCAGCACCTACGGCGCCATCCGGGTGGCGGTGGACCTCGCCCGTCGTGAGGGCCTCCGCGTGGGCCACGCCCACATCCGCAACATCCATCCGCTCCCGGCCAACACGGTCGATGTGCTCCGCAAGTACGGCCGCGTCATCGTCCCAGAGATGAACATGGGCCAGCTGGTCAAGCTGCTGCGCGACAAGAGCCTGATCGACTGCATCTCCATTCCCAAGGTGCAGGGGCAGGCCTTCAAGATCAGCGAGGTCCTCACCTCGATCCGTCACCACCAGATCGTGGAGGCCAAGTAATGGAAACCCAGCCGCCGACCTACACCAAGAAAGACTTCATGTCGGACCAGATCATCCGGTGGTGCCCCGGATGTGGCGACTACGCGATCCTGTCCCAGGCCCAGACGGTTTTCGCCGAACTCGGCATTCCCCGCGAGCAGTTCGCGATCGTCTCGGGTATCGGATGCAGCTCCCGCTTTCCCTACTACATCAACGCGTACGGGTTCCACACCATCCACGGCCGCGCGTTTGCCGTGGCGACAGGCCTGAAGGTCAGCCGGCCCGAACTGTCGGTCTGGGTCGCGACGGGCGATGGCGACGCGTTGTCGATCGGCGGCAACCACTTCATTCACTGCCTGCGCCGGAACGTCGATCTGAACATCCTGTTGTTCAACAACAAGATCTACGGACTGACCAAAGGGCAGTACTCGCCAACCAGCGAAATCGGCAAGAAGACGAAGTCCACTCCATTCGGCAGCGTCGACCATCCGTTTTCCCCCGCTGCCCTCGCGCTCGGCGCTGACGCCAGCTTCGTGGCCCGCAGCGTCGACATTCTGGTGAAGGAGCAGCGCGAGGTGATGCGCGCGGCCGCCGCGCACAAGGGCACCTCCTTCGTCGAGCTCTACCAGAACTGCAACATCTTCAACGACGGCGCCTGGGATGCCCTGATCGAGAAGCCGGTGCGTGAAGAGCGCTGCATCTTCCTGGAACACGGCAAGCCGATGGTCTTCGCCGGTGGCAAGAAGGGCATCCGCCTCAGCGGCATCCGGCCCACCGTGGTTGAGCTCGGCGACGGTCTGAGCGCCGATGATTGCCTCGTCCACGACGAGACCGACCCCTTCTTGGGCGCGATCGTCGCGCGGATGGACTACCCCTCGTTCCCGGTACCGATGGGAATCCTTCACCGCAACCCGCGCGCGACGTTCGATACGCTGATGAATGAGCAGATCACGGAGGCGCAGAAGGGCGGCAAACCCGACTTGCAGAAACTGCTCAACGGCGGCGAGACCTGGACCATCAAGTAGCCGTGAGCCGGCTGCAGCCTCTCGCGTGTATCGACCGCGACGGCGCCGCCGGGCTCGTGGGCGTGCTTACCGATATCGACGACACGCTGACGCTCCATGGCCGGCTGGTGCCGGCGGCCTTCGCCGCGATGGCTGCGCTTCGAGAGGCGGGTCTGGCGTTGGTGCCGGTGACGGGGCGGCCCGCCGGTTGGTGCGATCAGATCGCCCGACAGTGGCCCTGCAACGGGGTGGTCGGCGAGAACGGGGGCTTGTGGTTCGCGATGCGCGACGGTCGCCTGGTGCGCGCCTACGCCCAAACGCTTGAGGAGCGGACCGGGAACGCCGGCCGACTCGCCGCCATCGAGGCCGCGGTCTTGGCCGAGGTGCCCGGCACTGCCCTGGCCAGCGACCAGCCCTATCGAGACTTGGACCTCGCAATCGACTTCTGCGAAGATGTGCCAGCTCTGCCCGACGATGCCATCGACCGAATCGTCTCGATCTTCGAGCGTTTCGGCGCCACCTGCAAGGTCTCGAGCATCCACGTCAACGGGTGGTATGGACAGTTCGACAAACTCGCCGGCTTCCACGGCTTGTGCGCCGACCTGGGCCTGAACGCCGCGCCGGAGCGCTGGGCGTACGTCGGTGACAGCGCGAACGATGCGCCGATGTTCGCCCACTTCCCGATGTCGGTGGGCGTGGCGAATGTCGATCGCTGGCTGCCCCGCATTCCCGTCGCCCCTGCGTTCCGCACCGAGGCGCAGGGGGGCCATGGCTTCGCCGAGCTGGCGGCCCGCCTCCTGACGCTGCGAGCGTGATCGAGCGGAGGGTCACCCATCATCGAGCCACCTGAGGTCCGGAATCGGGACCGACTCGCCATGGCGTGCCGCGGCCATGCAGGGCAAAACGGCATCCAACAGCCGCGCGACGTCGATCCCTGGCCACGGCAGTCCATTGGCGAGCTTGTCGACGGCCTTGTCCCACTGGCCGACCGCGCTACGCAGGCTGCCTCGGCGATGGTGTTCAACCGCCACGGCGAGGTGAATCAAGCCCTGGAGCGCACGTCGCGGCGGCCCGTGCGGCAGGGCCTTCCACTGCAACTCCCAAACCTCGTGCGCCTCGAAGCCGTTGCCCACCGCGAGGAGCTGGCGCCCCTCGCGAAGGTCCAGAGGCGGGACCGCCTCGATCATGCCCGCCCTCCGCCCAGCATCGTAAGCACTCCGCGCGCGTTCGTCGCTGCGGGCTCGATTCCGGCGGCCTCGCAGCGGCGGAGCGGTTCCTGAGCAAGCGCGCCCAACCGGACCAGGGCATCCATCGCGGGTAGGTACAGCCCCCCGAACGCAGTCCCGCTGGTGTCGCCGAGGGAGGCGATGAGATCACCAACCGCATCGGCAGAGTCGAGCTCGCCGAGGGCCCACAACAAGTTGGCCCGGACGGGGTACTGGATGCCCAGCCCAGCGCCCGGACGGCCCTCGAAGTCGGCCTGCTCGTCGCCGAGAGCACGGCGCAGCACGGGTACCGCCGCCGCCAGTCCCAGGCGACCGAGGCCGTCAGCGGCCAAGCGCCGCTGGATGAACCCCCGGCCGGGATCCACGTCGCGCGCGTGAAGCGCCTCCTTGAGCACGGCGAACGCCCGGGGATCACCGTGAACCCCCAGCGCCTCGAGCACCACGTGTTCCCCCCGCCGACCCGCAGCGGCGCGCGCGGAACGAAGCACCTCGAAATCGTCGGGATGGTGCAGCGCGGCCAGCCGAAGCCAGCGAGAGGGCAACGCGGCGTCGTCCAGAAGTCGCGTCCGAGCCACGGCCCGCGGATCCAATGCGTCCGCACTGAACAGAACGAAGCGGTCCGCGAGCGGCGCAATGGAGAGCGCCTGGGCGGGCGCGCGAGGACCGCCGGACGTCGGGACGGTTCGCTCATCCAACGCCGCCAACTCGACGCGAAGCAGCTCGTGACCCTCCCCTGCCCGGAGCCGCGCGAGCGCGGTGAGCAGATGGTCTTCCCGTGCCCGCGGGGGGGGAGCGGCAGCGAGCCAAGCTGGCTCGGGCGCGAGCGAGCCCCCGGCGAGGGCCCTTCTCAGCGCCCGCCACGCCCCCACGCTCCCAATCTCCCGGGCGCCGCCCACGCAGTCATGGCCGTTCCCGGTCTCCGCCACGGCACGCAGCTCCGCGATCCGCCGGCCCTCGGGGCGCAGCCGCGCCAAGAACTCCCGGACTCGGCCCAAGCCACCCCCTCCCCTACCTTATCCACAAGCCCCGATCCCGGCGTGGCCAAGCCGTCCCCCAGATCGGGGGTTTTCCGCAATGCCAGGGCCGGTCGGATGCACGGTCCATCCACGCTTTCGATCGTGCCGATCAAAGTTGTCCACAGGGGTTGACCCGTCCACCGTCCCTGCAAATTGATCGCCGCGGATGCAAACTTTTCTCTTTCTTGGCCCTTGCAAGCCGATCAGGGCCACCATACCCTTGGTGCACGAGAAAACCGCGGTCGCCCGCGGAGACTCGATCCCTCCACTTTCCCCCCTTTCCCGCCTCCTTTCCGCTCCTCCTGGGTGCGGACACGCTGGGTACGTGGCACATGCCTGTTCCCACGAGTCCTGTTCGACCTGTACCAAGCACGTTTCGGCGTGTCCGCACCTGGCTTCCCCGTCTTGCCCCCCTTGGCCTCTCGGCCCTGATCCTCGGTTGGGCCGCCTTCACCCCCTCCGGTGTGGGCGCCAGCGCGCCCTGGATTGCCCGGGTGGTCGTGCTCGTTGGCGAGCCCGCGACGTGCTCCAGTCCCTGGTCCGCTTGGGCCCACGTGATCCTGGAACTTGAAGACGCCCGGCGGTTCCGTGCGTGCGCCAGCGCGCTGGTTCCCCAGGGCCCGCGCCGCGCCGCGATGATTCGCCTGGCTACCGATCCGGCGGCAACGATCGGGCGGCGGCGAAACGGGGCGCACCTGCTCCTCGCCGACTCCTTCCAGCCGGCGGGAACCATCGCCGACGTCCTGCTCGCGCCTGGCTGGCCGGGCGCGGCGCGCGCGGAGCTTCTTTACCCAGCGTCCCTGGCGTCCTCAGCATTGGACCTCGGCGCGTTCGCGGAGGAGGTCCCGGTAGGAGGCCTGTACGATCGGGCCATCCTGCTCCGCGACGCCGAGCCGGGGCCGGCGGTCGAGGCGCTCTCGTGGTTGCGCGTGGACCTCGACCCGACCGAGTTGGTGTGGCTCGGGAGCGCCGTGCACGCTGAGCCGCACACGCCCTCGTCGCCACCCGCTCCGGCGGACGGCGTCCTTCAGCTCGTCGAGGAACGCGCGCGAGACCATGTTGCCGCCGAATGGGCAGCGCTCCTGCGGTTCGTTCGGTCCGGACCGACCCGCGTGAGCCTGCCGGGGCCCGAGGCTCGGTGGGCGCTGGCAGGACGCTCCGGAGCCCCTCGGAGCCCCTCAGCGCCTGGTCGGGTCCACCCCGTGCTGCGCGGTGACCCTGCCGACCCGGCGGTCGGTGCGTGGGTCCTCTACGAGCTGGCGCGCCAGGCCGAGTTGGCGCCTACGCTCGCGCGCAGCGCCACGGGCCTCCAGGTGAGCGTAGGGGCGACGACCCTTCAGGTGGGACGCTGTGGCGCTCGCTTCCCCGCTCCGGCAGAGGTTGCCGCCCCCCCAGTCGCGGCGGAGGCGCTACGCGATGAGGCCGTCTCCGCCGCGATCGCAGAGCATCTGCGCGCTGGGCTCCTGGAGGACGCCGCCGAGTTGGCCGCCGCCCTCCCCGCCGACCGCCCAGCGCTGGACGCGCTTTTCGCGCTCTTGACTGCTGGAGCAGTCCAGACCGGCGCCGACCAGGCGGCGCCGGAGCTCGCGCCGAGCCGCGCGAAGAAACGGCCCGGCCGGCCAGCGACGCAGCCGGTGCCGTCGCCAGCCCTCCCCTTCGCCTCCCGGGCCGAGCCCGGCGACCGCGCCCTGTTGGCGTGGTGGACCGCCGAGCGCGAGCCCGACCTGGCGCGGCGGCTCGCGGCGACGCCAAGCGCCGGCGCCTGGGAGCAGGTGCGGCAATCTGCGCTGGCGCGACTGGACGAGCCTGGAAGCAAGGCCGCGGCGCCCTGGTCTCGGGGGTGCACGCCGGCCGGTCACCCCTGGCCTCCCGACGGCTGACGCGCGCTTCGGTTCAGCCGCGGAACGCTTCAGCCATCCTCGCCACGCGCAGCGGATCGAGAGGGGCCCGCATGTCAGCGTCGACGTGAAGCGCGGTGCCGACGATGGCGCCGGCCACGCGATCGCGCCATCCGCGTGCCGAAGCATGGCTGACGCCACTGCCCAGCCAGATCTCGGCCTCGGGAACGGCCTCGCGCACCTCCGCGAGCTGCGCGCCATCAACCTCGGCGCCCGTTGCCCGCCCGGTGACGATCAGGACGTCGGCGCCAGCCCGACGAGAGAGGTCAGCCGCCGCCTCGCCGATGGGCCCTCCCGCCAACGGACGCGCGTGCTTGACGTGGACGTCGGCGAGAATCCGCGCGGTGCACCCAAGCTCGCGGCGGTACCGCAGCCAGTGGTGCGCATCGCCCTGAATGAGCCCCTGGTCGGTGACCGAAGCGCCAGCGAGCACGTTGATCCGCACCCACTCCGCGCCCACGGCAGCGGCCACCGCGAGCGCGGCACGAGCGTCGTTGCGGAGCACGTTGATTCCCAGCTGAAGGGAAGGGTGGCGCGCCCGAACCTCGGCCGCCAGAACCGCCATCGTCGCGACCACGTGCGGATCGACCGCCCCGGCGGCAAAAGGGGCGTCCCCGAAGTTTTCGATGATCGCCCCCGTCGCTCCGCCCTCGGCGAGCGCGGCAGCGTCCGCCAGAGCACGTTCGCGCACCGCGTGCATGCCCGGCGAGCCGCGTGGAGCCGCCGGCAGCGGGAGGAGATGGAGGACGCCGACAAACTGGAAGGGGCTCACCGCCCAGGCCTATCCCAACAGCGAGAGCTGCCGCGCAGCACGCGCCGTGGAGTCGACCCAGCGGATGCCCCGCACCTCGCCAAGGTGAACGGCGCGCGCCCGCAGGGCGGCCTCGACCGCGGCCGCCGCGCCCGCGGAGGCGCACGGGACCTCGAAGCGTTTGACACCGGCATCAACCTGCAGCCGCCCCGCCTCGCCCGCGCGGGCCGCCACCGCGCGAGCGAGCGCCACGATGCCGTCGACATCGACCATTTGACCTGACCAACCCGCCCGCAGCGACGCCGAACGCTGCCGCCGCCAAAGCGCCCCAGCGCTGGCGGGGAGGTAGGCCACACTGTCCGCCTCCAGGAGCCGCGTGAACCGTACCGCCACGGCCGCATCGGCCGCGAAGGTCATACGGAGCCGCACCCCAACCTCCTGCCACACGCGCAGCGCCACCGCTTCAGCAAGCGCAAGCAGATCTGCAACACGATCGCCGCCGGGGCGGAGGACGAGCGCCCCGCGAACGCGCGTGACCGCTCCCACTTCCGCAGTCAGCAGCGCGGCCACCTGCGCGACCAGATCGGTTGTGTCGGCCTGTGCCACTTGCAGCGCCGGACAGCGGCGCCGCGCCAGTGCGACCGACATGCCCACGGCGACACCGGCGGCGGTGGCGGCAGGCGAAACCTCGCGAATCCGTGGTCCGGCCACCGCTGAGGGTCCGCGCCGCAACCGCCCGTCCAAACGCGCCGCTGCGGTCAAAAGGGGGAGTACCGGCCGGATCGCAAGAAACGCTCCCCGCCCCGGCGCGCCGGGCCGAAGCGGCGGCGCCGCGACCGCCGGGCCCACCGGCAGCGCATAGGGCCGAACCCGGGCCGCGAGCCCGCCCACGGCGAGCCAGCGCCGCGACCCACACGGTTCCCCCGACCCCTCGACCCGCCAGCCGCCTGGCGCCGGACGGCCAAGCAACGGCCGGCCGAATCCACGTGGCACGAGCACCTGACGGCCGGGTACCTCGGGAACGGCCACCAGCACCTCGCCGTCGGCAGGGGTGCCTGCGTGCCGCACGGCGAAGCAGCGCCCGCCGCGCGCAAGTACATCGTCCCCGAGCAACGACGCGGGAAAGATGGGGACCAGACGGAGTGGGGTGCTGATCGGCTGAGGGGTGTCGGACATCGGGACCTCGGTGGACAACCCCAAGATACTGAACTCCGGAACCATGTGGATACCAAAAAATGGTCTGATCAATCAACGACGACCACAAACTCCGCGGAAGTTGCAATAGCTGCACGCCGGCGCCCCGACAGGAAGCCCCGGGTAGTCCTCCGCGACCGCCACGTTGTGCGCGACGTCGCGAAGCCGCGAACGCATCGCCGTCGCCGACTCGGCAATGCGCGCCGCTGCCTGGTGGATCTCGGCGGCGCCCACCGGGTGGCGGCTCTCGGTGCCCAGGCGGAGGTTCACATGCATCGCAGTGATCCGGTCGTCCGGAACCCCCAACTCTTGCGTCGCGTACAAGCCATAGACGCCGAGTTGAACGGCGATGTCGGCGTCGTTGTGCGCCTCGCCAGTCTTCCAGTCCAGGATGACGACCCCGCCGCGCCCGTCTTCTACGAGGACGTCCAGCACGACGAACACATCGACGTCACCGACGCGGAAGCGTCGCAGGTCCTCGAGCTCCTTGATTCGCGCCGGCACCGCGCACAGCCGTTGAAACAATCGATTGTCCCAGAGGCCGCGCACCTGTCGCTCGATCTCGTCGATGGCTGCGCCCCAGTCGGCCTCGCTGGGTGGCGACTCGTAGTAATGCTCGCGAAATCCCACTCGGCGAGCCGGCCGCTGCAACCACGATCCGTCCTGGCTGCCCTCGATGTCGCGCCGCGCTCCGCTGCGGGCGCCCGCCACGGCCATCTCCACCGGACCGAGCACGAACCCTTCCCGCACCTGACGCAGGGCGTGCTCGGCCACGGCGTGGACGACAGTTCCCGTCCACATCGACCGGGATGTGAGCTTTTTTTGAACGTATGCATCGCGGGCAGCATCCGGCGCCCCCGCGTCCCACCCACCCCAACTGCCGTAGTAGGCGAACCAGTAGGCGCGAGCGCAGCCGGAGAACGCCCGCGCCCGGGAGTGCGACCAAACAAGCTCGTTGACGAGGTCTGCCACCGCTGCGGCCTATCCCCGAAGCGCGGCGCGATGCACACCAGCTTCGTTCTGACGAGACGCCCGGTCGCGGTGCATCGCCCACATGCTCCTTGGCGCCAGCCCGAGCCTAGGCTATGGTCCGGGGGGGTTGGTGCGGGCTTGCCGGGAGCCGCTATGCGTTCGTCTGTTTTCGTTGCCACCGCGTTGATGTTCGGCTGCGGCGATAGTGCCATCGATCCCGCCGCCTTCGATGCCGAGGGCGCGCTGGACACCGCCGATGCGGGCGAGGTCGACTCGGACGGCGGCACCGACGACACGGCCACCGACGAGACCTTCGTGGCCGCGTGGTACACGCTGGAGGCCGACGTCGTCGTCGCGGACGGAGCCGGGAGCACGACCGACGCCGCGGTGGAGTTGGTGGCCGTAGACGCGGAGCTGGCTGTGGACGAGCGTCCATGCTCACTGGACCTGAGCAGCCTTGCGGTCGCGCCGAGCCCGACTGACGCGGAGAATGCAGGGCTTCTGGCGTGGTGGACCGTCGGGGTACCAGGCGGCGATGACTGCGTCCCTGACGGCGTTCCAGCGACCCTCGGGTTCGGCATCGGGCAGCTCGATGTCGAGGTCCGGGCCAGGCTTGGGACCGTCGACCTCGAGGACGAAGCCGAGGATCTGTACGGCGCGTGGCTGAGCGCCGACGACGGCGCCACTGTCTTCCCGTTCGGCTACACGACGGCCCCCGCGGACGTGAGCGATGTGGCCCTGGCAAGCGGTGCGTACGCGCTGCGGCCGCTGCTCTTGTTGGCGTTGCCCGCGCCGGAGTAAGCTAGATCTCCCAGGCGATCGCCGGCGAAAGCGTGTACGTAGCGCCGGTCGCCAGTCCGGCCGGAGGCAGCTCGCCGAGGTCGAGCGCCTCGGCGTAGACGTATCCAACATCGACGAGCCCCCCGTCGCCGAAGCCGACCGACCAACCGAAGCCCTCGCCCGGGTAGGGCTCCTCCGCGAGCAGCTCTGGAGGCACGTCCCCGATCGTATAGAGCGCGGGCCCCGAAAAGCCGGGGTCATGGTTGAGCTCGTCGGCGCAGTCCGAGTCCAGCTCGGTCACGACAAGGTCGTACGCGGCGCGACAGTCGGGGCAACCAGGGGCCGTCGTGAGCGTGCCGACCAAGGCCTGCGTCCTGGCACACAGTGGTCCCTCGTCACTGGCGTCCGGCGACCACGCGGCCGAGTGGAAGTCCCAGCTTTGGGTGCCCTCCATGCCGGTTGAAGACGGTACAATCGATGCGTGTTGCACCACCCAGACCGGGTCGTTCGAGCAGGCCACCAGGAGCGCGATCACCGAAGGTCCGCCGCCGTTCGGGGGCAGACCTTCCACTCCTCGTAGGAAAAGCGCAAGGGCCCAACGATGTCGAGTTCGTCGCCCGAAACGTAGGATTCGGTGTAGTCGAAGAAGTAGTCATCCAGGAGGATGCCCCAATCGGTGAGGACCTGGCCGGACGCGTCGGGCTCCCCGGCCGGGGTGATACCCTTGAGCTCGACCAGCACCCCTTCGTAGGCCTCCCAGTCGGCGGGCGGGTTGGACAACGCGACCGACGCGGGGGTATCGCTGCCGGTGACGGCCACCGCATCCACCGCCTCGACCACCAGCTCCGTCTCGTCGTAGTACTCCTGCGCGAAGCCCAGGATGTCGACGACATCCCCTCGCTCGACGGAAATGACGACCGCCGCCGGGTACACGCGGATTCCGGACCACTCGCCGCCGCCGTCGTCCTGGACGAAAAAGCTGCCGTCAGCGGCGATCGGCGTGGTGACCACCAGGTTGTGGAGCGCGATCTCACCGGTGAGGCCGCCCTCCTGGAGGTCACGCACCGTGATCGCGTCGGAGCCGGTATCGGTGTCGGTGTCGGTGTCGGTGTCAGAATCGGAGTCAGAATCGGAGTCGGAGTCGGAGTCGGAGTCGGAGTCGGAGTCGGAGTCGCTGTCCGTGTCCGCGTCACCCTCGATCGCATCGACGCACACGCCGTTTCGGGACTCCTGATCCGAATCGCAGGTCTGGCTGGCGCCTTCGCAAGCCAGGATGGAGCCCAGCACGGCCAAGCATGGCCAGACCAGCGGGGACAATCGCAACCGGGCCATTCGAACCTCGCGAGCGAGGTCTATCATGCAACGGGGGAAGAGGCCTGCGGCCCCTTCCCCTACCGTCGCCTACCCTCCGGCCTCCAAGCTACGCTTTCCGGCCTGGGGCCGTTTCATGGCCCCGTGAGCCCCGGAACGCGGCGTGGCGACTACCCCGCGGCCAGCGCCCCGCCACCAACAACCTCCGCCAGGCTCTCCCGCTTCCGTGCCGCGAACCGCAAGCTTGCCGCGGCGAGGAGGCAGGCGATCGGACAGAGGAACAGAGCCTCGGCGACGCGGGCGGGGTCCTCCGCCGACCCTGCCGCTTCGGCGAGCCAGCCGAGAACCGGTGGGCCGAGGCCGTAGCCCAGGGCGTTGACACCGAGGAAGTAGAGCCCTACGGCCAGCCCGCGGTCGGCCGGCGACACCATCTCGGCGAGGTCGGCGGCGGCCGGGCCAAGCCAGACCAACGCCGCAGCAAGGAGCGGGCCCAAGCACAGGAGCGCCAGCCCAAACGTCGGCGCCGTCAGCATCCCCAACCAAAGCGGCACGCAGCAAAGGGCCGCGACCGCAGAGAACCGCAGCCGACCCCCGCTGGATCGCGCGCGCCAGCGATCGGCGAGCCGGCCGCCGAAGACCGAACCGGCGAGACCGAAGACCAGGGTGCACCCGCCAAGGGCCATGCCCACCGTCTTGAGGTCTACCGCATACTTCGCGACGAAGAGCGAGGGAATCCACATGCTCACCGCGTTGGCCGCGAGCGCGAAGAGCGCGTAGCCAAGCGTGTGCCAGCGCAAGACCGGGTTGTTCACGATGGCCCGCCAATCGCCACGCTGCGTCACCGAATCCGCCCGGGTTGCCCGGGCTGGTTCGCGCACGGCGGCGATGAGCACCGCCGCGAGCAGAACACCGGGAAAACCAAGGATGAAGAAGGCGCCCCGCCAGCCGTACCCCTGAGCGAGGGCCCCGCCGCCGAACATCGCCAGCGCGGCGCCCACGGGGACGCCGGCCGAGTAGAGCGCGTTGGCGTTGCCCCGGCGGGCGGCCGGGAAGTAGTCGGCCAAGAGCGACAGCGCCGCAGGTCCGAGTGTGGCCTCCCCGACGCCGACCATCAGCCGGCACAAGAACAGCCCCGTGAACGAGTGCATCAGCCCGGTCAGCCCGGAAAAGACGCTCCACACCAGCAGGCCGAGCGCGATCATCCGAACGCGGGGGACCCGGTCGGCGAGGCGTCCAAAAGGAACGCCCAAGAGGGTGTAGAAAAGGACGAAGCTGGTGCTACCGAGCAGGGCCAACTGCACGTCGCCAAGCCCCAACTCCGCCTTGATCGGCCCGAAAAGAATGTATATCAGGGTGCGATCGAGGAAGTTGAACGCATACACCAAGGCGAGCAGGGACAGAGCCCCGTACGCGCCGTCGCGGGGTTGGTCGGTTGGGTTCATCGCGACTCCGACCGGACCTTATGGGAAATGCTGCAATGCGTCAAGTTTATTCTGCGTCGCAGCATCGTGCTAAGTGAGACTCATGTCCACCCCCGACACCGTCGCCGCCCTGGCCCGCGAGAGCGTGCCCGCCGCCCTCGACGCGCTCTGCACGTACCTACGAATCCCCGCCGTCTCGTGCGATCCCGGGCACGCCGACGACGTCCGGCGGCTGGCGCAAGCCGTTGCCTCAGATCTGGTGGCGCTCGGCTTTGACGACGCGGTCGCACGCGTCCTCCCGGACGCGCTGCCGTGCGTGACGGCGAGCTGGCTGAAGAAGCCCGGCGCGCCCACCATCCTCATCTACGGCCACCTGGACCTGCAGCCGGTCAAAGGGGAGACCTGGACGTCGCCCCCGCACGAGCCTACCGTACGTGACGGTCGCCTCTACGCGCGAGGCGCCGCCGACGACATGGGCGGCTGGGTCACCCATCTGGCCGCCATCCGCGCCTGGTTCGCGGTCGCCGGCGCGCTGCCGTGCAACGTGCGGCTCGTGATCGAGGGCGAGGAGGAGATCGGGAGCCCCAACCTCGAGCGCTACATGGACGCCTTCCCGGACTGCTTCGAGGCTGACGCGATGGTGCTGACCGACTGTGAAAACCCCTCGACCGAGATTCCCGGCCTGACCGTATCGCTGCGTGGCATCCTCGAGCTGACGGTGCGATGCACAGCGTTAGAGGCCGATATCCACTCCGGACTTTGGGGCGGGATGGTACCCGATGTGTCCCTGGCGCTCGTGCAAATGATCTCGCGCCTGGTCGACAACGACGGGCGGGTCAAGGCGCCACGATCGCAGGTCCCCGAGGCGTGGTGCACCGCCGCATGGGACGTGCCGCTGACGAGGGATGTCATCCGGGAAGGCGCCCACCTATGCCCCGGCGTGGAGCCGCTGCCAGACCGCGGAAGCCCGCCGGCGGCGCACCTGTGGCGACAACCGGCCGTCACGGTGGTCGCGACCACTCTCCCCACGCTCGACATCAAGAAGAACGCGCTGCGTCGCAGCGCCGAGGCCATCCTGTCGGTGCGCGTCGC
>CANLGL010000044.1 GCA_947490345.1 Deltaproteobacteria bacterium
GTCACGAGCCAACGCCGATAGTTTCGCGTGGCGAGGCGGCTGAGACGCCGCGGATCGCAAGCATGTCGCAAATCGGGTGGCATGGCCCCGTGGGGTGTCGCATTTTGGGTGGCATGGCTCGAAGAACCCATGACCGAACAGGAAAGTTCCCGGTTGTGATCAAGCATGAGGCCGCAGGCCCCTTCCCCTTTAGAACGGAATGTCGTCGTCCCCACCCTGGAAGGGCGGAGCCTCCTGCGAGGGGGGACCCTCGTCACGGCGCTGGCCACCGCCACCACCGCCACCGTACCCGCCACCACCACCGCCGCCCGAGCGACCGCCGCCGCCGTAGCCGCCCCGACCACCGCCGCCGCCCTCTTCGGCGCCACCGCCGGCCCCACCGGCACCGCCCGCCCCGCCGAGGAACCGGACGACTTCGGCCACAACCTCGGTGCTGTACCGGTCCTTGCCCTCTTTGTCCTGCCACTTCCGGGTCTGCAAGCGCCCCTCGATGTAGAGCTGCTTGCCCTTTTTGCAGTACTTGTGGACGTTCTCCGCATCCCGGCCCCACACCACGACGGTGTGCCACTCGGTGCGCTCCTGAAGATTACCCTCCTTGTCCTTGAACTTGTCGGTCGTAGCCACGCGCAATGACCCGACAGACTGGCCACCGCCCGTGGAGCGGAGCTCCGGGTCCTGACCGAGATTACCGATGAGAATGACCTTGTTGACCATGGATGCCCCAGGAGAGACCGCGGATGTATCATCCCGGCCCGCCAGATTCTGGCTGGATCGACACCCGCCGGGCAGCCACCGCCAGAGCGCGGTACGATCGCCCTGTGGCCCTCCGCGTCCTGTTGATCGAAGACGACTTGTTCGCGGCTGCGAGGCTGGCGGACGCGCTGCGAACGCGCGGCTGGGACGTGGACCACGTCGCCAGCGGCCCGGAAGGACTGACCCGGGCGCTGCGGGAGCGCCCGGCGGTGGTCATCAGCGACCTGTCCCTTCCCGGCATGGACGGCGCAACCATCGCCGCCTCACTGCGCCTCGCGCCCGGCCTCCGAACACCCGTCATCCTCCTCTGCGACGGCGAAGCCAGCGCGGAATTCGCCGTAGCGTGCGGCGCAGACACGATGATTGAAAAGCCGGTGAGCGCGGACGAGCTGCACCTGCGGCTGCGGGCGCTGGTGGACGAAGCCACCGGCGATGAGGACTCGTTGGCGCCCGGGGCGATTCGCGTGCCCGACGCCGACGTGCTCGCCTCCGGCCGCACCACGGCCCCCACGCGGCAGGGAATCGTCAGGCCGGGCTGGCTCCGTGACATGGTGGCCCTGAACTTCGACCGGCGGGAAAGCGGTATCCTCGAGGTACAGACCGGCTGCGGGCGCACCAAGCTCTACTTTCACCGCGGGGCACCGGCCGCTGCCCGTTCGTCGGAGCGGGGCACCGAGCTGGGCCAAGTCTTGCACCGCCTCGGCATCCTCACCGCGGACCAGGTCGACCAAGCCGTCGCGGAGGCCCGGCGCAAGCGTCGCCCCCTTGCGGACGAGCTGATCGCGTCGGCCCAGGTGGGGCGCCCGCTCGCGGAGCGAGCGCTCCGCGAGCAGATCATCGAACGCATGCAGCGCCTGGACACGGCCACGGACGGGCGCTGGACCTTCACCCTGGCGGAACCGCTGGGATTGCCCGGATACGAGGTGCCGGCGGGCATCGCGTGGTGGCGTCTCGGTGGCGGCGCGACCGGGCCCCCGGCGGATCGCGCTCGCCACGTGCGACTCCTGGCGGGACGCTGGGCCTGGGCCGTGTTGGACCCGACGGGCGAGCTTGCCCCGATGCACGCGCTTTTCCTCGCCGGCGCGTCGGTCGCGGACTGCGTGACCCAGGCTCCGGAGGTGGCTGAGCGCCTGATCAGGGTGCTTCGGCGATTTGCATTGCTGGCGCTGCTCGACGAGGCCCCGACCGACCGCCAGCGTGCCGAGGGCTTGGCCATGGTGGACACCGCAACAGTCGAGGCGGCGCTGGCCGTCCGGTGCCGCGCCATCGCCGACGCAAACCACTACGCGATCCTCGGCTTGGCGCCCGACGCGCTCCCCGCCGAAGTCCACGCCGCCAATGCCCGCGGCGTGGCCGAACACGATCCACTCCGGCTGCCGAGCGGGGTCTCGGCGGTGACGCGGGAGCGGGCCCAGAGCCTGTATGCGCGAGTGCTTGACGCCGGGCGCGTCCTCATGGACCCAGAACGCCGGGCGCTGTACGACGCCATGCTCGGCCGGCGGGTCGGGTGGCTCACCCCTCCGCGCAACAGCGAAGACCACGCGGTGCTTTTGGCCGAACGCGCCCAGCAATGCTTCCGGCGCGGGGAGTACGTCACGGCCGCGAGCCTGCTACAATCCGCCTTGCACCTGGAGGGTGTCGATGCCGACATCCTGGGAATGTTAGGGCGCACCCGTCGACTGGCCTGTCCCGAGGATCCCGCGGCCGGCGAGCCCGAGCTGCGCCATGCGATCCAACTGAGCCCCGATGCAGAGTTCCCCCTTTACTGGTTGGGCCGCCTGCACTACGAGCGGGGGGAGTCTGACGATGCCCGTCGGCTCCTTCGCCGGATACTCATTCACAATCCGGAGTTCGAGTTGGCCCGCGAAACCATGAGGCTGTTGTCCACATGACCCCCAAGCCCGTCCACGACGCGCTGTGCGCGCGCGCCCTCGAGGGTTCAACCGGGGCGCTCGACTGGACCGACGGCAAGCGCCGGCGCGTATTCTTTTTCGTGGGCGGCCAATTGGCCCTGGTGCAGTCCAATCTCCGCAGCGAATCGCCCGAGAAGCTCGGCGAGCTCGACCCGAGCCTCTCTGGCCCCGCGCTCGTCGAGGCGGCGGGTCGGGCGCGGGTCCTTGGGGCGCTCAAGGAGGCAGGGGGGGAGCTCCGCTGGTTACCCGACGCCGCCGCACCCAAGACCGAACCGGTCGACCTTGCCGCGGTGGTCTACGAAGCGGGTACGCGCCGCCCCGGAATCAGCGCATGGCCGAAGCTCGCGGGGGCCGCAGGCGCCTGGTTGTCGCGACAGGACATGCCACAGGAGCTGCGCGCCTATCTTGTCGATCTCGACGGGTCCCGCACCTTGGACGAGCTCTTGAGCTTCGCCCCGGGCGGCCCAGAAGCCGCCGAGCGCTGGATCCGGATCGCGTTCACGATGGGGGCGATCATCGACACCGGCATCGAAGCGTCCCCGTACGAGGTGCGCAGCGTCAAGAAGCGCGGCGCAGGCGCCAACCGGGCGGAAAGCGTAGACGACATCGCAGCCCTGATCGCCGACGGTCTTGGCCAGAAGCGCCCCGACACGCCCGTGGCGGGGACGACGGACGCGGCCTCGGTGCGGTCTGGGCCGGCCCTCCGGAGGATCCGCGACGCGCCCGACTTCTTCGCGGTGCTGGGCGTGCAGTGGGACGGCCCCACGGAGTCGATGCGCCGAGCCTATTTCACCCTCGCCCGCGACCTCCACCCGGACCGCTACGCGCTCGACAGCCCCGAGGTTCGCGAGGTCGCGGCCGAGCTGTTCGACAAGATCCGCGCCGCCTGGGAAACGCTCGGCGACGACACCAAGCGCGAGGCCTACATCAAGCGTGTCATCCACGGAGAGAAGACCGAAGACGAGCTGGCGATGGAAAAGGTCCGAGCGATTCTCGGCGCCGAGGAGGACTTCAAGCGCGCGCTCAACGATTTTCACGCCGGCCGGCTCAGCGCCGCACACGAGCTTTTCCTCAAGGTCAGCGCGGCGGTCCCCGAAGAGGCAGAGTTCTCCGCCTACGCCGGCTATACCACGTTCCGCATGCACATCAACAAGGACATGGCAACGGCTGATGCCGGCGCGCACCTCGTTCGCGAGGCGCTGGAACGCAACGAGCGCCTGGACGGCGCCTGGGTGCTCTGGGGACAGATTCAAGCCGCACGGGGCGATACGACCTCCGCCCGCGAGTCCTTCGTCAAGGCGCTTCGCCTGAAGCCATCGAACCCCGACGCCGTCCGCGAGATGAAGCGCCTGGAGCGCGACAAAGGCGCGAGTGAGCCGGCTGGCGGCGGGCTGTTCAACAAGCTGTTTGGGAAGAAGTAGGCCCAGCCTAGCCCAGAAGCGGCAGCGCCCCGGCCGGGGCCGCCAACGACAATCCGTGCTCCGCCAGGAGGCGATCGCAACGATCGATGACCTGACGCACATACCGACGTTTCTCCGCGTAACTACCCGGATAGAAGCTTCGCTTGAAGCCATGTATCACAATGTCTCGCAACTCCCTCGGGGTGAGCTTTGCGTGACGCACGGCCAGCCCCAACTCCCGGGTGACGGTAGTGTGGGAGACGAGGCGGTTGTCCGTGCAGATGGCAACGCTGATGCGGCTGTCGAGCATCTGTCGCACCGCGTGGGCCTCGACAGTGCCGATGCTTGGGTTGGTCTGGAGGTTCGAGGTGATGCACACCTCGATGGTGACGCGGCGATCGGCGACATACTCCGCAAGGCGACTGGCGAACCGAGTGCGATCGGCGATGCGGGGGTCGACGATGCGCTCGGGCGAGAAGAGCAGATACCCGTGCCCGATGCGGTCAGCGTGCAACGCCGTGATCGCCTGAAAGATCGACTCCGCCCCGTAGGCCTCGCCAGCGTGGACGGTCTTGTGCAGAAAATTGGCGTGAGCGAAGGCGTATGCCTCCTGATGGTCGATGGCCGGGTAGCCGTCTTCCTGACCAGCCAGATCGAAGCCGACGACCGGGATGCCCGCCTCGTCCCGAGCCCAGACTGCTTCCCTGGCCAACTCCAGGCTGGCGAGCCCCGCCAGTGCCCGCCGAGGCGCGCTGGGGAGGGCATGGAGAAGTTGACGGTAATAGGCCGAGAAGTGCTCGGTGAACATCCGCAGCGCGCAGACGATGATCCCGTAGCGGAAGTCGGGTTCGCCGGCCGGCACCGTCGGCGCAATCTCGCGCTGGGCGCGGGCGAGACCGGCGTTGACCGCCGCAAGCACTGCGCGGGTACCGAAACCCTCGTGTTGGTGGAGCTGCGGCGCGAAGCGAACTTCGACATAGCGCACCCCCTCGGCCCAGTTGTCGAGAGCAAACTCGTAGGCGACGCGCTCAAGCGCCTCCGCATCCTGCATCACCGCGCACGTCCACGCGAACCCGGCGAGGTAGTCGGGGAGGTCGACGTAGTGCGGCTTGAACACCAGCTCGTTGAGGCCGTCGGGCGTCTGCGACGGAAGCGCCACGCCACGCTCTCGGGCCAGCTCGATGAGGGTGCCGAGGCGGAGGGACCCGTCAAGATGCACGTGGAGGTCGGTTTTCGGCAGGGCGGCGAGGAGCTTGTCGAGGTCGAGCGCCATGCAGCCGGCTAACAAGAACCGGGGGAAGACGCTCGCCGCGTCCTCCCCCTACCGTCGCCTACCCTCCGGCCTCCAAGCTGCGCTTTCCGGCCTGCGGCGTCGGGCGGGTTGGATAACCCGCCCGCCGGGCGACTCTCCCCCACGTGGGCGTCACCCATGTCGCGAATGACGTTTCATGGCCTTGGGCGCTGCGGTTCGCGGCATGGGTGACTATCCTGCCTCGACGGAGCCGCTCCCATGTTCTTGGTTCGTCTGTTTGTCCTGTTCGCGCTCGTCGGCGCGGCGACCACCGCCGAGGCGAGGCCACGTCATCGTCCGCCGCCCCGCTCGATCGTCATGGGCCCGCGAATCCACGTCATCGTCAATCCGTGGCGGGCCGACTGGGTGCCCGCCGCGCGCGCCGGCTGGGTGTGGGTGGACGGGGCCTCGATTGGGCATCGGTGGCGGCCGGGCCATTGGCGACCGGCTGCGGTGCGGGTCGGCTGGTCGTGGGTACCGGGATTCTGGACCAACTCTGTTTACGTCGACGGCTATTGGCGCGAAGAAGCCCGGCAGGGGCAGGAGTGGGTGGACGGCTATTACGACGAAGACGAGATCTGGATTCCGGGCTATTGGGGGCCCGCAGCCGTGCATCACGAGTACGAATAGTGTCATTCCGGACACCATCTGGTAGCTACCTGGTCATCGAAACGACCAACCAATGCAGCCTCGCGTGTGTGCACTGCGCCGTCTCGGAGGGTGCAGACCATCCGCACAATCATGGGGTGGGGTTCATTGCGCCGGCCCTGTTTCAACAGATACTCGATCAACTCGTGGCGATCGGCGCTCGCTTCGACACATTGATTCCCTTCTGGTTGGGCGAGCCGCTGATTCACCCAGAGTTCGGAACGCTGTATCGCGCGGGCCTCAGAGCGGCCGCGGAGGCCGGTTTATTCCGCCGTGTAGAGTTGCATACGAATGCAACGCATCTTGGTCGCGACAGACTGCGGATCGCGTTGAACGCGTCCCCGGTTGAGCAGACCTGGCACTTCTCACTCGATTGTGCCACACGCGAGCGGTACCTGCGCGTCAAGGGGCGAGACCTGTTCGAGTCGGTCGAGTCCAACCTCCATGCCTTCTTGGACGAGACTCGCCGAACGGGAGCGCGCTGGCCGAGGCCGGTCTTCCAGATGATCGTCGGCGAGAACAACGCGGACGAGGTGGACGCCTTCGCCGCGCGCTGGACGGCGGCGTGTGAGGCCCGCAAGCGACCGGTGCGCCTGGCCGCACAGGTCGTGCCGCCCGGCGAAGACGCCGTCGTCTTCTTCCGGCAGCTCGACGCCCCGACCTCGGTCGCCCAAGCGCGGGCGAACATCGCCTTTCGCGCCGCCATGTCGCGCCTCGGGCTGGCGCTGCCCAAGCCGGAGGCAAGCCCGGAAGCGGTCAACGGCGGCCCGGGCGTGTGCAGCTCGTTCTGGAAGAGTCCGGTCATCGGCTGGGATGGTCGTGTCACCACCTGTGTGCGTGACAATCGGTTCGAGAACGTCCTCGGCAGCGTTGTGGACACCCCGTTTCCCGAACTCTGGTGGGGGGAGCGGATGCGTCGTGGGCGGGCCGGCGCGGCCTCTGGCTGCTACGATGGCTTCGCCGCCTGTCACGACTGTTACATTCCCCGCTCGTCGAACTACACCGACATCACGGAAGCGGAGATCGCCGCGTGCGCATAGGAACCGGCCCCGTGGCGGAGCGCCTGCTGGCCGTCGCCCGGTTGCGTGCGGCGCCCGAGCCGCCCACCCAGGTGCACCTATCGGTCACCGACCGCTGTTTTCTCCCTTGCGGCCACTGTGACATCTACAAGAACGAAACCACGGATCTGCCAGAGGAGACCTGGGCCAAGGTGATCGACGAGCTGGCAGTATGGCTGGGGCCGGTCTCGGTGAACTTCGTGGGTGGAGAGCCGCTGTTGCGACCGGACCTGGAGCGCCTGATGGGGCGCGCCACTGAGCGAGGGATGACCGTCACCTTCAACACCAACGCATGGTTGTTGAACGACAAACGCGCGCAGGCCCTGGCCCACGCCGGCGTGAGCGTTGCCTACCTGTCCTGTGACGGCTTCAACGAGGCGACCGTCGACCACAGCCGGGGCCGAGCCGGGAGTTGGAAGAAGGTGCGGGAGGCCTGCGATCGCCTGGACGCCCTCCCCAATCCCCGCGTCGTGATCTCGTGCATCCTTCACGGGGGCAACGCGGCCGAGGTCGGCCCACTCCTGCAATGGTGCAAATCGCGCGGCTATGAGCTCGTCGTCCAGCCCTTGTACCAGAACTTCGGGAACAACGCCTATGATCCGTCGTGGTGGCGGCGTAGCGACATGTGGCCGACCGATCTGGTCCCCATCGACGAGGCGCTCGACATCCTGGTGGCCGAGCGGCGAGCGGCCGGCAAGGTCTGCAACGCCGTGGGGCAGTTGGAGGCGTTCCGCCGTTATTTCCGGAACCCCAGCGTCGAGAACGGACAGGTGTGCAAAGCGGGCCACAGCGACCTGGCCTTCGACCCCGCGGGCAACGTGCGCCTCTGCTACTTCCTGGAGCCCGTGGGCTCCCTGACCGACGGGCGGTCGTTGGCGAAGATGTGGAACGATGCCACGACGCTGCGGCGCCGCTACGAAGTGCACACCTGCACGCGGAGCTGCAATCTGCTCAACTGCAACTTCGGCGGCGAGTGAAGCTTATCCGATCCGGGTCACCCCCCCCATGTACGGGACCAGCGCCTCCGGCACGAGGATGCTGCCATCCGCCTGCTGGTAGTTCTCAATGACCGCGACCAAGGTCCGACCGACTGCGAGCCCCGAGCCGTTCAGCGTGTGACACAACGTCGTCTTCTTGTCACCGTCGCGCTTGAACCGAAGCTTCAACCGACGTGACTGATAGTCGGTGAACCAGGTGCAGGAGCTGATTTCCCGGTACGCCGATTGCCCTGGAAGCCAGACCTCCAGGTCGTAGCCCTTGGCGCCACCGTTGCCGACGTCCCCTGCGCACCGCGCGACCGTCTGGTACGGGAGTCCCAGGCGCTCCAAAACCGCTTCCGCGTGATGGGTCAAGCTCTCCAGGGCCGCCGCGCCTTCTTCGGGTCGGGTGATCCACACCAGCTCAACCTTGTGGAATTGGTGTTGGCGGATGAGTCCTCGGGTGTCGCGACCGGCAGAGCCAGCCTCGCTACGAAAACATGGGGTGAAGGCGAAGTACCGGATCGGAAGGACCTCGTCTTCCAACACCTCGTCGCGGTGCAAGTTGGTGACGGGGACTTCGGCCGTGGGCACGAGGTAGGCCGGCTGCCCGGCGAGCTCGACGGTGAGCTTGAACAGGTCCTCCTCGAACTTGGGGAGCTGCCCAGTCCCGACCATGCACTCGGCGGTGACCATGTACGGGACGAGCACCTCGGTGTACCCGTGACCTTCGGCCATGTCACAGAAGAAGCTGGCCAACGCCCGCTCCATCTTCGCGAGGGCGCCGCGCAGCACGTAGAACCGACTGCCCGACAACTTCGCGGCCCGGCCGGGATCGTAGAGCCCGAGCGCCTCGGCGAGGTCGTCGTGGGTGCGCCCGGTCATCTGCCGCGAATCGGCGCCCCACGTCCGCACCACGACGTTGCCGTGCTCGTCGTCGCCGTCGGGGGTGTCGGCGTGCACCTGATTGGGAAGGTACAGGATCAGCGTTGATTCTTCCGCCTGCAGCCCCTCGATGAGCGCATCGAGCTCCGCCGCGCGGTCGCTGGCGGTCCGAACCTGAACCTTGAGCCCCTCCGCCTCCTCGCGGCGCCCCGCCTTCATCAAGCCCCCGATCTCCGGCGACAGGCGGTTCCGGATGGCCAGGCGCTCGTCGCGCTCCGTCTGGGCGGCACGGCGCCGCGCGATGACGGAGACCAGCGCTTCGACGTTGCCGAGCGTGGCGTCGGTGGCCCCGCGGCGGCGCAGACTGGCGCGGACGAGATCGGGTTGGGTGGCGACGAGGTTGGGATCGATCATGGCGGGACGGGCCTAACGCGGGGGCTGGAGCGGTTCCGCGGTATACTGGGGCATGCCCGCGACCGAACGAAGGCGCTGATGGCACCCGACCCCCTGGCCATCCACCGCGAGCTGCTCGAGTCCTGGCGACGCGCCATGGACCTCGTGGGCCCCGGTCCTGTCGATGAGCACTTTGTGGACGCCGAGGGCGCCATCCGGGGTCTCGACGCCTCCGGCCCGTGGCTCGACCTCGGGTCCGGCGCTGGATTCCCGGGGGTGACCCTCGCAGTGCGCTTCCCGGCCGCCCAGGTGACGCTCGTCGAGCGCCGTGAGAAGCGGGCGGTTTTCCTCGAAGAGGTCGCCGCGCGGACGGGTCTGCGAAACCTGACCGTCTACTGCGGCGACAGCGATGCCCTGCCACGCGGACAGTGGGCCGGCGTCATCAGCCGCGCGTACAAACCACCACCCGCCTATCTTGCCGACGCCATCGGTCTTCTGGCGCCGGGGGGGCTCGCGGTACTCTTGACGGCGGGGGACGCCCCGACTCCGCCACCGCCGCTGCGGTTGTTCCACGTGGAACGTTACGCCGTAGACCAGAAACCACGGGCCTCGGTGCGCTATCGGTTATGAGGCGGGCCCCGGACAGCACCGTGACCCGCACCATCGCGATCTCCAATCAAAAGGGCGGCGTCGGCAAGACGACCACCTCCGTGAACCTCGCCGCCGCCCTCGCGCGCGCCGGGCATCCGACCCTCCTGGTCGACCTCGACCCCCAGGGAAACGCGTCCAGCGGCCTCGGCTGCGCGCGCGAAACCATCGCCTTCGGGATCGCCGACGCCCTCTTGGGCCTGGAACCGCTGGGCCGAACCATCGTGCCGACCGCGCAGCCCGGGCTTGACCTGTCCCCCGCCACACGCAGCCTCGTCGGCGTCGAAGTGGAGCTGGTGGGCATGGCCAACCGGGAGCATCGCCTATCGCTGGCGCTCGCCGGGCTCGAGAAGCACTACCGCTACGTCCTTCTGGACTGCCCGCCCTCGCTCGGCCTCATCACCATCAACGCGCTCACGGCGGCGGACAGCGTGCTGGTGCCCCTGCAGGCCGAGTACTACGCGATGGAGGGCCTCGGCGAGCTGATCCGCTCGATCGGCGCGGTTCGCCGGAGCGCGAACCCGCGGCTGGTGCGCGAGGGGATCGTGCTCACGATGCACGACGCCAGAACGAATCTTTGTCGCGATGTTGAAGCCCAGGCGCGCGCCGTCTTCGGCACCGAGGTCTTCACCACGGTGATCCCGCGCTCGGTGCGCCTGGCCGAAGCGTCCAGCCACGCCAAGACCATCTTCGAATACGAGGCCAACGGACGGGGAGCGACGGCCTACAGCGCGCTCGGCGCCGAGCTGACCGCCCGGGTCGCGGCGCTCCGCGGTCGCAGCGTGGCGGCAGGCTGATGGCCTCGTCGCCTCGTGGCGCGCTCGGGCGGGGGCTCTCGGCGCTCATTCCGGACGACGCCGATGCCTCGGCACCCAACGCGGCGGCCTCGGACAGTCTGCGCCGCGTCCCGATTGATCGGGTGCGGGCCAATCCACACCAACCACGCCATCGGTTCGATGCGGGTCAGCTCGCGGAGCTGGCGGCCTCGATCAAAGAACACGGCGTCATCGTGCCGATCGTGGTCCGGCGGGAAGGCGACGCCTGGGTGCTGGTCGCCGGCGAACGTCGCCTCCGGGCGTCGAAGTTGGCGGGACTCAGCGACATTCCCGCGGTGGTCCGCGGTGCCGACCTCCTCGGCGACGGGCAACTGGTCCTGGCGCTGCTGGAGAACTTACAGCGCGTCGACCTCGATCCCATCGATGCAGCGGAGGGCTACCAGCGCCTGATCCAAGAGTTCGGCCTCCGCCAAGAGGACGTCGCGCGCAAGGTGGGGAAAGACCGGGCGACGATCGCGAACGCGCTGCGACTATTGCGGATGCCGCCTGGCGGTCGTGATGCCGTCATCAGCGGGCAGATCACGGCGGGACACGCCAAGGCGCTGGTCCCCCTGGCCGAGGATGGCGACCGCTTTGCGCAGGCCCTGGCGCTGGTCATCAGCCGCGAGCTAAATGTGCGCTCGACCGAGTCACTCGTGCGCCAGATGTTGGCCCCGCCCGAGCCAAAACCCCGCCCCGACAAGGGGCTGGAGCGTCTGGGACGCGAGCTGGCGCGGGCAGTCGGCGTGAAGGTCCGCATCACCGCCCGGCGGGCGGGAGGCGGGCGGATGGTGCTCGACTATGCGGATGGCGCCGAGCTGGACGGACTCGTGCGTCGGCTGAGGGGGGACTAGTGCCCACCCGCGACCTGCCCCTCGCTGCACTGCTCGGCAAAGGTGCCCGCTACAGCGGTGAGATGAGCTTCGAGGGGCGCGTGCGCGTCGACGGGTCGTTCCAGGGCCGAATCTTCACCGAGGACGTCCTGGAGATCGGCGAAAGTGGGGTCGTCGACGGGCAGATCGACGCGGCCACGCTGATCGTGGCCGGCCTCGCCAAGGGCGACGTCCGCGCCCGGGAGAAGCTGATTCTGCAGCCCACGGGCCGGTTGGAGGGCAAGGTGGATGCGCGCGTGCTCGACGTGCGCCCTGGGGGCCGGATCTCCGCGCAGGTCCGCTCCGGAGAGCCGTGAGTGCGGCCATTCATCGTGGGCATCGCCGGCGGTACCGCCTCGGGAAAAACGACAATCGCTGCGCGCGCGGCCGTCCAGCTTGGCGCGGTGGTGCTCACCCACGATCGCTACTACCTGGACGCGCCCTCCCCGCGGGGCCACGACTTCGACCGGCCTGAATCCTTACAGACGTCGCTCTTGGCGGAACACCTTGGCGCGCTGACACGAGGGGAAGGCATCGACGCACCGGTGTACGATTTTGCCACCCACTCGCGCGCGGCACACACCGAACATATCGCGCCCACGGAGATCGTCTTCGTCGAGGGAATCCTCGTCCTGGCCGAGCCTGAGTTGTGTGTCCGTTTCGATTACCGGGTGTTCGTCCACTGTGACGACGACACCCGGCTCGGGCGGCGGCTCGCACGTGACACTCGCGAGCGCGGCCGCGTGTGGGATGACGTTCTGCAACAGTGGTTCAGTACCGTTCGCCCTGCGTACAAATCATACGTAGAGCCGTCTCGACAACACGCCGCACTGGTCCTTGACGGGGACGGAGTTCTTGACACCCAAGTCGGTCGGCTGGTCGCTGGGGTCCGGCTTGCGTTGGCCGCGCGCGCCTGAGCCGAATTCAGCGCGCGACGCGGCCGCGGTCGGTCCACCACACCGGTCCGTAACAGACGTAGAGCTGCTCGCCGGCGGCGACGTCGCGAGTTGTGATGTATTCGAACAGACGCTGTTTCAATCGCAGACGATAGTCGAGGGACGGCACGTCGGCGTGGTTGTAGAGGCTTCCCCAACCCAACACCAACGCCCGCTGATCGAAGTGTGGCGAACCCGGCGCGTCGGTGAGGCGGAAGGTGTAGTCACACAGCGGCGGGTGCTGCGCGGACGCCATGTCCAAGAGCAGAAAGGGAGCGCACTCCACCAGCGTTTCCGCCGGCAGCGCCGTCTGGGTGAAAACACCCCACCCAAACGAACATGGCCGCACCACCAGCGCGGGATGCTGGAAAACCGCTATTTGCACCAACTCACAGAGTAACTACCGCTCCCGGTCCGGGAGTACACGCGCACGCGGTAGGTCCCGGCCGTGCCGGAGTAGCTGAGCGACTCCGTGGAGGTCGACGCGGTGACGGAGGACCCGACACTCGACCAGCTGCGGCCGCTGGACTTCTCGAGGTACAGGTCGAAGTCCGCGGAGCTGGGTCCGGTCAGGCTGGCGGTCTGCGCGGTGACGGTGACCGCGCTGCCCGACGAGTTGGGATGGTACTTGCTCTGGCCTTTCTTGGTGATCGAGCCCGAAGCGGTGGATGTCGTGCACGTGGCGGTGGTCCCGGTGACCCCGACCGCGGTCCAGGAATTGCCGACGCTGGTGTATTGAGTGCTGGAAGACCCATAGAGCGCCGCCGCCGCCGCCAACGTGGCGGTGCGCGCCGCCGAGAAGTTGGTGCTCGATGTCATATAGGACGTATTTGCCAGGTACCAGATGTCGGCCGCGTCGTCGGCCCCGATGGCGGTCACCGACGTGGTGGAGGTCCCGTGCGGATGGGTGCCGCCTTCGCTCAGCAAGTAGAAGGCGAGGTTGGCGACGCCGGAGCTGTAGTGCACGTCCACGCTGGCGATCGAGGAGGTGTAGTAGTCGTAGCTGACCCCGTCGACTTGCGGATCGTTCATGTACCGAAGCGCGTCACCGGAGGTGCCCGGGGTCCACGCCTCTTCGCCGACGAGCCAGGTGTCTGTCGACTCGCCCAGCACCGAGCGCTCCACCATTGCGCCGAAGATGTCGGACATCGCCTCGTTGAGCCCGCCTGACTCCCCACTGTAGGTGAGGTTGGACTCGTACTGGGTGACACCGTGGGTCATCTCATGCCCGCCGATGTCGAGCGTGGTCAACGAGCTGGCATAGACGCCATCCCCGTCCCCGTAGAGCATGTACAGCCCGGTGGGATCCCAGGACGCGCCGACGTAGCTGCTGGAGTAGCTAGTGGTGCTGGTGATGAAGTTGTACCCATGGGAGGTGACCGCCGCCGGCCCACCCGCGCCGTCGATCCCGTTGCGCCCGTGAACGGTGTCGTAGTAGTCGTTCACCAGTTGCGCGACATACGCCGCCTCGACTGCGTTGATCGTCCGCTGGGTCGAACCGAAGGTCGTCGTGGCCGAGCTGACGTAGCTCAGGGTGGTGGTGGTGCCATTCCAACTGTAGGTGCCGAGGAGATCGACAGTGTCTTCCAGGTAGTTGGCGCCCCCGTAGGCGTAACAGTCGACGCTGACGGTTCCATAGTAGTTGGTCGTTCCCGAACACACCGACTGGAGATTGTCGTACTGCCACACGGTCTCGGCGGTGTGGGCATCCACGAACACCACTGGGAGGGCGTCGGACTCGCCGACATGTCGCTGGTGGAGCTGCACGCGCCAGACGAGGTGGTCGCGACCGTCCTGGCGAAGGATCCACAGCTCGGTGGTCGGCTCATCGCTCAGCGTGGTCCAGCCGCCGACGTCGGCGACGGCCCGCTCGACCGCGTCGTCCACAGCCACAGTCGGGCTGCTGTCGACCTGGACCCCGCCGAGGAGATCGTCGGTGACCCCGACCACGCTGCCGGCAGGATCTACGTGCACGATGGCCTCGGCGCCGAAAACGGGGACCCCGCCAGCGTACTGCTGGACCCGGGTGTGGAGCCCGCCCACGAGGTCGTCGACCCGCACGCGCATCGTGCGCAGCTCCTCGACCCCCTTCTGGGTGGCCTCACCGTCCGCCGCGAAGAGCCTGGCGTAGGCTGCATCCTCGGCGGAGGCGGGGGTGACGGCGGGCGCGTCCACCGCTCCGGGCGCACACGCGAGGACGAAAAGCAGGCTCAGCGAGGCGTGGCGCATGACACTCCGGTGGGGTCTTGTCCGATGCTATCGCGCGCAGTACGCCGCAGCATGGTCCGCTCGGGCAACGTGGTGGTGTGCGCGGATCCGGGCGTCCCGGCCCTGGGTCCGTCCGGCGCCTCTGCGCACCTGCGGGGCGTCGCGACCGCATTGCGCGCGCCGATCGTGTGCGTCAGCGCCACCGACCGCCGCGGGATCGGAGGGGATGTGGGCGTGCCGGTGCACGGGGTCGGGCTGGCCGGCTGGCCCCGGTGGGCGCCGCGGCAGGGGCTACGTGAGGTCCGGACCGCCCGTCGGTGCGCCGAGCGCGCGCTGGACCTCGAGCCGACGCTCGTCTGGGAGCGCCACAGCCTGTACTCGGACGCCGGCTGGAAGGTGCACGCGACCACGGGCGCGCGCTGGATCCTGGAGGTCAACGCCCCGCTGGCCGACGAGCGCCGGCGCTACGGTGGCCTCCCGGACACCGCCTTCGCCGAAGCGTGGGAGCGCGATGTGCTGCTGGCCGCGCCGGAGATCGTCGCGGTCAGCGCGTGGTTGGTGGAGTGGCTGCGCTCGTTGGGGTGCCGGAACGTGCGCCACCTCCCCAATGGCGTCGCCCCGCACCACGGGCGCCGCGCCGAGACCAGGGTCCGGCTGGGCCTCGACGGAAGGCTGGTGATCGGCTTTGTGGGGTCGATGCGCCCCTGGCACGGCGTCGAGAGGGTGCCGGCGCTCCTCGACGCCCTGCCCGATGCGGTGGGAATTCTGGTGGGGGAGGGGGGCCCTACCCACCCACGCCTGTTGCGACCAGGTCAGCTCTGTGAGGCCGATGTGGCCGATGTCATCGCGGCCATGGACGTCGGACTGGCGCCCTATGGAGCCGAGGCCCCTCCATGGTTCTGCCCGCTGAAGGTCCTGGCCTACCGCGCGCAGGGCACGCCGGTCGTGGCGTCCGGCATCGGCGACACCCGCCTGCTCGTGGGCGACGGCGGCACCGTGCTCTCAGCAGGGGATGGCGTCGCCGCGTGGGCGGAGGCGATCGACGCCTGGCGCGGCCGGCGCGCTGAGCCTTGGGTCCGATCGTGGGACGAGGTGGTGCGGGAGGGGCTCGCCTAACAAGAACCGGGGGGAGAGGGCTCGCCGCCTCGCCGCCCTCTCCCCCTACCGGCCCATGCCCTCCGGCCATCGGCAAGCCGCTGGCCTGCGGCGCCGATCGCGTTGCTAACGCGGTCGGCCTCTCCCCCTCACCGCAGTCCCCCATGCCGCCTGGCAGTTTCATGGCTCAATGAGCCGGCGCGTCGCGACGGCATGGGTGACTATCAGGGCGCCGGCGCCAACCAGGCCCCGTCAGCATCCGCGTAGGCCAGGCCGAACGGACCCGCCGACCAGAGCGTCGTCGCCTCGCGCCAAGGCGCGCCATCCACCCACAACCAGCCGTCGGCGCCGCCAATCGGTTCGACGTCCCCGTCGCCGTCGGCATCGATGACCGCGAGCCAGGCGGAGGGCGCGTCGACGAGCCCCACCAGCTCCGGGCAAGCGCCCCCCGCCACAATCCTCGGCCCACGGGCACCGCCGACGAGCGCGTCCAGGCGCTCGCCCCAGCCGAGCTCCACCCCGACCGCGAGCGTGCTCCCGAGCGCCTCCTCGGGCTCGCCGTACCATTCGATCAATGCGACGGCCTCGGCCTCGTGGACGCCCTGCGCAACGGCTGCGTACACGCTGACCCGTCCCTGCCCAAAGTAGGCCGCGCTGCTGCCCCCCACCAGATCGGCGAGGCCGTCGCCGTCGATGTCGGTCACTCCAGGGGCGGAGAGTAGCGCGATCGTCGGATTGGTCCAGCCATCAGGGAGGTTCAAGAGCCACGCCGCGTCGTCCAGGCTCTGGTCACCCTCCACCGGGCCCGCGAAGAGGCCCACCGAGGCGTGCCCGCCGGTGTCCCGCGCCATGACCGCCAGCTCGTCGATTCCGTCACCATCGAAGTCTCCGGGGGTGCCAAGGGCGCCGGTGCGCGCGAGGCCCGGCGCGTCCCCGATACGTGCGACAGCCACAAACTCAGGCGCGCCGAAGGCCCCGAGCGGAACGACGGCCGCGCCCGCGTCCTGATGACCGAGCAGGTAGGCCGCCCCGTCGCCGGCGACGCTGCCGCCCCAGGCGAGGTTTTGGAGCCCAGAGACGTTGGTTGCCGACCAGTCGCCGTACCCGGTCGCGACGCCATCCACGCCGAGCACCACCCCGGCGTCGACGGCGAAAAGCACGACATCGACGATGGCCACCTCTCGGGGAATGGGCAGCGCCAATTCCAACGGCCGATCGACCTCGCCGTCACAATCCTGGTCCAGCCCGTCGGCGACGTCGTGGGCGAAGGGCCGGCGCGTCGGGTCAGCGTCGTCGCAGTCGCCCGACGCCGCGCTGATGCCGTCGCCATCGAGATCGCAGGGCGTCCGAAACGCCAGCGCGCCGGACAGGACCGCCGCTCCACCCCCAGCGAGCAGCCGGAGCTCGGGCACGCCATCGCCGTCGAGGTCGGTGGACGGACCGAGGTTCCTCTCCCCCTGAAGGCGGCCCGCGAAGGGCACCTCACGCATACCGGGGACGATGATTCCCAACGCCGTCTCGACCACCAACTCGGCGCGACCATCCCCGTCGATATCGCCACCGTCGCCGAGTGACAGCGCCTCGATCGCGAGCGCCTCGAAGGTGTCGAGCCGGACCGGGGTGGTCCCGCTGAGCGACCAGGGCACGCCGTCCACGACGACCAATTTTGCGCCGAGGCCCGGCCAGCGCGCATCCGACCAACCCACGGTGAAGGTAGTCGGCGAGGCGCTGGTGATGACGCCGACGAGCCCAGCGCCACCGTCGTAGGTGTCCATCCCGAGGAGCAACTCTGCCCGCCCGTCGCCATCGGCGTCGGGGAGCGAGGCGTAGTGCCAGGCCCCGCCGCCCGTATTCAGTTCGAGGTCCACCAACGCGTCGAGCCGGCGGGCGGCCATCCGGGGCGCCCCAGAGAACACCAGCGTGTGCCGATAGTAGCCCACGACCAGCTCCGCGAGCCCGTCCCCATCGAGGTCGGGCGCCAAAGCGAGCTGTCCGCCCGCTTGGCCGTCCAGCTCCCCACCCTCAAAGGAGCCGACGGCATCGGCCAGGGTGGTCGTCGCCGCCAGCGGACCGGCGAAGACGAAGACCCGGCCGGAATTCGGGCCATCGTCGGTCGTCGCGAACGGAGCCGCGACCACGAGGTCGTCGACGCCGTCACCGGTGAGGTCACGTCCGGTGGCGAGCTGCGAGCCGAAGGAAGGCGACTGACCCGTGCCCTCGATGCGCACGAGCAGCCGCCCGTCGAGCCCGTACGCCGCGACCGCACCGTCCACGCCTGGGACGGCGCTGGCCTCGCCGACGACGAGCACCGCCGCCGCCGCCGGACCCAGCCCGCCCACGGCCGCGACCGATGCCGCGCCGGGAACCAGCGTCAAGAAGGGGTCGTCGGTGAGCCCGTTGCAGTCGTCATCCACCCCGTTGCAGGCCTCAACGCCGCCAGACGGCTGACAGGGGGCGTCGCCGGTGTCGGGGTCGCAGTCCCCCGCCGCCGCGTCCTCATCGTCGCAGTCTCGCCCGCCCGCTTCCGGCCGATGCCAGTTGTCGTGATCGTCATCCGGCGACTTCGCGCAACTGGCGACCGCATCGACCGCCGACACCTTGACCCTGTCGGGGGGCACAGGCACCCGGCAACCAACCCCCAACGCCAGCGCGAGGGGAAGCACCGTTACCGGAAGACGATCTGCCAGCCGTTGTCGCTGCGCGACATCACGAGGCGGTAGGAGACACTGTCGGAGCGACCGGGGCAGGTGGTCCGCTTGGTCTCAAGGTTCACCGTCGCTTTTTCCGACGACTCGGCCTTGTCCATGGTCCACCGACCTCCCTCTTCGCACTCGATCGTCTCGCCAGCCGCCGTCAGCACCGCCTCGGCCGTCCAGCGGTTCTTCGCACCGAAGGACACCGACTTCCACCGGATGCTTGCCCCGCCGCCGTCCGAAGGGGAGAATTCGTTCATCGGGTTCCGCACCAGATGGTCAGCGAACTTCCTTGAGTCCTTGTCGTCAGGCAGCTCGGTTTCCGTCGTGATTCCGCCGTCTTGGGCGAGGACGCCCCCTCCGGACTTCACCGGGGGCTTTTCTTTGGCGCAGCCGATGAGCACCAGCAGAGACATGAGGACAAACGTACGCATCCGGGACTCCAGTTTCGCTGGCGGAGCTAACGCCGTGCGGCCGGCCCTGCCAGCGCCGCGCGAAGGGCCGTAGTTTTCCATAGGCGTCAAAACGCGCGTCTGTGTCGGTCCAGAAACGATGAAATCGATAAGCTGCTGTATTTGCTGGTGAAATAGGGTGCTCAAGTTTTGAGCACACCGCAAGAAGGGTCCGTTCAACCGGGGGCCCCCCGGCCATCGGGCGGGACTTCTCCCTGGGGTTATCCATAGCGTGTGGGGAGAAGTTAGGCTGCGGGGTGTCCGTGACCTCCAGCCTACGTCTCGCGGTCGCTCCGGTGGCCTGGTACGCGGCATTGTCCGCGGGGCTGTTGTGGCCGGCGGCCCTTCACCCCATCACCGCAGTACCCGGCGCCGCGCGCACGGATCTCGCCGACGCGCTCTGGACGGCGTGGTTCGTCGCTCTCCGCCTGGGAAGTGGTCACCTGCCTGACTCGGTGGACGGGTTGCTGAACTTTCCAGACGGGGGGGTACTCTGGCCCGCCGATCCGCTCAACGGACTGATCGGCGCCCCCCTGGTCCTGACCATCGGCGCAGCGGCCACGTGGACCGTGCTCGCCCACCTGCATGTGATCTTTGCCGGTTTCGCCGCTCACAAGCTCGGCGAGCACTTTCGCGCCAACGGCTTTGTCGCCGGGACCCTCTACGCCGCCGCGCCGATCACCCTCGCCCACCTTCACAACGGCGCCACCGAGGCGGTGGGCGGGACCGGCTGGCTCGCTCTGGCCGCGCTCACCGCGGTGCGTGTGGTCGACCGACCGAGCGGGGGAAGGATGCTCGCCTGCGGCGCCGCCGCTGCGGCCGCTGCCGTCGCCCACGCCTACACCGGGGCGCTGGCGGCGATTTTCGTCGGGGTGGCGCTGGCTTTCGCTCCAGACTGGAGACGCCGGGCGCACCTGGTGGCCGCAGCGGCGTTTGCCACGCTGCTCGCCGCCGCGCCCCTGACGATTGCGCTGGATCGCGCGACGTCCGCCGAGAACGTGGTTGGAATCAAGACTGACAAGGAGCTGGCGACGATTCGGCGAACCATAGGCCCCGCCGATCCGGAGGGGTTTTTTCAAGCGGGTGAGTTCCGGTCACCCGACTTCCACAAGCTCTCCCGGTACGGGGAAGAGATGGTGCACTGCGCCTATCTGGGGTGGGTGCCACTGGTTGCCGCGGCCGTCTCCCTGCGGCGACGGCGCGGCGCGGGCGTCCTTTGGGTTGCCGGTGGGCTCGCCTTGCTCTTGTCGATGGGGCCGGTGCTCGTGGAAGACGGTGGACCGGTCATCCTCGCCGGCCGGCGCGCCGTGCCGCTGCCCTACCTGCTGGTCGAAGGGCTGCCGGGGTTCCGCTCGTTGTCGCTTTTGTGGCGCCTGGCGCAGTTGGCAGCGTTGTGCCTTGCGGTTCTGGCGGCGCGGGCGCCCGGTCGATCGGTCGGGCTCGCATGGGTGCTGGTCGTTGCGACGCTGGGGGAAACGCGGCTGATTTCCCCGGCGCGCGCGCTGCCATGGCACAGCTCCGGCGTGATTGCGCCCGAGATCATGGCGTTGGCGGCAGAGCCAGACGGTGCGGTCATGAACTTCCCGGTGGTGGGCGGACGGCCGTACCTCTACGAGCAGACCGCCCACGGCAAGCCGCTGACCGGCTCGTTGAACTTCCCCAACAACGGCGCCTCGCGCAAGGTCTGGAAGGCCGCGATGGAGACGGCGCCCGGCCACGTTGACCGATTTCGAGAGGCCGTCGTGGCCGCAGCCCGTGCCGGGGGGGTGCGGTACCTCGTGGTGCATGTGGACGCCCGCGCCTACGACGATGACCTGCACACCGAGGCGGTGCGGGCAATGAAGGACGCCTTCACGCCGATCGCCGCGTCCAGCTCCGTTCGGGTGTATCGGTTCTGGTAGGCTGGCAGCGTGGACATCTCGGCGAGTGCGGCACTAGAGGAAGAGGTCGAGGGCCTGGGGGCCTTCGCCGAGCGGACCTTTCTGGATGGCACCCTCGCCGATTGGACGTCGCGCACGCCCCAGGTGGTCGTTCCACCCGGCACCATCGCCTCCAAAAAAGCCGTCGCTGCCGCGCTCGCAGCGGCACGCGCCCGCGGCGGCGACATACGCGCTGTTCCCCGCGGCTCCGTCAGCAGCCCCGGCGCGGCCATCTTTGCGTGCGTCGATGGCGCTCCCACGACCCTGGAGCGCATCGCCGCCGCCCCTGTGGTCGAGTTCGACGCCGAGGAGCGGGAGCTCCCCGAGCTGGCGGGGGAGCGGCTGCGCGTAGCCGACGCGTGGGTGTTCCACGTGGAACACTGGTCCGACCTGTTGTGGGCCAACCTCCTGGCGATGGGACCGTGGTTGTGGGCGGAGCTTGCGACTCCGTGGCGGCTCGCCCTCTCCACGCTGTCGGCGCGCTCCGTGCGTCCGGAAGCGGTTGCGGGCGGGCTGGTCCGCCGCGGGGCCGACGCCTGGGTCCATCCGCACGCGACGGTGGAGTTCTCGGTCCTCGGGGCGGGCGTGCGGATCGGAGCTGGCGCCGTGGTCCGAGGCTCCATCCTCGGCGCGGGCGCGATCGTGGAGGACCTGGCGCTGGTGGAGGGGTGCGTCGTCGGCGTGGGCGCCCGGATACAGCGACAGGCGATGGCGAAGTACAGCGTGCTTGAGGCGGGCTCGGCGCACGCGGGGGTGGTCCAGCTCGGAGTCCTCGGCGCCGGGGCACAGGTCCGGCAAGGGGCGGTGCTCTTTGACCAGTCGTTGGGGGAGCCGGTCCGGGTGCTGCGGCGCGGGGTGTTGAGCCCCTCGCCCCGAGGAATGATCGGAGTTTGTATAGGAAAAAACAGTATTATCGCCCAGGGCGTGCGCGTGGCCGCGGGGCGGGCGATTCCGGCGGGGCTCGTGGTGCTCCCCGCGGCGGGCGCGGTGCTCTCCAATCCGGCCGTTCCGGTCGGCACCCGACGTGCTCGGGTGGCGACGGGTCGGCTGGAGCCGCTGTCGTGAAGTGGGGAGATCCTGAGTTTTCGCTGGTGCTCCTCGGCGGCTACCTCACGGTGCTGACGCTGTTGTGGAGCGCGCTGCTGGCCGGGGTCGGCACCTGGCATCGACGCTTCGCCCTCCCTGATGAGGCTCCGGGGACGCCACTTCCCAAGCTCACCATCTGCGTCCCCGCCCGCGACGAGGGTCACCAGATCGCGGCCTGCGTCCGCGCCGCGCGCGCCTCTGACCATCCCGATTTTGAGATCCTCGTCATCGACGACGGCTCCACCGACGGCACCGGGGAGGTTGCGCGCGACGCGGCGGGGGCCGACACCCGCGTGCGGGTGATCACCGGCACCCCGCCCGCTGCCGGCTGGGCCGGCAAACCCTGGGCGTGCGCCCGGGCGGCGGCTGAGGCCCACGGCCAACACCTCCTTTTTATCGACGCGGACGTGGTGATCGAGGCGACCGCCGCGCGCCGGGCCGCCGCAGTGCTCCACAACCGCCGCCTGGGACTGCTGAGCCTGTTTGGCACCTGGCGGCTGGAGGGCCTCTGGGAGCGGATCGCGATCCCCGTCATCGGCTGGTTCATCCGGGGCGTCACCGACATCGACGCGGTCAACGCTCCCGGGCGGGCAGAGGCCTTCGCCAATGGGCAGTTCCTGCTCGTCGATCGCGAGGCCTACGACGCGGTCGGTGGCCACGCAGCGGTTAAAGGCGAGGTGCTGGAGGACGTCCGCCTCGCACAGGCGATCAAGCGCCGAGGGCTGGCCCTCGGCCTGTACGCCGCGCCGTGGGCGTTCAAGGTGCGGCTGTATCGAAACCTCGCCGAGATCTTCTCTGGATACACCAAGAACTTCTACGAGGGGATGGGACGGCGTCCGCACGTGGCGCTAGCGGCGCTCCTGTTCCTGGCCATCGCGTCATTCCTGCCCTACTTCCTGTTCTTGGTAGCGATGCTCGCACCTCAGCTCATCCTCACCGGCGTCGAGACTCCATGGGCATGGCAGCTCTGGGTGGGGATCGTGTGTGGACTCCCGGTGGTCTTCCGGTTCCGGTTGGACCGCAACGACGGGCGCTCAGGCTCCCTGGCGTGGACGCATCCGTTGGGCAACCTTGTGCTGGGCGCGATTCTTCTGGGTTCCGTGCTGCGGGTGCGCACCCGGTGGAAGGGGCGCGCGTTCCACGACGGGCGGGCGGTCTGAGCCCGGAGGCCGGAGGCCGGAGGCGGGAGGCGGGAGGCGGGAGGCGGGAGGGGACGGCTCGGTAGGGAGGGTCCCCCGGGCGGGCGCTGCGGCTGCGGGGATGGGGAGAGCGCCACGTCCGGGCGGGATGGGGAGAGCGCCACGCGCGTCGCGTTATCCAACGCGACGCGCGCCGCAGGCCGGAAACCGTAGGTTGGAGGCCTGCGGGGATGGCGCGGTAGGGGAAGGGGCGCCGCCCCTTCCCCCTCAAAAACAGATCCGCCGGCGAAAGCCCGAGGACCTTCGCCGGCGTCAAAGTGGAGCGGGAGACCGGACTCGAACCGGCGGCAACAACGTTGGCAACGTTGCACTCTACCAACTGAGTTACTCCCGCGCCGGGCCACCCTATTAATCGCTCATCCGGTGCCGTCAAGGCTCGGAGCGGTCACCCCGGGAACGCGTTGGCCCCCAGGGCGGGACCAGCACGAAATAGCCCGCGCGCGATCCGGCCATTTCGAACGACGCAGCACTCAGGTGCTGACGATCGTGCCCCACCCGGCTACGTTAGCGCGACCTTTCCCGTCCATCTGGAGCGACCATGCGCCTGTCCGCACCCTTCCCGCTGATCCTGCTGGCCCTTGCGGCGTGCACCCCGACCGATACCGAAGACACCAGCAAAGAGGACACCGCCACCGACACCGGTGAAGACTACGTCCCGCCCACCGACGAAGATGGTGACGGCGTCACGCCGAACGACGGTGACTGCGACGACACCGATCCCACCCGCTTCCCGGGCAACGCCGAAGCGTGCAACGGTATCGACGACAACTGCAACGACGCCGTGGACGAGGGCCTCCCCGACACGGACAGCGACGGCATTGCCGACTGCCAGGACACCGAGACCTGCGACGGCGTGGACAACAACGGCGACGGTCTCACCGACGAAGGCTTCGCCGATGACGACGGTGACGGCGTGGCGGACTGCGTCGGCACCGAGGTCTGCGACGGCATCGACAACAATGAGAATGGGCAGATCGACGAAGGCTACGATGCCGACGGTGACGGCTTCACCGAGTGTGGTGACGCCAGCGTCGATCCCGACTGCGACGACAGCGATCCCAACGTGTTCCCCGACGCCGGTGAAGTCAGCGGCGACTCGGTCGACAACGACTGCGACGGCCTCGTCGACGAAGGCGACTGGGAAGCGGGCGACCTGGCGATCAACGAGATCATGAACAACCCCTTCGACGTGCTCGACCCCGACGGCGAGTACGTCGAGGTGGTCAACATGTCCCTCCGGACGCTGACCCTCAACGGCATCATCCTGGCCTCGGACACCGACAGCGAGTGGCACCAGGTCAAGAGCGACACGCTGTTGACCCTCGAACCGGGCGCCTACTTCGTCTTCGCCTCCAACAGCACCTACGTGACCAACGGCAACGTCAACGTCGACTACGAGTATGCGGACATCGTGCTGAGCAACGAGACCGACGACATCAAGCTCCTCGCCGACGGGATCGTGCTGGATTCGCTCTCCTGGGACGATGGCGCCACGATGCCCGACCTCCAGGGCGCGTCGATGGGCGTGGACCCCTGGTACATGGGCGCGACCAGCAACGACGACGTGGCCTACTGGTGCGCCGCCACCTACGAGTGGGGCAACCCCGGCTCCGACCTCGGTAGCCCAACGGTAGAAAACGAGATCTGCTCCACCTGGGACCACGACGAGGATGGATTCACCGGCGACGACGGCGACTGCATGGACGACAACGCCGACGTCTACCCTGGCGCCTTCGAGGCCACCGATGGTCTGGATACCGACTGCGACGGCGAGTCGGAGTCAGCACCGACCGCACTGCCGGCCTACGACGCCGCCTCGGTGCTGGCGACGTGCTCGCCGCTGTACCTGGTCGGCACCGGCTCCTTCGACCCTGAAGGCGCCACGATGACCTATAGCTGGGAGTTGGCCGGGGCGCCGGCCGGGTCGTCCACGACCACCGCCGACATCCAGGACCCCACCGACGCCGACCCGCAGTTCCATCCCGACCTGCCCGGCGACTACACCTTCACCCTGACCGTGAATGACGGCGGGGCCGACTCGCTCCCGGTTTCGTTGACCGTGGCCATCGCCGATCGCGGCTACAACAGCGACCCGGTCGCCGCCGCCGGCGCCGACCAGTCGACCACCGGTAGCGCCACCTGCACGCCCATCAGCTACGGCGTCAGCTACGACTGCGACCCCTGCAGCGACTACTACTTCTACCTGGATGCCAGCAGCAGCACCGACGGGGACGGCGACCAGCTGACCTACACCTGGACCGAGGTGAGCGACGCCAACGGCATCGCATCGGTGACCACGACCGCAGCCACCACCGCGAGCGTCTTCTTCGACGACCCGCTCGCGACGTACGGCGCCGCCGACGACAACACCGTCGTCATCGAAGTGACGGCGACCGACTGCTACGGCGGCTTCAGCTCCGATCAGGTCACGCTCACCTACGCCTGCACCGGCTCCTGATATCCGGCGCCTGCGCCCGGCCGGAGGGAACGCCGCGGTAGGGGAAGGGGCCGCAGGCTCCTTCCCCCTTTCAGGTCAAGAGTGCGGTCCCCGTGGCGAGGCCGCGCTCGGCCGCCTCGCCCTTTTCGACCCAGTGGATGCACGTGACCGGGCACGCTTCGATGGCGTCCTGGATCAGGTCCATGGGCCCGTCCTGCGCGATGGGCGACGCCTTGGCGTCGGCGGGGAGCACGAAGACCTGCTCGGTCTGCTCCACGCACGTTCCACACGAGATGCACTCCCACTGGTCGATGGCGAGAAGCTTGCCGGCGGCCTTGGCCCGTGAGGATTCGTTGTCGAGCGGCCCCCAGTAGGGCGCGCCGTCGTCCGCACGGTTGAGCCCCACCGCGCCCGTGATGGCGCTTGCGTCGCGGCCGTTGGCCTTGGCGCGCGCGAGGTAGTGCCCGAGCTCGGTCGAGCCCGTATCAGCATGGACGATCTTCGCCGCGCCGCGCGCGGCCGCAACCGCCGCCGCTGCCAGCGAGCCGGGCGCGCTGGGCGGGAGGGTAGGGCGCTCCGAGTAGGCGGGTGCGTCCATCGGCAGCGTCGGCAACTCGTCGGGGGGGGCGACCACCGGGGTCGGGAGAGCTTGACCGGCGGCGACGACCACGAGGGCCGGGACCGGAACGATCGGTGCGCCTGCTGGCCTCGGCACGACACGTGGCGGGTCGTTGGCGCCCACTCGGCGTTCGCTCAGCGCGGACTTGACCGTTTCCCGCAGCCCCTGCCGAAAGCGCGACAGCATCAGGCGTCCCGGAGGATGAGGCGCGCCACCGGACGGCCGCCGTGCAGGTGCTCACGCACGATCTCAGCCACGTCGGCGACGGTCACGCCGGCGTACCAGGTGCCCTCGGGGTAGACGACGAGCGTTGGCCCCTGCCGACACGGCCCCAGGCAATTCGTGGTCTGGAGCTTCACGGTTTCGAGCAGGGCGTCATCGACCTCGATCGCGGCGGCCAATGCGTTGGACACATCGAGGCATCCACGATCGGCGCACGACCCTTTCGGATGGCCCGGCGGCCGACGGTTGGTGCAGACGAAGACATGGTGGCGCCAGGACGGCATGGCTCGACTATAGCCCCGACCGACGCGGGTCCGACGTAGCCGATCCTGCCAAACTCACGGCAAGACCAGCGCCACGACCGCGACTGCGGCCGTGACGACCATCGGCCACCCGAACTCCAGCGACCACCCGTACGACAGCGCCACCATCGCGAGGCCGTTGTTGAGGGCGTGGGCGAGCATCCCGGGGAGCACGCTGCGGCTGCGAAGCGAGACAAAACCAAGGAGTACGCCGAGCACCATCGTGGGGAAGAATCGGAACAGGCTGAGGTGAAAGAACCCGAACGCCAGCGCCGTCACCACGACGGCCAACCCCGGTGTGCCCCGACTGCGCCACAGGCCGAAGAAAGCGCCGCGAAAGAGCAGCTCCTCGCAAATACCGGGAAGCACCGCGAAGAAGAGGAGGAGCTGCCACAGCGGCACGTCCTCGGGGAACATGCCCTCAAACAACGACGAAGGCGCCGGCAACACCAGGCCCACCAGCTCGCCCACGCAGAGCGCAAGGCCGGGGAGGGATACCCCTACGACGACGGCGCGGAGCCACTCGCGGAGGGGAGCCCGGTGGATCCGCAGCGTGTCGACGATGGAAAGACCGAGCCACCATGGCGTGGCAAGCGCGAGCGGCAAAAAGAGGCCCACCTGGGTGAACGCCATCCCCGCCCGGATGTCCAACGCCTGGGCGGTCTGCCCCAAAAACCAGAGGGACAAACAGGCGATCGCAAATAGCGTCAGGGCGTCGGCTCGGTAGTCGCCGCGCAGCCGCCGCTGCGATGAACCCCGGCTACCGAGGATGACGTCCTCCCGGCCCATGAGTCGAGAGCCAAGGATCAGCGCCCCGAAGGCGTACGCGCCATGCGCGACGAAGCCGACTGCGAGCGGGAGCGGGGCGCCGTGTCCAGAGACAACCTCGCGCAGCGCGAGCGCCAGCCCCGTGACCGGAAGCAGCGCCGTGACCGGGGTGAGTGCGACGCCGGGGAGCAGGGCGCCGGCCGCGAGGAGCAAGGGCACGACGAGCACAGGGGTAGTGAGGACCTGCCCACTCTTGAAGTCCGACGCCCACGCCGCGGCAGCGGTGAGCACCGCCGACAGGAGCACCGCCATCGGCAGGAAAAGCAGCACGGCAAGCGTCACGACGCCCGCCGATAGGTCGATATCCAGGAGGTAGCGCGCGCTGAGCCAGGAAGAGACCCCCGACAGCACCGTGCTGAGCGTGGTGAAGCTGAGGACGAGCAGGAACTTGCCGCCGAGGATGAGGCGCCGGTCCACCGCCGTCGTGAGCAGCGTCTCGATGGTGCCGCGCTCCTTCTCCCCGGTGACCACGTCGAGCGCGGTGTAGAGGCCGCCAGTCAAGAGCGTGAACAAGAGCACGAGCGGGAGGACACCGCCGGCGGTCTGCCTTGCCCTCTCCGCGTTCGTCATGGTGTCCTTGGTCTTCACCACGCGGGCCGCCTCGCGCTTTCGCAACTTGGAGAGGGCGGTGCGCAGCCGGGTGCGCGCGTCGAGGCTGTCCGGCTCGCGCGAGTCCCACCAGACCTCCGCACCCTCGGTGGTGCGCCGTGCCGCGGCCATCACCGTGCCATCACGCACGGCCGCTTCGAGGTCGGGGACGTCGATTCGGCGGAGATTGTCGGGGAGTGCGAAGGCCGGCTCGGTCGCGACGTCCAGCACCTCCGCGTCGGCCTTTTCCTGCGAGCGCTTCACCACCACCGAGCCGCCCGCGCCGAGTAGCGGGTAGACCACCAGCGGCACAATCACCATCAGGACGAGCGTCAGGGGATCCCGCAGGTGTTGGCGCAGTTCGGACCGGAGAATCACCCACAGGACGCGCGCCGCCGCGCTCATGGCGCGTGGCCTCGGACGAGCTGGACGAAGACCTCCTCGAGGCGCTCGCGCCCAGTGCGCACACGAAGCTCCGCCACCGTGCCACTGGCGAGGACCACCCCGGCGTGGATCACCACGACACGGTCACAGAGGCGCTCCGCCTCGCCCATGATGTGGGTGCTGTAGAGCACGCAGCGACCGCGCTTGCGCGCCTCCTCCAGGAAGGCAAAGAGCTCCTGGGCCACCAGGACGTCGAGCCCCGACGTAGGCTCGTCGAAGATGAGCACCGGTGGATCGTGCACCACCGCGCGGGCGATGCTGACCTTCTGCTTCATGCCCGTCGAGAGCCGGTCACAGGTGACGTTCCCGAACTTGCGGATGTCGAAACGATCGAGCGAGGCCTCCGCGCGCGCCTCCGCGTCCACACAACCCTGGAGTGTCGCGACGTAGACCAGCACCTCGCGCGGCGTGAGGCGGCCGAACAGTCCGGTGCTAGCGCTGAGATAGCCGATGCTCCGTCGAACCTCTGCGGGGGCGCTCCGGACGTCGTGCCCGGCCACCCGAGCGCTCCCCGAGTCGGGCGCAATGAGCGTGCTGAGCATGCGCATCGTGGTCGATTTTCCCGCCCCGTTGGGCCCCAACAGGCCCACGATCTCGCCGGCGTGGGCGTCCAAGCTCACTCCGTCCACGGCGAGTACCGGTTGGCCCTCGCCATTGATAAAGGCCTTGCGCAGTCCTTCCGCGACGATCATCGCAGCTCCTCTCTCGAAAGGGTCCGGGCGGTCCAACCGGTGGCCAAGCCGCCGATCACCAGCAGCTCCACGACAGCGACGGCCCCCCACACCCCGATGCTGTTCCCAAGCAGCACCTGTCGCATCGACAACACGGCGTTGGTGATCGGGATGAAGCCGAGTTCAGGCCCCAACTCCGCCTTCGGCAGCATGCCCAGGACCGCCAACAGCATCACCACGGCAGCGGCCGTCGACGCCGTGTTCTGAGCCTGTTTGAAGCTGCGCGCCGGCGCCGCGGCCACGAGCGAGATTGACGCACCGGCGAGCGCGGTGAGGGCGGCGAGGGGCAAAAAGGCGACGAGCCGGGCGGGAGGCAGCCCGATCGGGGCGTCGATGAGGAACGCGAGATGAAACAGGGTGACCAGGGCGCCGACCAGTGTCGCGGTCATCGCCAAAAGCGTGATGAGCCCGACCGAAACGAGCTTGCCCGCCACGAAGGCCCAGCGCGGCGCCGCGGTGACCAGCGTCGTCTCGAGCGTGCCCCGCTCGCGGTCGGCCACCACCGCCTCCATTGCCGGGTACATGCTGGCAATCACCGCGAGGGTCACCAGGAGACCAGGCAACATCTGCGCCAACACACTCGCGAGCGCCTCCTTTTCGGGCGCGACGTCGTGGCTTTCGATGTCCCAGGGCTCGTCGAGCGCATCGACGAGCCGGCGGCGCGCCAGATCGCTCACCGGATCGCCCGAGCGATAGCGCACGGTAACGGTGCGGCCGTCGAGCACCACGGTGGCATCGGCGTCGGGACCGGACACTCGTTGGACGTTGTCCGGCAGCTCGGCCGCGAGCGCGTCAGGGACAACTACCCGGGGTCGAAGCGACTCCTCCCAGCCGTCGACGAGCGCCTGACCCTGCGAAAACAGGAACAGCATCAGGGGAAACAAGAACAGCGGCGTCATCACCGAAAACAGCATGGTGTTGATGTCGCGGAGGAGCTGACGCAGCTCAGCGTCCAGCACCGCGAGGAGAACGCGCACGCGCTACTCGGCCGCCTTCTTGTCCGATCCGGCGACGACATTGGCCTCGATTGCCCACCCCTGGACGACGGCGCCGTCCTCGTCGGAGCCGGCCGACAGTTCCAGCCGCGTGCGCTTTTCCTCAGAGAGCTTCAGGGTGTCCGTCTTCGCCACGATGATCGACCAGGTGCCGTCGGCGAGAACCCGCACCTCGCTGATCTCGACCCCGAGCTGCCAACCGCTCTTGCGCTTGGTGACCTCGAACATCACGCGGGCCTGCTTCCCGTCGAACCACGGGACGAGGAGCGCGCCCGGAACCAGACCAGGCTCGAGGTGGGTGAGGCGGACATCGAACGCCGGCCCCTTCGGGGGGGTGACGGTGAGGTCGAAATCGACCGCGGACGCGGTTGCGAAGAGGGCGAGCCACATCGGTGCAGTCTACCCGATAAAGAATCTGAACGTGCTCCTCACCCCTGGCCAGACGGTCGATGCCTTCGTGGTCGTCGAGCTGATCGACGATGGCGGCGCCGGCCAGGTCTACCGCGTCCGCCGCCCTCGAAGCCGACAGGAGCGCGCGCTGAAGGTCCTGACCGTGCTGAGCCCGAAACATCGGTTGAAGCTCTTGGACGGGGTGCTTCTCGTCGCGGAGCTACGCCACCGTTGCCTCATCCACATCGAGGACGTCGTGGAGCTGCCGGACGCCCTGGGCCTGGTGACGGAGTTCGTGGACGGACCGTCGCTCCAGGAAATCATCGTAAGCGATGAGCCGCTTGGGGAGGAAGAAGCGTCCGCCATCTTCGAGCAGCTCGGCGCGGTCGTGCGGGCGGCGCACGCGGCCGGCGTGGCCAACCTGGGACTCGGTCCGCGCAAGGTGCTCCTGGCCGAGGCGCCGGAGGGCGTCGGGGTGCGCGTCGTGGGTATCGATCTCGCGGGGGTGACGGCGGTGGACCCTGCCGGAATCCAGGTCGACCTGGCGGCGCTCGGCGCACTGGGGGCGGCGCTGGGGGTACCGTCGGGGGCCGCGGCCACCACCAATCCGCCGGCCAGCCTGCCCGTGCCCGCGCCTGCCCCCGCGGCGGAGCCGACAGCGCCGGAGGCCGTCCACCCCCGCGCGCCGCCGACGCGCCCGCCCGCGCCCGCCGCTCAGCTTGCGAGCCCCCGGCGCCTCCTCGCCGTCACCTTCGCGATTTTCTGCGGTGTGGCGCTGTGGCAAGCGGCAGAGCGGGCTGACGAGGTCCAAAGAGCCGAGGCCCACATCGTCGTCCTCGCCAACGCGCTCGATGGTCCCTTTCGCTCCGTTGGCGAGCCGCTCGCGGAGGCCATCGCTCGCGCCGGTGGCGCACTGGCGGCGCCGGCGGATGCCTTCACCTCCGCGGCCACGGCCCGCGCCAGAGTCGAGCGCGCGCGGGAGCTGGTGCGGGCGCTCCGGGCCGAGGTGGGACGGCAACGCCTGTCGGGGAGAACGGCTGGCGGGGAGCTCGCGCTGGCGGCAGGGCAGGTCGAGCGCATCGACGAACAAGTCAGCGAGGCAGAAACGGCCCTCGCCGCCGCCGAAACGCTCAGCGGAGAATGGACCGACCAGCTGGCGAACGCGCTGAACTGGCTTGATTCCGGGCACATCGTCGGCGACGCCCCCATCGTGAGCGCTGAAAAGCTCGACAGTTTCCGATAGCCGAACCGATTGGGGGTTGGTTGGGGGTGCGCCGCACCTGAAGGTGTGGCATACTGTCGCAGGAGGGGCCGATGGCGTTCACTGAGCTGTTCTGGAGGCAACTGCCGCCTTCGCTCCGCCAGGACACCCGCGCGCGTGTCCTGCTCCTCTCGCTCAACATCCCGCTGGCCTTCGGCGGGCCGGTGGCGTTGGCGCGCATCTTGGCCGGGACCCCGTGGACGGAAGCGGCGCTCGTGGGCGTCGCGAGCTTGATCGCATTCGCGAGCTTCGCCCTGCTCTGGATCAACCAATCCGTGGTGGCGAGCGGGGTGCTGCTGTACGTCGCGATGGCGGTCGCGTTTCCGATCGCCGCCGTCTTCGGCGACGGGGTCGCGGTGATGATGCTGCCCTGCGTGGTGTTCATCCCAATCGCGGCCAGGTATGTGCTCGGAAGGATCGCCGGCGACCACGCGGCGCTCACGCTCACCACCGTGATGGTGCTGCTGTCGATCGGCGCCGCGGCGAATGGGATCTCCTTGCCGACCCCCCCCGCGGGCCAGATCGACGAGCTCCTGAGCTTTACGGGCATCATCGCCCTGCTCTGGATGGTCTACGGCGTCGTCAGCATCTTCGATCGCGCCCATGAGAGCAGTCTCGCGGCGCTTCAGGCCAGCGAGGCCCGGTACGCCCTCGCCATTCGCGCCGAGGACTCGGGCGTCGTCGAGTGGACCGAGGGGGGGGCCCTCTGCTTCGCCACCGCGCGCGCGTGCGCGCTCTTGGGGCTGCGTGGGAGCGACCAATCGGAGTGGTCCGCGCTCCTCGCCCACATCCACGACGTCGACGCCGTCGCGCTTTCGGACGCTCTACGCGCCGCGCAGGAGCGGGTCGGCTCGTCGTTTCATGTCGAAACCTCGATCCCACTCGTGGGCCATCCCCCGCGACGACTGGTTTGGGACGGCCTCGCCGAGGAAGGGGCCGACGGCAAACGACGCGTCGTCGCGGTGGTCCGGGACGTCACCGAGGACCGGCGCCTCGCCGCGCTCAAAGACGACTTCATCGCCAACATGAACCACGAGCTGCGGACGCCGTTGACCAGCATCGTTGGCGCGCTCGGACTCTTGCGAGCCGGGGTCGGGGCGACATACACGGCCGATGGCAAGTTCCTGCTGGATGTGGCGACGAAGAATGGCGAACGCCTCACCGCGCTCATCGACGATCTGCTCGACGTGCAGCGGCTCGAATTGGGCGTGCTGCCACTGGCGACAACTCAGCTGGAGCTGTCCTCAATCGCCCACTCCGTGGTCACCGAGCTCGCCGGCTACGCCCGGGCGCGAGGCGTTCGCCTTCGCTTACTGGCGGCGGAGAGCGTGTGGATCGAGGCTGACCCTCGTCGGTGCCGGCAGATCCTGCACAACCTGGTCCACAACGCCTGCAAGTTCTCACCGCCCCGATCGCTCGTCGAGGTGCGGGTGTCGGGAGACGCTGGCATCGGCCGGATCGAGGTCCAGGATCACGGCCCGGGAATCGCGCCCGAATTCCACTCCCACGTCTTCGAGCGCTTCTCGCAAGCGTGGTCGGGAGCCAATCGCCCCCAAGGCGGCACCGGTCTGGGCCTCGCCCTGGCGCAGGGGCTGACCGAGAAGATGAACGGAGAGATCGGCTTCAGAAGCGACGTTGGCGAGGGGGCCTGCTTCTGGCTCAGCTTCCCCACCAGCGCGGCGGCGAAGTGAGCTCTAGAGCGCCCCCGCGACCTCGAGCAGCGCCAGCGCCGCGAGATCGCTCCGCATTCGCTCCTGCATGACCCCCAGTCGCGACGCGGCCTCGCCGAGCCGAGCATCCTCGAGCTCCAGGAACGTGATGGCGCCTGCCTCCCAGGCGACCTCGGCAAGGCGGAGGTTCTCGTTGGCGAGACCAAGCTCCTGGTCGACGGTGGCGAGCGCCTTCTGGGCGCGGGTCCATGCCTCCCAATTGATGCGCACCTGGGCGGCGGCCTGGTCTTCTTCGAGCGTGCGCGCCAAGACGGCCATCCGCTTCTGCGCCGCCGCTTCGGCCTGCTTGGACAGCCGGTAGCCGCCGTCCCACAGCACCCACTCGCCCTCGACCATGACCATCCAGAACTCGTCGCGTTCGGAAAATGCGCTGGTGTTCTCGGTCCAGACGTAGGTGAAGCGACCGTTGACCTCAGGCGCCCAATCGAGCGTCCTTGCGGTGGACGCCAGCTCCGCGGCCCGGACCCGACTGCGTGCGGCGCGCAACGACGGGCGGTTCTTGAGCGCGGCGTCGACGATGAGCTCGGGCGAGGCCCAGGGCAACGATCGGCGAGGCGGCAGCTCCACCGGGGTGTCGGCTGAAAGCCCGGTCAGTTGCGCAAAAGCGCCCTCTGCCATGGCCCTGGACTCCTCGGCGCGGGCAAGGTCGCGGTCGGCTCGGGACTCTGCGATCTGCGCCTGCAATTTGACGGTCGGCGCCGCGAGGCCCACGTCCACCGACTTCGCCGCCAGCACCCGATGCTTGGTGGCGCTGTCCCGCGCCTCGGCCGCGATGGCCACGCCCTCCCGCGCGACGAGAACGCCCCAATAGGACTCGGCTACCCCCTTTTTGATCGCGGCTTCCTGCCCGGCGAGGTCCTCCCGCGCGGCGTCCACCGTGCGATAGGCCGCGTTGAGCAGGGGCAACGCCTTCCCGGAGAAAAGCGGTTGAATGATCGAGAAATTCGCATCGAACCACGAAAGCTTCTGAAGCACCACCGGCTCGGTGTCTCCAAGCAGAGGCGCGAGGTTCTCCGGAACGAGCGCCGCGGGATCGAGGGTCAGCTCCTCGTTGTTGTGGGTGTAGTTCCCGCGCAGCACGAACTTCGGCGAGACCAGCGACCAGGCCGCGCCGGTCAGCGTGCTTTCCGCGGCGAACGACTCCCGGGCCAACCTGGTTTGGACGCCGCGGGCATCGGCCGCGGCCCAAGCCTCATCGAGCGTAACGGCATGAGCGAGACCGAAAAGGAAGAGCAGCATGGGGTGTGCCCCCTACCGCGGTTCGGGTCAGCCGGCCCCACCCGAGCGATCGGTTAGGCCCCCCCGGTGTTCGCTCTCGTGCTCATCCTGGCTTGCGACGCTGATCCGGATGGTGAGGCGGCCTGCGCCCTTACGACCGACATCCTGGTTGAGACCTCCGACCAGGCGACCATCGCGCTACACCATCACCCCGGCAGGGGCGCGCCGGTGCTGCTGGTCCACGGGGTTTCGAGCAACGCGCGCTTCTGGGATCTCGACGCCGAGCACTCCCTGGCGGCGTGGCTCGTGGGCGAGGGCTTCGACCCCTGGCTTTTGGACCTGCGGGGCCACGGGCGCGCCCGCCGCCACGTCGACGGCGCCCCACAACTGAGCGGGTGGACCGTCGATCACTACGGCACCGCCGATGTGGCCGCGGCGGTGGCTCATGTCCGCGCGGTGACTGGTTACCGGAAAGTGGGGTACGTCGGCCACTCGATGGGCGGCATGGTCGGGGCGATCTACGTGGCGTCGGGTCACGACGATTTGTCGGCCATGGTGATGGTGGGGAGTCCAGCAACCTTCGACCGCGACGCGCCCTTGGTGGAGAGCGCCCGTGTAGCCATGGGCATCGCCGGCGCCAGCATGTTCTGGATTGAAGCTGGCGTTGGCGGGGAGCTCGCGGCGGCGCTCGGCACTCGCTCTCCGGTTCAACTGCAGCGCCACCTGTACAACGCCGAACACTTCGAGCCGCTGACCGAGCGCCGGATGCTCCGGACCATCACTTCGCCCCTATCGCGACAAGAAATGCAACACTTCGCGCGGATGCTCACCCGCGAGCGCTTCGAGAGCGCGGACGGTTCGCTCGATTGGACCACCGAGTACCGCAGGGTCGCTCCCCCCACCCTGGCCATCTCGGGGAGTCGCGACGAGGTCGGGCTCTCGGCGATCGTTGCTCCCTGGACCGTGGGACTGCCCGGGCCCGCGAAGCACCTGGACATCGCGGAGTACGGCCACCTGGACCTGGGCCTGGGCGAGGATGCCGAGCGCGATGTGTTTCCGCACATCGCCGCGTGGCTCTCGAGCTATCCGCCGTCATCCGGAGGGGGGAGAGCGGCGCCCGGGGCGCGTTAGCAACGCGACGCGGGCCGGAGGCCGGACGCTTGCGTACGGCCGGAGGGAACGCCGCGGTAGGGGGGAACCGCGAAGCGGTGCCCCCCTCGGGATCAGAGCTTCGGCGCCGAACCCTCGATGGTCTCCTCCAAGCTCGGCGTGAACGGCACTTCAGGGCTGACTCGCCGCCGGAAAAGACCGAGCAGGAGAATCAAGAGCGCGCCGGTGAGGAAGACCGGGATCGACACGACCTGCGACGTGGTGTGCACGGGCCAGTCCGCGGGCAGCCAGTCGAGGTAGGTGGTGCCGCGGACGGTGTCGCCGCGCAGGGACTCGTTGAACGGCCGCCAGATCGCGTACATCATCAGCGACACGCCGAAGACCTCGCCGTCGAAGTGCCGGTGCCGCCACAGAACCGAACTCACGCCGAACATCACCAACGCCGCGGTCACCTCGTACAGCTGGGTGGCCATGACGACCGCGTTGTTGGTGCCGACGCCATCCCGGGTGAGCTCAAGCAGAAAGGGCGGGCCAAGAACCAGCCAGAGTTGGCCCCCGGAGAAGCTTTCCGGGAAAAGCGCAATCGCGTCGTCAGGAAGGGCGTGCGCCGCGCCGTGGCAGCAGCCGGCGAAGAAACACCCGACTCGGCCGAGCGCAATCCCAAGCAGCACCGCCGGAAAAACCGCGTCGGACATCTTGAGCGGGTCGATGCCACGCACGATGCCGTAGGTGATGCCCGCCAACCCCGCCATGATGATGCCGCCGTAGAGGGCGAAACCGCCTTCGGACAGGCGGAAGAAAGCCATCGGATCCGAAAAGAACTTCTCGGGCGTGGCCATGGTGAAGTGGAGAAGGCGGGCCCCCGCCAGTCCACCGACGATCGCGATCACGTAAAGCCACACCATCTTGTCGGGGTCGATGCCCACCCGCTTGACGCGGCGATGGACCACCCAGGCAGCGGCAGCGAACGCGACGGTGATCATCACGCCCCAGGTGTTGATCGCCATTTCGCTGTTGGGTTGCTGGTACAGCGTCTTCCACATCGGAGCGCCGTATCAAGGACGACGGGAAAAGGGTCTTGCGCGAAAAGTGGTGACAAACGTCGGCGGACACTGACCGACGTCCGTCGGCGTTCACCCGAAAAGGTGGCCTTTCCCCGTCGGCACGACCGTTGCTCGCCGGCGGGGGATGACCCTCACCCCTTACGCCCGCTACGGCCCAGACGAGCTCGGAAGCGTCGAGCTTCTTGCGGTCGCCCTCGGCGATCGCGCCCTCGCATCCGAGCTTTTGGAGCAGTGCGGCGACGCATCTTCCCTCCTCGCAGCCAGCCCGGCCACCCTGGCACGCACCCTCGGCGCGACCCGCGCCGGCCGCCTGCACGCGAGCTTCGCGCTGGCTCGACGCGCGCTGAGCGAGCCGCCGGTGCGCGCCCGGGTGACCAGCGCCAACGACGCCGCCGCCTGGCTCGTGCCTCGGCTGACCGGGCTCGCGCACGAGGAGCTCCACGCCCTGTTCCTTGACCGCCGCTGCGGCATCCTCGCCATTCGACGCATGAGCCAAGGCTCGCCCGACCACACCCTTTTCGACGTCCGTCACATCCTCGGCGAAGCCGTCCGCGCCGGGGCCTTCGCCATCCTGGTCGGCCACAACCATCCAAGCGGCGATCCTGAGCCCTCGTGCGACGATCTCCTCGCCACCAAGCGCCTTGCCGAGGGGGCCGCCCTGCTGGGACTGGAGTTGCACGACCACCTCGTGGTGGGCGCCGGGCGGTGGGTGTCGATGGCGACGCGCGGAGACCTGAACCGCGTGCCTACTCGATTCCCAGGCGCTTGAGCTTGTACAAAAGCGACGAGCGGGGGATGCCGAGCAGCCGAGCCGCCGCCGTACGATTGTCAGAGGTGCGGCGCATCGCGTCGGTGACCACCGTGCGCTCGGCTTCGTCGATCGCTCGCAGCCCGCTCTCGGTCTGCGTCTGCCCGTCGAGGGGCGTGAAGATCAGGTGAGAGGGCTCCACAAGGGGGCCGGTGAGCACGAAAGAGCGCGTCAGGACGTTTCGCAGTTCGCGCGCGTTTCCCGGCCAGGCGTAGCCCTGCAGCGCGGTCATGGCCTCGGGGGTGATGCGCATCTGAGCGTGGATCTTGTGCGCGATCGCGGTCGCCATGGCCGGAATGTCCTCCGGACGCTCGCGCAGTGCGGGGAGGCGCACGGGCAACACCGCGAGCCGAAAGAAGAGATCGCCTCGGAAACGGCCGTCCCGTACATCCTCTTGCAGGTGCCGGTTGGTCGCCGCGACGATGCGAACGTCGGGGAAAGAGGGCTCTGCGCCGCCGACGCGGCGTACTTCACCGGTCTCAAGCGCGCGCAGGAGCTTGGCCTGCGCCTCCTCCGGAAGTTCGCCAATCTCGTCCAGGAAAAGGGTGCCGCCGTCCGCCCGTTGGAAGGCGCCGTCACGGCGTTCGTTCGCCCCGGTGAACGCCCCCTTTTCGTGACCAAACAGCTCTGATTCGAACAACGACGCGGTGATTGCCCCGCAATTGACCGCCACGAAACGGGTGGACGCGCGCGGCGACGCATCGTGGAGGCCTCGCGCCGCCAGCTCTTTGCCCGTCCCCGACTCGCCGATGAGCAAAACCGGGGCATGATGCGCGGCCATCCTCCGTAAAAGCCCGAAGGCGGCCCGCATCATCGCGCTCTCCCCGACCATCTCGCCGAAACGCTCCGCACGCGGAGCGTCGGTGCGAGTTTCCCAGTCGATGCGGAAAAGGGTGTCGCCAGCTTGGACGTCCTCACCAGAGAAGACAGGCTGCAGCTCCCGCGCGCGCAAGCCACTGACGAAGACCGCGCCGTGGCCCGGCTCCAGCATCGTGCGGCCGTTGACGAGCCGGATGCGAAGGTGATCCTTTACGAGGCTCGGGTCGGGCAGAACGACCCGACTTCCCGGCCCGCCGACGCCGATGCGGGCGCCCCGCAAGCGGAAGCGGGTGCCCAGGCCCGGGCCCTCGACCACGACGAGCGACGCCTCTGCGACCACGAGCCCATCGACCGCATCGACGATCTCCTCGTGGCGGGCCTCCGGCTGGGCCTCCTCGGTCGGCGGGACGGGCTCGCTGGGTCGGAGTTCCACGCGGGCACTGAACGGGCCGATCCGGACCACGTCACCGTCCACCAATACCGCGCGCTTGCTGCGCTCGCCGTTGACCCAGGTGCCGTTGCTGCTACGGTCGGTCATCACGAGCGTCGCGGCGCCGACGTCGAAGATGCAGTGCGACCGGCTGACGGCATCGTCAGGCAGCACAACATCGTTGTCATCGGTGCGACCGACGCGCGTTCGGGAGGGCCGCAGAGGGTACGCGAAGATCGGCTCCGCGCTTGGCGACGGCTCGCCGCGGAAGAAGGTGAGGCGTCCGTTCACCCTTCTTTCCCCTTGCTGCCGGCGCTGATGTCCAGTGGCACCTCCATCCGGCCTTCGCCGCCGTGGCCATCATCGATGAGGATCTTCATCCGGAAGGCGCCGCCCTTGCCGTCCTCGCTGCCGGTGTAGTGAAAGTAGCCGCGGGAATCGAGCGTCACCCCCGGCGGTGCGTCCTCGAGCCGGAAGCTCAGCGTGTCCCCATCCGGGTCGTCCGCTTCGAGACGGAAGCCATCGAGGCGCTTGATGTCGGAGGGCTTCGCCACGAAGCGCGGATTGGCGTTGGCGATGGTCAGCGGCTCAGACGAGGCCGTCGCCACCTGCCCGCCGGCGTCGGTGACCCGAATGGCCACCTGAACCGTCGAGCCCCGGTCGTAGTCCTGAAGGGCCAAGGTGGCATCGCGCTTCCCGGACTGCGGACGCCCATCGACACTCCACTCGTAGTCCACATCGACGGACATCCCCTCGGGGTCGGTGGCGTCAACTTTGGCCGTGAGGCTGTGCGTGCGATCGGCGGTGCCGGGCGTGAGTCGGATGGCGCGGATGATGGGCGGGCGGTTTCCGCCGATGACCTCGGGCGCGCCGACGAGGTCATCCTCGCCAGCCCCAACGGCGTGGTGCTTGCGTTCGGGACCGACAGCCTTCGGTGTGACGACGGCGGCATCCTCGCCACAGGCGAGCAGGATGGGAAGAAGAAGCATCGTTGTCTCTAGCGCGACGGTGAGTATAGACAACCCGGAGCGCACGCTTGCTGGTCGAAGTTCAAGATCGCGTCGAGGGTCGCTGGCGCATCCGAGTGGTTCCGCCGCCGGAAATGGCGTTGCGCGGCTTCACGGTCGGCCTGGTGGGCGAAGACGGCGTGCCGCTCGGTCCGGCCGTGGTCGCGGCGCAAGACGCCGGTCCAGATTGGCTCCTTGAGGTGCGCGGTCCGTGCACCCTGCCACCTGGCGCGATTGTTCGCGTCGTCCTGCATGGCGATGGTCGCGACGTGATGATCTTCGATACGGTCGTGGCGCGCCGAACGGGCTTGCACGCCTGGCTCAGCGCCAACGCCCAACTTCCACTGGTTTCGCGCGCTGAATTCGAAGCACTTGATTCGGGAGCGCGCAAACGACTGGCCGCTCGTTGGTGCTGGCTGCAGCCCGAGGCGGAGGCAGTCGCTTGCTCGTCGCTGACCGCCGAGGCGCAGGACCTCCTCTCCGAAATGGGCGTAGACGTGGACGACGTGCGGTAGGCGTTAGTCCCCCATGCCGCGGTCGACGGCTCCCAGGCGCATGAAACGCCCAGGGGGCATGGGGGACTGCGGAGAGGGGGACAGCGCCACGCACGCCGCGTTAGCAACGCGGGGGGCGCCGCAGGCCGGAAACCGCAGGTTGGAGGCCGGAGGGCATGGCGCGGTAGGGGGAGAGGCCGGCGAGGCCTCTCCCCCCGTTACGTGATAGATCGCCTGGATGCTCTTGGCCCTTCTCACCGCCACGCTTGCCCAGGCGACGTGCGGCGCGTGCTCCGCCGAGGGGCGCGCGTACCAGGTCTACGCCGCGGAAGCACGGGCGGCCTCGGCCGAGGACCATCCCGAGAACGCCTACTTGTTTGCCGCCGACGTGCATGAAGAACTCGCCACGATCTCCGGCGAGCGCCCGGGCGTGGTCCGCCCATTCCGGGTGGGAACCTCGGGCGCGGACCGACCCATCTGGGCGTTGCGCCTCGTTGACCCAGCGGTCCCTGCGCGCGGCACCTTGCTGGTCTTCGCCAACATCCACGCGTTGGAGTGGGTCCCGACCGAAGTGGCCGTCGCCTTTGCGTTGGATTTTGCGGCCGCGCCGATCCCGGGCGTCGAGATCGTGCTCATCCCCAGCCTCAACGTCGACGGGCGCGCGCTGGTGGAGGAGGACCTCCGCGCCGGGCGCAACGTGTACCGCCGCGGAAACGCCGCTCGCGTGGACCTCAACCGCGATTTTGCCGTCAACCGCGAGAGCCGGGCGATCTGGAAGGCGCTCATCCCCGGCCGCTACGTCGTGTCGCCCGCGCCGTTGTCCCAACCGGAGAGCCGGGCGCTCGACGCGCTAGCCGATGCGGAGCGCTTCGACGCGGCGGTCTCGCTCCACGCGTTCGGGGGCTTCTTCTACTCGCCATGGGCGGGCCGTTGGGAGCGCCCTGCTGACCACGCGGAGTTCGGACGCCTGGGAGGCTTGATGCAGAATGCGATGGTGAACCATCCGTACCGGCCGCGTCAGCTCAGCCGATGGGGCTTCGTCTTTCGCGGGCTCGGGATGGAGTTGGACCACCTCTACGGGAGCTACGGCACCTACGCGTTCTTGGTCGAAACCACCCGCTCGGGCGTAGAAACCCTCGCCGATCTGGGCTCCAACTTTCGCATCTACAACCCCCGCGACCCAGGCCCACACGCGCGAGAAGGAGTGCGCTACCTACGCGCGCTCGCGACAGAGGTTGCCTCAGGCCGAGTCCAGGCACGGGGGGCCCCGTGAACGTGCACCGCCGGCTCGCGGCCTTGGCGCCGCGGCTGTTCCCACCGCTGGTCTGGGCGGTCGCCGCCGGTGCTTCCTTCACCTTTGCCACGGTGGTCGCCATCGACGGGCAGCACCCCTTGGCCGTGTTGACCGCGCTCTTCACGCTGCTCCTGGCGATCGCCGCCGCGACCTACGGCTACCTCGTGGTGCTGGCGCCCGACACCGGCGAAGTGCGCCCGGTGGACGACGCCCTGGCGCGCTACTTCTCGGTCAAGGTCACCCAGGTCCTGCGCGAGCAGGGCGCCGACGCCCTGCGGCCGGTACGACGTGAGATCTCGGTGCTCTTCGCCGACCTCAACGGGTTCACCCGCTACTCGGAGATCGCCACCGCCGAGGAGTCGGTGGTGACCCTCACGCACTACCTGGACGAGCTGGTCCGGGTGGCCCACGTCCACGACGGCACCGTCGACAAGTTCATGGGCGACGAGGTGATGGTGCTTTTCGGGGCGCCCTTGGAGCAGCCCGATCACGCCGTCCGGGCCGTCGCTTGTGCCCGGGACATGCAGGTCGTCGTCGGACTCCTCAACACGGAGCGGAGTCGGCGCAAGCTGGCCACGCTCGGGCTGACGGTCGGGGTCAACTCCGGGGAATGCGTGGTGGGCAACGTCGGCGGGGAGACGCGGGTGCAGTTCTCCGCCATCGGCGACACGGTCAATGTCGCGAAGCGCATCCAGGGGCTTGCATCGCGAGGCGACATCGTCGTGGGTGAGCGAACCCTGGAGCTTGCCGACCTGCCACTCGACGGGTTGGAGGAGCACTTCGTGAAGGGGCGCGGCCGCTCGGTGAAGATGCGGAGAATCGGCGCGCCTGAGGAGCCGGTGCCGTTCACCTAGGCTGCTATTACGATCGTTGACTCCTCGTCCGGTGGCCCGGAGGCCGCGTAGGCCATAAGCGCGCCGGTCAACCCCCCAGTATCCCAGATGATCACCGTCTCCGGGCTCACGCACTACTATGGCAATCGGCGCGCGGTCGAGGACCTCTCGTTCACGATCGCTGAAAATGAGATTGTCGGCATCCTCGGCCTCAACGGCGCCGGGAAAAGCACCACCCTCAAAGTCCTCGCCGGCCTGGTCATCCCGACCGCGGGCACCGTCACCGTCGACGGGACGGATCTGGTGGCCGCGGGACCAGAGTTCCGCTCGCGCATCGGTTATCTGCCGGAAGATCCTCCTCTCTACAAGGAGATGACCGTCACCGAGTTCCTGCTTTACGTCGGGCAGCTCAAGGGTCGCACGGCGGCCGACGTGCTGGCCCGCCTTCCCGCCACGCTCAAGACCTGCCAGATCGAGCAGGTGGCCGACCGGGTCATCGGCGAGCTGAGCCATGGCTACAAGAAGCGGGTCGGCATCGCCCAGGCGATCATCCACCAGCCGCGACTGGTGATCCTGGACGAGCCCATCTCCGGGCTCGATCCCAAGCAGATCGTAGAGATGCGGCAGGTGGTGCGCGAGCTCGGCAAGCAGTGCACGGTGCTCATCTCCAGCCACATCCTGGGAGAGATCAGCGAGACGTGCGATCGGCTCATCGTGCTCAACGGCGGGCGCATCGTCGCCTCGGGCGGCGAGGCCGAACTCGCGGCGGCAGCGGCCACGCAAGGGACCCGCATCACCCTCCAACTGCGCGGCAGCCGCGAGCAGATCGAGGGCGCGCTCCGCCATGTGACCGGGTTGCAGTCAAGCGATCTGGCGGAAGAGCCGGGTGGCTTGTGGAAAGTACACGTGGCGCTGGGTACCGACCATCGCGAAAGCCTGGTGGCCGCGCTGGTCACCGCCGGTGTCGGCGTGCGGCGCATGATTGAAGACGAATCCGAGCTCGAGAGCATCTTCCTCGGGCTCACGCAGGGGGCGACGGCATGAGGGGCATCTTCCTGGTCGCGCGGCGAGACTTCGCCGCGTACGTCAACACCATCTGGGGCTGGGTGATCCTGGCGCTGGCGCTCTTGCTCGACGGCATCCTGTTCAACGTCATCGGGATGAAGGGCACCGCGCTGTACAGCTCGGAGGTGCTCAAGCAGTTCTTCTATCTGTCAGGCGGCGTCACGCTTGCGGTGGGGGTGTTCATCACCATGCGCCTGTTCGCGGAAGAGCGGCAGACGGGCACGATGGTGCTGCTCGAGGCCAGCCCGCTGTCCGACGCCCAGTTGGTCACGGGAAAGTACCTCAGCGCGATGATGTTCATTCTGCTGTTCCAGGCGCTCAGCCTGTACATGCCGGCGATGATCTTCGTCAACGGCAAGGTCAGCTATGAAGAGATCGCGGTGGGCTACTTGGGCGTCACGTTGTTGGCTTCGGCGGGCGTCGCCATCGGCACCTGGGCCAGCTCCATCTCGCGCAACCAGATCCTCGCCCTGGTGGTGGGCGCCGTCGCGGTGCTCTTCTTCATCGCCTGCTGGATGATCTCCCGGAAGAGTGACGCTCCCTTCAAGGAGCTGTTCAGCTACGTCGCGTTCTACGACAAGCAGTACGCCCCGTTCCAAGAGGGCAAGATCAACACCGAGGCGCTGGCCTACTTCGCCTCGGTCACCTTCGGGTTCCTCCTGCTCGCCACCCAGTCGCTCAGCGCCCGGAGGTGGGAATGAACACCCAGACCATCCTGTACTTCGTTGGTAGCTTCGCCATCTTCCTGGGCGAGCGCCTCATTGGCGAGGACGGCATGACGCGTTGGGCGCTGGACGGCCTCGGGGTCGCCCTGATCGTCCTGTCGTTCTTGGGCCGCGCCACCTCGATGGGTCGCCACCCCACCGCCACGCGGATCGGGCTCGGCTTCCTGGCGCTGTCGTCGTCGAGCCTGCTCTTCTACGTGCTGCAGATGAAGGACGTCGTGTCGGAGTTTGGCCTTGACGCCGACGGCACCGCCCACTTCCGCACCGCGCTGCAAGCGATGGTGCCGATGGTGTGGTTCGTGGGCGCGATGCCCGCCTTCGGCATCAACCGCACCCTCGCCGCCAGCCCGCACAGCGTGCACCCGTTGCGGGTCCGCGCCGCTTGGGAGTCTGGGCTGGCCATCGGGCTCGGCGTGTCGATGCTGTTCCCGCTCAACTACCTTGCGCACGTTTATAACGAGCGTTGGAACTACAGTTACTTCAAGGTAACCGAAGTCGGCGAGGCCACCCAGCGCGCGGTGGATGCCCTTCCCGAGCCGGTGCGTGTGGTGCTCTTCTACCCGCCAGCCAGCGAGGTCCTGGGCGAATTGAAGCCCTACTTCGACAGCCTGGAAGGACCGAACCTCAGCGTCGAGGTGATGGATCATGCCATGGACCCCGAGCAGGCCAAGGCCTGGAAGATCAGGGACAACGGCAACATCGCGATCGTACTTGGCGACAAGGTCGAGACCATCAAGATCAACGAAAAGATGGACTCCGCCAAGAAGGACCTGCGCAAGCTCGACAGCAAGGTGCAGGCCTCGATCTTGAAGCTCGCGACCGACAAGCGGACCGTTTACTTCACCGTCGGTCACGACGAGCTGTACTGGAAGAACGCGGCGGGCGACCAGACCAACATCGAATCCTTCAAGAAGGCCTTGGAGTCACTCAACTTCAAGGTCAAGGAGCTCGGCATCGATGACGGACTGGCCCAGGCCGTTCCGGATGACGCGGCTGTGGTCTTCGTGGTCGGTCCCAAGAAGCCCTTCTTCGCCGAGGAGGTGGCGGCGCTCGCTGCCTTCCGCGATCAAGGCGGCGCCCTGTTCCTGATGTTGGAGCCGACGGCCGAGGACATGGGCCCGCTCGCGGCGCTGGCCGGCGTGAGCGTGGACCTCGCGACCCCGGTCGTGTCCGACAAGGCATACCTGCCCATTGCGCGCGGCATCATCGACCGCATCAACATCGGCACCAACAAGTACACCTCGCACGAGTCGGTGACCCAGCTCAGCAAGCACAGCAACGAGGCGGTGCTCATCATCCCCGGCGCTGGCTCGCTCAGCGAGGCGGAAGGCCACCCCGGCAAGGTCACGATCACCGTCAAGGGCATGCCCGACTGGTTCCATGACCTGGACGGCGACTACGAGGCTGACAAGGACCTCGAAAAGCGTGGCGGGCTCGAAGTCGCTGCGGTCGCGACCGGCCCGACCTCTTCGGGGGACAAGTCCGAGTGGCGCGCGGCGGCGATCTCCGACGCGAGCTTCCTCAGCAACGCGTTCATCCGCAACCCCGCGAACGCGGCGTACGCGGTGGACACGGTGGCGTGGCTCACCGCCGACGCGGCGCTGGGCGGCGACACCCAGTCCGAAGAGGATGTGCGCATCCAGCACACCAAGGAGGACGAGGGCTTGTGGTTCTACGGCACCAGCGCCGTGCTCCCGGCCCTGGTCTTCGTGCTCGGCGCGTTCCGCGTCCGCAACCGTCACAAGAAGGGTGCAGCATGA
>CANLGL010000045.1 GCA_947490345.1 Deltaproteobacteria bacterium
ATCATCTTCTCCTCTTCGGCGGTCAAACGCTCGGAACGGCGACGGGCACCATCGGAGGACGACGAACGCAGGCGGAGGGACATAGGGCACCGGGGAAAGGAGGGAAAGGTCAGCGCTCGAAAGGGGCCGTGATGGTCTGGAGCGCGCGAGGAGGGGCGTTTATTCCTGACGTGGTCGCCGGAGGGCGGCGCGAAAGGCGTGAGTCACGGCCGTGGTTAATAGGGGTAACCAAGGCGAAGGATTGTCAAGAGATTGTCAAGTGGGGCGGACCATGGTTGCGTGCACCAAGATTGCACCCTTTTTGCAGACAACCCCCTTGCGGAGCGCGGCAAGTTCCTTCTCATGATCGCGACCACCGCGGCGCGCGGCCGAAGCCGACCGCCTCGCGGGCCCGCCCGACCACGCCCTTGGCGACACCCCGCGCGCGCTCCGCGCCGGCGGCCAAGACCGTTTCGACCTCGCCGGGGCTGGCCATCAGCGCCTCGAAACGCTCGCGCGCCGGCGCGAGTTGAGCGTCCATCACCTCGAAGAGCTCCTGCTTGGCGTGGCCGTAGCCCAGCCCCGGCTGGCGATAGCGGGCCGCGAGCGCCGCGATCTGCTCGGGAGTGGCAAAGTGTTTGTAGAGCCCGAAGACGTTGCAGGTGTCGGGGTCCTTGATGTCATCCACGCCTCGACTGTCGGTGACGATCGACATCACCTTCTTCCGAAGCTGCTTGCTCGGCAACCACACCTCGATGGCGTTGCCGTAGGACTTGGACATCTTGCGTCCATCAAGTCCGGGAATGGTGGCCACGTCGTCGCGGATGAGCGGCTCCGGCACGACGAAGACCTCGCCGAAGCGGCTGTTGAAGGCCTGCGCCATGTCGCGCGCCATCTCCACGTGCTGTTTTTGGTCGCGACCTACCGGCACCGCATTACTGTCATACGCCAGGATGTCCGCCGCCATCAGCACGGGGTACGAGAAGGTGCCGACGCTGATGTCCTTTCCGGTGTCTTGCGCTGACTTGTAGGCGTGCGCGCGCTCTAATGCGCCGATTCCGGTGACACAGGCGAGTAGCCAGGCCAGCTCGGTCACCTCAGGCACGTCGGATTGGGCAAACAGGCAGGTGCGCGCTGGATCAAGGCCGAGGGCCAACCAGGTTGCCGCGACCTCCCGCGTGAACCTACGCATGCCCTCGGCGTCGTGCATCGTCGTGAGCGCATGGTAATCGGCGATGAAGTAGTACGCGTCGTGGCTGGATCCGAGCGCAAGCGCCGGCTGGATCATCCCCAACAGGTTGCCGACGTGGGGCTGGGCGGTGGGCTTGATCCCGGTCAGTGCGCGCATGGCCGCGGCGTTTAGGCACGGCCCCGCGACCCGGCAAGGCCCCGAGGGCACTTTCGGTGGCTATACTGCCGCGATGCGCTACCCAGCCTGTTTCGTCCTCGCCCTTGCCTGCGACTCGACCGCGACGGACCCGGGCTCCGACACCGACGACGACACGGATCTGGACACCGACACGGCCCCGATCGACGATGCCGACGACGCCGAGCACGCCGTGCCGCTGGAGGTCGACGTGATCGACGGCGACACCCTCCACGACGCGGACGTCGACTGGTACAGCGTGGTCGGGACTGCCGGCCAGTCGTTCCGCATCCAGGTCACCAACGAGGACGAAAAGGTGGCGGAGGACTCTCTGGACACCCTGGTGGAGGTGGTGGATGCCACGGGCAAGCGAATCGCCTGGGAGGACGACCATCCTGTCGGCGACGTCGCGACCTATGACACCGTGTGTTTCGGCTTTTTTCCGGAGGCCGGCACCTACTTCGTCAAGGTCATGGACATCGGCGTGTTCTCGGGCAGCCCTCGCCAGGTGGAATCGACGGCATACAACGTGACGTGGTTGCAACCCACCTCGCCTCCGGACGAGCCGGACAGCCTCCTGGACATCGATCTGGTCTACGACGGGATGACCACCAACTCCTGGTATGGGATTCCGGTGCTCTCGGATTCGGCGAACGACCCAGACTATGCGAAGTTGACGATCGAAAGCGAGGGCGGCACGCTGGTCTTCGCCGCTGCCCACCACATCGAGTCAAGCCACTACCAGCCTGCCATCCAACTGTTCGACGCCGACGCGCAGTTGGTGCTGGACGCGCCGACGCTCGCAGAGTCGGACCTCCGACTGCTCCTTGGGGCCACCGGGACCCAGTACGAGCTGGCCGTGGTGGATACTGCCGGGGGAGTCGGTCCCACCTCGGCGATGTGGATCTTCGTGGCCAACTACCCGGCAGCCGAAACGAGCCGCTGGGAGGTCGAACCCAACGCCAGCGCCGCCGGGGGCAACGAGATCACCCTCTATGACCAGGAGGCCGACGCCGGCTCGTGGTTCGCTGGCGTGGCGGAGGGTCGACTGGATGAGTTGGCCGACGAGGACTGGTTCCGCTTCACCCTTCCCGACGAGGCGTACATCAGCGTGGACTTCGGCAGCATGACGTACGGAAGCCTGCTTCAATCGCGCGTCGAGGTGTGGTCGGGCGACACCCTCGTCGACGCCGCCGAGTCGACCGGCAGCTCCGACCCCGCCATCCGCACGGCGGAGAAGCACCCCGCCGGCGAATACCACCTGCTGGTCAAGTCCCCCTACCCGGACATGTGGGGCGAAGGGTATTTCTACCGGCTCAGCGCGCACGGCACCAGCGTGCAGCGTTGATCGCAGCCCTGCTCCTCGCCGGGTGCCGATCGACTTTCGATGTCGGAGTCGACGCGGTTGTGGCCGACGCCCCGGGCTCCGACCCCGGCAGCGAGCTTCCCGGCGGTACCATCACCGACGAGGAAGACGACGAACTCGACAAGGACGAGTTCGGCTGCAGCCCGCTCTTCGACCAGGAGCACGTCGTGATCTACGACGTCACCATCGCCGATGAGCACTGGCGGCACCTCGAATCGGAGTGGCGCACCGCGGACGGCACCAAGGACTATGTCCCGCTCGAGACGCTCTTGGTCGATGGAATCGAGGTGCCCAACAGCAAGATGCGGCTCAAGGGCAACAACGGCTGCTGTTGGGTGGGCGAGAAGATGCAGTTCGTGCTCGCCTTCAACGAAGTCGAGGAGGACGCCCGGCACCTCGGGCAGCGAAAGGTGGCACTGGACAGCCCCTACTACGAGCCGACCGTGCTCAAAAACCGACTCGCGAACTGGTTCATGTTCCGCGCCGGACTTCCCGCGGCCTGCACCAACAGCGCAGTCCTCAACGTCAACGGCGAATATTTCGGACTCTACGCCAACATGGAGGAGATGGACCGCGAGTTCTTGGAGCGCAGCTTCGGCAAGGACAACGCCGAGGGCGACCTGTGGAAGTACGGTACCGTCCTGGACAACCACGAAGACGAGGAGATCGACACCACCCGAATCACCGACTTCTGGGCCAGCTACGACCCCGCCACGACCACGGCCATGGGCGACAGCGACGAGTGGATGGACGAATGGGCGGCCGAGGCGATCCTCCCCGATGGTGACGGCTACTGGTGTTGCGGCCACAATTACTACCTGTACGACCATCCCGAGCGGGGGTTCTTGTGGGTGCCCTGGGACAAGGACGGAACCTTCGATTGGATCGGCTACGACACCGACCCCGGCTACCTGTGGTACCCCACCTACACCCCACACATGGCGGCGCTGCTTCAGACCGACGACGGCTGGAAGCGGTACACCGAGTCCATCGTTCGGTTGACCCAACTCTACGCAACCGAAGAAATGCAAGCCGCCTACCAGGCGATGGTCGAGCAGACCGAGCCCTATGGCAGTATCGATCCCCATCGCTACTACGACGACGCCACCTACGCCTATTACATCGACAACCTCCGCACCTTCCTGCCGGCCCGCCGCAGCTACCTGGACGTGTGGGCCGAACACAACGCCGAGTGACAATGCTCCCCTCCCCCCTCGCCGCGCTTCGTTGGCGTGGTGCTTCGGCGCTGCGCCAGATGCGCTCGCTCACTCACGGAAACGACGTCACCGTCGCCCCCGTCGAGATGTCATCCACCGCCGGCTACCGCTTGGTCGGCAAAACCGTTCGCCCCGCACGCGGTGGCCCCTTTCCCGGACTGGTGGTCTCACCCGCCATCCACCAGGGCGTCGCCGGGCTGATGGGGACCGATGCCGTCGTCAGCGCGATCGAGCTCGCCCGCCTCGGCTACGTGGTGCTCCTCCATGATCCTGCCGGTCGCGGCGACAGCTGGGGCGAGGAAGATTTCGGCGGCCCGGAGCACCAGGACGACCTTCGCGTCGCGATTCGAACGTTGGCGGCCGACAGCGGCTGTACGGGGCGGATCGGCGTGCTCTCGCTCTCGCTCGGAATTGCCGCGGCCACCGGCGCGCTCACGCGGTGGCCCGAGCTTCCGGTAGCTTGGCTGTTGGATTGGGAGGGGCCCTGTGATCGCGAAACGATCACCGCCAGCGGCACCCGCATGATCCCCGCCGCCGGGCACGGGCTCACCGACGAGCACTATTGGTCGTCACGCGAGGCGGTGCGGGAAATCGGGCGCCTCGCGTGCGGCTATGTGCGCCTTCAAGCCTTCCCCGACCACGCCCAACCCGAGGAGCTGCGGCACGCCCGCCGCATGGTCGTCGCGGCCACGGGTGCGACGTGGCGCCAACTCAACGATCACCCCCGCGGGCACGTGCCCGATCGCCCGGCGTGGCTGCCGGGAGGACCGCTGGCGGCGAACGGGGCGATTCTAAGGAAGTTGGCGACGTTGCGGGGGTAGGGGCGACGGGAACAGCTCGTCGCCGGACGGCTCGCGGCGCTCGGCTCCGTTGAGCTCGTGCCGAAGCGCGGAGACCGCTTCGTACACGTCGCGGCGCACGCGATTCATCCCCCCGAGCGGTCGGTGCTCCGGGAGCGCGTGCCAGGGGGTGAACGAGAGGTGCTCACCGAAGGCATCCTGAGCCGGCGTGCTGAACACCTGCCGAGGGATGGTGATGGTGGCGACCTTGACGAAGGGGGCGTCCAGCTCCGTCCACTCGATCCGCGAGTCTTCGACGCTCATCCAGGCTCCTGCCCGCGGTTGGACCAGGAAATCGAAGCAGGCGTCCCCCGCCGCCAGGGTTCGGGCCATGGCCTCCCGCAGGTAGTCGGGACCGGGCTTGGTTGGGATAGGAGCTGTCTCCGGCGTACAAGGGCGCGCCGAATACTTCACCGCCTGCCGATCCGGTCCGGAGCCAAGGCTGAAGGGGACGGTGGACCAGTACCGGGTCTCCAGCGGCGAGGAGATCTTCTTTGCCACCATCTTGCGCGCGATCATCATGCCTTTCCAGCCCAGCGCGAGGGGCGCGCTGGCCGCCACGAGCGGGTTCTTGCTCGTGCCGCGCTCGATGAGCGTCGCGTACCGAGCCGGGTCATCCGCGAAGAACGTAGGGTTGCTGATGAGGATGAAGTCCTGCGTCGTCGCGTCGCGCTCGGACGGAAGGAGCTTCTCGCCCGGTACACCGGTGAGCTTGATCGCCATGCCGCGCGCGTCGCCTCGAATGTCGGGACGAGTGGCGTCGCCGTTGCCATTGGAGAAGCGGATCCACGCGCTGTACGCCGCCCCCGGTACGAATACGCCATGCGCCAGGCGCTCCGGCAAGTCCGCCTCGACGCGAAACTCCGCACGGACGCAACCATGGGATTTGGGGTGGGCGTCACGCCGCGCCGGACGCATGTCGGGCGGATATCGGTCGGCGATGGATGCGCGAATCGCGTCCACAATTCGTTCGGTAAGCGCGGTCTCGTCAGCCGAGGCCCTGCTCTTCGAGGCTGGCCCCTTCGGGCACCGGTCCGACGTACACCCCCGGGTTGGCCGCGCCGTGGGTCTTGCCAAAGGTGTGCCCGCCGGCGATCAGCGCGACGGTCTCTTCGTCGTCCATCGCCATGCGCAAGAAGGTCTCGCGGATGTCGCGGGCGGAGGCCAGCGGGTCGGGGTTGCCGTTCGGGCCTTCCGGGTTGACGTAGATCAAGCCCATCTGCACGGCCGCAAACGGGTTCTCGAGCTCGCGGTCACCGTGGTAGCGCTCGTCGCCCAGCCAGATGGTCTCCGGGCCCCAATAGACGTCCTCTTCGGGCGCCCAGATGTCCACGCGACCGCCGCCGAAGCCGAAGGTTCGGAAGCCCATGGTCTCCAGCGCGCGGTTCCCCGTGAAGATGATGAGATCGGCCCAGGATATCTTCCGGCCGTACTTCTGCTTCACCGGCCACAGCAGGCGCCGCGCCTTGTCGAGGCTCACGTTGTCGGGCCAGCTGTTGAGCGGTGCGAACCGCTGCGCGCCGGAGCCGCCTCCACCCCGACCGTCGGCCACCCGGTAGGTTCCGGCGGAGTGCCACGCCATCCGGATGAAGAACGGTCCGTAGTGGCCGTAGTCAGCCGGCCACCACTCCTGCGACGCCGTCATCATGGCGTCGACGTCCTTCGTCAGCGCGTCGATGTCGAGGCTCTCGAACTCCGCGGCGTAGTCGAAGCCCTCGCCCATCGGGTCCGCCTGCGGGTTGTGCTGATGCAGGACGCGCAGATTGATCTGCTTCGGCCACCAGTGTTCGTTCGCGGTGCTGCCGACCGCGGTGTGGGCGCCGTGCATGACGGGGCATTTGCCGGTGCTCTTTTCGGACATTGCGGGACTCCTGATGGCTACGTGTGGGTGCGGCAAGGCCGTTGCCTAGCAATACGCGTGCCGAGCCGCGGGGCGGCGGCGTGCCGTCTCGCGATGTGTCGCGACATCAATGCATGGAACGCCGCCATTCCGTGCGTTTCGTGCCACTCAGTCAACCGAGGGCCCTCGAACGCTCGAAATACGGGCGGATCTTCAGTTGATGTCGCGACACCTTCGGCGGCTGCCCTTTGGGCACCGGGTGCTCGCTGCGGGCGCTGCGCCCTTCGCTCTCCCCCTGCCGCGCTCCGGCCGCGCCCTCACCGCACGTTCCGTAAAAACCACTCCTCCGCGGACGGCGCCGACTGCGGAAAACCGATGGACTTCGAGACCTTCTCGCGCGCGTTGGCCATGGCTTGCCCGACCATCGGGTGCTCGATGGCTTCGTTGGGCTCCAAGCCGAGCTTGTCCAGCAGGCCGACGAGACGTTCGCCCCCGAAGCGGCGCATGAGCGGCTCGTCCAGCGCCGAAAAAAACACCGGCACCCGCCCGGGAGCCTCCCGCGCGAGTCGCTCCAGCAGCTCGCGGTTCTCCGTCGGCAACGGGTGCCGTTCGGCCACGTAGATGGGCACCTCCGGCAAGCTGTGCCCGCCCAGGCGATCGGCAAGCAGCAGGGTCACTTGCCCCCCCGGGTGCGCGGCGGCGCCGAGGCGCTCGGCCAGGGCGCGGCGGGTCGCCTCGAAGAAAGCGACAATCACCACCGGCCCCGCGTCGCCAATGAGCGCGAGCTGCTCCAAGCGCACCGCCTCAGAGCGCCACACCCGGTCGACCGAGGGCGGCTCCGGCGGCGGCTTCTTCTTGAACCAGTCGAACATCCCGATCATGTAACGGGGGAAGACGCTGGCCGCGTCCTCCCCCTCCCGTCGCCCTGGGAGCCGGCGTCGCGACGGCATGGGTGACTCACTCCCTCCGAAAAACCCCCGCCAAACCTTCCGGCCCCAGCTCACTCACCCGCAGCTCGGCATCCACTCTCCCGGCGCGCAAGACCACCACGCGGTCGGCGATGCGCGGGACGAGGTCGATGACGTGGGTGCTGACGAGGACCGCCGCCCCCGCCGCGGCGCGCCGCGCCAGCTCTTCGGCGACGGCCAGCGCCGAGGGCGGATCCAGCCCGTTGAGCGCCTCGTCGAAGACCAGCACCGGTGGGTGTGCGACAAGCGCCGCTGCGATCGCGACCTTGCGACGCATGCCCTGGCTGTACTCCCGGACGAGGCGGTCCGCGTCGGGGCCCAGCCCGGTGAGCGCCAGGGCCGCCTCGATATCCCCGGTTCCCCGCACCGCGACGACATACTCCAGCGTCTCTCGGGCGGTCAGGTAGTCCCACAGGATGGGCTCCTCCGGCACGTAGCCGAGCACCGAGCGAGCGCGTGCCGGCGCCGCTGAAACATCGACGCCAGCGAGCTCGACGCGACCCTCGCCCGGCAGCAGTTGCCCGGCCAGGAGCTTCATCAGCGTGCTCTTGCCGGCGCCGTTGTGGCCCAACAGCGCGACGCGCTCGCCCGCGGCGACGGACAGGGACACGCCGGCGAGCGCGGTCGTTCGCCCAAATTTCTTGACCACATTGTCCGCGACGATCACCAGGCCACCCCCAGCGCACACACGAGCACCGCTGCGGGCACGTAGCCGGCCGCCGGCAGCCGCGCGCCCGCCAGCGCCAGCCCCAAGAGCACCAGCTCCAGACGGAGCCCAGACAGCGCCCCGATCGCCAGGCCCTGGCGCACCGTCAGCGCCGCTACCACGGAAAACACGATGACCTGCCCCCAGGCCAGAATCGCCAGGCCCACCGCCAATCGTCGCCCGGCCGCAGGCAAGACCAGCACCAACCAGGCGGGATCCCGCGCTCTCAGCCGGGGGCCGAGCGCCGCCACTCCCGCCAGCAGGACCCCCGTCAAAAGCACGCCCCGAACCGAACCCGGCCGGTCACTCCACGCCGCCAGACCTGCCAAGCCCGCCGCCAGAAAGCTGGCCCCGAGCCAGCCGCGCTCGGCACGCCACCCGTGCCGCAGCACCCGCAACAGCTCCGGCCGAAGCCAGGCGGGCGCCCAACGCACCACCCACTCCAAGTAGACCCGGTGCCCCTCTTCCGCCGCTTCTACCGCCGCATAGGCGGACTCGACCTCGCCGAGCACGGCGGGGATGCGCGCGAGGGTGTCGGCGTCGGCGAAGGCGGCGCGGGCCCCAAAGGCCGCCGCCGCCCACGGCAGCGCCAAAAGCGAGTAACCAGCGGGGTTGCCGGCGAAGGCGAGCTCAAGGCCGGCGGTGGCGGCGAGGATGGCCAGCCCGGCGACGAAAAGCGCGGCGGCGGGCGCCCAGATCAGCGCAGCCTGCGCGCGCGGGTTGGGTCCGCGAAGCGCGTCAAGCACCGGCGCGACACCCGGGCGCACCGCCAGCGAAGGGGCGGCAAGGTTCACGCCCATGCCGAGGGTGATGCCTGCCGCCCACGAACCGCCCAAGAGCAGCGCCCCGGAACCCAAGAGCGCCGGGTCCTGCCAGGCTGGCAACAGCGTCACCAACGCGGCGACCAACGCGGGCGCGGCTCCACGCGCGGCGGCCACCAGCCGGGACCGCACATAGGCCCTTGCCAAAATCGGATGCAGGTCCACGACCCCGCGGTCCGGCCCCCGGACCACGAGGTCGAACGTGCCCAGCGACAAAAACCCCGCCAGCAGCAGGGCGACACGCACGAACAGCGCAACGAGCGCGACGCGTTGTGCCGCGGGCTCGGACACCGTGCCGGCAAGTCCCTCGCCCAGAACCAGGGGAAGCGCCGCCGCAACCGCCACTACCGGCGCCCACTGCCACAGCACGCCCGCGATGCCGGGATTTTCCCGCGAACGAATACGGAAGTCCACGAGTGCGTGAGGGTTTCCAGGGCTTGACATTCTCAAAATACCGTCTATCGTGCGCTCGTCCCGCGCACCGAACCTGGAGTCCCCGTGAACGCTTTCCTTCTGCTCGCCGCCCTCCTGTCTTCTTCCGCGTTTGCCGAAGAGATTCAGGCCCCTGCCGTTGCAGACGATGACGACGACTTCTTCTCCACCACCACCCCGGCGGAACAGAAAGGCGCCAACGCCGGCGTCCCCAGCGGTGACGAGTTCAAGGACCCTGACGCCTTCGACATCCCCAAGACCGCGCCCCCCGAGGCCAAGGTCACCGTCAAGCCCAACCCGGAAAGGGACCTGGGCCCCCCGGCTAGCAGCACGGCCATGCCGGTAAACACCGCGGGCGCCAAGCTGTTGACCGACAACTGGGCGCCGTCGATCGTCGTCGCCGACAAAGACATGGTCGTCGTCGAGATGCCGGTGCTCTACGGCAACTCCAAGGCCGATTTTGACGGGACCGCCTACTGGCTTGTCGCCGAAATTTTCGCCGACGGCAAGAAGGTCGCCGAGTCTCGCTCCAACATCACCCGCGACGCCGTCGCCGACAAAGGCCCGTCCATCCAGTTCTTCCGGCTCTCGGCGCCGGTTTCGGCCGCCTCCGGCGTCCTGGAAGTGAAGGTGAGCCGCCTGCCCACCGGTGGCAAGTCCGAGCTGCTCTTCACTCGTTCGGTGAAGTACACCGTCGGCGGGTAGGCCTGGTCAGACCGCCTCGCCCCGCAGGGTATTCGCGAAGCCTCGGGTGATGACGACATCTACCCAGGTGCCCACCAGCGCCTCGCTGCCAGGGAAGTTGACCGTCTTGAACCCGCTCGTGCGGCCGCACACGACGCCCTCGTCGTGTGCGCTGGGACCTTCGACCAGCACGCGCTGCGTCGTCCCCACCATCGCGGCGTGCGCTTCGATCGCGATCTCGCGCTGCCGGGTCTGGAAACGTTCGAGCCGCGCGTGGGCGACCTCGGCTGGGACCGCGTCATCCAGCAGCCGAAGCGCGGGCGTGCCGGGGCGGGGGTTGTAGCAGAAGCTGAACGACGCCTGGAAGCGCACCGCGTCCAAGAGCGACAGGGTCTCGTCGAAGTCCGCGTCCGTCTCTCCCGGGAAGCCAGTGATGACGTCGGTCGTCAGGACGAGGTCTGGGCGCGCGGCGCGCAGGCGGTCAATGACGCCGAGGTAGTGTTCACGGGTGTAGAAGCGCTTCATCCGTCGTAAGACAGCATTACTTCCACTCTGGACGGGCAGGTGCAGGTGGGAGGCCAGCTTGGGGAGGGCGCGGTACGCTGCGACGACGTCGTCGCCGATGTCGCGGGGGTGCGAGGTGGTGTAGCGGAGCACCTCGACACCAGGGACGTCGTGAACCTGCGCCAGGAGCTCGGCGAAAGTGGCATGGCCGGGCAGCTTCAGCCCGTAGCTGTTGACGTTCTGCCCCAAAAGCGTGATTTCGCGGACGCCGCGGTCGGTCAGCGCGCGCACCTCGGCCAGGACCTCCCCCATCGGGCGGCTGATCTCGTCGCCGCGGGTGGCGGGCACGATGCAGAAGGTGCACCGGTTGTCGCAGCCCTTCTGGATCGTGACAAACGCGGAGAGCTTGGCGGCGGCGACGGGATCGACGTCGGAGATGAACGGGTAGTCGTCAGCGTCGAGGAAGTGGGTATCGAGGACGCGGCGGGTCTTGGCGGTGGAGACCATGTCGGCGACGCGGCTGACGGCATCGGGGCCGAAGACCAGATCGACCTGCGGATAGCGAGCGAAGAGCCGCTCCCCATCCACCTGCGCCATGCAGCCGGCGATGCCGACCGTGAGCGGACGCTGGCGTTTCTGTGGTAGCACCCGACCGAGGAAGCTATGCAGCTTCTGCTCGGGCTTTTCGCGTACCGAGCAGGTGTTGACCAAGACCAGATCGGCATCGGCCAGCTCTTCGGTCGCGGTGAAGCCGTCCTTGCCGAGCAGGGCGCGCATCTTGCCCGAGTCGACCTCGTTCATCTGGCAGCCAAAGGTCTTGATGTACACGCGCGGCATGGGGCCGCGGTATCACGGCGCATCGCCCCCAGGCCTGGCGGTGCAGAAGTGCGGACTGCCGGCGGCCGTTTCGCACAGACGATAGGCGCGCTCGCTGGGTTGGGCCGCGACCAGCGCATAATCCAACCACTCCCTCGCGCTGTTCTTGGCCAGGCCCCGGGCCTCCTCGGCCTCGACCATGTTGTCTTCCGTCCGGTCGGAGAGCAGCTCGTCCTCAGCGTCGATCCACACGCGAGTCGCCGTCTCGGCGCGCAGCCGGTAGAGGTTGTAGACCCGGCCGACGAAGGTCGGCCCCTCCCACCTGGACTTGTTTTCCAAGGCGTAATCCGCCCAACGTAAGACCTCGGGCGCGTCATCGATCGTGCCATCACGCGACAGGGTCAGAGCGAAACGGAAACACATGTCCGGGTCGCTGCGATCGACCTCATCGAGGTGCCGCGACGCAAGTCGCATCCATTCGCTCACGCTGCCCTTGCCGTCGGCGTTGGCCAATAGAACGCGTGATATCTTGTCACGCTCCGTCTGTCGCGTAACCTTGTTGAGCTTGACCTCCAAGCAGGTCAGCTGATCCGGCCCGAGCGTCCCACCCATCGCCGCTGGCTCGAGCTTGACAAGGTCGTCGCACAGCAGCGTGGTGCTGACGGTCGGCGGCGGCGCAACGACCGCCTTCTTCTTTTGCCCCTTCTTGGGCCGTTTCTTGCCTTTGGACTTGCGCGCGTCACGGGCAAAGCCGTCCAGGCGGGCGCGCGCGTCCACGACCTCAGGCACGTTGACCGCCACGTCCAGGCCGTCCACCTGAACCACCGCCAGCTCGTAGCGAGCGATGAAGGCGTTGAGCTTTTCCACCCCCGAGGGCGAGGCGACGGCGGTGACCACCACGATCTCGAGCCATTCGCCGGTGGCCTGGGCCAACAGGCGATCCCCGGTCTCCCGTACCCGCCGGGTCTTTTCGTCCTGGGCCAGCGCCGACCATGCGGCCTGATCGGGCCCCGGTTGGAGCGCGCCGCGGGAGACCACCCACTTCATGACCTCCGCGCGGGTGTCCCGACTGGGATTCCAGTTTCGGCCGCCCAGAAGCCGGGCCTTGGCCGAAACGAACGATTGCGCCTCTTCGAGGCTGACCTCCCCGTTGGCCTTGCCGCCCGTCGCCCCGTCCGCCCAGCCGCGCAAGGCGCCGAGGGTCAACCAGGTGAACAGGCCGTGCCCTGTCGCGGGGTAAGCCCCCGGCGCTTCGCCAGCCGAGGCCGCGGACCAGACCGTGAGCTTTGGATCGGAGCCCGTTGCGAGCGCTGGCAACTTGCCCTCGGGGAGCCCCAGGGGCTCCCCACCACGCCCGACGCCGCCGAAGTCCGCATCGAGGATGACCAGGATCTGCTTGGCCCGCCCGGACCGTGCGCTCCCCAGCAGGTCTTCGAGGACGATTCCACTGGGGTCGTCGGCGGCCGCCTCCTTGCTGAGCAGCACTCGGCGGCCCTCTCCGTCCGCGTAGCCGTGACCGGCAAAGTAGACCCACAACATCCCCCCGCCGCGTACGTTGCGCGCGGCCTCCGAAATACCTCGCCGCATCGCTGCTTTGTCGGGGTCTTTGAGCCGGGTGATGCGCTCTACCCCTCGGGTGGTACCCAGCCAGCCCTGCAGCGCATCGCCGTCAAGGGTGCCCCCGCCGACATCGGCCAAAAAGGTGTAGTCTTCGACCGAAACGATCACCGCAGCGTCCTTTCGGGACTTCTGCGTCCCCTTCGGCGGGGAGTCCACATCGGGCGGAGCAGCAAGGGACAGCGCGGCAAGAGCGAGGAGCATCGGGTGCGGGGAGCCTACCAGAGTTAGCGGGCCCCCGCATGTCCGACACCCCCCTGCCCCTCGATCCGTTGCGATACCAAGATGGCAAACTGCTGGCGACCGGCGGCGCGGCCGCCATCCACGTGGTGCGCGACCAGGTGCTGGAGCGGCCGGTCGCGGTGAAGATCCCGATCCCGGCAGCACCTGCCGACCTGGCGCGAATGCGTCGTGAGGCGCAAGTGACCGCACAGCTGGACCACCCCGTCGTCGTACCCATCTACGACCTCGGTCCGGACTGGTTCACCATGAAGCGTGTGCAGGGCGCGACCTTCGGCGACATGCTTCGCGCCGAGAAGGATCCCGTCGCCGCGCTGACCCGCGTGATCGACACCCTCGTGCGTGTGTGCGAGGGCTTGGCCTTCGCCCACCATCGGGGCGTCGTGCACCGCGATCTGAAGCCTGAAAACGTGATGATCGGCAGCTTCGGGCAGGTCTACCTGATGGACTGGGGCATCGCGCAGGTCAAGGGAGAAACCGACGTCCCCTTCGCCGGAACCGCGGGCTGGACCCCGCCCGAGCAGGCGCGGGGCGAGCTCTGCGATGCCCGCTCGGACGTGTGGGGCATCGGGGGCTTGTTGTACTACGCGCTGTCAGGTCGTAAGCCGAATGGTTCGCTCACCCTCGATGAGCGAGGCGCCACCGGAACCGAAGCGCAGCCCGTGCCTCCTCCGAACGCGATTCCCGGTCGTCCGCTGCCACCCGAGCTGGTCCGCATCGCGATGAAGGCGCTCGCGCTACAGCCGGGCGACCGCTACCCGGACACGGTCGCGTTGGCTGCCGACCTGCACGGCGCGCGGGCGGACGGCTGGTGGTTCGAACGGCGCAGCTTCGCAGAGGGGGCCGAGATCCTGCGCCAGGGCCAGGACGCCGACGACACCTACTTCATCGTCGAGGGCCGCTGTGAGGTTTGCCAGAACGGCGGTCCCATCGCCGAGCTGGGCGCGGGAGACACTTTTGGGGAAGCGGCGCTGGTCTCCGGCGGGGCGCGGACCGCGACGGTGACCGCGACAACCGCCGTGGTGGTGCGCGTGATTACCCGGGCGGCGCTGGACGAAGAGTGCAGGCGAGGCGGCTGGCTGGGGGTGCTGGTGAAGCAGTTGGCCAGTCGGTGTATGGAGCTGCAGTTGGATCTGGCCAAGCGGAAGGGGTGAAACCGCGGGCGCGTCGGCGGGGCCCAAAGCGGCGCCGGCACCCTGCGGGCTGGCGGCAAGCCGCTCGGTCCGGCAGCGGGCAAAGCCCCGGCGCGTCGGTGCCATGCTCAGGCGCTCAGCAGCGGCTGATGCAAACGCATGATCCTGGACGACTACCTCGTGTCCGCGGAACTTCCCGGGGACGGGCCGGCGGAGTCCCAGGGAAGCTGCCACGCATCGCGGGTGAGGGCAGCGGCGCGCTCCACGGGCGCCACGACCAGACCCGGAGCGATCCGCTCGTCGGGGTGACTCGCGCGGAAGGCCTGCATCCCGCGAGCGGCCTCCCGCCCCGGGTGGGAGTGCAGCTTCACTTCGATGGGGTACAAGGTGCCGTTCCACTCCACGAGCAGGTCAACCTCGGCGCCGCTGTGGGCACGCCAATGCCAGAGCTGTGGACGCGGCGACAGGATCGCGGCCTGGGCGCGAATGTCGGCCACGACCGCCGTCTCGAACAGCGCTCCCCGCCGGGGATACACCTCCACGGCGGCAGGCGAAGCCAACAGTTGCGCCGCGCACGCGAAGCCGGTGTCGGCGATGTACCCCTTCGGCCGCTCGCTCACGCGCTTCACCCCGTTGCGCGACCAGGCCGGCAGCTCGAACCACAGGAAGGAGCCCTCCAGAACGGCCAACCACCGCCTCGCAGTCGCCGGCGAAACGCCCAACTCGCGTCCGAGGTGCGAGCTGTTGACCTCTTGCGCCGTGAGCGCTGCGCAGATCCCCACGAAGCGACCGAACAGCTGCGGGTCGTTCACCTCGGCCTGGAGGCGCACATCGCGCTCGATGTAGGTGCGTCGGTAGCCCGCAAAGTAGTCGGGAAGCAGATCGAGCGGGAGTCGCGTCGCATCCGGGAGCGTGCCCCGGAACAGGCGCTCGTCCACGCTTCCGCCCCCGGGAAGGCGCGACCACGCGAGCAGCACGGCCGCGTCGGGTCGGGCGAGCCAGGCTCCGAGCCACCCTGGGGAGGCGCCCTGGCCCACGGCCTCCGCGAAGGTGAAGCCCGCGAGATCGAGGAACACGGCGCGCCCGGCGAGGCTCTCGGCCAGGGAACGGAGGACGTTCCACTGCTGAGAACCGGTCAACACGAAGCGACCCGGCCGACGGTCCCGGTCCACCGCACGCTTGATCGCCGCGACGAGCTCGGGGGCGTACTGCACCTCGTCGATGACCAGCCGCTCGGGATGACTCGCCAGCAGGAGGTCGGGATCCGCACGCGCCCCCCCGACGTCGAGAGTCGGATCCAGCGTGACAACGGGCCACGTCTCCCCAAGAAGCTCAGATATCAAGGTTGATTTTCCGACCTGGCGCGCGCCGGCCACGACCACCACGGGGAAGTGCTCAATCAGCCGAAGGAGACGCGCGGCGGCGGAGCGCGGCAGGGACATGGAGGGGTCATAACTCGATTTCTGATCATCTGTTGATCAGAAATCGTGGTAGCAGGGACATTCACCCCCCCGCCCAAGCCCTCAACTGCGCCGGCCGCTCCGCGAAAAACTGCTCCAAGCACGCGATGTGGTCATCGTACTCGGCATCGCTGTAGTACCGCCGCGGGTCGGCCTTGACTGCGTCGCCGATGAGGGCGTCGAGCTCGCGCACCCGCGCGGCGCCGTCAGCGACTTCGAGCGCGTCCGCGTACTCCAGGACGCGGGCAACGAGCTCATCCTTGCAGCTCGTGTCGCCGTGACAGGAGGCGGCGAGCATGCCCATGGTGTACTTGTCGATGTCCATGCCGTATTGGCCGCAGCTCGGGTAGCTCCACGGGCGGAAGCCGTAATCCAGGTCCATCGACTGGGTCAAGAGCGTCCAGTGGTCGGCCACCGGCTCGTGGTAAAGCTGGTAGTTCGACAGGTCGTAACTGTAACTATCCCAGTGGACGATGGTGATTTCCAGGGCCAGCGCGTCGATGAACCGCCCCCAATCCAAAAGCGGCTCCACGGCCGTGCGCCATTCGGGGCCGCGCGAGCGCGCGGCGTCGCCGAAGCGCTCCAGGGCGTCGTCATTCCCCTCAAGGTCCTGCTCTACCTCCATGCAGCTGATGTCCGTCACATCGCAGTAAGCATCACGGTTTTCGTACAGGTTCCCGTCTGGCTCGGCGAACCACTCCTGCAAGAAGTCGCGGTTGTGGGGCTCGACCACCGTGTAGAGCCCGTAGTCGCGGCTATTGACCGTAAGGTGTGCGAAGCTGGTGCGTGACGCGGGAAACTGCCACTCGCGGTACAGCGCGTACGAAAGCGTCTCCGACATCTGGCTCGGATCGTAACAATCGTTGTGCAAATAGAATTTCTTGGCGCCCAAAAACTCCTGGTCGGGCACGGTCTGGTTCACGTCGATGACCAGGCTCGGCTTGTCTTCGATCGGCTGCCAACTCGACGAACCCTTGATGTGGACGGCAACCGGCCACTCCCGCGCATCCCATCCCAAGGTGGCGTCCACATAGTCGGTCCCGTCGCGACTCAGCTCGTCCCACCCCTCGCGCTCGATGGTCAGCGACAGCTCCCAGATCACGGTGGCGTCATAGAGATCGGGGTCGTCGACCGGGTCCGGGTCGGGTTCTACCGTCCCGGCGGTGTCGCCGGGCGCGCGCTCCATCGCCGTGTCGCCGACGAGCGTCGGGTCCCCCGGCTGCTCCTCGGAATTCGGCCCGCCGAGGCTGATCGTCGAGGGGGGACAGGCAAGGAGCACGCCGAGGAGCATCTGCGGCCCAGAGTAGCCGGGCGGGGCCGGCATTTCCATGCTACTCCGAGGGTTGGGAACGATGATGCTCTTCTACGTACTGGCCTGCGATACCGTGGTACCTCAAAGGCCGGGCCTCGACGTTTGGGAAGCGTGCACCACCGACGGCATCGAAATCCCGCTCACCTACGCCCCGACCGCGGCGGCCACGGTCAAAGAAGACCACCTCGGCGTCGTGCACATCTACGCGGCCAACGATGCGGACCTCTTTTTCGCGGCCGGGTACGAGCAGGGGCGCCAGCGCCTCTACCAAATTGACCGCGCGCGTCACTCCACCCGCGGGACTTTGTCCGAAATGGACGGCGAGTCCGCGGTGGAGACTGACCTCATCGCCCGCACCTTCAACTTCCTCGACCTGGGCTGCCGCACCCTCCACTTTCAGGCCAAGACGCGGCCGGCGGACATCGGGCTCGGTGTGGCGTTCACCGCCGGGCTCAACCGCTACATCGCGGATCTTGCCGCCGGTACGGCCGAGGCGCCGGACTCCTACGGTCAGGCCGGTCTCACCTACATTCCGGAGGCCTTCACCGTCGTTGACGTGGTCGCGATGGGCAAGCGCATCAACCTCGGGTACTCCAACCAGATCGACTACGACGTGCTCGTTTCCATCTCGCAGGAGCTGGTGAACAACTTCGACGAGGTGCCGGTGTGGGCGCCGTCCCGTGGGCAGTTCATCGTCGATGGGGCCCTGGAAACCCAAAGCAGCGCCTCCCGCTCGGGGCCGATCGAGCCGCTTTTCCCCCCGGAGCTGGAGCTCGACGACGAGCTGGGCACCCGCCTGTCCGCGCTCGCCAAGGCGCATGGTGCGGGCCGCGCCAGCAACAACTGGGCCTTCAACGGCGAACACACGCTAAGCGGGAAGCCGGTCATGGCCAATGATCCGCACGCCAGCCTGATGACGCCGTCCATGCTCATCGCGTGGCACCTCAACTCGGCCGAGGCCGGCGGCAACTTCGACGTGGCAGGGTTCAGCTTTCCGGGCGTCCCCGGCGTGCACCTCGGTCACAACCAGCACGTCAACTGGACCGCCACGACCAACTTCGCCGACGTGATGGACATCTACGACGTCGCGATCGACGAAGACGGCTACGCTGACATGGGCGGCGACGCGGTCAAGGTGCGTACTCGCGACGAGGTCATCCGCGTCAAGCAGGCCGACGGCAGCCTGCTGGAAGCCATCTACGTCGTCACCGAGATCCCCGACTTTGGCGTGCTTTTGCCGGAAGAACTCCTGCCGGTCCCAGCCAACGTGTTCGCGGAGGGCGGCGTGATGATCGCGTGGGCCGGCTTTGAGCCAGAGACGCAGGAGCTCTTCGAGTACCTGGATTTCGACCGAAGCACGAACATCGCCGAATTCCGCGAGGCGGTCGGGCTCGAGATGGTCGGCCAGCAGAACTGGCTCTTCGGCGACGCCACGGGCATCGGCTACCAGACTCACGGGCACATCCCCGTGCGTACGGGCGACCCCCGCCGTATTCAGGATGCCAGCGACGCGAGTGTACTTTGGACGGGCGATCACCTCGACGACGCGCTGTACCCCACCCTCGACGGGTCCCAGGACTTCATCGGCACCGGGAACAACGCGCCGTTCGCCCATACGCTCGACAACAATCCCACCAACGACGCCTTCTACTACGGCAGCTACTTCGATCCCGGCTGGCGCGCCGACCGCATCCACGAGCTTGGCAACGCCCTGGTCGCGCGCGGCAATGTCAGCCCCAGCGACATGATCGAGATGCAGGCCGACGTGCGCTCGGGCATCGCCAGTGACCTGCTCCCCCTGCTCGTGGAGGTCGGGAGCCGCCTCGCGACCGACGAGGCGCTCGCCGACTACCGGGATCGCGCTGATCTCGTGGATGCCATCGCGGTCCTGGCGGCATGGGACGGGGACATGGACATGGACAGCGAAGCCGCGGCCGTCTTCCACACCTGGCAGGCCCTCCTCGGGCGGCGCACGCTGTTCGGCGACATGAGCGTGCTCTTCGACGCGATCGCCGAGGCCACTCCGGTGACCGTGGCCAAGCTCAACGTGCTGGCGCACACGCAGAAGCACGAGGGCCTGCTCGATGGCCGCGGCGACATCGACATGCTCCAGGCCCTGTCCGACGCGCTGGAGTGGGTCGAAGAGCAGCGGCTGGCGCTCGGCGTGCCCGTGCTCACCTGGGGTCATGTGCACACCGCCTGGTTCAAGGGGACCTTCGGCGTGGACATCGAAGCTCCCTTCTCGGGCGACGAGTCCACCGTCAATGTGGCGGATTGCCCAGCTTGGAACGGCAACGAGCTCAACTCTCCCTGCGCATCGCACGAGGGCAGTCTGTACCGCGCGATCGTGGGCTTCGGCGACGACGACGTGCCCGAGCTGTACTTCCACCACGGCCACGGCGGCTACGGCCCCGAGTCCGACTGGCACGAATTCGAGTACAAATACCTGCCCTACCGCAAAGACGAAGTCGACGAAGCGACCGTCCGAACCTGGGAGATCGTTCCATGAAGTTTCTGCTCTGCATGCTCCTCGTCGGCTGCACCCCGCCCTCCTGCGACGAGGGCTACACCTTCGACATCGAGGGGTTGTGCGTCGTGGACACCGGGGTCCCTGTCATCGACACCGCCAGCGACTCTGGGACCGACAGTGGCCAGGACAGCGACAGCGGTGGCGAGACCGGGGACACCGCCGACACCGCAGACACCGCCGACACCGCCGACACCGCCGACACCGCCGAGTAGTTCGGGGCGACGCGCCAGCGCTGGCTTCCTTTGCCGAGGCGGGCGCTGGGCGCGTCGCGGGGCTGACGTCGACCCGCGCGACCACGCCGCTGGCCCGGCACCGCCGCGTCGCGACACAGCTCGTCTGCCTCCCGGTCCGGCGTCCGCCCCCTCCGCCCCCTGCCGATCCTGCCCCTCGCGCCCGACGGCGCCGTCGTTCGGCGCGGCGATCGACCCCTGCGACACGGTGTCGCACCTGTCGTGATCTTGTAAATACGCAAATCTCCGTAATAGTGCTAAAGTCCAAAACAGACAGACCGACTCCCCCGGCCCTTCTCCCCAGGAGCCCCCATGACGCAACGCCGCCGCCTCGGTGAAATCCTTGTTTCGGAGGCTATTCTGGCCGCCGACGTGGTCGAGCGGGCGCTCAAGACCCAGGCGCAAGGCGGCCGGCGCCGGCTGGGACAGGTGCTCGTCGACTCGGGCGCGCTCGAGCCGGCGTGGCTGACCGCAGCGCTGGCGCTCCAGGCGGGGGTCGCCACCGTCGACCCGCTGGCGCTGGAGGTGGACTCGGCGACGCTGTGGCGGGTGCCGCCGGACGTCGCCGAGCGGACGGGGAGCTTCGTCGGCCGCGACGCGGACGGGCTGGTGGTGGTCGTGCAGGATCCCTCCAACGACCGGGCCGCACGCTCGCTCGCGGGATTGTTGGGCGTCGCTCAGGTTCGGATCGCCGCCGGCCTGCCCGATCGTGTCGCCTCGGCCATCGCCCGTCACTACGACACCACGGCGCTCCGAGCCCGGCGCCTTCGCGGCCTGGTGGGCGAAGAGCGCCCGGCCGTGACCAGCCCGACCTCGGGCGAGCTCGACGCCCGCGTGATGCTGGGGCGTCTCAACCGGCAGGGCGCCCGCACCCACGCCGACTTCGCGAGCGCGCTCCTGGTCTTCGCGGTTGAGAGCGGCGCCGAGCGCCTCTGCGTGGACACCGGCAAGGTCACGATCGCCTGGGACGGCGTCGAGAAGCACATCCTGGATCTCCCGGCCACCCAGGCACACGGAATCACGACGCGTTTGCGCACCCTCCTCCGACTCGACGCGGGTGGCAACCGGCCCACGAGCAATGACGGGGAGGTCAAGCTCGGCGAGAGCGCCTTCGAGGTCTGCGCCCGCAGCCACCCCGGACCCTCCGGCGGCCGAGTCGAGGCGCGCCTGATCGCCTCCGATGGCGTGATCAACACGATGAACCCTCGGGTGGCAGCGGCATGGCGCGGGCTGATGGCCGCGCCAGGAATCGTCGTGGTCGCCATCCCCCCTGGCGGCGACGGTCTTGAGCCCCCGGAGACACCCGTGCGCGTCGAACGCCGGGCGCTCACCGATCGGGCCAGCGTCGAAGCGGCCGTTCGCGCCGCCGAGTCGGGGCGAACGGTGTTGGCGACCATCACGGCGCCAGGCGTCGTCGAGGGCCTGGCGCGGCTCCGCGACCTCGCGCCGTCCCGGTCCGCATTCGCGGCAATGCTCACCGGGGCGCTGGCGGCGCGCCGCCTCCGCCGCGCCTGCCCCACCTGCTCCCAACCGGCGGAGCTGGACCAGGCGGGCGCCGAGCGCCTCGGTGTCGTGCCCTTCGCCGCCCCGCGCCCGGGCAGCGGTTGCCCGAGCTGTGCCTACCTGCGCTACCGCGGCTCGGTCTGGTGCTACGAGCTGGTGGTCGCCTCCCAGCCGCTGCGCGATGCGATCGACACCGGCGCGCCGATCTCCGAGATCGGGCATCGCGCCCTCCCACTGGCCGAGCGCGCACTCCAGGTGGACGCGGTGTCCCAAGCCATCCTCGGCATGACCACTGGCGAAGAGCTGCAGCGCTGCATCCCTCCCCGGCCGGCCTGGGCCCAAGTGGCCCCTGACGAGCGCCACCGGGGCCTCATCCGCGCGGTCACCAACCCGGGTGCGGAGTCGGTCGACGACCCGCGCACCAACGCCAGCGCAGGGGCACTGCCCGCGATCCTGCTCGTCCACCCCGGCGACGCCGCTGCTGCCAAGCTCCGCGCCGCGCTCAGTGGCCGCGCCGACGTCGCGGCGGCCGGGTCGGCAGCGGCGGCGCGCACTCCTGGCCTCCCCGGCGTGCCCGCCGTCGGCGTGCTGGCCAGGTGGCCCCGCGGCGGCTGGGACGCCGAGCTCATCGCCGAGTGGCAAGCCCTCGGCATGCGGGTGGTCCTGCTCGGCGTTCCGGGCGACCTCGACGAGATGTCGGCCGCGTTCGCGCTCAACGTGGACGAGTACGCCGGAAGCATCGAGGAAGTGGGCGTGCGTCTCGCGCGATGGTTGCCCGGCCTGACCAGCAGCGAGGCGCCGAACTGCAACTTCGGGTGACCGCGCGTTAGCAGCCCGGCTCGAAGGACCAGATGGACCTCCCGGGCGTGCGCACCCTGCGCCGAAACTTGCCGAACTCGCTGCGCTTCGCCCGCGAGTCGGTGCTGCCGCTGTGGCGTTGGTACGTGCCCGGTATCGCCGCGGTGCTCCTCACCAACTGGCTCGGCGTCCAGGTCCCCACGCGCATGGCCGTGGGCCTCGACAAGCTGCGCGCCGGCGAGTCCGGTGTCGCGACCGAGGCGATGTGGATCGCGATCATCGGCGTGGTGGTCATCGTGGTGCGGACGCTGTCGCGGGTGTGGTTCTTCACGCCCGGGCGCATCGCCGAGTCGCAGATGCGGGAGCGTTTCTTCGCGGCGCTCTTGCGGCTCCAGCCGGGTTTCTACAGCCGGTACCCCACCGGCGATCTGCTCAGCCGGGCCACGAGCGACGTCACCTTCGCTCGCGCGCTGGCCGGCTTCGCGCTGATGCAGGGTGCCAACGCCATCGCCGGCCTGCTGGCGGGGGTTGGCAAGATGCTGACGCTCTCCCCGACCCTCACCGTCGCCGTCGCGATTCCCTGTGTGCTCGCCTACTGGGCGGTCTCGTGGGCCACACCGCAGCTGATGGCGATGCAACGAGCCTCACAGAAGCAGCTTGGCGAGCTGGCGGACGAGCTGCTGGGCAGCTTCCAGGGTGTAGCGACGGTGCAGGGTTTCTGCGCCGAAGAGACCTTCACCCGACGCCTGGACGAACGGGCTGCCAACCTCCGCGCATCGAGCCTGCAGATGACCCGGCTGCGGGTGATCGCCTTTCCGCTCTTGACCGTGGCCGGCGGCGTCGCGACGTGGGGGCTCCTGGCGGTCGGCGGCGGCGCCGTACGCAGCGGGGACCTTACCGCCGGGGAGCTCGCGGCCTTCGTCGCGTTGGTGGCATTCATCGTGATGCCGCTGCGCATGGTCGGCTGGCTCCTCCCCGTCTTCCAGCGCGCTGAGGCCTCGCTGGAGCGCATCTACATCGTCCTCGACGAGCCGGTGGAGCGTCCCGACATCGGACTGGCCCGGCCGGTCCCTGCGCACGCGCCCACCCTCACCTTCTCAGACCTGAGCTTCGCCTTTGGGGACGCGCCCGATCGGCCCGTGCTCCAGGGGCTCACGACCACCATTCCCGCCGGCTCGACCGTCGGCATCTACGGCCCGGTCGCCAGCGGCAAGAGCACGCTCTTGCGGCTCCTCGCGCGGCTGGAGAATCCTCCGCCGGGTACGGTGTTCGTGGACGGCGTGGACCTGCGCGAGCTCGACCTCGACGCCTGGCGCGCGAGGGTGTGCCTGGTCACCCAGACGCCGTTCCTGTTCTCCGAGACGATCGAGGAGAACATCGGCTTCGGTGCCGACCGCAACGCCGTCGCAGCGGCGGCAAATGATGCTGCCCTCACGACGGACCTCGCGGCGCTGCCCGCCGGGCTCGACACGGTGGTCGGCGAGCGGGGCATCGCCCTCTCGGGGGGCCAGCGGCAGCGGGTGGCGTTGGCGCGGGGGCTCTTGCGGCCGGCGAGCCTGGTGCTCTTGGACGATGTGCTCAGCGCTGTGGACCACCGCACCGAGGGCGACCTCCTCGCCATCCTCCGCGCTCGGACCGAGGCCACACGCATCATCGTCAGCCACCGCCTCTCGGCCCTGGTCCACACCGACCTCATCCTGGTGCTGACCAAAGGCCGGCTCGTGGACCAGGGCACCCACCAGGAGCTGCTCGGCCGTCCAGGCCCCTACCGCGACGCCTGGGACACCCAACGCGACCCCGCCGACGTCGCCGACGCCGCGGTGTCCGCATGACCGGCGACAGCGCCGCCGTGGCGCCCTGGACCTGGCGTTCGCTGGTGCCCTTCTTGCGCCCGGACTCGCGCAGCTTCGTGCTCGCGCTGATCCTTACGCCCGTCATTGCCGGGCTGGGCGCGCTCCAACCCATCCTACTGAAGCAGGTCATCGACGAGCACATCACGGCCGGCACCGGCGAGGGTCTCCAGGCCGACGCCGCCTGGTACCTCGCGGCCGTCCTCGCGGTCTTCGCGGTGGAGGGCGTATACACCTGGGTGCTGGCCAACGCCGCCGAGAACTCGATCCTGCGGCTGCGTCATGCCCTCTTCCGGCAGGTGCTGTCGCTGTCGCAGCGCTTCTTCGAGAAGCAGCCCACCGGCCAGCTCATGTCCCGCGCCACCAGCGACGTCGAGGCGCTCAACGAAGCGCTCTCCGCCGGCTCGATCTCGTTGGTGCTCGACATCTGCCTGATGCTCAGCGCGCTCGGGGCGATGTTCTGGCTCGATTGGCGGCTCGCGGCGCTCCTGTGCCTGCTCGGCCCGCCCATCGGCGGCGTCATCGAGTTCACCCGTCGGCGGATGCGTAGCCTGTACGCCGATATCCGCGACTCGCTCGCGTCCATGAACAGCTACGCCGCCGAGCGCATCGCCGGCATCGAGGTCATCCAGCTCTATGGCCTGGAGCTGCGGGTCAGCGAACGTTTCGCCGAGCTGAACCGCCGTTATCGCGACGCGAACGTGATGAACAACGTCTACGACGCAGCGCTTTACGCATTCATCGACGGCATCGCCAGCGTGTGCATCGCGGTGATGATCTACTGGGGCTCCACCCACGCCTCCACGGCGGTCTCCATCGGCCTCATCGTCGCTTTCCTGGACTACATCGACCGTTTGTTTCGCCCGCTGCGCGAGATCTCCGGCAAGATCACCTTCCTCCAGCGGGCTTCGACCGCACTCGACAAGATCTTCTGGCTCCTCGGCCAGGACGACCGCATCACTCCTGGCGACTGCGCGCTCCCCGACGCCAAGGGCCACCTGATCCTGAAGGACCTGCGCTTCCGCTATCGGCCGGATTCTCCCTGGATTCTCGACGGGGTGAGCCTGGAGGTCCACCCGGGTGAAGTCGTGGCCGTGGTCGGTCGCACCGGCGCCGGCAAGAGCACGCTGGTGCGGCTTTTGGCGCGGGTGCACGACGGCTACGAGGGCAGCATCACCGTGGACGGCGTGGAGCTACACCGCATCCGCCCGGACGACATCCGCCGCGCCGTCGGCAGCGTCCGCCAGGAGGTGCAGCTTTTCCGCGACACGCTGCGCTTCAACATCACCCTCGACGATGTCACGCTCGACCCCGCGCGGGTGGAGGCGGCCATCCGCGAGAGCGGCGCCGACCACATCGCGGAGAAGTACCCCGAAGGCCTCGGCCACGTGCTGCGCGATCGCGGCGCCGATCTCAGCGCCGGCGAGGGCCAGATCGTCAGCCTCGCCCGGACGCTGGCGCGCAACCCCGCGCTGGTCATCCTCGACGAAGCCACCGCCAACGTGGACCCGGTCTCCGAGCGCATCCTCCAGGAGGCAATCGAGCGCCTTTTTGCCGATCGCACCTGCCTCGTCGTCGCCCACCGCCTCTCCACGATCACCCGCGCCGATCGCATCGTGGTCTTGGCCGGTGGGCGCGTGGCCGAGGTGGGCACCCACGCGGAGCTATTGGCGTTGGAGGGTGAGTATGCTGCGTTGTACCGCGAGGGGTTGGGGGCGATGGCGGGGTAGGCCCCCTCAAAAACACAACCCAAACCAAGGCTCCCCCGCCGAAGTATCGTACCGGTGGCAGCGCCCGATCGCGCAGGAATCCATCGCGAGCGGATCGCACAGATCGTAGCAAAGCGAGTCCACGGCCGAGCAGTACCCGCCTGCCTCACAGGAGGTCGCCTCATACGCGGTGCTGCACGATTGGCCGGCCCGACGCGGCCCGGCGTACCAGCAGGCGTTGGTGTCCATGTCGTAGGGGATGCACGCGCGGTCATACGGGTCGGGTCCGCAATCCTGGGCGTACAGGTCGCAGGGCTCCTCCCCCCGACACACCGACTCCGCGTCGGCGCCGTAGCCATCGGCGGGCATGCACCACGCGTCGGCGCCGCAGTCGCGATCGTCGACCCCATACGCCGTCGGGCAGGAGCCGGCGCACGCGTGGGCGAGGCCGTCGCACGCGCCAGAAGCGCAGTCCGCGTGCTCGACACAGGCGTCCCCTTCCCCCGACGAGCCGTCGCCGAGCAGGTCAGCCGCGAGGATCTCAGCGACCGTCCACGATGTCCCTACCAGCACGACGGCATCGAGGTCTCGGAGCGCTGCGACATCGTCATCCGGATCGCTCGCCAAGAGCAGCAGATCGGCCGGCTCACCAGCAGCAACGCGTCCGCCGGCGACGCCGAGGGCGCGGCGCGCGTCCCAGGTGGCGCGCTGCATCGCGTGGCGCGGGGTGAGCCCCAGCGCCACCAGCTCCGCCAGCTCGTCGTGCAGGCCCTGGCCGTGGGGGACGAAGAAGTAGCCGGCGTCGCTGGCGGGGACGACCGGCGCGTCCGCGCCGAGGAGGGTGGCCACGTTGGCGCGCGCGGCAGCGGTCCACTCCGCGTTGGCGTCCACCCAGCCGGCCACGAGCTGCCCCCCGGGGTCGCTGGCGACGGCGCTCCAGGCGGCGCGCTGCGCGTCGGTCAGCAAGAGCGCCGGGTCGGCGGGGTCGAGCTGCCCGTCGACGAGGCGGCCCACGTTGGCGAAGGCGGAGATGGTGGTGAGGAGCGCGGTGGCGCCCCCGGCGGCGGCGAGCGCCTCGGGCGTCAGCGGCCCGTCGAAGGGGGTGTGGGCGGCGACGCTGACGCCGTGGGCGAGGGCGTCGACGAGGTCGGCGGAGGTGTCGATGTGGGCGTAGACGGGCAGCCCCGCGGCGGCGATGCCGTCGAGCGCGCCCAGCTCCAGGCGCGGGGTCGGACCCCAGTCCGAGAAGCCCCCGTCGGCCAGCGCCACCTTTACGAGGTCGGCACCAGCGTCGCGAAGCGTCGTGGCGGCGGCGAGCCCCTCGGCTTCGGTGGCGACGAAGACACAGAGGTCGGGGTCGGGCGCGGTCTCGCAAGGGTGGGAGCCGGCTGCGGTAAGGAAGGGCCCGCTGACCAGGAGGTGGGGCGCGGGCGCGCCGCCAGCCACCAGCCGGTCGCGCAGATCGATGAGCGAGGTCGGCCCACCGAGGTCCACCACTTGGGTCACCCCAAAAGCGAGCTGCGCCCGGAGGTTGTGGGCCAGGGTGTCCCCGACCAGCACGGTGCTGCCCCCGTGGGCGAGGTGCACGTGGGGATCGACCAGCCCCGGGACGACGAAGCGCCTGGTCGCATCCACGGCGCCCGGCGGCGCCCCCTCCCCCTCGGCCACGGCCACCACCTCGCGCACCAGACCGCCTACGATCACGATGGCGACGGCCTCGCGGCGACCATCGACGTCGATCGCGGTGGCGTTCCACAGGATCAGGTCGGCGCCCAGGTAGGGGTCGGTGTCGCCGGTCTCCTCGGTCTCGCCGCCGGAGTGCTCCGGGCCGCCGACGTCATCGCCGGACTCGTCGCCCGAACGTGGCGTGGGTCCGGTGCAGGCGGCGAGGAAGAGGAGGAGCCCGCCCATCGCCGTCCGTGGGGACGGGCCTGATATCCCGGCGGCCACCCGTCTACGCGGGGCCCCGAGTGCCGGGTGCTCGCTCCGGGCGCGGTGCCCGAGGGCCGCCACTTTGGCGCTCTCCCCCTGCCGCGGCTCCCACCTCGGCATACACGAATATATCGCGACGGTTCGCCGGCAACTGGCGGGCACGGACCACGTTGGCGCCGAGCTTGCGGAGGTGGTTCAGCGTGGCCGGGAGGTGGCGGATGACCCCGTCGTCGTGGAGCTTCAGCGTCAGCAGGAAGCCGCGCAGCGCCGGGAGCGCCGGGCGCAGCCGCTCGATGGCATGGAGCAGGTCCTCCGGCGGGATGCCGGCGCTACTGGCCACCCAGCGGATGTCTTTCGGCAGCGCGCCGCCCTTGAGGTCGCCGATCCGCCGGGAATAGTGGGTGACACCCGGCATCCGCAGCACCGCCAGATCCATCGGCTGGGCGTCCACCGTGAGCACACGGCAGCCGGCCTCCACCAACGCACGGGTGCCGCCGCCGGGGGCCGCGCCCAGCTCCAGGACCAGATCGCCGCGGGTGAGACGGGCGCCCGACCAGCGCAGCCCTTCGACCACCTTGCGCCAGTCGCGCGAGGGCACGTCGTCCGGCGTCTCCACGTCGAAGGCGCCGCCGGGGCCCTCGTGGCGCCATTGGGCGTGGACATGCCAGCCGACGACGGGGGGTTCGCCGGGCGCGGTGAGCACGTCGAGCACGGTGTCGCCGAGGGCGGGCGGCCCGACAGCGAAGGCGGGAGCGAGGTCGCGGCGCCAGCGCTCCACTTCGAGTGCCGCGGCGGCTTCGGCGGCGGGAGGGGTGCGGTCGGGCCGGAAGAGCTCCCGCGACGACACGAAAAGGCGCGTGGCGCCCACGTCGCGGGCGGTGGCGGCCACCGCGTCGGCAGTGAGGCAGGGACCGGCCGAGGCCGCCCAGATCCGCGCGAAGATGGCGGTGGGCGCTTCTTCGGGGCCGAACTGCCGTCCGGTCGCCTTGAAGGTCAACAAGCCCGGACGCGAGAAGCCCGGGTGCAGGTCGGGCCTCAGCTTGGCCAGCTCGGCCTTGAGCGCCCGCTCCATCCCCACCTGGCAGGTTGCCAACGCATGATCACTCCGCACGATCGGCTCCCACAAAGTTCAGGTTTGCGGCGGCACGGAGGGCCCGCTCCGCGGCGTCGTCGGCGTCGTTGCCCAACGCAGTGACGTGCCCCATCTTTCGGCGAGGGCGCTCACGGTCTTTGCCGTAGAGGTGCAGGTGCACGCCCGGCTCGGCCAGCGCGGCCGGTGCCCCTGCGACGCGGACGTGGCGCCGATCCGCCAGACCAAGCAGATTCACCATCGCGACCCCACCCGCACCGCGCTCCGGTGAGCCCAGTGGGAGCCCACAGATCGCGCGCACGTGCTGCTCGAACTGCGAGACGGCGGCGCCTTCGATGGTCAGGTGGCCGCTGTTGTGCACGCGCGGCGCCAGCTCGTTGACGGAGACCTCGTCGCCCCGGACGAACAGCTCCACGCACATCACACCGCACAGCTCCCCGGCGACAGCGACCGCCTCGGCGATGTCCACGGCGCGGGCATGGGCGCGCGGGCTTCCGCGGGCGGGCCAACGGGTGAGGTGGAGGATGCCGTCCCGGTGCTGATTCTCGAAGGGGGCGTAGACACGGATTTCGCCCGCCGACCGCGCGACGATGACGCTGAGTTCGCGCTCGAAGGGAACCTCAGCTTCCAGGCGCCAACCGCCTTCAATCGTTGGGATTCTCTCCCGAGCTGCCGCCACGGAGGCGGCGTCGTGCACCCGGAGCTGGCCGCCACCGTCGTAGCCGCCGCGCGCCGACTTCAACCGGGCCGGCATCCCCAAGGCGACCAGCGCCGCGTTGAACTCCGCGACGGTGTGAACCTCGCGTCCCGGGGCGGTTGCCACTCCCAACGACGCGAGGAAGTCGTGCTCCCGGTTGCGGTCCTGCGTGAGCTCCAAGAGCCGCGCGCTGGGATGGAGCGGCCGACGCTCGGCGACCGCGCGTGCGGTGGCGGCGGGAACGTTTTCGAACTCGTAGGTGACCACGTCCGACAGCTCCGCAAGACGCCGCGCGGCGTCGAGATCGTCGAACGAGGCGCGGATGGCGTGGTCGGCAAGGCCGAGCGCCGGCGCATCGCCCAACGGAGCCAGAACCGCCACGCCGTACCCCATCTGCCGGATGGGCACCGCGAGCATGCGGCCAAGCTGGCCGCCGCCCAGAATGCCGATTGTCGAGCCTGGAGGGATCACGGGGCGCGGCTTAGCCGCTGGTGTCGCCGGTGTCGCCTTCGGTGGTGTCGTTGCCGCCATCGCAGTCGCTGTCGATGTCGTCGCCGACGATCTCGGTGGCGCCGGGGTGGATGCTGGCGTCGGCGTCGTTGCAGTCGGAGTCGGAGGGGTAGCCGTCCTCGTCCTCGTCGATCATCGCCACGCCATAAAGCGCCTGGACACTGCTGTCTTCGCCAGGGCAGCCGATGGGTCGGCATGTGCCTATGCTACACGCTACGATCGCATCGTGCCAAGAAGCAATCGCCGCCGCCAGGATTCGAGCGCTGCACCGAAGCCGCTCTACGTCGTCTGGGAGCTGACCCTCCGCTGCGACCAGCCCTGCACCCACTGCGGCAGCCGCGCTGGCGCCGCGCGGGCACGGGAGCTGTCGACGGACGAGTGCCTCGACGTCGTGAAGCAGCTCGCCGCGATGGGCGCCAAAGAGGTCACGCTCATCGGGGGCGAGGCCTACTTGCGGGCCGATCTGGACGTGATCGTGGCGGCATTGGCGGCGGCGGGAGTGGTGCCGACGATGCAGACGGGCGGGCGGGCGCTCACCGCTGAGCGGGCGGCGCGGCTCAAGGCGGCGGGGCTGTTTGCCGTCGGGGTCTCGATCGACGGGCCGGCGGATGTCCACGACACCCTCCGCGGCAACCGAGGCTCGTGGGCGGCGGCGATGAGGGCCCTGGAAAACGCCCATGACGCCGGGCTGGCCACCAGCAGCAACATGCAGGTCAACCAGATGAACCTGGACCGCATGCCGGAGCATGTGGAATCGCTTCGCGACCGCAAGGTGCGCTACTGGCGCGCCCAGCTCACCGTGCCGATGGGCAACGCCGCCGACCACCCGGAGTGGATCCTCCAGCCCTGGCAGATCCTGGAGGTGGTGGAGTCGCTGGCCGCGATCCAGAGGGACACCCTGGCGAACCCGCGACCGTGGGAGTTGCCGGCCCCGATGCGCAGCTTCGACGTGCAGCCGGGCAACAACATCGGGTACTTCGGCCCCCACGAGGAGCTCTTGCGCTCGCGGCCCGGCGCAGGCTCGGCCCACTGGCGCGGCTGCCAGGCCGGGGTGTCGGTGATGAGCATCGAAAGCGACGGCACCCTGAAGGCCTGTCCATCGCTGCCCACCGCGCCCTACGTCGCCGGAAACGTGCTCGACCAGGCCGTTGCGGACGCGTGGCTGCACCAACCGGCGATGGCTTTTACCCGGGAAAAGTCGACTTCGGAGCTGTGGGGCTTCTGCAAAGGCTGCTACTACGCCGACACTTGTCGCGCGGGCTGCAATTTCACCGCCCACACCACCCTGGGGCGCCGCGGCAACCAACCCTTCTGCTACCACCGCGCCGCCACCCTGCGTCGCGACGGAAAACGCGAACGCCTGGTGCAGGTCGAGCGCGCGGCCGGGAAACCCTACGATTTTGGGAGGTTCGAGCTGGTGGAAGAGGAGTGGCAGCCGGCCGAGAGCGGTCAGACGTAGAACTGCCGCTCGTCGGCGGACGCCGGCCCGATCGCGGCATTCCGCCCCCCCGCGACATTCCGCCCACGTCCCCGCGGGGGCACTTGCGCCCCTATCTTAGCAGTGCTAACATTGGACCGTGGAGCACCCCCCACCTCCCGCCGCCCCAGGCGACCGCTGGCACCGAAAGCGGCGCTACCACCACGGCAACCTGGGGCCGTCGGCGCTGGCGCGTGGGCGGCAGATCGTCACCCTCCACGGTCCCGCCGCGCTCACGCTCCGCGGTCTGGCGCGGGACCTCGGCGTCACCGCGACCTCCCTGGTCCGGCTGTACGGAAACCTCGCCGGCATGCGCGCCGCCGTCGCCGAGTCGGTGCTCGACAAGCTGCGTGCGGAGGCCGGGGTGGCGCCTCGCCGCCCCCTCCGAGTGAACGACGTGGCCGGCCGGTGGGTGGACTTCGCCGCCACGCACGCCAATCTCTACCGTCTCCTCTGCGGCGAGGGCTGGCACCTTCCCGGCCCCGGCCGCGGCTTCCACGGCATGCTTGCCCTTCCCTCCCCCCGCCGGTCGCTGGAGGACGCGATCCTGCAGCGCACACGCCGACCGGGCAATGGGGCCGGAGATCGCGAGCAGGCCCGCTATCTGGGGTCCGTGATTCACGGCCTCGCGTTGGCCCGCATCGATGGCGTCGAGGGCGCTTCAGTCAACGCGGCGCTCGCGCGAGCGCTCCGGTCCTAGGCCGGCCTGGGCGCCCGCGCCTCCGGCGGCGACAACAGCGCCTCTTCCGCCTGCACGGCCGCAAAAGCCTGGAGGCGGGCCGCGAGCGCCGGATCCTGAAGGGCAAGGATCCTCGCCGCGAGGAGACCCGCGTTGGCCGCACCGTCGATCGCGACGGTCGCGACAGGAACGCCGCGCGGCATCTGCACGATCGACAACAGCGAGTCCAGCCCGTTGAGTGAGCTGGACTTCACCGGCACGCCGATCACCGGTAACCACGTCTTCGCGGCGATCATCCCCGGAAGATGGGCGGCGCCGCCGGCCCCGGCAATGATCACTCGCACCCCGCGCTCGGCCGCCGTCTCCGCGTAGGAGAAAAGCAGGTCGGGCGTGCGATGGGCGCTCACGATGCGGAATTCAGAGGCGACGCCGAGATGATCGAGCACCTCCACCGCGGCGCGCATGACCAGCGCGTCGCTGCGGGAGCCCATGATCACCCCAACCATCACAGCCGCACCTGCACCCCACCCACGAAGCGGAGCACCCAGCCACCCTTGTCGAGGGTAGTGGGCGTCAGCGGCACCTCGCCGTCGTTGGCGACCACCGACCCGTCAGACAGCACGTAGGTGAACGGCACCTCCACCACCACCGAGATCGGCGACATCGGGTCGATCATCACACCCGCACCAATGGTGGGGCCGAAGCTGACGCCGCCGGCAGCGTCAGAATAGTCGACACGATTGTCGTCGTCGGGGACGTGGAAGGCGTCGTACACGCTGATGTCGAAGCCGACGAGGCCGTAGGGCTTGATGAGCCCAGTCGCCAGCGGCAGGATGCGCGCGCGGGGCTCGATGGTGAGCTGGCTGGCATCGACGGTGTAGCTGCTCTCAGACGAGGTGTCTTCGGCGTCCGTCGTGCCGTCGCGGTACCAGCCGAGGTTCAGGTGTTTCTGCCCGGCCTGAAGGCCAAAGGCCACGGACGTGTCGAGGAACCACGTTGGGACGTACCCGACCGACAATCGACCGGCAGGGGCGCCGCCAGGGCTGGCGCCTGCTCCCGTCCAGGAGGCGGTGCCGGTGTTGGTGATGGAATCGTCCTCGCCCTCGGCGACGGCGAGCCGCACGCCATACCCGCGATCGACGTCGCCCAGCGAGTAGCCGCCGGTGAACTCGACGTAGACGTGGCCGGCGTGGACCTGCGCCTTCTGAAGCCAGGCCTTCTGGTCCAGGCCGCTGTCCTTGTACTGCCCGTAGGCGCTCCACGGTAGACGCATCGAGGAACGCTCCTCGTCGGCGCCGCTGTCGCCGGCGAAGCGGCTGGCCGCGCCGCTGGGCTCGGGCTTCTCGCGCGGCTCGGGCTTTTCGGGCTTCGCCGCCTTTTCCGCCTTCTCTGGCTTCTCGCGCGCCGCTTTCTTCGCGGCGGGAGCCTCGTCGTCGTCGGTCTTCTTGGTCGATGCGGCCTTGTCGGCACCCGACTTCTTCGGCGCGGGCTCGTCCGCTTCTTCTTCCTCGTCGGCGTCGACCGCAGCCTTCTTGGCCGCCCCCGCCTTGTCGACCGCTGCCTTCTTGGGCGCGTCCTCCTCCTCCTCGGGCTCCTCCGGCTCGTCGTCGCCGAGGTCCAGCTTCTTCGCGGGCGCTTCGACGGCCACTTTCTTGGTGGGCACGTCGTCGTCATCCCCGAAGTCGATCTTCGGCTTGGCGGCGGCAGCAGCGGCGGCTGCCTTCTCTTCGGCCGCGACCTTGATCTTGAGGTCGGCGATGGCTTTGACCTTCGCCTCGTCCGCGGCCTTGTCTTCCTCTTCCTCCTTGAGCTTCAGCGCCGCCGCCGCCTTGGCGTCGCGATCGACCTTTTCCTTGGCATCGGCGACGCGTTTGGCTTCCGCCGCCTTGGCCGCAGCTTCAATCTTACGATCGAGGGCGAATTTCGCCTCTTCCCGGGCTCGTTTTTCTTCGCTCTCGCGCTCCTTGGCCTCCGCGGCCCGCGCGGCAAGCTCCAGCTTCTTCTCGAGGGCGGCTTGGGCTTCGGCCGCGCGCTCCTCCTCCTCGAGGCGCTCTTTCTCCTCGGCCGCGGCACGCTCCGCTTCCTCTTCAGCGGCCTTCGCGGCCGCCGCCTTCTTCTCGGCGGCTGCAGTCGCGTCGGCGGCCTTCTTCGCCGCAGCGGCTTCGGCCTTGCTGGGCCGCGGCGCCTCCTCCGGCTCTTCCTCGACGTATTTCGACTTCTTCTTCGCCGGCTCGTAGTCGGCGTTGTCGTCCTCTTCGTCCGCGTATTTGGACTTCTTCTTCGGCGCTGGCTCTTCCTCTTCTTCCTCGACGTACTTGGACTTCTTCTTCGGCGCCGGCTCTTCCTCTTCTTCCTCGACGTACTTGGACTTCTTCTTCGGCGCCGGCTCTTCCTCTTCTTCCTCCGCGACGTACTTGGACTTCTTCTTCGGTGCCGGCTCTTCCTCTTCTTCCTCGACGTACTTGGACTTCTTCTTCGGCGCTGGCTCTTCCTCTTCTTCTTCCTCGACGTACTTGGACTTCTTCTTCGGCGCTGGCTCTTCCTCTTCTTCCTCCGCGACGTACTTCGACTTTTTCTTCGGCGCCGGCTCCTCTTCCTCCTCCTCGACGTACTTGGACTTCTTCTTCGGCGCGGGCTCTTCCTCCTCCTCCTCGTATTTCGACGACTTCTTCGCCTTCGGGGCCTGTTCTTCCGAGCCGCCGCCGTAGCGCGAGGACCAGGTCTTGGCCGACTTCGGCGCCTCTTCCTCTTCGTCGCCGCCACGCTCGGCGATGAGCGCATACACTTCAGCCGCGGTCTTCCCCAATTTCTTGGCGTAGGCCACCTCTTCGCCGCCTGCCAGCGTGCTGCGGACGACCTTCACCGGCGATTTGTCGTCGTGGGCGTACAGCCGCGCCTCGATCGTCAGACCCTTGCTGCCCTGGCCGACCGCCAGGACGATGGCCATGCGCGCGTCCGACTTCTTGAGGAGCTTGCCGGGGCAGCTCTCCTCGTCGGCGCACGCGTCGCCGCCTTCGCCGGCCCATTCGCGGATTTCATCGCCGTCATCGACCTCGAGGCCTTGCTTTTCGACTTGGGAGACCACCAACCCGTAGACCATGTAGGCCACGGAAAAATCCGACATGCTGGCGGGCGTTGCCTCAGGAATCAGCACGTCGGCCGACCATGCAGGAGTCAAAAGGGCGAGGATCAGGCTCATGATCGCCTCAGGGCTTCAGGTTGACGCACCACTCGGCAGTGAAACTGCCCGAGAGAGTGCCGCCGTCGTCAAAGGTCAGGGCTTCGAAGGTACCCGTAGCGACACCTTCCTCTTCCACCGAGTCGACGTCCAGGGTGCCCGCGGTGGCCGCGGTCTCGTTGAAGACATCCCCAGTGACGTTGACGATGGTGCCCTCGACCTGGCCGCCTTGGGCCACGGGGAAGCGGCCCGCCTGCACCTCCTCGCTGGAGGAAAACGCCAACTGCAAAAGGGATGCGTCATTGTCCGTGGGCGACACGCCCTCGTCATAGTTGCGCTCGATCCAATCGATGTCGCGACACTCCACCTCAATCTGCGAGATGATCACGTACCGCGCGCCGACATACACCCAATCCGACGAGCCCCACTGGATGCCGCCGGCCGTGCCCTCGAGTTCAGCCCCCGCACCCTCGCAACCGGCGAACACCGCGAGCAGGCAACTGAGAATCAGGCGTGACATGCAGCCTCCGAGGCGACCGCCGCTATCTCGGGACGGTGGGCCGCGCACGCCACGGGTTAGCTCCCCCAGGTGCCCCCCACGCCCCTGGAACTCGCCACGTCGGCGCTCAGCGGTGATCGCCGGGCCCTCGCGAGGCTGATCTCGTGCGTCGAGTCGCGTGTTCCTGGTGTGGACAAGGCGCTGTCGGCACTTGTGCCGCGACGCCGCCAGGGTCCCGGCACTCCCCGTGTCATCGGCATCACCGGCCCGCCGGGCGCCGGCAAGAGCACGTTCACTGATCAGCTCGTCACCAACGCGCGCGCCGCGGGGCTGCGGGTGGCGGTGGTGGCCGTCGATCCGAGCTCCCCATTTTCGGGAGGCGCCATCCTCGGGGACCGGATGCGCCTCGATCGCCACGCCCTGGACCTCGGGGTTTACATCCGCTCGCTCAGCGCGCGCGGCCACACCGGTGGGCTGTCGCGCGCTGCAGGGCAGATCGTCGATGTGCTCGACGCCGTCGGGTTCGACATGGTGATCGTCGAGACGGTCGGCGTGGGGCAGGGCGAGCTCGGGGTGATGGAAGTCGCTGACACCGTGCTGGTGGTGCTGACCCCCGAAAGCGGCGACGGGGTGCAGGCGATGAAGGCCGGCCTCTTGGAGATCGCGGACGTCTTCGTGGTCAACAAGTCCGACCGCCCCGGAGCCGATGCCCTGGTCCGCGAGCTGGAGCTCACGGTTCATCTGGACATGCGGCCCGGCTGGAAGGCGCCGGTGCACGCGACCAGCGCACTCTCCGGCCTCGGCGTGGCGGACGTGATTGCGGCGCTGTCGCGACACCACGAGTGGCTGAAGGGCGAGGGCCGCGCCAACTGGGACGCGCGCCGCGCCGACGGCCGGGTGAGAACGTGGCTGGACCTGGTGGCCGCCGACGCCCGGGACGCCGCCCTGGCCGCCTACACCACCGAACAGGCCGAGCTGCGCGCCGGAACGCGCGCCCCGGAGGCGATGCCGCGCCCGCGCCAGGTGCCCGAGTGAACCCCGGCGATACGTTCGCGGCGTTCGCGCGGACGCTCCCGCGCGGCGCCGGGCGCGTCCACGTCCATCCGGGTCCGGTCGCGGAGATCGTCTTTGCGTCCCCCGGCAAGAAGAACGCCCTCGACGCCGGCATGATGCTGGACTTCGGCGCGGCAGCAGCGCTCCTGAGCGCGGCTCGGGTGATCATCCTCCGGGGCGAGGGCGACAGCTTCTGCGCCGGCGGCGACCTGGGCGCGGTGCAGGCGCATCTCGGCGCGCCCGGCCTCGGTGCCGGCCTCGGCGCGTTCATGACCCGCGCGGTCGACGACCTCCGAAAGCTTGATGCCGTCTTGCTCGCAGCCGTATGTGGCCCCGCGCTGGGCGGCGGCGCCGAGCTTCTCGCCGCTTGCGATCATGTGATCGCCGCTCCCGACGCCCGGGTCGGCTGGGTGCAGGCCCGCCTTGGCGTGACGCCAGGGTTCGGGGGCGCGCGGCACCTGGCCCGCCGAGTCGGCGAAGCGCGCGCGCTGCGCCTGCTGGTCGAGGCGCGGGTGCTCAACGCCGACGAGGCCCGCGCTGCTGGGCTCGTGGACACGATCGAGGCCGACCCCGTCGCGACAGCGCACGCGTGGGCGGCGGCCGCGATCGCCCTGCCGGAACCGGCGCTCCGGGGCGCGGTGCGTGTCGTGCGCTCGGCGGGCGCCGAAGATGCCGCAGCCCGGGAAACGGAGGTCTTCGCGGGTTTGTGGGGCGGCACTACCCATCGCGCCGCCGTCGCGGCGCGGCGGAGGCCTGGGTGATCCTGGCGCTGGTGTTTGCTGCTTGCCCGAAGCTCCACGCCCCGGCCGCGCTCGTGGACGAGGGCAGCGATGCCGCCTCTACCGCCGGGCAGGTCCCCACCGGCTCCGTGCAAGCCGGCATCTGGGCCGATCAGAGCTACCCCTGGACGCTGCGCGTACCGCCCGCCTGGACCGCTCAGCCAGGACTCGAAGGCGGAGGGCCACGCCTGGTGCTGGTCCACCGCGGAACGGGCGTCCGGGTCGAGGTGAGCGTCGTCCCCGGCGCGGCGGTCGGCCCGCGCCCGCGCCCCGGCTGCGAGTGGCAGTTCGAGGACCTCGCCGGCTACCGCGCCCTCGTGCTCACCCCGCTCGTGGCCGCCACCTGCACCCCGGAGGACGCCCGCAATCCGCGCGTGCTCGGCTACTTCCTGGTGGAAGACGGCGACGCCTACGACCTGGAGGCGGTGATCCCGCCGGGACAGCTCCTGGCGGGGAAAACGGCGGCGGATGCGCTGTGGGCGGGGTTTCGGGTGGCCAATCGCTGAGGGCTACCCGCGCCGGCGCCGCATCCACAACGCCGCGAAGCCTACCGCGATCCACGGCGCCGCCGGAATCGCGCTGCAACCGCCGCTACAGGCGCTACCACCGGTGTCGACCGTGCCGCCGGTGTCGCCACCACAACCGCCCCCGCAGCCGCCGCAACCGCCCCCGCTGTACTCGACCGGCCCGAGCCACGCGTACGCGCCCAACCAGTCCTTGTCGCCGCCCGTCTCGCTCACCGTCAGCTCGGTCAGACCGAGCCCCGAGAAGCTCGGCAACCCGAACGAGAGGTCCGCGAGCAGCGGCCCCGCAACCGAGTCCAGCACGGTACCCAGGAGCCCGCCGAAGTTGGCCACCATGTGTTCGTTGGCGGCCGGATCGATCTCGTTGTAGCTGACCGTCGGGACGAAATTCGCGGGATCGAGGTCCACGTCGATCGCCAACAACCCAGTGGCGCCATCGAGGTTCAGGTCGGCGCCGGCCTGCCCATCGAGCTGCGTCGAGATGAGTCGCGCGGCGCGTCCGTCGAGCGCCGCGTAGAAGTCGAGGTGCAGCTCGTTGATGCCCAGGCCGATGTCGTGGGCGCCGGTGTAGACCACCTCGGGCGGCTTGGCAGGACGCACCGACAGCTCGACGGGCACCGCCTCGGGGAAAAGCGGCGCGAAGACATCGCCGGTGAGGCCGTTGAGGATGGACGTGTCCAGCGGGATCGGGCTCGAAGCCGCGTCAAGCTGGTAGCAGAGCAGGCCGCCCCGCCAGAGCGCGTAGAGGGCGCTGTTGGCGAAGTCGTCGCCGATGAGCGCGCCAAAGTGGTAGTCCGCGCCGACCCCGTTGGGAACGTCCGTGGGCCCGGGCAACTCGGAGTCGGTGCGCAACGACCCACCCGGGTCGTAGGCGGCGATGCAGTCGGCAGGCGCGCCCTCGAAGCTGCCCTCCATCCACAAGCGCATCGACGCGGGCGTGATCTCCACGTTGCTGGGCTGCAGAAGCAGGTGCACGACCGCCCCGTTTAGCTCCAGGTCCTGCTCGATCGTGGCGGCGGAGAACGCATCCTCGATGGTCTCTTCCAAGGTCGGGCCGAGCGCCTTGATCTGGTCCTGCAAGGTGCTGTCGAGCGCGCCGATGAGCAGATCATAGATGCTCAGGCCGACGAAGTTGAGCACCTCCTCCACGCTGCCGATCGCGCATTCGCCGAGGTAGATGTCGTTGGCGCCATCAAGCTCGTAGACCACCACGATCTCGCCCATCGTAGCGTCGAGCGTGCGGCGCCCGCTGCCGTCGTCGACGACGGTGAGCTGCATGGTCGTGCTGACGTCGACCGGGAAGGGGTTCACGTAGCCGAGGCAGGTGTCGTCGATGCACGCCAGGCTGAAGTACAGGTCGAAGGGGTTGGCCGGGTCGTTGATGCTGACCATCAACGACGCGTTGATCTCAAGCACGCCGGCGCCGGGCTTGATGCTGGTGTCGACGACCTCGATCGCCACCGCGCCGTTGGTGAGCTTGTACTCGTAGCCGCCGAGGTAGCAATAGTCGAAGAGCCCCGGGTCCCCTCCCCCGGTTTCGGGAATGTCGATTGCCGAGGGCAACAGCTCCGGGATCAGCGCGGCGACGGCGTCGAAGCCGCCCTCAGTGATGTCGATCGACACGCCGGGATTGATGAGTTCACCCGGCGGCCAGGTGGCGGCGGTGGCGGCGGCGACGAAAAGGGCGACGAGCACGGAGACTCCGCGGGCAGGTGGGCACAATAGCGGGCCGAGCGCCGTCCCACAAGCCACAGCGGGAACCGACCCCGGGAATCGAGGGTCCTACGTGCTACGTGGCCGCCGCCCGGAGTTGCCGTGCTCATTGTTTTCGCCCTGGTGACCCTGACCCATTCAGCCGTCGCCGGCGTCTACGATGCGCTGACGGTGCCCTTTGCCGCGACCCCGGAAGCCCTTCGCGCCGCCGCCGACGCGGTGGCCAGTTTGCCTACCGATCCACCGGAGGCGCCGAAGCGCCTCAAGCCGGGCGCCGAAGCCAAGCCTGAGAAGAAGGACGCCCGAAAAAAGGACGAGGACAAGCCCGCCACGGTCGAGGTTCTCCGCTCCATCCACATCCGCTTCGACGATGCCGGACTCACGACGACCACTCGCCACGACATCTGGCGGATCGAGCGCGATGACACCTCGCTACGGACGGGAACCATGTTCTGGGACCCGTGGCGCGAGGCGCGGCCGGTCGTCGACCTGCGGGTGGTCAGCCCGGACGGAAAGGAGCGGCGGCTCGATCCCATCACGCTCGTAGAGCAGTCGGTCGCGACCGGCGTCGGCGAGATGTACGTCGACACCCGCAAGCTGATCGCGCCGCTGCCAGGCGCGCGCAAGGGCGCAATCGTCGAGCAGCACGAGACGGTCGTACAGACCAAGCCGTATTTGACCAACGCGCAGAACGGGCACATCCCGGTCACGATCCAGCGGATTGGCCGCGCCGAGGTGATTCTCGACGCGCCGGTGAGTCTGCCCCTGAAGTTCGACTCCAAGAACATGGGGAGCGCCAAGGAGTCCCGCAGCGGCGGCCGGCGCGTCGTGCGGTGGGTCCTGGACGACCCGGCACTTTTGGCGTGGCCGGCCGAGCTCGCCCCGCGCGACAACTACATCGTTCGCTACGTGGGCTGGTCCACCGCCGCGGACTGGGGCGGAATCGCGAGCGCGTACTCCACGATAGTCGACGAAACAGCCGTGCTCACCGCAGATGCAGAGGCCGCCGCGAAGGCGATCCGCGCCGGCGAGAAGGACGACCGTCGCGCTGCCACCGCCATGGCGCTGTGGATCAACGAGCGCGCCCGCTACGTCGCGGTCGAACTGGGCGCCTCCGCGGTCGTGCCTCGGCTCCCCAAGGACGTCCTCGCCCGCGGCTACGGGGATTGCAAGGACAAGGCGACCTTCCTCGTCGCGATGTTGCGTAGCGTCGGCATTCCCGCGAGCGTCGCGTTGTTGCGCGCCGGGTGGGACGCCGACGTCAACCCGGCGCTGCCCGGTCCGAACCTCTTCAACCACGCCATCACCGTGCTGACCGGAGCGGCCACGCCGATCTGGATCGACCCCACCCAGCCCGAGCTTCCCGCTGGCATTCTTCCCGCGGCCGACACCGACCACTGGGCGCTCATCGCCTCCCCCGGCACCCGCACCCTCGTGCGCACGCCCATGGCCAAGGTCCTGACGGCCCGGTTGGACAAGGAGATCACCGCCACGGACTACGGCGGCGCCAGCTACCGGCAGGCGATCACCTTTGAGCCCGACACCGCGGTGACCATCCGCGAAGAAGCGCGGCGGACCTCCTTGGCAGAGTTGGTGGACAAGGCCGTCGAGGACGCGACCGAAGGGGGGCGCGCCCGCACCGCGTCGATGACCTACGACCTCGATCTGGCGGACCTCGACCGCCCCACCACCGAGACGCTTTCGCTCACCGCGGTCCGCGACCTGTTCGTGAAGCCGGGCGACTTCAGTCTGAAGACCGGTCCGGGCGTGTCGCTCGGCGCGCTCCCGACCCGATGGCAACTTGGTCTCGTCACCGACGAACACATTCGCGTGCTGCCGATCGAGATGCGGGCCATCCACCAGACCGCCAAGGTCGTGGTTCGTCCCCCAGCCGGCTACACCCTGGCCACCCTGCCGCCCAAGGTGGACATCAGCTGGCCCGGCGGGGCGTTTCGGTGGACCTGGGAGCGGCTCGAGAGCGGCGCCGTGGCCTGGACCAGCAGCATCCAAGTGCCACGTTCCGTCGCGATGGCCGACGTCGAGGGCTTTCTCGCTGCTTCCAAGGAGGTACGGGACGCCTCGGAGGTGACCCTCCGGTTCCTCAACGAGGCGCAGCGCCTGGACGAGGCCGGCGAAACCAGCCGGGCGCTGCGCGAGTGGTCCCGATTGGCGGGGCTGCCGGGCGCTCTCTTGGCCGATCGGGTGGGCTACGCCCAGGCGCTCAACGCCGCCGGCTACGCCGGTCGGGCGCAGGCCGTGGTCGCGACGCTCCCCGTCAACGACGACACCGAGGATCTCTTTGTCACCCTCGCCTGGGATGCCGCCAAGCAGGCTCCCTACGGCTTCGGCATGGCCCGCCGCTTTTCGCCGGCGCCCTTTGTCGCACGGACCCGCACCCTGATGACCAAGCTCGATGCGACTGACGACGAAAAGAGCGCGGAGTTCTACCGCGGCCTGCTCGGCCGCATGCAGCTCTTCGACGACCAGGGCATCTACGGGCGCGGGGACTTCGAGGCGGCGATCGCGACCGTGGGCGACCAGCTCAGCCTGTTGCGGGGACCGGTCTCGCTGCTTTTGAGCCTCGGCGACGGCGCCGCCGCCAAAGAACAGACCAAATGGGCCAACGACGACCGCCGCCGCGGAGAGCGCGTCGCGGCCTTCCTTCTGGCTGACAACCTCGACGCCGCCCAGCGGGAGGCGAACGTCCTGGCTCCCGATGGCGCGCAGCTCCGCAAGGTCTATCGCGAGGCCGTCTCCGCCCTCGGCTACGCGCGTCAGTGGGACGCTGCCCGCGAGGTGGCGGCGCTGGTACCCGACTCGGAAGAGGCAAAGGAGTTGGTCCCCGAGCTGCGCCGCTGGACCGAACACGATCCCGCCGAGGACACGCCCCTCGGCGCGACCCGTCGCTACATCCGCGCCATCGGCGATCCCGCCCACGAAAGCGAGACCGCCACGACCCTGACCCTCTCGGCCAGTCGCGACAGCGCCGCGCCGTGGACCGTGGGCGGGAAGTCGGCCACCGACTACCTGCTCGACCGCGCCATGACGCCGCGGACCCTGCAGATCGACGGCGACGCCGCGGGAGGCTTTCGCTTGCGGTGGGAGCCGCTCTGGACCCGGACACCGTTCCGGTACTACGTCGTCCGTGAGAAAAAGGTGCTGAAGGTCCGCGCCCAAGGTGGCCAGGAGTCCGAGCTGGCCGAGGAAGCCGGCGTGCGCCTCGACTCCGGCCGACTGGCCGAAGCCCAGCGTTGGCTCGACTGGGCGCTGCTCGACGAAGAGCGCCCGGCGTCAAGCGTGTACGCGGGCTTGTGGACCCAAGACGGAGACCGCAGCGCCGACCGTGCCAGGCTGATGATCGCCGTCCTCCGGGCCGGCGAGCGCGACCCGGACAATAAAGCACGAGCGAAGACGCTGCGCGCGGCCTGGGTCGCCGGCACCGCCGACGCGGCCGTCGGGCCCGCGCTTTTCTCGAGCCTGTACGGGGCGGGCGACGTCGCCGGCGCGCTCGCGCTCACAGACGAGATGAAGACGCGCGGCGGGGACGCCCTTTCCGTGAATCCGCTCCGGGTACAGGCGCTGGCCAAGCTCGGCCGAGCGGACGACGCGGAAAAAGAAGCCCGCGCCTCGCTCGCGGGAGCCGTCGACACCGCCGACCACTGGACGCTCTTGGTGTCGGCGCTCTCGGGCGGCGGCGCCTTCGACGCCGCGGTGCGGCTGGGTCGCGACGGGGTCGCACGATTCCCCAAGGATGCGAGCCTCGTCAATCAGACCACGTGGCCCATGCTGTTTCTCCCTGCGCTCCCCGATGACGCCATCACGCTCTCCGACCGGATCCTGGAGGGCCAGTGGTCGTCCGGGCGAGCGCATACGAGCGCCTGTGTCTACGCGGCCGCTGGTCGCACCGACCAGGCTCGCAAGTTGGTGCAGCGCTACGTCGACGAGCACGACGGCGACATGGACTCATCGTGGTCCTTCGTCTGGGGTCGAATCGCCGAAGCCGACGGAGAGCTGGCCGCGGCGCGTCAGGCCTACGCCAACGTTACCGACGACACCGAAGACGCCGCCTCCGTCGGCGAGCTGGCCCGCCGCCGCATTGCGGTGATCAGGCCGAACTAGTCCCGGGTCGCGATACCAAGGCCACGCCGACACCGGAGACCGTCGTCGGACCCGGAGGCAGCACCACGGTTGCCCCGACCGCCAGGGCCTCGCCCTCGACCTCGCCCGCACCCTCGATCACGGTCAACGCCTCCCACCCGTGCCGCACCGCTGGCAAGGTGACGCGCTCGACCACAAAGTGGGGCGACTCGACCAGGCGCTCGATCCCGGGCGCGATCCGAAGCGGCTTCCGAAAGGGGCTCGGCAGCGGGTCTCGCCGCGCCACGGCGCACGCGTGGTCCAGGTGAAGCTCGCGCCCGCGCCCCCAATCGTACAGCCGCCAGGTAAGATCGATCGGCTGTTGCACTTCGTACAGCAACAGGCCCGGGCCGATCGCATGGATGGTGCCCGGCGGCACCTCGATCACGTCTCCCGCACGGGGGTACAGCCAGGCCAGGTCGGCTTCGATCTCCCCGCTCTCAGCGCGCTCGCGGAGCTGCTGCGCTGTCAACGGGCGGGCGAGTCCGTAGGCGATCCGCGCGCCTGGAGTCGCGTGCAGGACCACCCACGCCTCGGCCTTGCCGTGCGGGGCTCCCACCCGCTGGCGCGCCTCGACATCGCCAGGATGCACCTGCACCGACAACAGCGCCTGCGTGTCCAAGAGCTTCACCAGGAGCGGAAAGTCAGCGATGGCGCCAAAAGGGCGCGCGTCGCCGCGCACCCGATTCTCCCGCCATACCTCCCACGACTCGCCGATCACCCCCTGCCCCTTGCCGAGCGCCGCCAGACGGTCCCCACCCCACGGCGGCCGAGTCAGATGCGGAACCAGGTGGAGCGACGGCAAGCGCGGCACCTAGCCCGTGGGTGGCAGCGGCGCGAGCGCGGGCCCAGCGGGTCAGCGGGATCTGCACGGCTCACCCGTCTGGGCGACGCGGCGCGACAGGGCGTCTCGGTAGGCAGCTGCGCGCCGCGTCGCGGCGTGATCACGTGTGGTGTCGCGACATAGAGACGGCTTTCCCCCGCTGCGATACGCAAATTCCCCTCCCGACCACATCGGATCATGTCGCGACAGATACTCGGATTGGCAGTGCCCTCTGGTGCGCCGCGCTCCCCCGCTGCGATACGCGACTCCATGCTCCTGCTGCTCGCTCCGCTCGCGCTCGCCTGGCCCACCGCCAGCACCACCTCCGCAAGTACGACGTGCTCGATCACCGGCGTGGACGGCGCCGCGCACCATGTCCACGGCGGCGCCGAAGCCTCCGTTGGCCACGCGAGGTTCACGGCGAAGTGCTCCGCCCCCACGGTGCTTACCGTCGAAAAGGTCGGGTTTCTGACCGGACACTCCTGCGAGGTCCCGCCGACGAAGGTGTCCGCCGAGCCCAAGTTCGGGGGCATCCTCGTCGACGGGATGACCGAGAGCGCGCTCCTCGTGACGGTGCCAACTCCAGGCCCGGCGCAGATGACCGTGTCGTTCACTCCGGTGAACGCCTATTATACCTGGTGTGACCGCTTCGCCTTCCGGGTCCGGTTCAACGCTGGGGAGGAGCGATTGACGGTGGTGTCGGAGCTCAACGTCATGCGGGAGGAGCCGCTCCCCGAGCCGTGACCGGCGACCACGCGATGCGGAGCGGCAGAAACAGATGGTAATTACTGACGAATGCGCGACAACCGCACTCTCGCTGGGTGGGATCCGGGGGCTCCGACTCGTCCCGCTGCGGGGACCTCCACTCACCGGCTAGCCCACCGCCGCGGCCCCCCGCAATGTCACCGGTAGGGCCATAACTCAACAGGTGGCACCTCACCTACCTCGCAGTGGCCCTTCCACCACCGTGCAGCCGCTCGAGGCGACGCGAACCGCCGAGCCCACCCTCCGAAAATCGGCCTTCTCCCGTGGTGCGCCCACGCCGATCTTGACAACGAGGGCCACAAGTCAAGAGGTGGCAGCTCACCCACGTCGCAGTGGCCCTCCGGCAGGCGGCA
>CANLGL010000046.1 GCA_947490345.1 Deltaproteobacteria bacterium
ACCGCCACCGCCACCGCCACCGCCACCGCCACCGCCACCGCCACCGCCACCGCCACCACCACCGCCACCACCGCCACCGCCACCGTCGCCGTCGCCGTCGCCGTCGCCACCCTCACGCCAGCGCCACGCGCCCCCCGGCGGCCCCCGGGGCCACCACCCAGACTGACTCGCCGCCCGCCGCCCTGCCCGCCATCGCGGGCCCGTCCGCTGGGTCCATCCACGTGGCGCTTGACACTCCAGGCGCCGCTCACCGAGGACTGGTACTGCAACGCGACCGGGCGGCGCCGCGGCAACAGCGATCCGGGGGTGATCGGTCGAGGCGGGGCCGATACACTCCGTCGTTCCGGGCCGGGCGCCCGCGCGGCGCGTGCAGACTTGCCCCGCCGTCCGCTACTCCCGCTGCGCCCCGACGCGCAGGGCCACCCGTCCACCGGCGGCCCCCGGTGCCACCACCCAAACGGACTCGCCGCCCGCCGCCCTGGCCGCCATCGCGGGCCCGTCCGCTGGGTCCATCCACCTCGAGGGCGCCGACTGCGACGCGCTGATCGCGCACTCGTACACGAAGCTGCGCGCCGCCTCCCCGTGCGCGGCAGGCGCAGGACCGACGACCCGCAGCGGCCCCAGGCGGGTGTGTGAACGCAGCGAGGCGCTGTCCCACTGGGTGATGCCCCGCTGGACGGCGGCGCGAAACATCGCGACCCCACAACGCTTGGCCACGTACGCAGCGCCGATGCCCTCGCGTAGAGAGAGGAGGGACACACCCATCACCACTCCTGGCGTGACGGTCGGGACACCGCACCACGCGGCGACGATCTCCTCGCCGTCGAGCACCAGGCTGATCGCGCCCGGCATCAAGTACAAGTCGACCAGCACCCAGCCCGGGAGGGCGAGCGGGCCGCCAAAGCGAGCGGCGTTGGCTTGGTGATAACGCGCGACCAACGCGGGTTCGCGGGCCGCGTCGCGCGGCTGGGCGGGGATGCCGAGGGGCGAGAGCTCCAGCGACGCGAAGTTGGCGGCGTGGCCGAGCGCAGCGAGGCGGAAGCGGGGGTGCTCGGCGAAGAAGGCGGTGACGGCGGGATCGCGCACCGGCGCTCCGTATCGTCGCGGGGGCGTGACGGCGCGATCTCCGAAACGATGGGGCCGAGGACTGGCTCACCCCATGGATGCCGGCGATTGGGCTGGACAATGTGAAAGCCGTGCTTCGGTCGCACGCGGTCTCGGGCAACTTCCAGCTTCGGTTGGCGATGCAGACGGCCTTGGTGCGCGTGGAGCTTCCCGAAGCGCCGAGCACGCTCGATCAGTTGTTGGTGGGCGATGGGGAGCGTTGCACCGGGATGATTTCGGTGGCGGAGAGCACCGCGTCGAAGTTCTTCGTGCGCTTCGGGGTTGCGTATTCCTTGTCGAGCGGGAGCGCGCTGGGCCAGGCCGATGTCAGCTTCGCGCTGTCGCATACACAATGCGGTCAGATCGTGGGCGGACGGAGCCTGTCCCTGGCCAGCAACGCCACGGCCGACGCCTTTGCGTTGGTGACCGGCTGGGTGCCGGCGATCCAGGTACAGAAGGTGAAGGCGGTCACCGTGTGCCGGAGCCTCAACGGGGGCTTCGAGTGGAAGTTGTGCTACCGCACGGCGACGACCTCGAAGGAAACGCCGAGCGCGTGGACGTCGTTGGGTGGCAGCTACCTTGGCGCCGGCGAGTTCGACACCGGAGATGTGACCCTCAACGTTGACAGCTCGATGTACGTGCAGTTCGGGGTGCTGTACCACTCGTCATCGGGCGCGGGGGACGCGCAGGTCGACACCAGCTTTGCCGTGCGGCGGACGTAGGCTATGGTTCGCTCGATGGTCAGCCACGACTTTGCGCGCGGCACGATCCGGGGCCTGCCGCCGGGCGTGCGGGAGGCCGTCCGGACCACGGGGACGCTGCCCGACGGGGCGGTGCACCCGCACCATCTGGACACCTGGAACGCCGTGGCCGCGCAGCGCGCGCTGGAGGCCGTGCAGCCGCGGGCGTGGAGCGTGGCGGATATCGGGCGCATGCGATGGGGATTTGATCCCGAGGCGGAGCGCGAGGCGTGGGAGGTGTTTGCGGGGAAGGATGCGGTGCCTCGCCGCGTCCCGATCGAGAATTGGAAGTGCGCGTGTAAGGTCGCGGGCTCCGCCAACGGGAGTGCGTGCGGCACCTACGGCGGCGTCGTCGAAGGTGCGGGGGGCTGGACATACGACGCGACCCATGACCAGTGCGTGGCGAAGGGACGGTGTACGCGGTCGTGGCCGATATAGACAATGTTCAGGACGTTTCGGGGCAGTGGTGGAAGTTTCAAAGCGGCATGCGCGCGGAGGGGCAACCCGATGGCACCGTGACGTTTGAAAAGCGCCCTGGCATCATTCTTCCCCGCCATGCGTTTCCCATCGAACGCTGCGGCGAGGAGTAGCACAACAAGTGAGGTCGCGTCGGTTCGAGATCTTGGTCACGCTGGGCCTGGTGTCCTGCTGGGTCGGCGGGCTCGGGATCGCGGGCTTTCACTTCCTGGATCAGGGCGGATTCTGGTGTCGGCACGAAACTTCCGACCCTTTCGGCGATTCCAGCTTTTTAGCATTTATTGCCTTCTCCCTGCTGCTCTGGTTGACCACCGCGGGGTTGGCCCTCGGCTGTTGGCGCCGCGCGCTCGGGAGGGCAGAGTCGGGGTTGTGCATCGGGCTGGCGCTCCTTCACGCCTTGTTGGGCGCGACCGCCGGTGGGTTGGCGACGCCATGCTTATGAGTGCGGTGCGTTGGCGACGGGTGGCCTGGGCCGTTGTTGCCTGCCAGTGGACGGTCAACCTCGGCCTGCACTGGAGTGCCCCGTGTCAGCTCGTTCGTGGCATGCTTGGCGTTGGCGGTCTACTGCTCTGCTTTTCTGGATCCAGCCTGCTGCTGGTTTGTTTCGCACATCCGAGGCTGGCACAACATCGCCTCCCCCTCGTTCTCTCGGTGCTGAGTCTGCTGATCGCCTCGCCGTCGGCCCTGCCGCTCGCTTGGATGAACTTGGTTCAAATACACTTCCCCATCCACTATTGCCGGGTCGGTGGGATCGGGGGATGCACGGACTACTACGAGTGATTAGCGGATTTGGTCGCCGCTCCCGTCGCCGCTGGGGAGACCCCGCGCAAAGGCCGCGACCGCGGCCCACGTTTCTCCGTCGAGCAGCTCATTGTGACCGGTTTCGCGCGGCAAGAGACGCGCGCCCGGGATGGCGGCGGCGAGGGCCTCACCCATCGCGAAGGGGATGATCTCGTCGTTGCGACCGTGGATCACCAGGGCGGGCACCGCGATCTGCGAGGCGCGGCCGAGCGTATCGAAGGGGTCTTTCACCAAAAGGCGCACCGGGACCCAGGGATATTCGCGCGCGCCCACGTCTCCGACCGAGGTGTAGGGGGCGGTGAGCACCAGCGCCCGACAGCGACCCTCTGCGGCCATTGCGGCGGCGACCCCCGAGCCAAGGGAGTGTCCCATGCAGACTGGGACGCCGAGACCCAGGTCGGCAATGGCGGCGATCGCGGCACGTCCCGCCGCGAAACACCCAGCTTCACTTGGCTCTTTGGCAGGCGCGAGACCGTAGCCGGGGTACTCCACCGCCGCGAAGCTCAGCCCCACGATCAACGCGCCGTTCGCCTGGGTAAGCGTGCTCGCGAGCTGGGTCGCGTTGCCGTGGAAAAACAACACCAGCGGCGCCTCGGGGATCACGTTCCACCACATGGGGACGGGCGCGGCGTCGACGGTCAGCTCCGTGCGCAACAGTCGCGGAGCCTCCGGCAGCGCCACAGGCTCGGGTCGGGGAAACAGCAGGGCCCGCTGGGACATGTAGAGGCTGACCACCAAAAGGGCGTAGACGGAGCCGGTGGTCACGGTGACCAAAAAGGCGATACGCCGCCACGACAATTCCGGGTCCACACGCCCTCCGGCGTTTCCGGAGCGTAGCACGCCCCCCGCCACTTCGATGATCGCCTGACCGCGCCGCGATGTGCCGCGGCCCCTACCTGACCCCAATGTCCGGAGTGAGGCACATCGCCCGAATTATGCTCGCCGCTCCCCGGGTGGACACTGCGCCGTTTTCTCGCGATTCCCGTGCTTCTGGGTGGAGTGGTGCTCCTCGCCGCGGCCAAGGACCCCGCGCCGGCGCCCCTGCTCCGGGTGCACTTCCTCGACATCGGCCAGGGGGCGGCCACCCTCGTGGAGTTTCCGTGCGGTGCGATGCTCATCGACACCGGGGGTGAAGAAAACAGCGAGTTCCATTCGACGCCGGCGCTCGTGGCCTACCTCGACGCCTTCTTCGCGCGTCGCAAGGACCTGGGTGGAAAGCTCGATGTGTTGCTGTTGACGCACCCCCACATCGACCACGTGCGCGGCGCTCCCGCGGTGCTGGAGAAATACCCGGTCAAGACCATCGCCGAGGATGGTCGGGTCGCGCGGCAGGACGATGCCGTCGCCGCGATGGCCCGGGTGCGGGAGTACGTCGCTGGGCACCCGGACGTGGCCCACCTCGTCGTTCGCGTGCAAGATTTTCCGAGTGCGACCGGGCCCCTGGATTCGCCGCTCCTGGATCGGTTTTCGATGTGCCAGGGGGTCGATCCCAGGGTGGTGGCGCTCTGGGGCGGCGTGGGCACCGATCGTGGCTGGGGCGACAACGACTATGGAAGCGCCCACTTCGACAATGACAACAACCACTCGGTGGTGACCCGGGTAGATTTCGGCGAGGCGAGTGTCCTGTTTCCTGGGGACATGGAGATTCCCGGGCTTCGCGACCTGGTGACCGACCGCGGACCGCTGTTGGACGTCGACGTACTGCAGGTGGCACATCACGGCTCGCACAATGGAACCACGCCCGACCTGCTGCGCGCGGTGACACCGGAATTCGCGGTGATGGAGGTGGGACCGGCGGCGCGGAGGCACAGCTGGACGGCTTGGCAATACGGGCATCCGCGCGCGGCGCTGCTCGATCTGTTGGAGGCGCACGTCACCGGTACCCGGTCACCGATCGTAGTGCCGATCGGCTCCGCAATGAAGACATTTTCGGATCAGACGGTGGATCGCGCCATCTACGCGACGGCCTGGGACGGGACGGTGGTGCTGGAAGCCACCGCGGCCGCCGATTTCCGTCTCGGAGTGCCGGACGTGCCGCGGTAGCTCGCGCTCGTTAGCCCCCGGCATCCGAGGCAACCCATGCTCCTGACCCTCTTCGCCGCCTGCGTCACCGGTGGTCCCGCTGACACTGATGACACCGACGTCGCTGACGGTGTCGCCTGGTATGGCGATGTCGAGCCCATCGTGACCGAGTCGTGCACGAGCTGCCACGTCGAAGGCGGCGCCGGGGGCTTTGCGCTGGACAGCTTCGCCACCGCCGCGCCGATGGCCGAGGCGATCGCGGCCGCGGTCGAGTCCGGTCGCATGCCGCCGTGGAAGGCCGAACCGGGGTGCACCGAGTACCGCGACGACCCTTCGTTGTCGGCAGCCGAGATTGCTCGCCTTCGCCAATGGGCCGATGCGGGCGCACCGGAAGGCGATGTGAGCCACAGCGTGAAGGTGGCGCCGCCCGACTCGACGCTCGACCGCGTGGACTTCACCGTGCCGATGAAGGAGGCCTACGCCCCGGACCTGACGGGTACCGACGATTATCGGTGCTTCCTCCTGGACTGGCCGGCGGAGGACAACACCTATGTGACCGGGTACCGCATCGCGCCCGGCAACGCGGCAGTCGTCCACCACGTCATCGCCTTCATCGCCCCGCCTAGCCAGATGGAGGAGTATGCCGCGTTGGACGAGGCGGAACCCGGCTCCGGCTGGACCTGCTTCGGCGGCCCGGGTCTCGCCGACCAGCAGGACGCCGAGTGGTTGGGGGCGTGGGCGCCCGGCGGCGGTGACGGGGCCTTCCCCAACGGAACCGGCATCAAGATGAAGGCCGGCAGCGGCGTCGTGTTGCAGGTGCACTACAACACCGCCCTCGGCGATGCCGGCGACGACCTGACCAGCGTCGAGTTCATGACCGCCGACGACGTGGAGACGGCCGCAACCATCCAGCCGTGGACCGACGCCTCGTGGCTGGATGGCACCGGCATGGACATCCCGGCCGGCGCCACCGGTGTCGAACACGGCTTCGACCTGGTGAACAACTTCGACACCGACATCACCATCCACACCTCCAGTCTGCACATGCACCAGATGGGCCGCACCGCGCGGCTGGAGATGTCAGAGGGCAACCAGACCGACTGCATGCTCGACATCGCCGACTGGGACTTCAACTGGCAGCGCACCTATGTGTTCGCCGAGAAGAAGGTCTGGGAGCCGGGGGAGACGCTCTCGCTGTCCTGCACCTGGGACAACCCGACCGACAAAGATGCCAACTGGGGCGAGGGCACCGGCGACGAGATGTGCCTGGGGACGATGTTGTGGTCGTATTGAGGTGACGCTCCTTCTGCTGCTCGCGTGCGTTCGGGGCCCGGTTTCGCAGACCGGGTATGACCCGATTGCGGAGCCTGCGCCGGCTCCCGCAGGGGCCCTGGCGCCCCATGTGCACACGTTGGAACAACTGCGCGCGTCGATGCCGGTGGGCACGGTGATTCGGCTGCGCGTTCGCGCGGCGGGCGCGCCCGAGGTCGAACAGCGCTGGGAGGTGACCGCAGCGGATGCCGACGGCGTGACCATCGCCTCGCGCGTGCTGGGGGCAGACGGGGCGCTGCTCAAGGACGAGGGCGCCGCCGTCAGCACCTGGGCGGAGCTTTACGCGCACGCCGATTTCCCTGCCGACCGGACGCTGGTGGCGCCGTCGTCTGTCGATGTGCCCGCCGGCCACTTCGAGACCGTGTTGTACACGGTCATCGGCACCCCGGAGGAGGGCGGACGCGACTTCGTGAAGCAGCTCCACTTTGCCAAGGACCTGCCCGGACCACCGGTCTACTTCACCATCGTCGACGGCAAGGGCACGACCTTGGAGATGACGCTGTTGGAGCGGACGCCGCGGTGAGGCGGCGCCCCCCTCAACCTCAGCCCTCCGCCAGCGGGATGCCGACGGCCGCCATCGCGGCGCGCATTCGCAGGCGTTCCATGCGTTGATGTCGCGACAGCTGGCGGCCGCGGGGCCGCGTCAGCGGCGTAAGTCCAATAGTGACAAGGCACTTTTCGAGTTGCGCGGCTTTTGGGCCGGCGCCGGGTCTCGAAAGCCGCGGAACTCGCCAAGTGAGGGCGTCACTTCCTCAGATACGCGGCAGAAGCGCCTGATCGAGCTGCGTAAGTCCAATAGTGACCAGCCACTTTTCGAGTTGCGCGGCTTTTGGGTAGGCAGCGGCTGCCGCGCCGCGGCACCGCGCGCGGTCGCGACCGCGACCATCGCGGCGGGCGCCCTGCAGGGCATCACTTCCAGGCCAACCGCAACTCAACCCTCGCGCCGCCGCCGATAAGCCCGCAGCGGACACGCGCTCTCGTGCTCGCCGACCAGGTCGAGGGCGCGATCAAGCGCACGGTCCATCGCCACGAACCACCCGCGCTCGGTGGGGAAGAGGTTGTCCGGGCCGACCTCGGCCACCAGGCCCAGCGCCTCCATCCGGGCCATGACGCCCGGTCGCATCCCGACCAGCACCACCTCGCGTCGGTCTCGTCTGAGGGTCGCGACCAATGCGCGCAGGACGTCCGCGGTGGTGACGTCGAGTCCGTGACAACGTTTGAGGCGCAGCACCAGCACCCGCACCGCCGGGTCGCCGACGACCTCGTCCAGGCTGTCCGACAGCTCGCTGGCGGCGCCGAAGAACAGGCTCCCCTCGACGTGCAACACGCGGATCGCGGAGCACTGCCGTCCCCCGGTCTCGTCGACCTCAGCGCGCTCGCGGAGGTGGTCGTCGTCATCGACGACGAGCTCGGTCACCGTGAGCATGCGAGCGCGGCGGAGGAAGAGCACGATGCTGAGCGCGACCCCCAGGTAGATGGCCTGATCCAGCCGCAGCACCCACGCGCCAATCAGCGTCACCGCGAACGCCAGGACATCGCCGGCGCCGCCTTTGAGCGTCATCCGTATCCGCGCCCAGTCGACGAGGTCCCATGCCAGAACGAGGAGAATCCCCGCGAGCGTCGCCAGTGGAGTGTGGTTGACCAGCGGTCCGGCCAAGAGGACCACGCCCGCGACCATCGCCGCGCCGACGACTCCGGCCAGGCGACTCTGCCCGCCGGTCCGCCAGTTGGTCATCGAGCGGCTGAGGCTGCCGGAGACGGGGTAGCCAGAGGTGAACGCCGCCGCCGCGTTCGCGAGGCCCTGACCGACGAACTCCACGCTGGCATCGAGCCGATCGCCGGTGCGTCCCGCGATCGACCGCCCCACCGAACTGGCCTCGACCAACGACAGCACCGTCGCCGCGATCGCTGCCGGCAAGAGCGCACCGACCCACCGCAGCTCGGGCCGCGACCATGCCAGGACGCTGCCGCCGATCGGCGCGAGGTCCTCGATCGTGCGCAGCCCGCCCGCGTGCAGGTCGAAGCCCACGCACATCGCGACCCCAAAGACCATCGCCACCAACGGCCCCGGAATGCGCGGGTCCAGCCGTCGCAAGAGCAGCAGCAGCACGACGGTCGAGGCACCCAGGGCCAGCGTCGTGATGTCGGCTCCCGTGGCCCCGCCCGACCAGCTCACGAGGCGCGTGCCCAGGTCCACCCCTTCCATCGGCGTGCGGGTGAGGTTGGCCAGCTGCCCCACGGCGATCAGCACGGCGGCGCCCGTGATGTACCCGAGCACGACCGAATTGCTGATGTAGTCCACGAGCATGCCCAGGCGCAAGAGCCCGGCGAGAACCTGAATCGCGCCGACGGTCAGGGCCAGCGTCACTGCCAGGGTCAGCGCCGAGGCGCCGGTGCTCGCCGCGATGCTGGCGACGGCCGTGCCCACCAGGAGCGACAGGGCGTTGGTCGGCCCGGCGACGACGTGTCGTGAGCTGCGGAACAGCGCCCCGAACAGGGCAGGCCAGATCGAGGCATAGAGCCCCACCACCGGCGGCAGCCCCGCCAGCATCGCGTAGGCCAGGCCCTGCGGCACCGACAGCACGGTCACTGCGGCGGCCGCGCGCAGATCGGGGCCGAGGTGGGCTGGACGCCACGACCGGAGGTCACCAAAGGGCAGCCACCGGGCGAGGTCGATCATCGCTCGGGGTCTAATACCCTGGGAGCACGTACACCTTGCCGGCGCCGGTCCGCGTGGAGGTGGTGTCGTAGCCCGGCGCTGCGACCGCGAGGTCGAGGATGCCGTCATTGTCGAGGTCCAATACCCCGCCAACTCCGCTGCCCAGCGCATCTCCGGCCACCTCGGCGCTCCAACTCGCGAGCTGATCGTCGGGCAGCGTCACCGAGCCGAAGGGGTCGCCGGAGGCGAGGTACAGCACGCCGCCCAGGCCCGCGGAAGGAGCGCCCAGGAGCAGGTCGCGCTGGCCATCGCCGGAGGCGTCGCCGGGGAGGCTCACCGCGGTGCCGAGCGCGCCGTCGCCGTAGAGCACCGAGTCGACCGTAGCCAGCGTGTAGCTGCCGCTCCAGCTCCCACCGTACTGGACCAGCACGGCGCCGCTGTCGGTGGTGGCGCCGTCGTAGGCGGCCATGCCCAGGACAAGGTCGTCCGCGCCGTCACTATCGAGGTCGCCGGCGCCCACGGTGAGCGGTCCGTTGCCGAGCGCATCGCTCGCGACGGTTCCGGTGAACGACGCGGTGTCCCAATCGGCGAGGTTGTCGGTGTCCGCGGAGAGGAAGTCGCTGCCGGTCACAAAGTAGCAGATCCCGACGGCGCTGACGGCGCCAGCATCGTAACCACGCGCGCACGCGACTACGTCGGCGGTGCCGTCACCATCGAAGTCGCCGGCGGCGAGCGCGGTGCCGAGCGCATCGTACGTAGTGGCGCCCGCGGGGCTGGTGTCGGCGTCGCCTGACCCGATGTCGTCCGTGAAGTAGTTGCCCGTGGCGAGGAACCCGTACACGCGGCCTCGGCCCGTGCTGACGCCAGGGGCGCCTGCCGCCAGGTCCATGTCGCCATCGGCATCGAAGTCGCCGGCGGCCAGGCTGTAGCCCAGCCATGCGTTCGCGCTCTCGCCCTCGATGCGGCCGTCGCGGATCGAGTTGACGTTCTGGGAGCCGGTGGTGCTCGCCACGTCGAAGATGTAGACGCAGCCGCCGTCGGTCTGGTCCTTGTTGCTCAGGTACGCGCCGGCCGCAAGCTCGGCGACCCCGCCGCCATCGATGTCGCCGAGAGAAACCATCGACTGGCCGAAGGCGTCGTTCGCCGCCTCGCCGCCGACGTTGGTGTAGCCACTGGTCACGCTGACCGACGCGCCGCTTACGCCGTCGTCGTGGAACGCCAGGGCGCCCGCGTTGGTGGCCCGCGAGTCGTCGGCGGTCGCGGCGATGATGAGCTCGGCGTCGCCGTCGCCGTCCAGATCGTCGAGCGTCCACACCCCAGTGGTGCCGATGGCGTGGCTGGCCGAGGTGCCGATGATCGTCCAGCTCGCTTCGTCGGCTGCGAGCATGTCGTCCTGGACGCCGTCGCAGTTGTCGTCGATCAGATTGTAGGCCACCTCGGCCGCGCCGGGGTTCACCGCGCCATCGGTGTCGTCGCAGTCGGTGTCGTCGTCGGCGTAGCCGATCGGCTGGTCGCAACTCTGCTCGGAGACCGAGGTGTCGCCGTAGGTGTCGGCGTCGACGTCGATGTACCAGGTGGTGGCGTCGATGGCGTTGTCGTCGACGTCCCCGTCGCAGTCGTCGTCGATGTTGTTGCAGGTCTCGTCAGCGCCCGGGTTGGTCGCCGTGCGCGTGTCGTCGCAGTCGGTGTTGTCGGCGACGTAGCCGGACGGTGCATCACAGGCGGCGGTTGTGGTCGATGCGTCGCCGTACGCGTCGCTGTCGGCGTCGGCGTACCAGGTGAGCGGGTCGGTGGGGTTGTCGTCGATGAGGCCGTTGCAGTCGTCGTCGAGCCCGTTGCAGAGCTCGATGCCCGAGGGGTTGACCGCGGCGTCGGTGTCGTCACAGTCGGTGGTGTCGGCGACGAGCCCGGCCGTGGCCGAGCACGCCAGAGCGGTGTTGGCGGGGTCCCCGTAGCCGTCCAGGTCGGCGTCGACGTACCACAAGGTGGCATCGGTCGCGTCGTCGTCGACCGTCCCGTTGCAGTCATCGTCGACGCCGTTGCAAAGCTCGATGCCGGCGGGGCTGACCAGCCCGTCGCTGTCGTCGCAGTCGGTGTCGTCCGCGAGGTAGCCAGTGGGCTGCTCACAGGCCGAGGCGGAGTTGGCGGCGTCGCCGTAGCCGTCGCTGTCGAGGTCGGCGTACCACGTGAGCGGGTCGGCGGGATTGTCGTCGATGGCGCCGTTGCAGTCGTCGTCGAGGCCGTTGCACAGCTCGATGCCGGCAGGGCTCACGAGGCCATCGGTGTCGTCGCAGTCGGTGTCGTCAGCGAGATAGCCGCTCGGCTGTTCGCAGGAGAGGGTGGGGTTCGCGGCGTCTCCGTAGCCGTCGCCGTCGGCGTCCGCGTACCAGGTGAGCGGGTCGGTGGCGTCGTCGTCCACGAGGCCATTGCAGTCGTCATCGATCCCGTTGCACCACTCCGCGCCGACGGGACTGACCAGCGCGTCGGTGTCGTCGCAGTCGGTGTCATCTTCGAGGTAGCCGGCCGGCTGGTCGCACGCGAGGGTGGGGTTGCCGGCGTCGCCATAGCCGTCGCCGTCCAGGTCCGCGTACCAGGTGAGCGGGTCGGTGGCGTCGTCGTCGATGAGGCCGTTGCAGTCGTCGTCGATGCCGTTGCACCCCTCGGTGCCGGCGGGGCTGACGAGCGCGTCGGCGTCGTCACAGTCGGTGTCGTCGGCGAGGTGGCCGGCAGGCTGTTCGCAGGCGGCCACGCTGTTGGCGGCATCGCCGTACCCGTCGCCGTCAAGGTCGGCGTACCAGGTGTCCCCGTCGATGGGGTCGTCGTCGGCCGTCCCGTCGCAGTCTTCGTCCTCTCCGTCGCAGTGCTCGTCCGCGCCAGGGTGTAGGGTGGGGTCGCTGTCGTCGCAGTCGGAGGCGTCCACCCACCCGTCGCCGTCGTTGTCGATTCCAGCCGCGCCGAGAAGGCGGACCAGGACATCTGGCTCGTCCGGATCGTTGGTCACGACGTGCAGCTCGCCGGCGACGTTGACATCGGCGGTGGGCGAAAAGGTGACCGTGACCACGGCAACATCGCCGGCGGCGATCGAAACGGTGGTGCTGTCGATGAGGAACGCCGGGTCGGCGCTGACCAGGCCCGCCGTCCCCTCCAGGAGGGCGTCACCCAGGTTGAAGATCGCCACCGGCGTGGTGGTCACCTCGCCGATCGTCCGGACGCCAAAGTCGACTTCCAGCGGGGAGACGTCGATGTCGGGCGTCGTGGCGGCGGTGTCGTCGGTGTCACCGGTGTCGCCGGTGTCACCGGTGTCGTCCGGGCTCCCCGTGTCCGCGGTATCGGCGGGGTCATCGCCGACGGACGTGTCTTCTAGCGTGGCGACGACGATGCTCGAGTTGCACGCGAAGAGCGGCAAGACGAGCGCCGCGTGGAGGAGGAAGCGTCTGCGCATGGGGAGGGCCTACTGGCCATGGGTACGGATGGCGGGGGCCACGGGTGACGGGGACGGCAGAACGGCGGCCGCCTTTCGGCGCCGCGCTGTCGCTACGGCCCGGAGGGCCTCCACTCCATCGCTGCCGCGGTGTGCTAAGCCAGCCTCCCCCACCCGATGAACTACGGCTTCGTCATCGACACGCGTTCGTGCATCGGCTGCCATGCCTGCTCGACGGCGTGCAAGAGCGAGAACGAGGTGCCGTTGGGGGTCAATCGCACCTGGGTCAAGGTGACCGAGCAGGGGCAGTTTCCCGACGTGCGGCGCTCGTTCCAGGTCACCCGATGCAACCACTGTGCGAATCCCCCGTGTGTCAGCATCTGCCCGGTCACCGCGATGTACCAGCGGCCCGATGGCATCGTGGAGTTCAATGGGGACAGCTGCATCGGCTGCAAGGCTTGTATGCAGGCCTGCCCTTACGACGCAATCTACATCGACCCCGAAACGAAGACCGCGGCGAAGTGTCACTTCTGCGGGCACCGGATTGAGCAGGGGCTCGAACCCGCGTGCGTGGTCGTGTGCCCCACCCACTCCATCATCGCCGGTGACATCGACGACCCCAAGAGTGAGATTGCACGGGTGCTCGCGAAGAACGCGGTCACCGTCCGCAAGCCCGAGCAGGGCACCGCGCCAAAACTCTTCTACGTCGAGGGCAACGTCGTCTCGTTGCACCCGACGGCCCTGGAGCGCGAACCTGCCGGCGTCATGGCCGTCGACGTGCTCGACGTCCACGGGCACAACCACAGCCCCGGATACGCTGATGCCAGCGCCTTTGTAAGGGTGCGCATCGGCGACGACGTGCTGCCCCCGCCGGTGCAGGGGTTGCCGAGCGGCGGGCCGATCAAGGTCGGCGAGGGTCGCTTCGCCGGGCAGATGGTCGCGCAGGTGGCCCACACGGTGTGGCACCGGGTGCCGTGGCACTGGCAGGTTCCCGCCTACCTGGTGACCAAGTCGGTGGGCGCGGGCTTGTTCTTGGCGCTCGCGGCGTTCGGCCCCTACCTTCTGCCCGCGGAACGCGTGGTGGTAGGTGCATTCGCGCTGCTGATGCTGGTGGTGACGACGCTACTGTTGGTGGGCGACCTGGAGCGTCCGGAGCGGTTCTTCCGCATCCTCACCCGGCCCCAATGGAAGAGCTGGCTGGTGCGTGGCGCAGTCCTGCTCATCGGGATCTCCGTGCTCGGCACCGCGATTGTCGCGATTGATGGGTTGGCGTGGTATGGCGTCGCGACTCCCGATGCGATCGTCGGGGCGCTTCGTTTGCTGAGTGTTCCCTTCGCCATTGGCGCCTCAATCTACACCGCCTTCCTGTTCGCGCAATGCGAGGGCCGCGACCTGTGGCAGAGCCCGTTGCTGGCGCCCCATCTGTTCGTCCACGCCGTCGTCGCGGGGGCGGCGGGGATGCTGTTGCTGACACCCGCGATCGATTCGGACATGGCCTTTGTGATCGCCCGCTGGGTGCTCGGCGCCGGCCTCATCGTGGATCTCGCGATGTTGGCCTTCGGTGAGTTCGGCGTCGCCCACGCAACGGAGCTGGCCGCGCGCGCGGCGAGGTCCATCACCCATGGCAAATACCGCCGCCAGTTCTGGGGCGGGGCCATTCTATTGGGTCATGCGCTCCCGATCGCGCTGCTCGTCGCGACGGAGAATGTGGCCGCGACCATGATCGCGGGGGTGTGCGCATTGGTGGGGATGTACCTCTACGAGCACGCCTTCGTCATGGCTCCCCAAGAACTCCCCAACTCCTGAGGCCGGTCATGTCCAACACGCCGCTCGAGAGTTTTCTGGCCTCCATGTTGGGTCTCAAACGCCCGCTCGCCACGCCGATCGGCGTCGCCGAGACCAACGCGGCCGGCACCGCGATGCCAACCTATGGAATCAGCGATCGCCCACCTGTCACCATGACCGAAGTGATGCAGCCCGACGGCCGGCTCACCCGATACCCCCCTGCCGAGAGTTGGGACGATTGGGTTGAGTATGACGGCAAGGAGTGGCCCCGTCGGGTGCCGCGCCGCTACACGTTGGTGCCGACGATCTGCTTCAACTGCGAGAGCGCCTGCGGCCTGTTGGCCTACGTCGACAAGACCACGCTCGAAGTGCGCAAGTTCGAGGGCAATCCGGCACATCCCGGCAGTCGTGGCCGCAACTGCGCCAAGGGTCCCGCCACCCACAACCAGACCTACGACCCCGAGCGCATCCTGTACCCACTCAAGCGGGTCGGCGCGCGGGGCGAGGGTAAGTGGAAACGCGTAAGTTGGGACGAGGCCCTCGCCGACATCGCCGGGCGCATGCGCGAGAGCCAATCTCGGCGAAAGACCGGCATCATGTACCACGTGGGTCGGCCGGGCGAAGATCACTATACCAACCGCATCATCACGGCATGGGGGGTGGACGGGCACAACTCGCACACCAACATCTGCTCGGCGGCGTCGCGAGCGGGGTACGCGTTGTGGGCCGGTGCGGATCGGCCGAGTCCAGACCACGCCAACGCGCGCTGCATCCTGCTCATCTCCTCGCACCTGGAGACTGGCCACTACTTCAATCCGCACGCCCAGCGCATCATCGAAGCGAAGATGAACGGCGCCAAGGTGGTCACCTTCGATCCGCGGCTGTCGAACACGGCCAGCAAGAGCGATGTGTGGCTGCCGACCTGGCCCGGCAGCGAGATGATCGTCCTGTTGGCGATCGCCAATCACCTCCTGCAAACAGGACAATGGGACCGTGAATTCGTGCGGCGCTGGGTGAATTGGCGCACCTTTTTGTCCGAAGGCGCCGCCACCATTTCGGCGAGCGCGCTGCCGGACGCCCAGAAGGCCGCCATCCTCGCTGCGATGCCGAAGGCCGGCGGCGAACTGAGCTTCGAGGCCTTCGAGGTGGCGCTCAAGGCGCTCTACGCCGGGTTCACCTTCGAGCTGGCCGCCGAGGCCTCCCAGGTCGATGCGGAGCGCATCGCAGAGGCGGCACGGTGCATTGCGCAGGCGGGAAATCGGCTGGCGGCGCACGTCTGGCGCGCGGCCAGCATGGGCAATCGCGGCGGGTGGCAGGTGGCGCGCTGCCTGTTCTTCCTCAACGTGCTCACCGGCAGCATCGGGACCGTCGGCGGCACCAACATGAACAACTGGAGCAAGTTCGTCCCCAAGGCCTACAAGACCCCCCCGGCCTTCGACGCGTGGAACGAGCTGCACATGCCACACGAGTGGCCGCTGGCCTTTTACGAGATGTCCTTCTTGCTCCCCCACTTCCTGGATGAAGGCCGCGGCGACGTGGATGTCTACTTCACCCGGGTCTACAACCCGATGTGGATCAACCCCGACGGGTTCATGTGGCTCGAAGCCCTCCGAGACGAGTCCAAGATCAAGTGCCACGTCGCCTTGACACCGACATGGAACGAGAGCGCGTGGTTCGCCGATTATGTGCTTCCGATGGGCCACGCCGGCGAGCGGCACGACCTGATGAGCCAGGAGACGCACTCCGGCATGTGGATCGGCTTCCGCCAGCCGGTGCGTCGGGTGGCGATGGAGCGCGCCGGGAAGCCGGTGTCGCGCACCTGGGAGGCCAACCCCGGAGAAGTCTGGGAGGAAGCGGAGTTCTGGGTGGACCTCACCTGGAAGATGGACCCGGACGGCGCGCTGGGGATCCGCCAGTGGGTCGAGAGCACGCGGACGCCGGGCACCCCGGTCTCGCAGGACGAATACTGGGCGTGGATCTTCGAGTCCAGCGTCCCGGGGCTCCCTGCTGCCGCCGCCGCCGAGGGGCTCAACCCGCTGGCGTACATGCGCAAGTACGGCGCCTTCGAGGTCAAGGCCACCAACTACCTGCCCCACGAGGCCGTGCACACCGGGGAGATCGCGACGACTAGCGCCGAGGGGGTCGCGACGGATGCGGCCGGCCACCGACTGGGCGTCCTCGTGGACGGCGTGCTGCGCGCCGGCTTCGGCACCCCCAGCGGCAAGCTCGAGTTCTTCAGCCCCACCCTGCGGGACTGGGGCTGGCCGGAGCTGGAACGGGTGGTTCCGTGGAGCCTGGACAGCCACGTCGCGCCCGAGGCCATCGACCGCGCCGCCGGCGAGATGATCCTGTTGCCGAACTTCCGGCTCCCGCACCTCATCCACACCCGCTCTGCCAACTCCAAGTGGCTCTACGAGATCGGCCACAACAACCCCGTCTGGATCCACCCCGAAGACGCCGCGCGCATCGGCGTGCAGACGGGCGAACTGTTGCGCGTCGAGACGGAGATCGGCTGGTTCATCGACCGCGCCTGGGTCACCGAGGGGATCAAGCCCGGCATCATCGCCATGAGCCATCACCTGGGGCGCTGGCGCCTGCAGGACGACGCCGGCGGCAACAAGGGCACCACCGCGCTGGCCTCGTTGAGCGAAGATGGCGCTGGCGGCCACAAGTTGCAGATGCTCAAGGGCGCGACGGCGTGGGACGGCCCCGACCCCGACACCGCGCGCATCTGGTGGAAGGACGTGGGCGTGCATCAGAACCTCACCCACGCCGTGCAGCCCGACCCGCTCAGCGGCGCCCACTGTTGGCTCCAGAAGGCGATCTCCGTGCGCCGCGCCCTCCCCGGCGAGCGGCACGGGGACGTGTTCGTCGACACCCAGAAGAGCCGCGCGCTCTACCGGCGCTGGATGGCGCTCACCCGCTCAGCCGTGGACCACAGCCCCAACGGCGAGCGGCGCCCGTTCTGGCTGAATCGGCCGCTGAAGCCGCAGCGCCCGGCCTACCTGTTGCCGGAGAAGCCGTTTGGGCGGGGGTAGGGGGGCGGGTCAGCCTGGCCCCAACGGGGAAGCTGGCCGCGCGCAGCGACCGCCCGATGCCGCCACCCACGGATGGGTCCAGATGCGGCAGGTCTCGACCTTGGCGGCGTCGGTGATGTAGGGGCAGTAGCTCCCGCAGTTGTCGATAAGGAGTACCTCCATCCACGCTTCATCGCGGACGGACCAATCCTCGATCCGGACGATGAACTCGACGCCGGCTCGCCGGTCCCAGGTGTACTTTGCCACGGCCTGTTCGACGAGGGTCCGGGGTGGCTGGCTCGTCGAAATCGTCAGGACGTTCGAACGCAGCTCGCCCCATTGCAGGTGGAGCCGCGCTCCGGCTTCGACGCCCCGGTCCCGGAGCCACGTGTCCAGGCTGTACACGTGGCCGTAGGAGTCGCCGGGGCGGAGTCGCGGGTCGCCCTCGAATTCGGAGCCCTTCGAAGCCGACCGTCGGCCCTTCGAGCGCGCTCGGGCAGATCGGATCGGCGAGCTCGGCCACCTCCGCTCCGGTGCGGGCGAACACGTGGAGCGTGCAGCCGGGTAGGAGGACGGGCGGTCCGTGGACCAGCGCGATCCAGTAGCGCGCCTCCGAGAACGCGCGGTAGACGCTCCGTCCCAACGCCAGCTTGAGGCGCAGCGGCGCCGCGGCCTCGAGCGCCTGTCGATGCCCCGGGACCGGGCCCGTCGGCGCGGCGGAGGCGCGCGGCGCCTCCCCTGGAGCCGACGGGGGCTCGGCAGACGTCCCGTCCACGCACGCTCCCGAGGTCGAGAGGAGCAGGACGCCGGCTAGAACGGTGGCTCGTAGGTGACCTTGCACGTGCCGTACCCGCCGTGTCCGGCCGTGAGCAGGTCCTCCAACAGATTGTACGGCTCCATGATCGACTCGACGACGTCGAAGTCGGGCACGCGGACGCCGTCCTGCTTGCGGCTCAACGGGACCCGCTCGCTCTCCCCCGCCCACGCATCCCACGGCGTGGGCCGCCCATTGCGTGGTCCGGCGGCCCACACGGCGCGGACCTCTTCCCACCCGATCGAGCCCCGGGGCGGGCATCCAGCCCGAAAAGGGTTGCGCCCGCCACCACGACACATATACTTCCACATATACGTGGAGCGCGCATGGCTCAGGTCACGATCTACATCGACGACGACACCGAGGCGCGGACCAGGGCGGCCGCGCGGACGGCCGGGGTCTCCGTCAGCCGTTGGATCGCGGACATGCTCCGCTGTCGGATAGGCGCCGCCTGGCCCGCCGACGTCGTGGCGCTGGAGGGAAGCTGGCAACCGCAGGACGACGGGCCTGGGTGCGACCCGGCTGACGCCCGCGATCTGGCGCGCGAGCCGCTCTGATGTACGCCCTGGACACCAACACCGTCGCGTACTTCTTCAAGGGCATGGGCGATGTCGGCACGCGGCTGCTCGCCGAGGCCCCTTCGGAGATCATGGTCTCCGCAGTCGTGGTGTTCGAACTGTCGTTAGGCGTCGCCAAGTCGCCCGAGGCCACCCGGCGCCGAGAGCAGCTGGCTCGCTTCCTGGCGACGGTCACCGTCGTTCCCTTCGGCCGCCAGGACGCGGAGGTATCCGCCGGCGTCCGCGCCGATCTGGAGCAACGCGGCTTGCCCATCGGACCGTTGGACGTGCTCATCGCGGGTACCGCGCTCGCGCGAGGGGCGGTCCTCGTCACCCGCAACACGCGTGAGTTCACCCGTGTGACCGGACTTCGGGTAGAAAGCTGGTACAACGAAGAGAAGTAGGGCCCTATCGTTCGGGCCGGGCTAGGGCCTACCAGACCCGCCGGACCGCGAAGACGTCGAGGGCGGTGTCGGAGCTGACAAGCGGGACGTCCAACTCGACCGCAAGCTTTCGTCGAAGCAAATACTGCCCTTCATCGACCCGAAGCGGCGTGCCGGCCGGCCGACCGGTTCCACGGGGACCAGCCGCACCACGGGAAGTTTGCCCCGCGCGATCACCACGTCCTCCCCTGCGAGAGCCCGGTCGATCAGCCGTGACAGGTGGGTCTTGGCGGCGTGGATCGGGGTCGGGGGCGTGGCCATGGTCAACCCAGCTTAGTCATGGCTGGCCAAGGTCGTCAACCCGACCCCACCAACGACGAACTACTCACCCACCCGAAAACCGTGCACTCTCGGATCGCGTGCTCGGAGCCCGAGTTGTCGATGACGGCCCGAGGCGCCTCGATCCACGACCAGCCGCCCTCGCGGAACCACTCCTTCACCTGACTCCGGGGCGGGGCCTGGTGTAGCGCCGCGAAGGCGGCGCCGCGGCCATGACGGAGGAGAACCCCGCTGGCGCCGACGGTGACCGTGCTCGCGACGAGCGGATCGCGGTGGACGCATCGCGCGCCCCGCGGCGCGGGCTTCGCCTCTTCACCCCAGAAGTGCCACGGATTGGAGTGGATGCGGATGACCCCCTCGCGGACGTCGTTCTGCCCCGCCATCACCTGCCCCTCCCCGAGGTGCGCGCCCCAGCCGGCGAACCACAACCACCCCTCGACGCCCTCCGCTTCGAGCACCGCGCCGCTGTAGTCACAGGGCTCCGCGGCCGGCATCGCCAGCTCTTCGAACAGCGTGGAGGGCGTGAAGGAGGGGTTTCGTGCCGCAACACGCCGCTCCTCGGCAGTGGGGAGGGTGCCGCCGTCGCACGCGCCCGGCGGGCCTGCTTCGGCATCGAGCGTGTAAGCTCCCAGCCAGACTTCGCGGTCGTCGATGCGGTACACCCCGGCTTCGACGCGGATCGGCGGGGCCGCGAGGGCCAGGGTCAGGACGGGTAGCATCAGGCGTCGCTATCCGCTCAGCTGTCCCCCGGCTTCCACCCTACCTTTCGGTAGCTGGGCCCGACGTCGTTCTGCACGGGAGGGAGCGTGCGGAGGTACCGGTAGACCGAGCGGAGGTCGGTCTCGGTCGTGTCCTGGAAGTTCTCCCAAGGCATGATCGATCCGGCGTGCACACGCCCGTGGAGGATCCGGGCGACAAAGGCGTTCTCGTCGAGCTTGCCGGTCACCCCGGTCGGGTCCGAGGTCAGGTTCGGGGTGACGAACTCCATGTCGCTGTCCGCACCGTGACTGGGCTCCGGCGTCCCTCCCCCGGCCTTGGGACCGACGGGTTTGAAGGTCTTCATGGAGAACTGCGAGTGGCAGCCGGTGCAGAGCATCACGGATCGGAAGTCAGGTTCGCCGACCAGGTGGTCGCGATCGGCCCCATCGGGAACTCCAAGCCGCCCGACAAGGGTGAGGTTTTGATCTTCTCTGGGTGCTCGCGCTCGGTGGTGGAATGGCACTGGGAGCAGTGCGCCGGCCCGTGGACCAGATAGCGCCCACGCTCGATGAGCTCCGGGTCGGTGCTTGCGGTCATCGATGGGTAGGGCGTGTCGGGGAACTGGGTGCGCGAGCCGTGCGTGGCCGACGCATAGACGATCATGGTGACGACGACGACGACGAGCAGGGCGACCAACGCCAGCAGAACCTTCAAGATTTTCTTCAGCACGTTGGAGGCCCGGGTGTGGGGGCAGTCTCTGCCTCGCCGCGAAGACCGTCAAGTCCTCTGGATGCCGCGAGGACGCGAGCGGCGCACCAGCGTTAGCGGTCCGTTGATGGTCTCCGGCCCAATCTGCGTAGCCGCTCCGGTCAGATCCGCTTCGCCAGCCACATCCCCCCGAGCATCGCCGCGACGAAGATCGGGACGCCGTGCCCGGCCACCAGACTCGACGAGACCGCGGGTCCCGGGCAATAGCCGCCCAGTCCCCAGCCGAGCCCGAAGACGACCGCGCCGACGACGAGTCGCCAATCGATGATGCCCGCAGGCGGGACCTCAAAGGACTCTCCGTACACCGGCTTCTCACGATGACGCGCCACCCCCCACCACACCGCGGCGTTCACGCCGATCGCGCCGACCATGACCAGCGCGAGGCTCGGGTCCCACTGGCCGCCAAAATCGAGGAAGCCGATCACCTTTTCCGGTCGGGTCATCCCGGCGATGCCGAGTCCGACGGCGAACACGACGCCCGAGGCGATGGCAACGAGGTGCTGTCTCATGCGCCGTCGCCCAGGAGCGCGCGCCGCGCTGCGACCGCGAGGGCACCTGCCGCGATGAAGGTGCACGTCGCGACGAGTGAGCGTATGGAGAGCCGGCTGTTCCCGCAGACGCCGTGCCCGCTGGTACATCCGCTCCCGAGGGTGGTGCCGAAGCCGACCAGCAGTCCCGCGACCACGAGGGTTGCGGCGGGCGTCGTGATCGTGGAGGCGTACGCCGCTGGGTAGACCCAGGCCAGCGCCGTGCCGCCGACGAGCAGCCCCCCGACGAAGGACAAACGCCATCCCGGCTTGGTGGTCATCGCGGACCCGAGGATGCCGGATATGCCTGCGATCTGTCCGTTGAAGTACAGCATCGCCGCGGCGGCCGCGCCGATGAGCCCACCGCCGATGAGCGCTGAAACCGGAGTGAAGTCCTGCATCAGGGCGCCTTCCCGCACCGCAAATTGGCGGGGAGCGCCAAGTCGATCTGCTTCGGGTAAGCGAGGTTCAGGTTGTTCATGATCTCCTTGAACTGCTCGCGGGTCTTGCCGCCCCCGAGTCGGGCGTTGGTGGCTTTTTCCTCGCGAATCGTCGAGACCGTGCGGCCTTTGTAGTCGTGCGCGGGGAAGACGAGGGTGTCGGGTGGAAGCGTGAACAGTTGGGTGCAGACGCTGTCGTAGAGGCGAGAAGGGTCGCCCTGCTGGAAGTCGGTCCGGCCGCACCCGCCGATGAGGAGCGCGTCGCCAGTGAAAACACGATCGTCGACCACGTAGGACACGCAGCTGTCGGTGTGACCGGGCGTAGCGCGCACCTCGATCTGGACCGTGCCGACGGTGATCACGTCGCCGTGGTGCAGGGGGATGTCGGCACAGTCGGCACCGGCGTCGGCCCTGACCACGGTGCGGCTGCCCAGGGCCATGCGCAGTGCATCTGCGGCGGTCACATGGTCCGCGTGCACGTGAGTCTCCAGCGTGTAGAGCAACCGGAGGCCGAGCTCTTGCAGCAGCTCGCGGTAGCGAGCGACCTCCTCCAGGACGGGGTCGATGAGCACCGCTTCGCGCGTGTGCGGGCACGCCAGCAGGTAGCAGTAGGTCGAGGACACGGGCTCTTGGAGCTGGCGGAAGATCATCGGTCTCCGATCGGGTCGCGGGCCCGGCGGCCGTAGCATACGCCGGCCGTTGCGGTGAGGGGGCTTCGGTGTCGCGCGGACGAGCGAGACGACGGGGACAGTCGCTTGACCTGCGGTTGCCATTTCGAGCCGGTGCGCATATCATGCGCATGGAGGCGTGCATGTCGGCAATCTACAACTCGCAAGCCGCCAAGCGGCCAGTAAACCTGTCCTTGAACGAGGACCTTGTGTTGAAGCTGCGCGAGGTCACGGGCAACCTTTCGGAACGTGTGGAGACCCTACTTGTCGCGTTCCTGGAGGCGGAGCACGCGCGGCGGGCTGAGGCCGACACCGCCCTCACCAACGCCGTTGCCGCCTGGAATGCCTTCGGGGAACGGGTCGGGTCGTTCGCCGACGAGCATTCGACGCTCTGATGGCACAGTTCGACGTCCATCGCAATCTCGGTGCGCATCGGCACGACATTCCCTTCGTCGTGGTCGTCCAGTCGCGGCGTCTGGACGCGTATCGGCGCAGGGTGGTCATTCCGCTGGTCTTGGCCTCTGCGGTTCAGGCCGTCGAACCCAACCTGAATCCGACCTTTCACATAGAGTCTTTGGACGTGATCCTGCACCCGCTCGAGATCGTTTCCATCGCGGTCGAGCGGCTCGGGGAGCGAGTCGGCACGCTCGGCGGGGAGGGAGACCGAATTATCGCGGCGATCGACAACGTGATTTCGCGGGCCTGGAAGTAGGTTCGCTGCCGTGATCGCCTACAGTCGGGGCTTCACCCTGCTCGGCGAGCTGTTCGGCGCGGGGCTGACGCCGCGCGTCCGTGCGGCCTGGGCGCAGGTGCCGGAGGCGGCGGGCCTGGTCGCCGAGCTGTCGGAGGAAGCGGCGGGGGAGGCCTACACCCGCGCGCTTCAGTTGGAGTTGGCCCCCTACGAGAGCGCCTTCTGCTCGGCAGATGGACTGCTTGGCGGGGAGTGCGTCGACGCGGTGCGCGCGTTGCGCGTACGCTCGGGCTTGCCCGCCGAGGGAGAGGTCGACCATCTCGGGGCGGAGCTGCGCTGGCTGGGCTTCCTGACCGGAGCCAGCGCCGATGCCGCTCGCGATGGGATTTCGGCGGAACACATCTTGGATCTGGAGCGGCAGGTGCTCGATCAGCACGTGCTGCGCTGGCTCCCAGCGCTGGTGGCCTCGCTCCGTGCCCAGGCCAGCGCGCCGGCGTTGTGGGTCCTGGCGGCTGATCTGGCGCTGGCGCTCTCGGTGGCTCGACGCGTGGCCCTGGGTCGTGAACCATCCGCGTGGGCGCTCCCGGTCGGGATCTCGGTCCTCGACGACGAGCGCGCGGGGATCCGCCGGATCGCCGAGCACCTTGCGCTCCCGGCGCAGGCGGGCGGGATGTTCTGTCGGTCGACGCTCGTCGGCATCGGCCGACGGCTGGAGCTTCCGGCCGGCTTCGGCGCCCGCGCGGACCTGTTGGAGGGGCTTTTCCGCTCCGCTGCCCAGTACGGGCGGGTTCCCGAGCTTTGCGGGGCCTTGGACGAGCAGCTCCGCGGCTGGGAACGGTCCTGGCACACCCTCGACGAGGCTGGTCTCGGCGCATTGTCAGCGCCCTGGCACGCGAGAATTGCAGCGACGAGGGGCATTCTGCGGCGGTTGTCCGAGCCTACCCGCCCGCCGCCCGCAGCATCAGCGCACTGAGGCGCGAGGTCAGGCCGACCACGTCCTCGACGTGCCCTTCGGCCAGTTGGGCGTAGTCGAGCAACAGCCGCGCCAGCGGCTCGGCGTCGGCGACGTTGCCTTCGCCGTGCAGCGCCACCAGACGCTTCACCAGCACGTGCTCGGGGTTGATCTCCAGCACCCGGGTGGCCTTGGGACCCCCGCCCTGCCGCGTTGATCGCAAGATCCGCTCCATGTTCGAGGACACGTTGCCCTCGTCCACCAGCACGCTCGGACTGTCGGTCAGGCGTCGCGACGGGCGGACGCCGACCACTCCGTCGCCAAGCAACTCCTTGACCCAAGCGGCGAAGGGCTCGGCGTGCTTGCGCGCCTCGTCTGCGATCGGGTCGTCTTCGTTCTCCAGCTCGCCGCGGGCCACCGACTTCAGCGCGACGCCGTCGAACTCGGTCAGGTTCATGACCACCCACTCGTCCACGGGGTCACTGAGCAGCAGCACTTCCCACCCCTTCTTCCGGAAGGCCTCCAGTTGCGGCGACGCCCGCATCCGGCCGAGGTCGGTGCCAGCCAGGTACCAAAGCTCCTTCTGGCCCTCCTTCATTTCGGCTTTGACGGTCGCGAGGTCGCGCCACTCGTCACCGGCGGTGCTCCGGAAGCGGAGCAGCGGCGTGATTCCCTCGACGTTCTCGCGATCTTCGGCGACCCCCTCCTTCAGCGTGGCACCAAAGGTCTCCCAGAATTTGGTGTAGGCGGCGACATCGTCGCGACCCAGCTCCTTCAGACGACGCAGCACGCGCTTGACCACCTGGGCGCGAATGGAGCGCAGGACCGGCGTTTGCTGAAGAATTTCGCGGCTCACGTTGAGCGAGACCTCGGGCGCGTCGATGACACCCTTTACGAAGCGCAGATAGCGAGGAAGGAACTGGTCGGACGCCTCTTGGATGAGGACCCGGCGCTGGTAGAGGCGAACGCCGCGCTTGGCGTCTGGGTAGTCCAGATCGAACGCACGCTCGGTGGGAAAGAAAAGAATCGCCTGGTATTCCAGCGGCGCCTCGGCCCGGAAGTGCAGCCACGCGGCCGGCTCCTGCCACTCGTGCATCGCCTGTTTGTAGAAGCCCTTGTACTCGTCCTCGGTGACCTCGGCGGGGTCGCGAGTCCACAACGCCTGCTGCTCGTTGAGCTTTTCGCCGTCCATCAAGATGGGGAAGGCCACAAACGCGCTGTGGCGCTTGACGATGTCCTTGAGCTTCCAGGTATCGAGGTACTCGGTGGAGTCCGAGCGCAGGTGCAGCGTGACCGCCGTGCCGCGCGTGTCGCGACTGCCAGGCTCGAGGATGAATTCGCCGCCCCCGTCGCTGGTCCAGAGCACGGGCTCGGCGCCCGGCTCGGCCGACAGGGTGTGGACCTCGACCTTGTGCGCCACCATGAAGCTGGCGTAGAACCCCACGCCGAACTGCCCGATGAGGCCCTCGGCGCTGTTGCCCTTCTCGCGGAGCGCCTTGGCGAAGTCCTTCGTGCCCGACCGAGCAATCGTGCCCAGGTGGTCGACGGTTTGCTGCCGCGTGAGGCCGATGCCGTTGTCGCGCACGGTGATGGTGCCGCGCTCCTTGTCGACCGAAAGCTCGATGTGGGGCTCGCCCTCCGCAGGGCGAAGGTCAGTCTGGGTCAACGCCAACAGCCGCGCCCGATCGAGGGCGTCCGACGCGTTGGAGACGAGCTCGCGCAGGAAGATGTCCCGGTCCGAGTAGAGGCTGTGGACCACTAGATCGAGGAGCTGACGTACTTCGGCTTGGAAAGGAAGGGTCTCGGCCATTTTGACTCCGGCGGGGACGGCTAGGCACCGGCCCGCGGGCCGTCAAGGGGGAGAGGCCCGCTGTTGCCACGGCCACGTCCAGCCGTACCGTCGGATGTCCTCGCGCAGCTCCCAGCCGGCGCCAATCGCGCAGATGACATGGTGGACGTAGAGCCACATCCAGCCCCGCATCCCCATCTGCGGGGCGAAGACGACGGTCATCCCCACCGCGACCACGATCCACGCCAGGGCCACGGTGGGACCGAGACGAAAGCGGGGTCTCGGGGCCGGCTCCACGAGCGCATGCTAATCGACTCCGAGCATGAATCGCGACGACCCGCACCGCGCGATGCGCATCATGGAACGCGCGGCGGGTCGGCGCGCCGACACCTTCTTGTCGCTGCGCTTCCCGTCCTGGTCCCGCACGCTCTTTGCGCGGTGGATTCGGGAGGGACTTATCCTCAGTGACGAGCGCGCGCTCAAGCCGGCGACCGTACTGAGGCTGGGCGAGACCTTGCGCATCTGGGCGCCGGGCATCGCGCCGACCACCGCGGCCCCGTCCATGCCCTCCGTTCTGTACGAGGACGACTGGCTCATCGCGGTGGACAAACCGGCAGGGATGCTCGTCCATCCGGTTGGGCAGCGCTTTGCCTGGGCACTCATCGGGACTGTGCGGGTGGCGCGGCCCGGTGTCCGCATCGACCTGTCGCATCGCCTGGACCGCGAGACGAGCGGTGTGGTGCTGATGACCAAGCACGAGGACGCCGATCGGGCGATGAAGCAGGCGTTTGCAGCTCGAAAGGTGAAGAAGACCTATCAGGCGCTGGTGCGGGGGGTGGTCCCGTGGGATTCCCGGGCAGTCTCGGCACCGCTCGGGCACGCCGCGGGGAGCATCATCAAGATTCGCCGGGGTGAAGCTGCCGATGGGGACTCGGCGCATACCGACGTGACCGTGCTACAGCGGATGGCGGAGACGACCCTGGTTGAGTGCCAGCCTGTGACTGGGCGAACCCACCAGATTCGCGTCCACTTGGAGATCGCGGGAATCCCGATCCTGGGTGACAAGCTCTACGGACAGCCTGACGACGTGTTCCTGGAGCTACTCGACCACGGTCCAACCGAGCGCTGTCGCGCGGCGATCGGCTTTCCGCGTCACGCGTTGCACGCCCATGCGCTGGCGTTCCCGCATCCGCATACCGGCCAGATGGTGAAGGTCCGCGCGCCGCTGCCCGCGGACATGCAGGCGATCGTGGATGGGGCGGCGCCGTCGTGGAGTGTTGAGGAGGCTGAGGCGGGCGAGATTGTGGAGGCGACAGAGGGAGAGGGTGTGGAGGAGGCGGACGAGGAGCCGGCCGGCTCCTAGCGGCGTTCGGGACAGATCGTCGCGCGGCGTCGGTAGGAGCGGAGCGTTCGCGTGAGCGCCTCGCTGACCGCGGCGTCGGCGACGCCGTCGACCCGGGCCAGGGCAAGCCCGTGGATCATCGACGCCAGGTAGCAGGCCCGCTCGGGGTTTTCGCGGCGGACCACGTTGTCGAGGGCGCGCCGCGGGGACGGCACGGCGAGGATGCCATGAAAGCCCCGATTACCGGTGCCCGGGTTGTGCCAGCCCTCTCCGGAGAAGAGCCGGTACAGGTTGGGTTGTGCGGCTGCGAACGCCACCCATCGGCCCGCTATGTCGGGAACCGGGGTCCCGGCTCCCCGGGTCAGTCCCACCGCCGCCTGGAGCTTTTCGAGTACCGACTCGGCCACGGCGGCGCGCATGCCTGCGAGGTTCCCGAACTCGCGGACCAGCGACATGGCCGAGACGCCGAGATCCCTGGCGAGGCCACGCAGGCTGAGCTCGCACGGGCCGTTGTTCGTGACGATCTCCCGCCCGCGGGCGAGCGCCGAGGCCCGGAGGTTGCCGTGGTGGTAGCGAAACTTGCGGTACCAGAGGTCGGGGCGGGTGGGAGTGGGGAGCAGGGTGGCGTCCATGCCGAGTATAGTAGCACCGCTACTATGTGGCCGCAAGGGACGCGCCCCACTCCGAGCGAGCCCGGATTCGAGTGCGCGGCGTCGTCCGTGGCGGCACCGGCGACCCGCCGCCAACCACGCGCAGGGGACGCCGCCCGCGCCACCGAGCCCTGCTAGTACCTGCTAGTACATCGAGAAAACCCGAAGCTCCCCATCCTCGGCCAACACCGCCGCGTTCTCCTTCAACGCCCGCATCGACGTCTGGAAGGTCGCCTCGATCGGCACCGCGCGATGGACGATCACGTAGCGAGTGCCGGACTCAGTCGCGACCGCAACCGCGGAGTCCCACTGGACCTCTTTGTTGGCGACCTTCCGCAGCTCCGCCAGGAGGCGCAGACCGGCCCGGTTTACGCCGCTGTTCAGGGAGGCCGCAAGCGGATGGCCGTGCACCGTCTGCTCGAAGAGCCGTGTGCGTGCGAAGCCTGCGGGTAGGCTCACGACGGCGCCCTCGGGGGCCGCAGCGAGCATGACGAGCGGCGCCGGCGCCACGGCGGGGCTCACCTGGGGGAGATGCCGCCCAGGAGAGACCACCAGCGCCTCCACGAGCACCAGCCCCGCCATCCAGCCCGGAGCGCGGTCGCCAAGGAGGCCCAGCGCCAGCGGGGCCAGCGTCGCGATGCGATACAGAAGGGATAGCCCCACGAAGCCCGGCAGGCCTTCCAGAAGCGCATAGGGCAGCGGCAGGGAGCGCCCGTGCCAGGGCACCGGTCCGCCCCCGACGACCAGGACGGGGCCCATGGCGAGCAACAGGCACCCGCCGAGGGCGACCCAAAGCGCCGGAGTTCGCCCCTTCCACAGGGCCAGCACCAGCAGTACAAACCCCAGGTAGGTGGTGTGGACCAGGTCGCTGGCGTTCTGCTCCAACCGAGAGAAATCAGGAGAGCGGAAGTCGCCGGGGATGAAGAACGCGCGCGGGTCGGCGGCGCCCACGGTGCGCCGGATGCGTTGCAGCGACTCTGGAGTCTTGAGCCCGACGAGGCTGTCGTCGGCTGCCGCCAGATGGTGGTATCCCCACGCCACCGGAAGCAGGCACGCCGCGCCCAAGAGCAGTGTCGGCCATAGGCGGCGTCCCCCCGGAAAAAACAACGCCAATGCCCCTGCAAAGCAGAACGCACCGATGCCGGCGTACCAGCCGCCTCCCAAGGCCGCGAGCGCCAGTGCACCGCCGGCCGCCACCCCTGCCTTGGTGCCGCCCGTGCACGCGCGCACCGTCAACAACGTGGACAGCGGCAGCCAGGCCACGGCCGCCGCCTCCGAGGAGCCGTTCTGCAGATGCGAGAGCACGATCGGTGATACGACGTAGGCCACCCCCGCGACCCAGCCGCGGCCGCCCAAAGCTCGACCGGTGGCATCCGCGAGAAAGCCCCCGACAGTCAGGTGGAGCAGTACCATCGCGGCGTACGCCAAAACCGCACCACCCGCGAGCGTCACTGGCGCGGCGAGCACGGCGTTGAGCGGGTCAGCGACGAGGAGCCGTCCGCCGCTGGGATAGTCCAAAAGCGTCGTGTGGACCGGAAACCGGCCCTCGGCGAGCCCGCGCGCGACCAGCCAGTACCCCCAAAGGGCGTTGTAGACGTCGGTGCGGGAGCCCCCCACGACGGTGTCGAAGGGGGAGCGCGCCAATGGCCAGGTCAGTCCCAGCGCGAGGGCCCCGTACACCACGAGGCGCCACGCGCTCCGCATCACCGCGCCCCGGCGCGCCCGATCCGCAATACCCGCGGCTCACCGCCATCGGCCGGATCCAGCTCGACCTCGGAGACCAGCACCGACGGCACATCCCAGCTCGTGGGCACCCCGCCGGTGGTTCCGATGGTGTACCGCGAGGGGCCCGGGGGGCCGTCCAGCATGTCGATGCGGCCGGCGCCGGGAGCGGCCGCGACGATGTCCCGGAGCAGGCGCCGGTCCACGCCGACGAAGCGGAGGTTGCGCGCTGGAACGCAGCTGCCATCGACTTGAAGGAGACAAGCCTCGTAGGGCGCCGTGAGCCCGGCCATCGGCGCCTCTCCGGAAACGGAGACCTCGAGCGACTGCACCATGGCCGCCGGGGTCAGCCGGCGCACCACCAGGACCTGCTCCTGGCCGACCGAACGGGCCAACTTCATGGCTCGCTTTCGCATCGCCGCATCGGTGATCATGCGCGGTGCCGTGACGCGGACGAAGCCGGGGAGCGCCCCCCGCCGGTCGTTGCCGAGCGCCCGGCCATGCCCTGTCGATGCCGCACGTTCTTTGCTGGGAAGCCGCGACATCAGCACATCGCGGACAACGCCGTCGACGACGGTGTCCACCCGCCGGGGTGCGACCCCTTCGTGGTCGATCTCGTACTCGCCCGCGGCGCCGGTCCGGGTCGAGGGGTCGTCCCACGCACTCCACCCTTCGGGCAGCAGTCGTCGGCCGATTCGCGCCATCGGCGTCGCGCCGGGTGCGAAAAAAGAGCCGGGAGCGGTCTCCTCTGGGCGGGTGCCCACCAACTCTGGCGCGAGGAGCTGACTGAACAGCTCCGCTGCCGCCTCCCCCTCGAAGATCACCGGGCCGAGCCAGGGTTTCGGCGTGGGAGCGGCGGCGGTTTCCAGGAGGGAGGTCGCGAGGGCGCGCGCTTCGCTCTCCATCGCGGCTGCGTCCGGAAGCGAGCGCGCATCCCGTCCGATCCACCACCGCGCGTCGCGAACCTCGCTGCCATCGTCACGCCGGACGACGGCCTCGACGCGGACGACCACGTTCCCTGTCGCGGCCCAGACGCGGGAGCCGGTGCTGTCCAGACGCAGGCGCCAACCGTGCCAATCACGGACTTCCGCCTGGGCGGACTCTACGCCGTCGACGGACGCGGCGGCGCTGAGCCGGCGGGCGAGGTCGTCGACTTCCGGGGCGCTCCACGCGTTGCCCGGGTGGGGACCAGCCGGCCGCACCAAAGGGGGTAGCACCTGGTAGTCGGGTGGCGGCGCTTCCTTGAGTCCCTTCCGACCGGCGAGCTTCCGCGAAAGCGTCTCCACCGCGTTCTTGTAGGCCGCATCGGCCGCGAGCCACGCCTCCCGCCGGAGCGCAACCTGCCCATCTTCCACCGGGAGCCGTCGCGACTGGATTCCGTCTGGTTCGCCGAAGCCGGAGTAGTTCGACGAATCGACGGTGGCGTCTCCCACGCGGACTTCGACGCGAAGGTTCCGGAACGGAGCATGTTGGCTGCGGTACAGCGCGCCGTCCTCGGCGCCCGCCTCGTGAACCGTGCCGTCCAGAGCATCAAAGATGACCAGCCAAGGCGCGGGCGCGTCGGGCAGCTTGAGCACGGTGGCTCGAGCAAGCTCTCCTTCGAGAGCTGCTTGGAGAGCAGCGGACGCGGGGGCGACCTCGGCGGCCAGCGCTGCGGCGACGAGCAGGATCATTTCGTCCCCACCGGCGGGCTTGACAGTGGCGGCCGGTCGTTGCCTTTTTCACGACGCTGCACCTCGACCTCCTGCACCAGCAGCGACGGAGAGCTGGCGCTGACCGGCACCCAGCCGCTTTCGGCGCCGCAGACGCCGTTGAAGACCTCCACGTCGCCTCCTGCAGCCAGAATGCGGCCAAAGGTGGTCAGCGGGGTGCCGATGAGATCGACCCCGCGCACGAGTTGGTCCGGTCGCCCGTCGGCGAAAACGCGCCAGACGGTCACCGGTTGGACCACGAAACTGTTGGGGGTGCTGCGGCCGGTGAAGGTGAAGCCCCCCGAGATGTCGTCGAAAACCAGGCCCCAGGGCTTCTTCTGCTTCCCCAGCTCGGCGACGAGCCGCTTGCGGAGCTCGGCGTAGGGAATCACGCCCTCGGCCTGGACCATCAGGTTGCCCTGGCGCGGCACGATGAAGTTGCCGGCTTGGCGGCGGCCGTGCCCGTTGCTCTTCGGAAAGCCTTCCACCGGCGCGCGCGACATCAGGAAGTTTCGAAGAACTCCACGCTCCACCAGCGAAACGCGCTCTGCGGCGACGCCCTCGTCGTCGAGAACGTAGTGACCGTTCAGGTCCTCGTTCGCCAGACGCTCAACCGTCGGGTCGTCCACCACACTCAGAAAGGCGGGGAGGATCGCCTGCCCAACCCGATGGGTAAAGGTCTGGCCTTCGTCCTCATCTTTCTGACGGTGCCCCTCGATGCGGTGCCCGAAGATCTCATGGAAAAACACCCCCGCGGCGCGGCCACGAAGGATCGCGGGGCCATTCCACGGTTCGATGATTGGCGCGTTTCGGAGCGCTACGGTCCGCGCCGCTACTTGCCGCACCATGGCTTCGATCCGAGCGGCGTCGGGGAGATGAGCCACCGAGGCCACGTCCACATAGTCGTAGACCGACAACGCCATCCCGTCCTCAGCGACGGTCTCCGCCCATGTCGCGACGCGGAGATGTCGACGACCGTCGCGCACCTCGGTGCCTTCGTTGTTCACCAGCCACCGGTCGTCCTCGGTAACCACCAACTGGACGGCGCTGTCGTAGACCTCCGGGTACTCAAGGTAGACGGCCGACGCGGCGCGCGTGACCTCCTGCCAGGCGGCCCGATCGATGACCAGGTCGGGCGGCACGTCCATTCGCTTTTGGGCAGGCGCGATCGAGTAGTCGGCCGAGTCGTCCTCCCGCTCGACCTTGACCGCCTCGTTGCTGCGGACCTTCAAGAGGCGAGCGAGTGCGCCCCGATAGGCGTCGTCCGTCGCGCGGAGGAGCAGGCGCCGAAGCGGATCGGCGCCGCCCTCGAATCCCACCAGCCAGTGCGGGCGGGACGTGCCGGAGAAATAGCTTTCGTCGCGGATCTTGTGGGTGCTGTCGAGATCGAGCGAACCCACCCGAACGTCGACGTCGACGGAGCGGTAGTGCTCAGGCACCATCCCGGCGAACGCGCCGTGGGAGCCCTGGATGTTGAGCGCCCGGTGATCGAGCACCGAGTAGGCAATCGAGTAGGCGCGATCGGCATCCTTGAGCTGCCCGAGCTGCGTCGCGGCCTCGTCGAGCGCCGCCTTCATCGTGGGAAGAAGGTCGGGTTCTGGTGGGCCGGCGGCCCGGGCGCCCCCCGAGGTGCCGAGCGGCAAGGCCGCGGCGAGACTCAGCGGGACCCACCAACGAGCGTGAGGGGTCATGCTGACAACTTAGAGGTCTTCGTCTTCTTCGCCACCCATCTCGTCGAAGAATCCGTCCGGGTCGTCGTCGTCGTCTTCTTCTTCTTTCTCTTCGTCATCGTCCTCGTCGTCCTTCGTCGTCCACTCGACCTCGCACACCTTTTCGAAAAGCGAGACGACATCCTCGCCCGTGAACTCGAATTCCTGGTTGCTCTCGAACTCTTCTTCGAGCACTTCGAGCAAGGAGGCATCGAGCTCACCGGAGGATTCGAGCGTCAAGATGATCTCGTCGCCGCCTTCGAGCTTCATCTCGTCGGCAACGGTGCTGATCAGCTCAACCATGTGGGCCGCGACGGCCTCGGCTTCGGGGGTGCTGGACTGGGCATCAAAATATTCATCAAGCTGCTCGACCATCGTGTCGCGCATTTCGTGGGGGAGTTGCATCATCGCCGGGCTCCGAGTTGGCCGCGCGTATAGCGCCCACCCGCGCCCGCCACAAGGGCTCAGTGATTTGGGAGCGCGACAGGCCAGGTGAGGTTGTAGTAATCGAAGCCCTCTTTCAGCTTTTGAAGGGCCAATTCCGACTCTGCGGAGCGCATGGTCCGTGACTCTACTGCCGCCTCGATCTCCTCCTTGGTCGGGACGACATCGGCGGGATTGGTGCCGTGGCGTCGCGCCGCGCGGTCGAGGATCTGCGATTTCTCCTTGAAGAAGAGGCGGAGTTCCGCGCGCGGGTCGGTCTGGTCGGCGGTGACGGCCTCCGACGTCGCCGCGGCCGACACCCCCTCGACCGTCGCGGGCTCGTTCACCACGAAGATCATGAGGAAATAAAACATCCCGGCGTTGGCGAGGACCAGAAGCAGGTTGAAGCCCAGGGAGAGCCGCACCAAGCGCGTGAGGCGGGCCAGGGTGGCGTCGTCGGCCATGGGGCGTCTAGTATCCGACCCGGGGACGGGTTTTGGGGTATATCGGCGCGCTCGGAGGTCCCATGTTGCTTGCCCTGTCCCTCGCCGCCTTCGCTGCCCCGAAGGCCCCCGCCGTTGTCGTTCCCGCCTGCGTCGCGGAAGGGCAGAAGGCGGTCACCGAAGCGGGCCCGGCCGCCGCGGGCAAGGCGTGGCTCGACCTCGCCACCTGTGACCCGGCCGCAGCAAAGGTCGCCGCCCCAGAAGCGTGGAAAAAGATCATCGCCGGCCCGGGCGCCGACGCGGCCGGTGTCAAGGCGATCGAGCTGGGTTTGGGCGAACACATTCGCGTCTGGGCCGACACGCAACAGCCCGACGAAAAAAGCGCGTTCATCAACACGCTTGGCGAGCAGTGTACGAATCCGGCGGTGCCGACCTTCTTCGTTGACAGTGAAAAGGCGCTCGGCGGAAAGTTCTGGTCCGGTCGGTGGTTCGCGGGCCTGGACGCCTGTCGCACTCCGGCCGCGGTCGCGCTGCTCACCTCGGGGCTTGAGTCCCAGAAGGGCGAGCGGGGGCGTTTCAAGGCAGTGCTCGAAACCCTCGCCCGCAACCTCGGTAAGGATGCGATCCCCGTCCTGGAAGCGCGCCTGGGCACGGTGTCCGACCCCGAGTTTGCCAGCTACGAGGTGGGCGCTTTCGCCGACGCGGCCGGCGTCGGCTCCGTCGCTGGTCTCAACCTCGAAGCCGCGGCACTCGCCGTAGCCGCGATCAAGAAGCTCGCGCCGACGCTACCCGAACCGGCGCTGGAAAGTGCCCGGACGACCCTCCTGGCGCTTCGCGACGAGCTCTCCAGCGACTCGATGGCCGCGCAGCGCTACCGGGCGCTCGCCCAGGCGGACGGCTCACTCCACTATGGGCTGTACGTGACCAAGGTGGGCATCTGCAAGAAGGACACCAAGATCGAGGTGCACACGGTTCTTCTCACCAACGCGGGGCGGACCTGGCCGGATCAGGTGGTCGCGCGGGCTTCCAGCTGGATCGAGGCCATCGATTGGAAGTTGCCGAAGGACTGCATCGGGAACGTAACGGTCACCGCGTCGCCCACGCCCGTCAAGGATCGCGCCGCCTTCGACGCGTTCACCAAGGGGCTCGACACCGAGCTCCAGAAGAAGAACGACGGGGTGAAGGTCAGGGTCTTCGCGGCCGAGCCCCACTCGCTCTGAGCGATGGTCAACGCCGACTACCGTCGACTACTCTCGCTCGCCCGCCCCGAGTTGCCCATTCTCGCGTTGGGGACGCTGGCGCTCTTGGTCGGCTCGGCGGTGGTTCTGGTCATCCCGCGCGAGGTGGGCAAGCTGATCGCGGCGGTGGTGCAAGAGGGTGGCCAGGCGCGTCTCGATCGGGCCAGCCTCGCGTTGCTAGCGGTCGCCGCCGTGGTCGCCGTCGCCTCGTTCGCGCGGGCTTACTTCTACACCCTCGCCGGCGAGCGGGTGGTGGCGCGGCTGCGGCGAGACCTTTTCGGCTCGCTCATCGGCCAGGATGTGGGCTTCTTCGATGCGCAGCGCACGGGTGAGCTGGTAAATCGCCTGAGCGCCGACACCGCGGTGATTCAGAACAGCGTGACCGTCAACATCTCGATGGCCCTGCGCTTCTCGGTCCAGTCGGTGGGCGCCATTGCGCTGTTGTTCATGATCCACTGGCGACTCAGCCTGGTGATGGTGGCGATCGTGCCGCTCGTCGCGGTCAGCGCGGTGGCCTTCGGGCGCCAGGTTCGCAAGTTGTCCAAAGCCACCCAAGACGCGCTGGCGGCGGCGACGACCGTCGCGGAAGAATCGCTCGGCAATGTCCGCACCGTGCGGGCGTTCGCGCGCGAGGACGCCGAACGGGCCCGGTACTCCCGCGAGGTCGATGTCGCCTTTGAGATGGGACGGCGCACCGCGGCTGCCTACGGCCTTTTTCAGGGTTTCGGCGGCTTCGTGGTGTCGGGGGCGATCGCAGGGATCCTCTGGTACGGCGGATCCCTGACGATTCGTGGTGAGCTTCCTCTGGAAGATCTGACTGCCTACCTGCTGTACATCTTCATGCTCGCCGCCGCGCTGGGCGGGTTGTCGAGTCTTTTCGGTGACTTCAATCGCGCGCTCGGCGCGTCCGAACGCGTGTTTGAGCTCCTCGACCGAACCCCGGCGGGCGTCGTCGGGGCGCGGCGGTTGCCCCGGCCGGTCGGCCGCATGGAGCTGAGCGGCGTGGTTTTTGCCTACCCGACGCGTCCAGACGCGCCTGTCCTCGCGGGGGTCGATCTCGCGCTGGAGCCGGGTCGGGTGCTGGCGTTGGTCGGGCAGTCGGGCGGCGGCAAGAGCACCGTGGCCTCGCTGCTTTTGCGGCTGTACGATCCCGACGGCGGGGATATCCGTTTCGACGGGGTCGACCTCCGCGAGCTCGACCCTGCCTGGCTTCGCGAGCAGATCGGCATCGTCAGTCAGGAGCCAGTCCTCTTCGCGACGAGCATCGAAGAGAACATCCGGTACGGCCGCCCGGCCGCCTCGAAGCTGGAGGTTGAGAACGCGGCACGCGCCGCCAATGCCCACGAATTCGTCAGCGCGTTTCCGGATGGCTACGCCACGATCGTCGGGGAACGCGGCGTTCGGCTGTCGGGCGGGCAGAAGCAACGCATTGCCATCGCCCGTGCGCTGCTCAAAGACCCGCGGGTGCTGGTCCTCGACGAAGCGACCAGCGCGCTTGACGCCGAAAGCGAGCATCTGGTGCAGGAGGCCCTGGATCGCCTGATGCGCGGGCGCACCACCCTGGTGATCGCGCACCGGCTCTCGACGGTCAAAAACGCCGATCGGGTCGTCGTCATGCAGCGCGGGCGGGTGGTCGAGAGCGGCAGCCACGACGAGTTGATCGCCGCAAACGGCGCCTATCGGCGGCTGGTCGAGCACCAGTTCGCGGGCTAGCCCGGGTGCACGCGGCGAGAGGGGGAGAGCGCCACGCCCGGCGCGTTAGCAACGCGACGGGCGCCGCAGGCCGGAAACCGCAGGTTGGAGGCCGGAGGGGATGGCGCGGTAGGGGGAGAGGCCGTTCCGGCCTCTCCCCCCTGCATGATCGCCAACCGGGTGCACCCCGGGCTGATCAGCCCGGGGTGCACCCGGTCGACAGCACCAGGTCCAAGGCCTCAGCCTCGGTCAGGTACGCTGTTTCGTCGGTCACCGAGTCGAAGGCTGGCACGTTCCACCCGATGACGAGCCCCGCGCCGAGCAGGCCCATGACGTCGGGCAGGTTCGTGCTCGGCTCCAACCACCACGCCAAAGCCAGCTTCGACCCGGAGCAACCGAACCCGAGCACGGTGTCGACCCCGACTGTCAGCGACCCGTCGTGATCGACGTCGGTGTACGCCGCGGAGAGCTCCACAGCCTCTTCCGACCCGTTACCGTCGATGTCAGCGAAGCGCTCCGCGTCCGGGATGCCATCGACGGTAAGCGACCACGACTCGCTCGACAGGTCATCGTCGTCCTGCGCGTCGACGGGGATTCCGGCGAATACGGCGCCCGAGAGGGTGCTGACGCGGTCAGTGGACTGGATCGTCTCGTCGTAGGTGCCGCCCAAGGTCACCGTGTCCCGTCGCTCCACGACGATGCGCTGCTCCAACGGGTCGACGACCTCGAATTCGTCTGCGCCGGTGATGCCAGCGTTCCAACCCACGCGCAAACCCAACTCGATGAAGCCGGGGGGCAGGATGCCGTCCAGATAGATCGTCAGGCTGTTCGAAGCGGCGTACCAGCGCTCATCGAGGTCCCACTCGCCATCATCTTCGTCTTCGTGCAGGCCCGCCATGTAGTAGCCGATCAGCAGCCCCGGTACGTCGGGGTGCTCGAGCAGATCATCGGTAGGCGGGGCGTCGGCTTGCAGCTCGATTTTTTCGCTGGCGGCAGCCTCGGCGACGATGTCGGCCATCACGAAGCTCTCCGGGTCCACCCGCACCAGTGAAAAGGCGAGACCGTCAGTTTCGCCCGTGACGTCCCAGGCGAGGTTCGGCTCAAAGGTCCCGGTGTCGCCAGTCTCGTCGGTGTCGGTGTCGGAGTCCGTGTCTGAATCGCTGTCGGAGTCCGAATCGGCATCCGTGTCCGCGTCGGCGGCCGGGTCGGTGTCCTCCACCGTGGTTGTGGGGTTGCAAGCGAGCAGCAGGAGCAGGGAGGTGGTTCGCATGGGCAAAGTGTAGCCCGACCCTGAGTCAACTGCCGGTGGCTTCGTCCAACACGAGCAACAGGGCCCCCTTCTCCACTTCGGCGCCCTCAGCCACGGTGCATTCGAGCACCACACCCGCATTCCGTGCCGAGAATGTCTCCACTTCGCGATCGCCCTCGACCATCACCAAGGACCGGCCAGCCCACACGGGCTCGCCAACCTTGACCCGGTACTCGACCGAACCGGCGAAGGCAGCGCGAACCCGGACGAGGCCCTGGCGGTCGGCGAGCACTACGGCGCCTTGGACGGGCAGGACTTCTTCTTCTGGTCGAGGATGATGGTCCGGCCGCTGCTTCCGACTTCGATGGGGCAGCTCAGGTCCACGCCGTCGGTCTCGAAGGTGAAGGTGTGCAGCCCGGGCGTCACGCGCGTGCGCAACGGGCGCTTGCCCAACTTCTTTCCATCGACGCCGACTTTCAGGTCGTCCCACTTCCCACCGCTCGGAAGCACGAAGCCCACCGCGACCGTAGGGTCCGCCGGCTCCTCCGCGACCGGGTCTTCGTCGCTGGGGGGCGGCGGCGGCTTGGTGGCGGTGGTGGTGGTCTTGGTGGCGGGCGCTGGCGTGGGCGCCGTCGCGGTCTTGGTGGCGGGCGCTGGTGCCGACGTTGATGCCGGGGCGGGTGTCGGCTTGGCGGCAGGCGCGGGAGTCGGGGTCGGCTTTGCAGCGGGCGCGGGGGTCGGTGCCGGCGTGGCCGCCGGAGCCGGGGTGGGCGGGGGCGCCGAGACCGGCGTTGGCGCGACCTCTGTTGGTGTCGGAGCGACGGGCTCGACGTTGGAAGGCGGCGGCGTGGGTTCGGGGCGGGGATCGATCGGTGGGGCCGGTTCGGTCATCGAGGGCGGGAGCTCCACGACGCTCTGCTTGGAGTACCAGTACAGGCCCCCACCGGCGCACAAACCACCACAAACCACCACGAGGACGGCAACGACTGCAACGACCCATTTCATGGAGCACCCCAGATAACCGCGGCGGATATCACGGTTCGGTGGGGAAAGCCGTCAGGGCCCCGCGTGAGCCCGCAACCAGTCGTCGTCGACTGAAAAGCGTCCAACGGGCGCGACGGGTCCCGAGAGGACCAACGTGTCGCCGACCGCCACGATCAGGTCGCCGCCCGCCATGGTGACGGTCACTGGCGAACTGAGCAGACCGCGCGTCACGCAAACGGCGGCAACCGCGCACGCACTGGAGCCGCTCGCCTGCGTCTCGCCGGCGCCACGCTCCCAGATCAGCGCCCGGGCGGCGCCGCCCGCCACCGAGACGAACTGGACGTTGGTGCGGCCGGAAACTGCGGCCTCGATGGCCGCCCCTTGCTGTCGCCAGTCGATCGGCTCCGCGAAGCAGACGGCGTGCGGGTTTCCGAGGTCTACACGCCAGCAGACGTTGCCAGCCAGGACCTCCGGGCCCCAGACCCGTGCGCGGCCCATGTTCACATCTACGTTGGTCCCGCGGACGACGCAGCGGACGACCCCACCCAGGGTCCACACGGAGAATTCGGCGGGAGCGGCGCGCTCCTGGACCAACCAATGAGCGTAGATACGGAGCCCGTTGCCGCTCTTCTCCGCTTCGCTCCCGTCGGGATTGTGGATACGAAGGCCGTACTCGGCGCCCTCGGCGGCCGCCACCGGCTCGAGCACGCCGTCACTCCCGATCCCGCGATGCCGGTCGCACAATGCCCGTACGAGCGCCGGCGCCAGCTTTTCCCCGGATTCCAACACGAGGTAGTCGTTTCCGAGGCCGTGGGCACGCCAGAGCAGCACGCCTGTGGGTTATCTCGCACCCGTGCTGCGTGTCGTCAGCAAGAGCCCCGCCGCCCAGGCCTTCGCTGCGGCGCTCGAAGCCCCCGGGCCGCTCCCGCCCGTTGCTGACGATGTGTCGCTGGTCCTCGGGGGCGATGGCACCATGCTGCAAGCCATCCACAACCAGGCGCATGGTCGAACCTGGCTGGGCCTGAACTTCGGGCACCTTGGCTTTCTGATGAACGACCTTCCGGCGGAAGGCGCCGTGGAATACGTGCGTGAGAGACTCGCGACGCACGACTGGCAGAGTCACAACTTCATGAGGCTGTCGATGCGGGCGGCGGCGGGGGCGCGCGAGGTCGCGGGGCTCGCCGTGAACGACGTCTACATCGAGCGGCATTCGGGGACGGCCTGCCACCTGCGGGTGTCGGTCGACGGGCACGTGGTCGCCGAGCGCCTGGTCTGTGACGGCATCATCGCAGCAACGCCGCTCGGAAGCACCGCGTACAGCTTCTCGGCGGGCGGATCGGCAGGCCACCCGCTGGTCCGGTCGATCCACTTGACCGCCATCTGCCCGCACGCCCCCAAGTTGCCCCCCCTGGTGCTGCCCGCGACCGCCCGCATCCGTGTGGACGTGCTCGACGCGAAGCGGCGACCGGCGCGTGTCGTCGTCGACGGAATCGCCTACGGCGACGTCCGGAATGTCGAGGTCGGCAGCAGCCCGACCGATGACGTCGCTCTCGCCTTCTTTGCGGGGCACGACTTCACGCGGACACTGTTGCGCAAGGTGGTGCGCCGGTAGGTTAGGCCGCAGCCGCCTCCGGAGCGCCCGTGGACATTCGCCGCATTACCGAGCTGCTCGGCGCCGACGCCGACTCCCTGCTGACCCACACCTGCAAGGGCCTGCCCAAGGAGCGTTTTGCGCTCCCGGGCCCCGACTTTACCGAGCGCGTTTGGCTCGACAGTGACCGGTCCCCTCGGGTGATTGGCTCCTTGCAACGCCTCTTCGATCACGGCCGCCTCGGCGGGACCGGCTACCTCTCGATCCTGCCCGTCGACCAGGGTATCGAGCACGCGGCGGGCGCCAGCTTCGCCAAGAACCCGGACTACTTCGATCCCCGCAATATCGTCGAGCTTGCGATTGAGGGCGGTTGCAACGCGGTGGCCAGCACCTACGGCGTGCTCGGCATGTGCGCGCGTCGCTACGCTCATCGGATCCCCTTCATCGTGAAGATCAACCACAACGAGCTGCTCACCTGTCCGAACAAATTCGATCAGATCATGTTCGGCACCATCAAGGACGCGGCGGACATGGGCGCGGTCGCGGTCGGCGCCACGATCTACTTTGGCTCACCCGAGTCTGGGCGCCAGATCGTGGACGTCGCCCAGGCGTTTGCGATCGCGCACGAGCTGGGGCTCGCCACGGTGCTCTGGTGCTACCTGCGCAGCAGCGGCTTCAAGAAAGACGGGGTCGACTACCATGTCGCGGCAGATCTCACCGGACAGGCCAACCACCTCGGCGCCACCATCAAGGCCGACATTGTAAAGCAGAAGCTGCCCGAGAACAACGGTGGGTACAACGCGCTGAACATGAGCGGATCGAGCTACGGAAAGACCGACAAGCGCATCTATACCGACCTGTCTACCGACCACCCGATCGACCTGGTCCGCTACCAGGTGGCGAATGGGTACATGGGCAGAGTCGGCCTGATCAACTCCGGTGGCGCATCCGGCGGGGACAGCGACCTGGCCGAGGCCGTCCGCACGGCGGTCATCAACAAACGTGGCGGCGGAATGGGCCTCATCTCCGGGCGAAAGGCCTTCCAAAAGCCGCGCGCCCAGGGGATCGAGCTGTTGCAGGCGATCCAGGACGTGTATCGCTGCGGCACCGTCACCATCGCCTAGATCGTGCCCATTGCCCTCGGCCGCGGCCTCGCAGATGTTCCGACTCCGCAGCTTCAGGTGCTCTTCCGTGCGCTCTGTCGCGACGAGTTGAAGTGTCCCATGGACGCGTGGGAGGTGGCTCGCTTTGGGCTTCAATCCTGGCAGGCTGAGCTGGGCGATGCGCTGCGCGGGCTTGATCGGGCGGGCGTTCGGGCCGTGCTGGTCGCGGTCCTCGCCGAGCGGAAGCCGGCGGCGGACTGAAACGCGCGTCGACAACGGTGTTCTGATCGATGTACGGTGAGGCTGACTCATGCTCGTTTTGATTGTCAGTGCCGCCTTCGGTTGCGACGATGCTGTTTTCCGCACGCTCGCGGCGCCGCCGATCCCCAAGTCGGGCAAGTCGTCGGTGACCGGCGACAGCACCATCGACGGCGCGCGGGTCATTGGCGCCCGGTTCACCATGGTCAGCGACGTGCCGGTTTCTGGGTGGCGTGGTGCGCTGAGCAACCCCGAGCGCCAGGACGACTGGGTTCCTGAGCGCTTCGGCTACGACCTGGTCGAGAAGGTCGATGACACCCACATGTATCTCCAGGTCAACGTGGGGTTCCTGTTCGGCGCCGTACAGATTCGTCGGCAGTTGGTCGCCGAGTTGGCCAGTCAGGCCACCGGGTCCCGATTCGTCACCTGCTGGCGCCGCGTCAATCCCGATCCCTACAAGGCCGGCCTGGCGGGCATGGTCAGTGATGCGACGTGGCAGGATCCCAGCGCCGGCTGGTGGAGCGTTGAGCCCTTCGGAAGCGGGACGGTGGTAGGCTACCAGTGGTGGACGCTCGCGGCGGGACTCCCAACCGCCGTGGTGAAGTTCGGCGCCACGCAGACGCTGCCGGACCTGATGGACGCTTTCGAGGCGCAGGCGCGAAGTTTGGCCAAGGCGGGGTGACCGGAGTTACGCGCGCGGCGTGTTGCGGACCCTCGCCCTCCTCTTCTTCGCGCTGTTGATTCAGTCGCCGGCCTGGGCAGGCAAGCTCGAGGTCGTACAGAAGTTGGTGGCGGGCGGAAAGTGCGCCGATGCGGTGGCGCGGGTAGACGAGTGGGTTCAGAAGTCGGCGCTCGGCAAGGAGGAGGCCGAGCTGCTCAAAGCCAGAGCGGAGGCTGCATATTGCTCGGCAAGGGAAGATAATTCCATCGCCGGCTGGGAGGGGTACCTTTCCCGGTTCTCGGAGTGGCCTGAGGCCCAAGCCGCGCGCATCCGCTTGTGGGACCTGGCGTTCGTCACGGCGCAGAACGAGGGGACACGGGCGTCGATGAAGGCCTTCGTGGCTCGGTACCCTCAGAGCCCGATGGTCGATCAGGCACGCAAGCAGGAGGAGGCCTGGGCCTTTGATGACGCAGCGCGATCCGGCGATCCCCGTGCGGTGGAAGCCTTCGTGGCCGAGTACCCGAACTCGCCGCTTCGGGCGCAGGCGTGGGAGACGGTGGTGCAGAAGTCGGCCGGCATCTACCTGATCGCCGCAGACGGGGAGCCGCGACGCCTGGAGCCCGTCGCGGTTCTGGGCGACCGGATCGTCATGCCCGCGGGGGTGCCCGCCTCGGATGCACGTCCGGCGGTCGGGGTGAACTTGCCAGGCGCCGGTCGGGGCGAGACGAGCGAGTGGTGGACGCTCAAGGCCATCACCTATGATGCCGATGGTATCGCACACCTCGGCGATCTTGCCCCGTTGGGAATCGAACTCGCGTCACGACTCGGCGTTGAGGCGCCGGGACCAGAGGCTGAGCTGCTTCGGATGATGCCAGCCCCCGGGTCCCACGTCGCGCGCGTGGCGACCACCCGCGCGCCCTTGGCGACGCCGGGTCACTGCTCCGGGTCGGGGCGGTTCGCGTTCGTATTGGAGACCCCCGGCGTGGGCACCCAGGCCTTCCCCTTCGGCGTGACCTGCCCCGACGAGGACGAGCCGGCTTCGGCGATAAGCGTCCTGTTCGAAATGCTCAATGCCGCCGAGCAGGGTGACCGCGTGCTCGCGCGGCAGAGGTGGGGAACCGTCACCGGAATGGTCGAGGCTGGAGCGCTTCGCGGATGGCTCTCGGCCGCATTCAACGGCGAGCCCTACACAGCCATGGTCGAGTCGCGACCGGGCGCGGGTGATTGGATCGTCTGGACGGCGATGCCGGATGGGACTGTGCTTTCGCGATGGGTACGCGCGGAGGAAACGGGGAGCCGAGTCCTGGCGATGCGATCGGGGTGGGCGGTGGTGTCCAACGGCGCGCTCCGCACGACGATCGGCGATCCAGCATGCGCGCGCCTGTGGGCGTCGCTCGGTACGACGCTTTTCTGTGACCCAGGAGATGGCGGCCACGCGGTGTCGTTCGACGGCGCGACTCTGCCGCTGCCCGCGCCTACGTCGCAGACCCTTGCCGAGGAGGGGTTCCCGCTGGTACTACCTGAAGGCGCCATCGTCGCTGCGGGTCCGCGCTGGCGTCAGGGGGCGCTCGTCGCGACTTGGCGTCTCCGAACCACCGTGCAGGCCGATGTTTCAGCGGAGGCGCCCGAGTCCTGGGTGCAGACGCTCGCGGCTACGCCGCCGCTGTCTCGGTGGCTGACCGAGAACGTCGGCTCTGGCGCCTTTGGCGTCAGCGTTGTCGCCGGCGACGCGATGGCGCTGTACTCGGCCTTCGCCGGTCCTTAATCGTTACCCATGCCGCCCTTCGGGACGCGGCGGCTCCATGAGCCATGAAACCGGCGAGCGGCGTGCGGTCTGCGGGGATGGGGAGAGATGGGATGAGTCGGCCGGTGCTCCAAGGGGTACATGCCCCTGACGAGCACTCGGGCTCACGGAGTCACCGGCCATGATGAATGTAATCGACGCGGCAATCGGGATCGACCTCGGGGATCGGACGGCACGGG
>CANLGL010000047.1 GCA_947490345.1 Deltaproteobacteria bacterium
CGGCATGGGGGACTGCGGTGAGGGGGAGAGCGCCACGTCCCGTCGCGATATTCATCGCGACGGGCGCCGCAGGCCGGAAACCGCAGGTTGGAGGCCGGAGGGAATGGCGCGGTAGGGGGAGAGGGCGGCGAGCCCTTTCCCCCCGTTACATGTTAGGGATCGCCATGCGAATCACCCGCGTGTACACCAAGACTGGCGACAAGGGGCAGACGGGCCTGGTCGGCGGGCAGCGCGTGCCCAAGGACCACGTCCGTATCGCCACGTACGGCACCACCGATGAGCTCAACGCCATCCTCGGCATCGTCCGCTGGCACAACCGGACCTCCGGCGCCGACCCCTCGGCGGTGAGGCGGATCGACGAGATGCTGCACCGCGTCCAGAACGACCTGTTCAACGTCGGCAGCGACCTCGCCACGCGCCCTGAAGACCACTGGCCGGGGATGATTCGGGTGGCCGAGGCGGACGTGGAGCGCCTGGAAGGTTGGATCGACTCGCTCAACGAGGACGTGGGCCCGCTCAAGGAGTTCATCCTTCCGGGCGGGGGCCCAGTGGGCTCGTTCCTACATCAGGCGCGGACGGTCTGTCGCCGCGCTGAGCGTGAGGTCGTGGCGCTCTTGCGGGAGGAGCCGAACACCGACGCGATGCCGATGAAGTATCTCAACCGACTCAGTGACTACCTGTTCGTCCTGGGCCGGTGGGCAGCGAAGCAGCTCGGGGAGCCCGAAACGCTCTGGGATCGCCCAGCACGTTGAAGAGCTTGCGTCAAGTTCTCCCGGGTTCGGCTGGACGGGTTAGAGGGGCGGGCCTCGGAGGCAGACGTGTCGGGTGAAGTGCAGAAGTCGAGTGTAGACAATCTTCGGAACAGCGATGCCCTCACGGTGCAGATCCTGGTCGCAGACATCATCCGGCTGCACATCGAGCGCATCGAAACCAGCGTGGTTGCAGACTTGTTCGCCCTGGCCGACGCCGAGCTCCCCAGTGGACTCTCCGACGATCTGAAGGTCTGGGCTGGCCGCGCCACCCGCGAAGTGATCGACCTTCCGGAAGGGGAGGCCCGCCGCGGCTTCCTCGCCGAAGTCGCCGCGCTCCCTGACGCGCTGGTGCCCGAGCGGCTCCGCGCGGCCATAGCGGCCCTCGCGCCGTCGTCCAACCAGGAAACGTTGGCCACCCTCGACGATCTTGCCACGCGCTGGGCGCTGACCACCCCCGACGTGTTGGTGGTTGCGGTCAAAAAGAGCAGGGTCTCCGCCGCGGGCGCCAAGGCCGCCGCCGCCAAGGAGGCCAAGCCCAAGCGGGTGGCCGCCGTCAAGGCGCCCAAGATTCCGCCTGCCGACATCGATCCCCGCCGCGCCGCCTTCATCCGCTCCGACGTGTGGATCACCCTTGAGGGCAAGGACCCCGGCATCAAGGAAAATGTGCTTGTCGGCGGGATCAAGCACCGTAGCCCGTTCAAGGACATGGTCGAACCCGAGATCCGCGCCGAGCTCCGCAAGATGGAACGCGACGGGCTCAAGGATAAGCCGGGTAAGCTGCGCATCCGCAAGTCAGGCGAACGCTGGGTCTACCGCTAAACGAGGAGTCACCGATGCCCATCTACGAGTACCGCTGTGAGTGTGGTGAGGTCGTGGAGGCGTTGGTGCGCAACGGGCGCGAGCCCCTCGCGGGTCCGGATGCTGGGCACTTCTGTGGCACCGATGGCGGCTTGAAGAAGCTCATCTCGGCCCACAACGTCGGCAGCGGTGGCGGCGGTGCCTTCCGCGAGTCGAGCGCCGCGGCCAGCGAGGCGCCGGCGGATTCCGGCTGTGGCCATTGCGGCACCCCCACGGCGTGCGCCTACGATTGACGGGCGTGGCCTGGGCGCTCTGGTTGGCCGCTTGCGCCGACTCCGAGGCCGAGCGACTGCGTGTGGCGCTCGCGGCTCCTGACCTGGCGACGGCGGCGGCAGCGTGCGAAGGGCTCGCGGACCCGGGTCGCGACAGTTGCCTGGTCGGCGCGCTGGAGCGCTTCGACAGCCTCGCGCCCGCGGCGTGTGAGGCGGTGCGCACGCCGCTGTGGCAGGGGGAGTGCCGCTTCCAGTACGCCGAGCGGTTGGCGGGGGAGGGGCAGGCGGCGGCGGCGTTCGTCGCCTGTCAGGCCACGCCTTTCCGCCGGGAGTGCGGCTACCACCTGCTCCGCGAGGTTGCTCGCGGCGTGCTGGACGGTACCCCGGAGGCGGCGGGGGCGGCGTTGTCGCCATGGCGGCAGGTGCCCGGCCTGGACGACGCGCCGCGGCTGTTCTGGAAGGCCTGGTTTCGCGAACGGCGGCGGGCGGAGCAGGCCCTGGATCCGGAGGGGTGTCCGGAACAGGCGTGTGAGCAGGCGGCGCGTGAATCGTACTTCGAGAGCCTGCGGGCCCTGCACCGAGCGGCGCCGGAGGAATTCTGCGCGGCGGCGCCGGCCTCCGTGTCGGGCTGGGCGGCGACCGAGGCGACCGCGGCGTGGCAAGCACGTTGGGTCGCCCATGCCTGTCAGCGCGACGGCGCCGGCCGGCAAGAGGCTATACCGCCGACGCCATGATCCCCGCCCTGCTCCGCCCCCTTGCCGCTCTTGCGGCCGCCAGCGTCGACCCTGAGGCCGATGTCGATGCGCTCGTCCCCACCAACAATCCCGCCCACGGCGACTACCAGTGGAACTTCGCGTTCCGGATGGCCAAGGCCCGGCGCGAGAACCCGCGCGCGCTGGCGGAGCGGCTGGTCCCCTGTTTCGCGGGGCAGCCCGGCGTCGGCAAAGCGGAGGTGGCCGGTCCCGGCTTCCTGAACCTGCACCTGGATGATGTGTGGTTGGCGCGCACACTGGTCGCGCAGGCTGCCGATCCGCAGTTCGGCCTCGTCCAGAGCGGCGCCGAAAAGCTGGCGATCATCGACTTCTCCTCGCCGAACGTGGCCAAGCGGATGCACGTCGGGCATATGCGCAGCACGCACCTCGGCCACGTGCTCTCGCTCATGCACCGCGCCGCCGGCTGGACGGTCATCGGCGACAACCACATCGGCGACTGGGGCACGCCCTTCGGCAAGCTCATCGTCGCGTGGGACCACTGGCGCGATCAGGCCGCGTATGACGCCGATCCCGTGGGCGAGCTGGAGAGGTTGTACGTTCTCTTCGGCGAAAAATCGGCGGCCAAGGAGGGCGCCGGGGTGCACCTGGCCGACCGCGCCCGCGACGAAACCGCCAAGCTGCAGCGCGGCGACCCCCGAAACACCGCGTTGTGGGAGCAGTTTCGGAGGGCGTCGCTCGCGGAGTACGAAACGGTCTATGCGCGGATGGGCGTGCGCTTCGAGGAGGTGCTCGGCGAGTCGGCCTACGGAGGCATGACCGACGAGATTGTCGCGGCGCTTCTGGCCGAGGGGGTAGCCGAAGCGAGCGACGGCGCCGTCATCGTGCGCCTCGGCGACCAGGTCAGCGTCGTGCGCAAGAAGGATGGCGCCGCCACCTACACGGCAACCGATCTCGCGTGTGTGCGCTACCGGGTCCAGCGCTGGAGCCCCGCCAAGATGGTCTACGTCACCGACGCCCGCCAGCACCAGCACTTCATGACCTTCTTCGCCGTCGCCGCGCGCTGGAACGTCGCCGCCGAGCTGGTGCACATGGGCTTTGGCATGCTGAAGCTGCCGGATGGGACGATGAGCACCCGCAAGGGCAACGTCATCCGCCTGGTGGAGCTGTTGGACGAAGCCGTTGCCCGCGCCCGGGCCATCGTCGACGAGAAGTCCGGCTCCCTCGATGAGGCCGAGCGCGCCTTGATCGCGGAGGCGGTGGGCGTGGGTGCGGTGCGCTACCAGGACCTCGTCCAGTCTCCCAGCACCGACATCACCTTCGATTGGGACCGCATGCTCGCGATGGACGGCAACAGCGCGCCCTACCTGCTCTACAGCCGCGCCCGCGCTGCCTCGCTGCTCCGCAAGGCCGCCGCCGCCGGGTATGTGCCCGACCTCGCCGCGCTCACGCTGGAGCACCCCAAGGAGCGCGAGCTGGCGCTCTGCATGTTGCGCTTTCCCGAGGCGGTTGAGTCGGCGCTGCGGGCGACCGCGCCCAACCTCGTTGCGGAGGCCACATACCGCCTCTGCGAAGCCTTCAACCGCTTCTACTACGAGCTTCCCGTGCTGACCGGGCAGGAGCGCCTCGCGTCGCGACTGGCGCTGACGTGCGTGGCCGATCGGCTCATCGTTCGCGCGCTTCGCCTCTTGGGGCTCACCCCCCTGGACCGGATGTGAGCCTGCTCGACGAGACCACCGAGCGCGCCTTCGAGCGCGAACGGCGGCGAAACGCCAGGACCTTCGCCATGGTCCGGCTCGTCGCGGCGATCGCCTGGACGGGCGCCGCGTTGTTGTTGGAGTGGCGCCCCCAGCAGCCGGTCATCGTCGGCTACCTCGGGCTGGCGGCGGCGGTGTGGCTGGCGCTGCGGCGCTGGCCCCAGCTGCTGGAGGCGAGCTTCTGGGCGCTGGTGCTCCTGGACCTGCCGATGCTGACCTTCGCCCAGGTGGTGGCGATGTTGCAGCACGCGGACGATCCTGCCTACGCCGCGGCGATGAACAACGCGCTCTTGGGGCTGGTGATCGCCGGCTCGACCTTTGCGCTCCGCCCACGGGTGACCTGGGCGGTCGCCGCCGGCGCGCTGGTGGCGCAGATGATCGCGGTGAACCTCGGCGGGCAGTATTCGCCGGGTCGGCTCATCGGCACCGTCCTCTGCTTTGGCACGCTGGCCGGCTTGAGCTCGGCGATGGTCCGGCAGGTCAAGCGTCTGGTACACAGCACGGCTACGGAGCAGACGGCGCGGGCTCGCCTGCAACGTTACTTCTCCCCAGCGGTCGCGACTGAGATTGTCGAGGGTATGGCGGAGGTCCACAGCCAGCATCGGGTGATCACCGTGCTCGTGGCCGACATCCGCGGCTTTACCAGCATGACCGCGGGCGCCGAGGCCGAGAGCGTGGTCGCCTGGCTGGATGAGTGGCTTGCGGCGATGGTGGTGGTGCTCTTCCGCAACGGCGGCACGCTGGACAAGTTCCTCGGGGACGGCTTGCTGGCGTGGTTCGGCGCGCCCAGCGAACAGACCGATCAGGCCGAGCGCGCCGTGCGTTGTGCGCTCCAGATGCAGGCCGCGATGGGCGAGGTCAACCGTCGTCGGGAGGGGGGCGGCCTGCCCCCGCTCAAGATCGGCATCGGCGTGCACACGGCGCTCGCGTTGGTCGGCGACATCGGCCCCGAAACCCGTCGTGAGTACACCGCGATCGGAGACGCGGTGACCGTCGCGAGTCGCATCGAGGGGCTCACCAAGGTCCTGGGCGTCGGCGTCCTGGTGAGCGGGGCGACGCGCGCCGCGGCCGGGGATGGTTTCGCCTGGCAATCGCTGCCGGAGCAGCTGATCCGGGGGCGGGAGGAGGCGATTGAGGTTTGGAGTGTGGGGTAGGGGGGCTCATTCCACAGCACAGCGCCCGCCAATGTTCACTCCGGAGGCCGCCAGATGCCGCCCAGCAGCTCCTCGCAGCTCGCTTGACCTTCCGTGGCGTCGACCTCGTCGGTGTAGTTCCACACGGTCGAACAGTTCGGGTTGTCGGGGCCGGTACAACCGCCACCCGGGTAGGAGCGGTCACAGATCGTCACCACGGTGCCGCCACTGAACTCGCAGGTCTCGGACATCGCGACGACATCGTCGGCGCTCATCTGCTCGGTCCACTCGGTGCACGTGCCATTGTTGAAGTCGCAGGCGACCTCCACATCGCCGAGCACGGTACAGTCCACAGGGGCGGTATCGTCCCCCGCCGAGGTGTCCGTTCCAGCGGTGCAGGCCAGCAGCAGAAGGAAGGTCATCTGAGGAGTGTACCCCTTGTTGCCCCCCTACACCTTCGGCAGCTCGATCTCCGGCTCCTTCTTCCGACGGCGGTACAGGACCGCGACATGGCCGACTTTCTGGGCTAGCGTCGCCGACGTGCCCTCGACGAGTGCGGCGATGATCGTGTCTTTGTCGGCCTCGGCGCCGTCGCTGATGCGCACCTTGATGAGCTCGTGGGCGTTGAGCTCCACATGGGTCTTGCGGATCACCGCCTCGGACGCGCCCTCTTTGCCGACAAAGACCACGGGGTTGAGGGAGTGGGCGAGGCCACGGAGGTAGGCGCGCTGCTTCGAGGTCAGTTGCATGGGCTCGCGGGGTAATTCGGCATAAGCCGCGCGCCATGCGCATCCTCGTGTCCGGGGGCGCGGGATTCGTCCCGAGCCACCTTTGCGACCAGCTCCTCGGCCAGGGCCACGAGGTGGTGGCGGTCGACAACTTCATCACCGGCCATCGGCGCAACCTCGCCACGCTGTCGCCGCAGCCGGGTTTCCAGCTGGTCGAGGCCAATGTCAGCCTCCCCCTCGATCTGCCCGGTCGCTTCGACCGCGTCTACCACATGGCGTCGCCGGCCAGCCCCATCGACTATGTCGAGCTGCCTTTCGACACGCTGTACGCCGGCTCCGACGGCACCCGCAATCTCCTCGAGCGCGCCCGCAACGACGGCGCCCGCTTCCTCTTGGCCAGCACGTCAGAGGTGTATGGCGACCCCGCGGTGCACCCCCAGACCGAGGACTACTGGGGCAACGTGAACCCCGTGGGCGTGCGCAGCGTGTACGACGAAGCCAAGCGCTACGCCGAGGCGCTGACGATGGCCTACCGCCGCTACCACGGCGTCCAGACGCGGATCGTGCGCATCTTCAACACCTTCGGCCCGCGTATGCGGCCCAACGACGGGCGGGTGATGCCGGCGTTCTGCTCGCAGGCGCTCCGGGGCGAGGCGCTCACGGTCTTCGGCGACGGCCAGCAGACGCGCAGCCTGTGCTACGTCACCGACCTGGTCGCGGGCATCGTCGGGCTGATGGAGTCCGACCTGGGCGAGCCCTGCAACGTCGGCAACCCCCACGAAATGACGATGCTGCAACTGGCGCAGCACATCAACCGCTTCACCGGCAACACCGCTGGGATCGTGTTCCGGCCGCTGCCGCAGGATGACCCAACGCGGCGGCGTCCCGACATATCGCGCGCGCGGGCGGCCTTCGGGTGGGAGCCGAAGGTCGGCTTTGAGGAAGGCGTGGCGGCGACGGTCGCCCACTTCCGGACCCTGATGGAGCGCGGGGAGCTCTGACGGCACCATGAGCGAGGATTTTCGCCAGCTTCGCCCGACGACCGCGCACGTGGACCTTGACGCGCTTCAGGGGAACTTCCGTGCGTTGCAGGCGCGTGTGGGGCCGCGGGTGCGGGTGTTGGCGGCGGTCAAGGGGGATGCGTATGGTCATGGCGCCGTCGCGGTGGCGCGATCGTTGGCGGTGGCGGGGTGCGATGCCTTCGGCGTGGCGCTGGTGGAGGAGGGGGCGCAGCTCCGCGATGCCGGAGTGGACGGGCTGGTCTTGTGCATGGGGGGTGTCGGTCGGCACGGCGCGGAGGAGGCGGTGGCCCGAAACCTGACGCCGGTCGTGTACGACGAGGGGGATGCCGAACGACTCGATGCGGCCGCACAAGCGGCCGGTGTCCGCCTCGCAGTGCACCTCAAGATCGACACCGGCATGGGCCGGCTCGGCGTCCCGCTTCCCCAGTGGGAGCGGTTTCTCGACCGCTTCGCGCGCTACGCCGCCCTGGACCTCGACGCGGTGATGACCCACTTCGCCGAGTCGGAGGTCGAGGACGACACCTACACCCTGGAACAGCTCCGTCGGTTCCGACAGGCTGTCGCGACCGCAAACGCGCGTGGATTCACTGCTCGCATCCAGCACGCCGCCAACTCGGGCGCGCTCCTCCGTCATCGAGGGGCGTGGTTCGACATGGTCCGCCCCGGCATCGCGCTCTACGGGGCGCCGCCGATCGCGGCGCCGGAGCTGCAACCGGTCATGCGGGTCACGACGCGGGTCTTGTTCGTGAAGGACCTCCCGCGCGGGGCCTCGGTCAGCTACGGCCGGCGTTGGGTGACCAGCCGACCGTCCCGCATCGCCACCTTGCCGGTCGGGTACGCCGATGGCTATCCGCGGGCGCTGTCCGGACACGCCGAGGTGCTGGTCAACGGGCAGCGTTGTCCGGTGGTCGGCACGGTGTGCATGGACCTCTGCATGGTCGATGTCACCGAGCTTTCCGAGCCGGTGTGCAGCGGCGACGAGGTGGTGCTCCTGGGAGGGGAGGGCCCCGGCCGCATCGATGCGAACACCCTCGCGGGGTGGGCCGGCACCATTCCGTACGAGATCCTCTGTGGCTTCAGCGAGCGCATTCCCCGGCAGCATGCATGAACGACCCCATCTCGCTTTTGGGGGGTGTGGTGCTCCGCGTCGTGGAAGATGTGGGCCAATACGCGCGCTTCACGACGACCGCAGTGTTGGGGATCGTTCGGCCGCCCTATCGATGGCGATTGTTGTTCAAACAGATGGAGTTCGTCGGCAACGGCTCGCTCTCGATTGTCGCGATCACCGGCGTCTTCACCGGCATGGTCTTCGCCGTCCAGAGCGACTACGCCTTTGGCATGTTCGGCGCCCGCGGTCTGCTCGGCAGCACCGTGGTCCTGGCGCTGACCCGCGAACTGGGTCCGGTGCTCACCAGCCTCATGGTCAACGGCCGCGTGGGCTCGGCCATGGCCGCCGAGCTCGGCACCATGCGCGTCACCGAGCAGATCGACGCGCTCGAGAGCATGGCCATCGACCCCATCCAGTACCTCGCCTCGCCGCGCATCCTGGCATCGATGTTGATGTTGCCAATCCTGTGCGCCACCTTCGACGCGGTTGGCGCCATCGGGGTCTCTTATGTTGCGACCTACACGTTGGGCGTCAACCCGGGCCCCTTCTTCGATAGGATGATGTGGTACGTCGACACCGACGACATCTGGGGCGGCATGCTCAAGAGCGCCATCTTCGGATTTCTGTTGTCTTCGATTGGTTGTTATCGTGGCTACTACGCGCGGGGCGGCGCCGAGGGTGTGGGTCAGGCCACCACCAAGGCGGTGGTCGCCGCCGGTGTGCTCATCCTGGTCGTTGACTACTTCGTCAGCTTGATCCTGGCGCCGATGAGCGTGAATCGCTCATGAGCGACAGCATCCGCATCGTCGGGCTCGAGAAATCCTTTGGCACACAGAAGGTCCTGCAGGGCGTGGACCTGGAATTGCCGCTCGGGCAGATCACGGTCGTCATCGGCCGCAGCGGCACCGGCAAATCGGTGTTGCTCAAGACGCTGATGGGGCTGATGCGCCCCGATGGCGGCAGCATTCTCATCGGCGGGCAGGACATCACGAAGTTGCCAGACCGGGAGCTGCTGCGGGTGCGCAATCGTTTCGGCATGGTCTTTCAACACGCGGCGCTCTTCGATTCGATGACGGTGTTCGACAACGTGGCCTTCCCGCTGCGCGAGCACGACCGCAAGATGAAAGAGGACGAGGTCAAGCGCCGGGTGGACGCCGCCCTGGCCGACGTCGGTCTCGCGCAGGCGGGTCACAAATGGGTGCACGAGCTGTCCGGCGGCATGCGCAAACGCGCGGCAGTGGCCCGGGCGCTGGTCCGAAAGCCGGAGTACCTGCTCTACGATGAGCCTACTACCGGCCTCGACCCGATCATGACCGCCCACGTAGACGAGCTGATCCGCAGCGCGCAGGACCACACCGAGGGCCTCACCAGCCTCATCATCAGCCACGACATGCACGCGACGATGCGCATCGCCGACAAGGTGGCCATGTTGCACGAAGGGCGCATCATCCACGAGGGCACGCCGGAGGATTTTCAGACGTGTGACCATCCGGTCGTGCGGCAGTTTGTAGATGGCAAGTTGGAGGGGCCGATTCAGGTTTGAGGGGCGAGCAGGGCCCCGTGCCGCGGGCGCCGCCCGAGCCCGCCGTCGCGGGCGAGCGTCGCCCCGAGCTACGGAGGTGGCGGCATGGGGTGGTTTTGGAACAGCGGCGACGAGGGCGAGCAGACCGACCAGGAGGTGTGCTTCGGTTTTGCCTCGGTGGTCGCGGTGGAGTAGGCGTGCTCACCGTCGCGCTGTGCGCCGCGCTGCAGCCGGCGGTGGCCGCCACGCTCCCCGAAGCCCCGCCCCCGGGCTGGATCGACGAGCGCTGGACCCCCAAGGACGGGCTCCCCGTCGGGGCGATCACCGGCCTCGCCCGCACCGGCGACGGCCTCCTTTGGGTCGCCAGCTATGACGGCCTCGCGAGCTACGACGGCGTCGCGTTCGCGCTCGTGCCCAGCGCCGGCGCCACGGGCACGCCGGGGACGCGGATCGCGAAGATCGCCGTGCATCCCGAGGATGGCGCTTTGTGGATCGCCAACGACAGCGGGACCGTGCAGCGTCGCCACGGCGACGACGTCCGCTCCTTCACGCTCGCCACCGAGCCGGTGGACCTCACGGTGGGGCGCTCCGGGCTGTGGGTGACCGCGCTCGGGCAACGCTACGCCCTCGGGGAGGCGCCCGTGCCGGTGGGGGACGCGGTCGAAGGCCGGGCGGTCTCGGCCGAGCGCGAGGACGGGGTGCTCTGCTCGCCCGTGGGGAAGACCATCGTTTGCGACGGGGAACCCGCTCCCGTCGAAGCGCCGGCCGGCACGGCACAGTTCGCGCGCGGGTCGGACGGCGCCCTGGTCCTCGCCGACGCCCGCTCCCGGCCCCTCGCGAAGCTGGTTCCCGGTGGGATCCTGGCCGCGGGCCCCGGGATCGGCCTGCTCGTCCACTGGGCGCCACCGCTGCCTTCGGCGTGGGCGGTGTCGGAGCAGGTGCTGCTGCGCGAGGGCAAGGCGTTCCTCGACCTCGCGGCGCCCGTCGCGGCGCTGCTGCCTGGCGACGACGAGGTGTGGGTGGCGACGAGCACGCCCGCGCTGCACCGGCTCCACCGCGTGCCGGCGCGCGTGGTTCGGCCCGCCGGTGCCGGCGTCACCCCGGTGGCCCGGCTCTGGCTCGACGAGGCCACCGGCGCGACCTGGGCGCGGACGGTGGGCCTCGGGTGGTGGCCGGTCGACGGGCAGGGAGCGCTCCCGATCCCGACCGCCGCGCTCCCTGAGGACGAGGCGACGCCGCTGCGCTTCGTGGGGCAGCTCCTGTGGCGGGCGGCCGACGCGGTGTTCGACGAGGCCGGCGTCGCGTGGCGGGGACCGCCGCCGGCCTCGGGCGCCTACGCTGCCGGCGCCGCGTCCGAGCGGGCTTGGCTCGGCCTGCACCAGAACCTGTGGGTCGCGGACGCGGAAGTGCCCGCGTGGCGCGAGCTGCGTGCGAGCGGGGGCAGCATCCCGATCGTGCGCGACGTGCTGCTGCTCCCGGACGGCACCACCTGGCTGGCGTCAGGGATCGGGCCGCTGAGGGTTCCCGCGGGCGCCGAGGTCGCGAATGGACCCCCGGCCGGCTGGACGGCGCCCGTCCGGCAACTGCGGGCCGACGGTGGCGTGCTCTGGCTCGCGACGGAGGGCGCCGGCCTGTGCGCGCTGAATGCCGAAGCCTCCGCGTTGGGCTGCCTCCGGGACGAGCTGGGCCCCGGCCGCGCGACGGTGCACGCAAGCCTCGCGGACGGGCACGGCCGCGTGTGGCTGTCGACCAACCGCGGCATCGGCGTGGCGGACGAGTGGGCCCTGCGTGCGTTCGCGGCCGGCGTCGCCGGCCCCCACGACGACGTGCCGCTATTGTGGCTGGACCAGCGGGCCGGGCTCGCCAGCGAGGAGGCCAACGGTTTCGAGGGCTCAGGCGCGGTCGCGAGCCCCAGCGGCACGCTCTACTTCGCCACCCAGGACGGCGTGGCCGCCATCGATCCCGCGGCGTTCTCGCTGCCGGCGCCGCCGACGGTGGTGGTCGCCGCGCAGCGCTCCGCGGAGCCGGGCGAGACGGTCGCCCGCGTGTCGTGGACGGTGGTGGCCCGCGACTACGCAGACCAGATTGCGTTCCGCACGCGAGTGGATGGCGGCTCCTGGTCCGCCGCGACCCGCGACCGCCACGCGACCGTGCCCCTGGCCGCGCCGGGTACGTACCGCGTCGAGGTGCAGGCGCGGCTGGGCGGCGCGTGGGGGGAGTCGGCCGTGGTGGAGATTGAGCGCCCCGCGGCCTGGCACGAGTTCGCCGCAGCGCGGGCGGGACTGGCGGGCGCGGGCGCGGCGGGGATCGCGGCGGTGACCGTTCTCGCGCGGCGGCGGCGGCGGCGAGCGCTCGAGGCCGCCGTCCAGGCCCGGACCGCCGACCTCCGCGAGGCGCTTGCGGAGCTCCAGGAGGAGGCGGCCGCGTCGGTGGCCCCCGTCGCGGATCCGGCCGGGGAGCTGGGAGAGGGGGCCGCGCGGGTGCTCGTCGCGCGGCTGGAGGCTGTGGCGGCGCCGCGGCTCGCCGACTCCGAGTTCGGCGTGGAGGAGCTGGCGCACGCCGTGGCCATGAGCCGCCGGAACCTCCACCGCCGGATGACCGACGCCGGCCTGAGCGCGCCGTCGCGCTGGCTCCTTGAGCAGCGCCTCGGCGCCGGGCGACGCGGGCTGCGAGACGGCAGCTTCGCCACCGTGGGCGAGGCTGCGGCGGCCGTTGGCCTCAGCCGCGCCTACTTCACCGTGGCCTACGGTGCCTGGTCGGGGCACGCCCCGGGGGACGACCTGGCGTAGGCTGTTCGCTCTGGGGACGGAGTTGTCCGGAAACCGGACAACCTGTCCGGCGCTCACCCCGGCTCCGCGAAAGCGTGCGACGAAGGGCGGGCAACCCGGAGCCTGTCCATGTCCATGTCTTCCCGCCTCTGCCTGCCCACCCTCGCCCTCGCCCTCATCGCGCCGCTCCCGGCCCATGCGGTCGACTACCCCCAGTGGGAGCGGAGCAACGAGACCTTCTACGGGGCCGTCCCCGCCAGCAGCAGCAGCAGCTCCATCGACTACTACGCCGACGACACCGCACGCACGTTCACGTTCACCACCGACGCATGGAACGGCGGCCAGGCGGGCGTGGGGGGCACCGTCCCCACCGCCGAGTTCGCGGCGGGCGACTACTGGTTCGCGGCCCGGTCGCTCTACCCCAGCGCGGGCGCCTGCCCGTCCATCGGCGGGAGCTACGCGGGCACCTTCTCGTGGTTCCGCACCACGGTCACCGTGGACGACGCCGCATCCCTCGGCGCGGTGGTGATCGAGGACAAGTACCACCCGGGCCACATCACGGTGAACGATCACGTGGAAGTGTGGGTCAACGGTGAGTTCACCGGCGTGTACTGGGGCGTGAGCGCCTTCGGGTTCAGCTCGTCCGGGTTCATGGGGCTCACCGGCGTGCTCGACGCGAGCCTGTACCCGAGCACCTTCTGGGCCACCTCGGGACCGCTCCAGGTCCCCGCGAGCTGGTTCGACGACGGTGAGAACGAGGTGGCGATCGCCTTCGAGGAGCGATGCGGCTCCGGGATCTCCGGGGGGCTCGGGCACCTGTCGATGCCCGGCTTCGAGGTGAGCGACGCCGACGGCGACGGCGTGCCGGACGAGGACGACGTTTGCGACGGCGGCGACGACACGCTCGACCTCGACGAAGACGGCGTCCCGGACGGCTGCGACGCCTGCGACGGCGACGACCTCTCCGGCGACAGCGACGTGGACGGCACCTGCGACGACATCGATCCCTGCGACGACGACGCCGACGACGACAGCGACGGCGACGGCTCCTGCGACAGCGTGGACGTGTGCGCTGGCGACGACGGCTACGGCGACGCCGACGGCGACGGCGTGTGCGGCGACCTCGACCCCTGCCCGACCGACGCCAACGACGACAGCGACGGCGACGGTTCCTGCGACAGCGCCGACGCCTGCCTCGGCTACGACGACGGCGACGACGGCGATGGCGACGCGCTCCCCGACCACTGCGACGCGTGCCCCGACGACGCGCAGAACGACGCCGACGGCGATGGCGTGTGCGGCGACCTGGACGTCTGCCCCGGCACGGGCGCCAGCGACGTCGCCGAGGGCGTGGCCACCAGGGGCGTGGGCACCAACCGCTGGGCCGACATCGACGGCGACGGCGACTTCGACACCACCGGTCCGAACGGCTCCCGTCGGGCGTACAGCCTCGAGGACACGCAGGGCTGTAACTGCGCTCAGATCATCGACGAGTGCGGCTACGGCGCCGGCCACCTGAAGTCCGGCTGCAGCAACAGCGTCATGGACTGGTGGACCGGCCTGTACGACCAGGCAGGCGAGCCAGCGGGGCAGTGCCACTGAGGCTGTAGGCGCTGACATCTGGCAGGGAGTGGACGCCGGTGTCCCTGGGTGCGAGCCGCTCGCCCGCGCTAAGCTCCCTCCCAATGCGCCCCCTCTGTGCCCTCGCCCTCCTCGCCTGCACCGGTCCGGTCGCGACCGACACCGCCGCCGTCGACACCGCCGCCCTCCCCGACACCGCCGACACCGCCGACACCGCCGACACCGCTCCCTACAGTCTGCAACTCGCCGGCGAGCTGCCGCTGACCGGCGCGATGGACGTCTGGGGGGAGGGGAACACCGTGGTGTTGGCGGGGGGGATTCATCGCACCGTGGACATCCTCATCGCCGATATCAGCGACCCGACCCACCCCACGCAGCTCGCGACGATCGAGGGCATCGGGGAGGTGCGCGACGTCGAGCTGAAAGGGGGGCTCCTGGTGGCCGCGAGCGACTGCGGCTGCCAACGCGGCAGCGCCGATCACGCCGCGTGGGACGGCATCGGGCTGCGGCTGTACGACCTCGCCGATCCTTCGGCACCGGTGCTCCTCGCCGAGATCGGCGCGCCCACCGACTCGGTGCACAACCTGTTCTTGGAAGGGGACCGGCTCTACGCCAGTTCGATGTTGGAGAACGCGATTGTCATCTTCGACGTCTCCGACCCGCGGAACCCAACCGAGTTGGGCCGTTGGACCCCGCCCGAAGGGAGCGTCCACGACCAGACCGTGGTCGGCGACATGATGTACGTCGCGCACGTCACCGGGTTTTCGCTGGTCGACGTCAGCGACGGCGCCAACCCGACCTCGATCCTGACAGTACCGGTCGCGCGCCTCGACGGCACCTTCACCAGCCTGCACAGCATCTGGCCGCTTCCCGATGGCATCCATGTCGCGACCGCCCAGGAGCAGATCGGCGGCAAGCTACGCATCTGGGACGTCGAGCGCGCCACGCCGACGGTGGCGCTGCCGGAAGGCGAGGAGCCCAACTGCGTGCACAACGTCTATGTGTTCGGTGACAAACTCTACGCGGCCTGGTACCTGGATGGGGTGCGCGTTTACGACATCTCCGCTCCCGCGACGCCGACGCTGTTGACTACATACGACACCAGCGCGCGTGCTCCGGAGCCGACGACCGTTCCGGACATCCGCGGCGCGTGGGGCCTGTGGGTGGACAACGGCCGCGTCGTCGTCGGTGACACTGAGCGTGGGCTCTTGGTGCTGACCGAGGGGGGGCAGTAGGCGAGGGCACGTGGGCGCGGCGCGGCTTGCGCGTCGTCCTGGTGCCGGCCCGGCGGCGCCCCGGCGACTATCCCCGCCAAAAAGCGCGTGGTCGGGGAGCATGGTGGCCAAAAAGCGCGTTCGGTGCGCCGGTCGGGACGCACCTCGCCGACGGCGAACGAGCGAACCTACCTTTTCCATCGAGGGCGCCCGACCACGGGGGCTGGCGCTGCCTGGGACGCGCTTCCTGGGGGGGATACTCGCCACAGGCGCGCTTTTTCGGGGGGATACTCGGTTGTACGCGAGGCAGTCGCAACGCGCCGAGCGGCCGTGCGCGACCCGAGGCCCGCGGTTACCTCGTCGGCGGCAGGCCGTGCCGCGCTGGTGCCGGCCCCGGTCTTCAAAACCGGTCGGGGCGCCTCGAGAGGGGTTGCCCGGTGAGTTCGATTCTCATGGCCTGCCGCCATGCTTCATGAGCAGGGGGAAGAGGCTCGCCGCCCCTTCCCCTTCAGTGCGGTCCCCATGGCGCTACTTCGGCGGACACGGCGGCTTGTGGTACACCGAGCACGGTGTGGGGGCCCGCGTTGCTGAACTTCAGTTCCAGCCGGACATCGTGTCGGATCGACTCGACGGAAGCCTACCACGTCGTGGGTCGCGCCGTTGGCGAGGGCCTCCCGCCACCCCCCGACCACGCCGCGATGCGCTCCCTGCCGATGTTTCAGCGACGCGGCCAGCGTAAGGCGCATCGCCCAGACCCGCGCTTACGGAAGCGTCCCAACCTCGGCCAGACTGTCGCGACCGAGGATGCGCTTCTGGTCGTCGTGGATGTAGAGCATCTCCTCGAAGGCGGCGCTGTGGGTGCCGTCGGTGACGACGGGGCGCAGCGCGAACATGCCATCCATGCGCACCGGGTTGAGGCGGTGGAGGCGATTGCGGGGCAGGAGCGTGGCGAGGTGGGCCGACCGCGGGAAGCCGGTGGAGTAGACGCCTTCGCGCGGGAGGACCCGATGGCCTACCGCGTTGGCATTCGCGAGCTTCAGCCGCATGTTTACCGCCCAGGCCGCGGTGACGACGACCGCTTCGCCGCAGGTCTTCCACCGACTGAGGAAGCCGCAAGCCGCGCGGGTGCACTCGCGGGCCTGCTGGACGATGTACGGCTCCTCAACGCTGCCGAAGACCCGCGTGACGCCGAAGTCGCCATAGGCATCGGCCGTGGCGGGACCAAGATCGATGCTGACCAGGCTGCCGACCTCGAGCTTCGGCCCGCGGCCGATACGGGGAAGCGGGCCCCGGCGGCCGATCTCGGCGCCGATCTCGACCTCGGGGGTGTGGTACCAGGTGGTGAAGCCGCGGTCGCCAAGGCGCGTTTCGGCCAATTCCACGATGTCGCGGGCGTGCATGCCCGCCTCCAGCCGCGCGACAACGTCGGCCACCATGCCGATGGCGCGGCGCTGCGCGTCATCGAACGCGGCGATCACCGGGGGAAGCTGGGACGACGACGTCGGGGGAGCGCTCACGCCTGCGGCCTATCCTGGCGAAGCGTCGACGACGATCGCGCTCCAGTCCGGCGCGACCGGACCCTCGCCATACAGCATCCGGTACGTGATCCAGGTGCTGGTGACCCGCTTGACGTAGTGGCGGGTCTCGCGGAAGGTGATGGTCTCGGCGAAGGTGTCGACGGGGGTGTTGGCCGGGAGGGCGGCCAGCCAGCGGTCGGTATTGCCCGGTCCGGCGTTGTAGGAGGCCAGCGCCAGGATGGGGTCGGCGCCGTAGTCGTCGAGCAGACTATCCAGGTAGTACCCACCGATAGCGAGGTTGGTGTCGGTGTCCCAGATTTGCGTGGAGCTGTAGCTACGCCCCATCTTTTTCGCGACCATCTTCGCGGTGCCGGGCATCAACTGGCTGAGCCCGCAGGCGCCCGCGTGGGACTTGATTCGGTCGTTGAAGTTGGACTCCTCCCGCACCAGCGCGTGAAATAGGCGAGCGTCCCAACCGAAGCCGCCGGCCGCCTTCTTCACCTCGGGCCACCATTTTTCTGGGTACGCGACGCGGAGAACCTTGCCGGCGTTGGGGCCGAGGGTCTCCGGCGGATGGGTCTTGAGCCAGCTTCGCAGGCGGTCGTGGCCGACCAGGAAGTCGCCGGCGCGCGTTTCGAGCAACATCCGCAAGGCGGCCATCGAGCCGTCGACCTCGGTGTCGGGAACCGTCGCCAGCTCGGCCAGGGCCTCGCGAACGAGACCCACGCGGGCCAGGGCCAGCATCGCCTGGCCGGCGCGCCCCTGGATGAAGCGGTCCGGCACCTGCCAGGGTGCGCTGTCGGGATCGAGCGTCGGGCGGGTGAGCGCGGCTGCGCGCGCGGGATCGAGTCGCCCAAGCTGCGCGGTGGCGAGGGCGCCGTAGTAGTGCCAGGGCGCCCGTTTCGCCAACGCGTCGAAGCGGTCGGCGGCGAGCGCTCGCGCGGCGACGTCGCTGGTGAGCTGGTTGTCCTTGGGCCACGCCCGCCACCTCGCCGCCCAGTACGCACACGCCAGGACGTCGGTGGTGGAGGAGCCCAGCGGAATCCTGGCGCTCACTTCGTCGGCCCAGCGGATCGCCTCGGTGGAGTCGCCCGAGAGCCACGCGCCCCAGGCCAGGCGCCAGCCGTTCTCGCCGGCGAGGTCGCCCTCCGGGTAGGCGTCCATCCCTTTGGCCCACAAGAGCCGCGCCCCGGGCAGGTCGCCCGACTCCTGCAGCGCGATGCCGCCGAGGGTGTAGCCGTCGTCAGCCATGCTGTGGGTGGGGAACCACTCCGGGATCTTGCGGTACACCCTCGCGGCGTTGCCAGACTCCTTCTTGCGTTCGTAGGACTTCCCGGCCAGGTACAGCCCCTTGGCCGCGCGGTCGGGGTCCTTCTCTCGGCAGGCCGTCGCCATCGCATCCAGCACGCCCGCCGCTGAGGTCACGTTGTTGAGCTTGTTCTGGGCCCGTCCGTATGCGTAGCGGGCGACGCAGGCGTCGTCGGCGAAGCTGTCCAGATCGCCAAGCAAGGCCACCGCGCCGGCGCTGTCGCCGCGCTCCTGGAGCCGGTCGGCTCGATAGGCGCGGTCCGCGGCCGAGGGCTTGAACCAGCCGGCGATGGAGAGGTCCTCGCCCGAGCCAGGGTAGTGGCGGTAGATGCGCTCGGCGAAGGGGCGGCCCTCCTTCGACTCCTTGCCGACCCGCTGCAACAGCCACGACAGCGCCCTTTCCGAGCCAGGCGTGGGGTCCGATCGAGCGGCGAGCGCTTCGTACGCGGCGCGGGCATCTGCGTCGCGACCAGCATCGCGGTAGGCGTCGGCCAGCGCCAGTTGGGCGCGCACGGCGAGGGGCGTCTCAGCGGTGGTGGCGACCTTCGCGAGCCAGGCCAGCGCGTCTGCGGGTTTGCCCATCCCGCTGAGGACTTCGCCCGTCAAGAGCGCGACGTACTCTGGCGGGGGCGTCGGTGCGGCCTGGAGCGCTTCCACGAGTAGGGCAGCCTCGTCGGCACGGCCGGCGCGGACGAGCTCCCAGGCGGTGACGAACGCGAGGTCGGAGGCGACGTCCGCCGGCAGCCCGCTGCGCTTGACCGCGACGAGCGCGCTGGCCGCGTCCCCGTGCGCGCGCTTGCCGAGCGCGAGGGTCGCCGCCTCGGGGAGCGGCAGCGCCAGCTCCAGCGCGTTGGGCGCCAAGGTCGCGTAGGGTTCGGCGAGCGCGAGGGCGGCGTAAAGGAGCATGGTCGAGCCGGGCGGGCGCTCAGTCTACCTCGTGAATGAGCGCGCGGCTGTTGACGGGGCAAGAGTGTGGCGCCGGCGATTGGTTCCAGCCCGCTTCGCTCGCCAGCGAGCACCCGGCCTCGCTCACCGCGGCGGACGTCTCGACGCGCGTGAAGGGTTGGACGCTCAGCTCGACGGTCGGGACTGGGCTTGGCTTCGTCGTCGAGCGGCTCGCCAAGCAAGAAGACAAGGGTTGCGCACGGCCTGTCTTCTTCGACGTCGCCAGCCGCGAGGTGCTGTACACGGCGCGCTTGTGCGACGATCTGAGCGGCATGGAGCTCCGCAACCCCCGGCGCCCCGCCGCCCGCCCCTCCCGCGACCCGTGACACCACCCAGCGTCCGGGCTACCGGACCCGGCGGGGAATGGCGATGGAAACTCCGGAGGCGCCGAAGGTGAGCGGCAAACGCCCGTGGTGGATGTACGCCCTCGGGTGCGGTGCGCTCGTGCTCTGCGCAGGCGCGGCCAGCCCCTTTCTGATCCTCATCGCGCTGACGGTGCTCGGTGAAAGCCTGGACGCCATGTTCAGCCAGTTGTCCGTCGCGGTCGACTCCGCGGCCGGGACGCCCCCGCCGGCCACGCCCCCGCAGTAAAATGAGCCCCCGGCGCCGACGCGTACTCATCGCGGCGACCGCGCTCGCCGTCGCGACGCTTCTGGCGGAGGCAGGCCTGCGTCTGCGCGACCCCGTCTTGCCCAGCCTCGCCGCGGCCTACGCCGTGGACGGCCGGTGGCGCTCCCCGGACATCGGCGCCGCGGGAGGTCTCGCCCTGGTGCCGCCGCGCCGCTTCGACACCCCCGGCACAGGTGAGCGCGTGACCGTGTGCTTCGCGGGGGACAGCACGTCGGCGACCCTGGACATCCCCGCCGTCTCCACCTGGTGGTACCGCGTGGCGGTGGGCCTTGCCGCCGGCCGTCCGCTGACGACGATCAACGTCGCAAGCCCCGGCGCGAACGCCGAGGACCTCGCCGAGGAGCTCGGGGGTGTCCAGGGGGGCTGCGACCTGGCCATCCTCGGCCTCTTTGCGGACGACCTCGAGGATTACGTCGCCTACTCCGTGGATCAACGCTGGGTGCTCCTCCCCGCCGCCGCGCCGCCGTGGTTGCGGCCGCTGGTAACCGGCTCCTATGTGGCCAATCTGGCCTGGTTCGCGGGCCAGAAAACGCGCGAGGCCCAGCGTGGGCGGCGCATCGACGAGGCCGGGCTGGCCCGCCTGGACGCGGCGATCCTCGCGGCGTCCCAAGCAGCCATCGCCCTCGGGGCACGACCCGGTTTCGTGCTGATCCCCGCCCCGAACCTCGCCGAGTGCAGCGCCGCCGTCGAGCCCAACCACCCCTGCCGCACCCACCCCGACGACCTCGCGGCGATGGCTACACGCCTGCAGAGCGCTGGCGCGGCCCACGTTGATCTTCGCGCGCTGTTCGCCGCCGCCCACTTTGCGCTCTCGGCTGAAGATCAGGAGCAGCTCGAGTCGGGCCGGCTGCGCTGGGGCATCCATGTCGGCTCCGAAGGGCAGGCGACGATCGGGGACGAAGTGCTCCGACAGCTCGGTGCCATCGGGCTCGTGGACAGGGTGCTGGCCCCTGAGGGCCTCCCGGAACCGCTCCCGACACCTGTCGCGGATCCGGAAAATGTCTCCACGGCCCGCGAGCGCCCCCCGGTCGCCGCCGGGGCGCCTGCACTGCGCGTGGCTGGGCCTGACGCGCTCTTCGCGCTGGTGCAGGCCCTCCAGGTCGATGGTGCCCTGTCCCTGTCCCACCTTTCCGCTCCGGGGGCCGTCGCGCTCACCGCGCTGGTCGAGGGTCGTGCGGACGTGGCGCTGCTGGGGCGCGCGCTTCGCCCCGCCGAGTCCGGGTTCACCGCGACGAGCTTCGGCTATTCCGGGGTGGCGGTGCTGGTGGCGGAGGAGAATCCGACCGATGCCCGCACCCGCGCCGAACTGCGCGACCTGTTCGTCGGGGACACCACCAAGTGGCCCGCTGCGGGCGGGCCTGCCGTGTCGGTGCAGGTGTTGGTGCGCGGGGAGGGGCCCACGATGAAGCTCCTCTCGGAGACGCTCGGGCTCCAGGGTCGTGAGGTCGCCACGGCGGTGGCGATGGAGCTTCCGCCTTGCTCGCCCGGCACGCTCGCCCCGGCGTCTTTTTCCGAGATCGCCAGGCTCCCCGCCGGCTGCAGGGCCCTCGCCGTCGAGGGCGTGCTCCCCTCTGCGAGCGAGCTCCGCGCTGGTCGCTATCCGTTGGCCGCACCGCTTATTGTCGCGACACTCGGCACGCCGTCCGCGGAAGTGCAGCTGCTCATCGATGCGCTCCTCTCTACCGCAGGGCAGGCGCTCGTCTCGATCGACTACGTGGGGCTCAGATGAAAATGTCCAGCGCTCTACGTCGCGACCTCGGCACCTTGTTGGTCGCGCTGATGCTGATCTACGCGTGGAACAGCGTGCTTTTGTACCCGCTGAAGCTCGTCGTGGTGCTCTTTCATGAGCTCGGTCACGCCGCCATGGCGGTCGCGACCGGTGGGAGCGTGGCGAGCCTCTCCGTGGGCGCGGACGAATCGGGGGAGGTCCGCAGCCTTGGCGGCAGCGCCATCCTCACCTTGAATGCGGGGTATCTCGGTTCCTTGGCGTGGGGGCTCGGGTTTTTGTTGCTGACCCGCCGGCCAGGGCTGTCCCGAGTCGCGGCCGCGGCGCTGGCGGCGCTCCTGGTCTTCGTGGCCGCGGTGTGGGCGCGGCCGGTCTTTTCGTTCGGCTTTGTGTGGGTGCTCGTCACCGCCGCTGGCTTCGGCGTTTTGGCACGCTTCGCAAACGACACGGTCGCGACGCTCACCTTGCGGGTGCTGGGGCTCTTCTCGGTGCTCTATGCCGTCGGCGACATCGTGGACGACGTGCTCTTGCGCCCCGGGGCGCCCTCGGATGCGGCGTTTTTGGCCGAGCGCACCGGCGTGCCCGCGCTGGTCTGGGGCCTCGGCTGGACCGGGGTGTCGCTCGCGGCCGTGTGGGCGACACTCTGGCGGCGCGATTGAGAGCTTGTGGGCGATGCGCCTGGCGCTGGCCGCGTTTCCGGGAAAAAGTCCGCGCGCGCATCGCGGCGCCGAGGCGCCCTACCTCCGCAAGGCCCGCGTTATCTCGCAATGTAGGGCGGCAAGATCGAAGGGCTTGCGAAGCTTGCCGGCGAAGCCGTAGGCGCTGGGGTTGGCGAGGACGGGGTCCTTTCCGTAGCCGCTGCACACCACCGCGGGCACGTTGGGATCGAGCTTGCGGAGGTGGGGAAGGGCCTCCACTCCTCCCATTCCGGTGGGTACGGTGAGGTCGAGCATGAAGAGGACGAAGGGGTCGTCGGCGCGCAGCGCCGCCTCGACGGCGGCGATGGCAGCGGCGCCGTCCGCCACCTGAGTGCAGGCGTAGCCGAGCTGCTCGAACATCGCTGCGGTGATGTCTCGCAGGTCCTCGTCGTCGTCCATGAAGAGCACCCGACCGAGGCGGGCAGCCGCGCTCGGTGCCAGGCCTGGCGCGACGCCGTCGACCAGCGCGGGGAGCCAGAATGTGAACCGGGAGCCGTCGCTGCCGGTATGGGTCAGCTCGATGTTGCCGTGGTGCTGGCGCACCACGCTGAAGCAGACCGCCAGACCGAGCCCCGAGGCGCCCGGTCGGGTGGAGAAGAAGGGGTCGAAGATGCGCGCGCGGTCGGCGGCCCCTACCCCTGACCCCGCATCGGAGACGCTGACTTCGAGGTAGAGCCCTTCCGGGAGGCCGCCGGGGCGCCCCTGGACGCTCGTCACGCTCACCCCGACGCGCCCGCGCCCGCCCATCGATTCGGCCGCGTTCTTCACCAGGTTCTGGACCACCTGAACCAACTGGCCGGCGTCGACCTCGGCGCGGGGAAGCTCCTCGTCCACGCGCAGGTCCAGCCCGGTCTCCGTGTCGCGCAGCACGTTTTCCGCGGCGATGCGGATGAGCTCGCCCCCGGCGGTGGACTCGCGGATGGGGGCGCCCCCCTCGGAGAAGGTGACCAACTGTGCCGTCAACGCCCGGCCCCGGTCTATTGCCGCCTCCGCCCGCTCCAGACGACCCTGGGCCAAGGAGTCGGCGGGAATCGCGACGCGCGCGAGGCTGACGAAGCCGAGGATGCCGCCGAGAAGATTGTTGAAGTCATGGGCAATCCGCGCCGCCAGCACCTGTACGCTCTCCAGCTTCTGCGCCCGGACGAACTGCTCTTCGAAGCGCCGGGTCTCGGTGGCGTCCCGAAGCAGAAGCACCACGCCCGACCGTCCGTCGGGCTGAGGCGCGCCACGGAGCTCAACCGCCACGTTGCCAGCGGGTCGGGACAGCAGGAGGCGCTCGGGGAATGCCATCGCGCGGCCTGCGGCCTGGACCATCACCACCGGATCGGGCAGCGGGCGGCCGTCGACCTCGTCTAATAACGGACAGATGGCCGCGAAAGGACGCCCGAGCGCGGCCTCGTTTGAGATGCCAAGGAGCGCTTCCGCGCCGGGGTTCAGCAGCGTGACCCGCCCGTCAGGTGTCGTCGCGATCAGGGCGTCGGCAATCGAGGCGAGGATCGCTGACAGCCGCGCGCGATCCTGGCGCTCGACGTCGCGCGCGCTCGACAAGAGCGCGAGCAGTTCGTTGATCTTCCCCTCCAATTCGCCGAACTCGGCGGCGCGCTGCGAGGGGTCCTCCGCCAGCTTCAGGTCGTCCGAGGTGGCGCGGGCCACGCGCTGGGCGAGCGACTGCAGCGGCCGGATGGCGATGACCTGGAGAAAGAGCGCCGAAGCTAGCGTCAAGCCCACGACCACTGACGCGAAGATGCTGAAATCGTTGGCGAGGCCCCGCGCCCCTTCGCCGACCGCCGCCGAGATGGTGTCCGCCTGGGCCGCAACCGCGTCGGTCGGCACCACCAGCACCAGCGCCCAGCCTGCCGTTTTTACGGGGGCGTAGGCCGCCAGCCGCGCGTCGCCGCCGATCGACAACTCGAGCACGTCAGCTTTCGATGAGCGCGCAGCCGTCAAAAGCGCCGTCCAGGCAGCGTCTGGCGCGCTCGCCAAGCCACCCTTGGCCAATCCGGCCTCCCGTTCGTCGGTCCATGTCTGTTGGGTGGGCGGCAGCAGGGCCTGCTGGAGCGCGGCCTGCCACGCCGGGTCCCAGGCGAGATCGGCGACGCCCGCCTCGGTGGTCGCGACAACCTCGCCGTGGGGGCCGAGGAGGATCGGGTAGCCGGGCAGGCCCAGATCGAAGGCTCGCACCCGCTCGGTGATGGTCGCCAGGAGCAGGTCGGCGCCTACCGTGCCGTGGAATTCCTCGCCCACGTACAGCGGGTGGATCACCGAGGTGACCCAAACGCCTTTGAAACGGTCGAGGTAGGGGTCGGTCCACACCGGGCCCCGCTCGGGATTGACCTCCGGCGCGCCGAGCCTGACGTAGTCCATCGTCGCCTCGTCCAGGTCCAGGACGTCGGGGTTCTCAGCGATGGTGGCGTACAGGTCATAGGGCGGCCAGACGTTGGTCACGCCAGAGCGGGTGACGATCCAGGCCAGGTCGAGCTCGGCGCCATTTCGAGCGCCGAGCGCTGCGAGCTGGGGCCCCATCGCCATGCTCCGGTGCAGCTCGTCGATCACCTCGGCGCGGAGTCGGGTGTCCCCCCTCAGCCGAGTCATCGTGTGGCGGGGAACCCAAGGGCACTGGTCGCCGCGGCGCAGAAAGTCCCCGTACGCGTCGAAGCGGGGCTCGACAAAGCCGTAGCCAGGGAGCCCGCCGGCCTGGGCGCCTTGGTAGAGCTTGGACAACTTCAGCTGAGCCGACGAGGTTGGCCTCGGGTCGGCCAGGTTGTAGGCCTGCGCGAGCTGACTCACCTCAAGCTGCACCATCGCGAACGCGGCGTCGATCGCGTCCGCGTGCTGGACGCTGAGGGCCGCGAGGCGCTCCCGCTCGGAAGCCATCCCGACGCGCGTGGCTTGGTGGCTCGCCTTTTCCTCAGCCCGCTCCAAGGCGCGCCGCCCATACAGACCCATGGCGGCCGTGGGCAGGACGAAAGCTGCCACCAGGACCAGCGTAAATGTGCGGGAGAGGCGCAGGGGGGGCTCGGGGTGACAGCCTACGCCTTCGGGTCCACGGGCTCGAGGTCGAGGAGGCGTTCCCCAGGAACGACGGCGGCTCCGGCACGCGTGTGAATCGCGCGCACGACGCTGGGCGCCGGCGCGCGGAGGACGAGCTCGGTCTTCATCGCACCGAGCACCAGAAGTGGCTGACCGGCGCCGACGAGGTCGCCGACGTTCACATTCACGCGCAGAACGGTTGCCGGCATCGGTGGGGTCAGCGCGGCGCTCGAGGCCGCGGCTCCGGTCGCGACGCGGCGCACCGGGGCGCTGTCCCCCCCGATCCCCACCCGCCCGCCTTCGACCCACGCGCGCACGCCGTCGACGAGGAGAACCCCCCCCCGCTCGCGCTCGCAGCGAAACAGGTAGGTCGAGCCGGCGAGCACGACCCGGACCTCTCCGCCGTGCACCTCGACTTCGGCGGGCACGTCCCCCACGAGCACCCTCATGGCCACCGCCCCAAGGTGCGCCAGGGGGTGGGGAGGTCGTTCGAGGTGGCGCCCGTGGAGGGCGGGTTCTCTTGCTGAAAGGCCCACGCTGCCGCGATCGCAGCGAGAGCGCGATCGTCCGGGCGGCGGCCGGCGGCGAAGCCTTCGAGCCAGCGGGTGTGGATGGCTCCGGCGGCGAAAGCCTCGGTCTGCAGCACCGCCGCCAGGAGCCCCGCCGTGGTCGGCAAGCCATCCATCTGCAGCTCGCCGAGCGCCCGCCCCAGCCGAGCCCGCGCCGTTTCCCGGTCCGGAGCCCAAGCCATCACCTTGGCCAGGAGCGAGTCGTAGGCCGCGGGGACGTCGCTGCCACTGGCGACGCCAGCGTCCACGCGCAGGCCAGGACCGATGGGCCACGCGACGTGGCCGAGGCGGCCGGGGCAGGGGAGGAAGTCGCGGTCTTCGGCGGCGATGCGTGCCTCGATGGCGTGCCCCCGGACAGGCGGGACGGCCGGCACCGCTTCACCCATCGCAAGGCGAAACTGCTGGACGACGAGGTCCAGGCCCGTGACCAGCTCAGTGATGCCGTGTTCGACCTGGATGCGAGTGTTCATCTCCAGAAACCAGAAGTTGCCGTTGGGCGCGAGGAGGAACTCCACGGTGCCGGCGCCGACGTAGTGGACGGCGACCGCCGCACGCACCGCGGCCGCTTCCATTGCGGCGAGGGTCGAGGCCGGCAATCCGGGCACCGGCGTCTCCTCGAGGAGCTTCTGCCCGCGCCGCTGCACCGAACACTCCCGGGCGCCCACGGCAACCACGGCGCCGGCGCGATCGCCGAGGACCTGGACCTCCACGTGGCGAGCCTGTTCCACGAGTCGCTCCGCGTACAAGCGTCCGTCGCCGAACGCGGCGAGCGCCTCGGCCCGGGCAGCAGCGACGGCCTCCGGCAGTTCGCCGGAGGCCCGAACCAGCCGCATCCCACGCCCGCCACCGCCCGCGACGGCCTTGACCAAGAGCGGGAAGCCCAGCGCTGCGATCGCGCCGGGCTCGTCACTGTCGACACCAGGAACCACGGGCACCCCCGCGGCATCCATCGCCGCGCGCGCAGCCGTCTTGTCCGCCATCGTCGCGATCGCGTCCGGTGAAGGGCCGATGAAGAGCAGGCCGGCCTCGGCGACCGCGCGGGAGAAAGCCGCGCTCTCCGAGAGGAAGCCGTAGCCAGGGTGGATCGCCGTGGCGCCGGTGGTAGCGGCCGCGCCGAGCAGCGCGCCGATGTTGAGGTAACTCCCTGCCGGTGCGCCCCCGCCGATGCACACGGACTCGTCCGCAAGGCCGACGTGGATGCCGCCACGGTCGGCCTCACTGAAGACGGCGACAGTGCTGAAACCCTGCTCCCGCGCGGCCCGCAGCACCCGTACCGCGATTTCGCCGCGGTTGGCGACGAGCAGCTTCACCCGCGGCGCCGCCGGCGCAGCCCGAGGAGCCCCGCCGCGAGCGCGGCGCCCGCCGCCCCTGGCGCCGTCGTCGCACACCCACACGTGGCGCTGTTGTCCTTCACGTCGACGCAGGTGACGTCCCCCAAAAGCCAGGCGCCGTCGAGCTCGCGGGTCTGTGCCTGGACGCACCACGATTCGGGCGCGGAGGTGGGGTCCCGCGCGCTGTCCCACGAGGCGCTGTCGGAGAGGCCCGGCGCCCCCACGCGAGTGATCGTGGACTCGGTCAGATTGTCCGGCGGGCCGTCCAGCCACTGGGCGATGAGGTCGCGCCCACCGCCTCCGGAGTACGTGACCGTGGCGTCGATCGTGAGGCGGGGCGGACCGTCGGTCCAGGTGGCGGCCAACGACTCGACGGTGGGGATGACACCGGCTGCCACCGTCATCGTCGATCCGGTGGTGAAGCTGATCTCCGCGCTGTCGGAGAGTCCCTCGCTGCTGAGCACCCATTCGCGGTCCGCCGCCAGGAGCGCGGTCGGGACGAGCTCGCCGAGGCCGTCGGCAACGTCGACGGTAGCCTGGGCAGTCACCTCGGTCGCGCCCGCGCGCACCAGCTGCAGCGTGCGCTCGATCTCGTCGCAGCCGCCCGCGGAGTAGATGAACGCCGGCGAAACGTCCAGCGGCACGCCGACCGCGTCCGGTGGCGGCACCGAAAAGATGGGCTCGCCCTCGATGCTACACCCGCCCCCGGTGTCGAAGGCCACGCCGGCGTGCGCGGTACTGAGGACGAGGAGCACCATGGGGTGATTCTATCTCCGCCAGCTGAGGACTGAGGCATATTGGCCGCATGCTCCTCTTTGCGCTTGTCGCCTGCCCCGGCGAGACCGACACCGGTGACACCGCCTCAGAACTCCCCGCGTGGCAGGACGTGGCCGAGAACCTCCCGGGCGCCCTCCTCTCCGTCTGGGGGTCGGGCCCCGACGACGTCTTCGTGGTGGGCGCTGATGGCGGCAGCGGGCCGATGGCCTTCCACCTCTCCGGTGGCGAGTGGGCGCCACTGTCGGGCCTGGATGCCGGCGATCTGTGGTGGGTCAGTGGCGACGCAACCGGGGTGTGGATGGCCGGCACGGGTGGACGGGTGTTTCACGGCAAGGCCGATGGCAGCGAGCTGACGGGGGCGGTCACCGATCCCGCGGTCACGCTGTACGGCGTGTGGGGGCCGGGCGACGGCACCGCATGGGCGGTCGGCGGCAACCCCGATGTGCCTGCGGATGCGGCGCGCTGCTTCTACTACGATGGCGCCGCCTGGGCCGAAGCGACCTTGCCCGTCGAAGCCGCCGCGCAGTTCGCGCTCTACAAGGTGTGGGGAGCGGCGGCCGACGACGTGTGGGCGGTGGGCGCCAACGGCATCGCGATCCACTGGGACGGGAGCGTCTGGACCAACGTGCAGACCCTCAGCCTGGTGAACCTGTTCACGGTGCATGACGGCTATGCGGTGGGCGGCACGGCCGGCGGGACGATCCTCGCGTCCGGCGGCGGCGGCACCACGTGGACCGACGAGTCGCCCGACTACGCCTTGCAGATCACCGGGGTGCATGGCGGCGCCGCACCGGTCGCGGTGGGCTCACAGGGCAGTGTGTGGCTCCGGGAGCATGGTGTGTGGACCCCTGATCCCCGTTCCAAGCCCACGTACCAGGACCTCCATGCGGTGTGGCGGGACCCGGACGGCGGAATCTGGGCCGTGGGGGGGCATATTTCTTCCCTCCCGTTGATTCAGGGTGCGCTAGTCTACAGCGGGGATGCTACGATTACCGGACTGGGGGATTGATGTTGGTGATGACACTGTTGCTTGGCTGTCCGGGCGAGACCGATACGGGCGATACCAGTGAGATCGCGCTCTGCGACGAGACGATCTCGGGTGACATCTGCACCTGGGCCGGAACGGCGCAGGCCGGCTTCAATGGGGACGACATCGACCGCCGCGAGTCGTGGTTGTACTTCCCGCTCGACGTGGAGTTCTCTCCCTATGGGCCCCCGGCGGTGCTCGATTGGAACAACCATCGCATCCGCATCCTCAACGACGACGCCACGTTCACCACGGTGATGGGGACGAGTTTTGTCGGCGATGGTCCCTCCGACCTGTCGGACCGCACCCAACCCGGCGCGCCGGGTGCCACCGTCAACCTCAACCACCCCACCGACGTGATCTACCTGCCCGATGGCACGTTGTGGAGCACCTCGTGGCACACCCACAAGATCCGGGCGCTCAACCTCGATACCGGGCTGGTCTATGTCGCAGCTGGCTCCACGCCGGGCTTTGCGGGCGACAACGGCGAGGCGCTCTCGACCGCCACCTTCAATCAACCGAAGGCCTCGGTCCACGACGAGTCCGACGGCACGATCTACGTGGTCGACATGCGCAACGAGCGCGTCCGCGCCATCGCTTCGGACGCGACCATCCGCACGGTGGCGGGCACGGGCGAGCAGGGCTTCGGCGGCGACGGGGGCCCCGCGCTCTCGGCGATCTTCGGGTTCCCCAAGAGCGCCAATCCCCGCCCCGGTGGCGCCATCGCCATCGACGGCCGCATTCTCTACATCGCTGACACCGAGAACCACCGGATTCGAACGGTCGATCTCGACACCGGTCTCATCAACACGGTCGTCGGTACCGGCGTGCTCGGCTTCTCGGGCGATGGCGGTCTGGCCACCGCGGCGCAGATCAACTACCCCATGGACATCGAGGTGGAAGGCGGCGTCCTGTACTTCGCTGACAGCGACAACAACCGGATCCGCGCCGTGGATCTGGCCACCGGGATCATCGATACCGTCGTGGGTAGCGGCGAGGTCGGCGATGCCGGAGACGGCGGTCCGGCGGTCGACGCGGAGCTCTTCGGCCCCACCGGCGTCGAGATCGACGAAACGGGCGCCATCTACGTCGCCGACTCCTTCAATCACCGCATCCGTCGGGTGGCCCCATGATCGCGCTCCTCGTTCCGCTCTTCGTCGGCTGCCCCGGGGAAACCGACACCGACACGGCCGACACCGCCGAGGAGGGTCCGACCGAGTGTGACTACGAGTCCGGCCACATCTGCACCTTCGCCGGATACCAGGGCCTCGCCGCCCTGGGTCAGGAAGACATCCCCGCCAACGAGTCCTACCTGTACCTCCCTCAGGATCTGGACTTCTCGCCAGCGGGGGACGCCTACATCCTCGACTGGAACAACCACCGCATCCGCAAGATCGACGACCAGGGGATGATGTCCACTATTGCCGGCAACGGCCTCTTGGGCGATGGCCCCGTGGGGGACGCGCGCCTCGCTTCTTTCAACCACCCCACCCAACTCAGCTTTGCGGCTGACGGCACGCTGCTCCTCGCCGCCTGGCACAACAGCCGGATCGAGCGCATCGATCTCGCGACCAACCTGCTCAGTTTTGTCGCTGGCACCGGCTCGCGTTCGTTCGGCGGCGATGACGGTGTCGCGACCGCAGGAGTACTTGACTTGCCGTCCAGCGTTGTCGAGGGTCCCGACGGCACCCTCTACATCTCCGACAGCGCCAACCAGCGCATCCGGACCGTCACCACCGACGGGATCATCCACACCTACGGCGGCAACGGCACGGCCGGGTACGCGGGCGACGGCGGTGAGGTCGCGACGGCGCAGTTCAACAACCCCAAGGGGCAGCAGGCGGCCCCGGCGGGTCGGCTCGCGCTGTCTTCGGACGGTATGCTCTACGTGGCGGACACCCTCAACCAGCGCATCCGGGTGATCGACCTGGCCGAGGGGACCATCGAGACCTTCGCCGGCAACGGGTCCCCGGGGTTCGGTGGCGACGGGGGACCGGCGGCGGATGCGATGCTCTTCAACCCGACCGACATCGCGATCGGCCTGGACGGGGAGGTGTACATCGCGGACACCGAGAACTCCTGCGTTCGGGTCGTCCAGGCCGGGACGATCAGCACCTTCGCCGGCATCTGTACTGAGCCCGACTACACTGGCGACAACGGTGCGGCGGCGGCGGCGCGCATCAACAAGCCCTACGGCGTGGCGGTGGACGCCGACGGCAATGTCTACATCGCCGACACCTACAATCACTCGATTCGGGCGGTTTGGCGCTGATCCTGCTGCTGCTCGGCTGCGCCGAGCCGGACTGTGGGCTCGGCGCTATCTGCACCGTCGCCGGTGACGGTTCATTGGGGTGGAACGGGGACGGGCTCCTGGCGCCTGATTCCTGGCTCTACCTGCCGACCGGGCTGGCACAGGCTCCGGACGGGCGCCCGTGCGTGGCCGATTTCAACAACTTCCGCGTCCGCTGCCTCGACGCCGGCCGCCTGGTCACGGTGGCCGGTAGCGGCGAGCACTTCTACAGTGAGCCTGGTGCCTTGCTCGCGGAGAGTCCGATCGAGAACCCGATGGACGTCGAGTGGTCGCCCGACGGTCGCCTCACCATCCTTGCGGTCCACGAGTCCCGCGTCATCCGAGATGACGGCACGGGGAGGGTGGAGGTGGTCGCCGGAACCGGCGACGAAGGCTTCGCCGGCGACGGCGGCCCCGCGCTCGATGCCAACTTTGGGCAGCCGTGCGGCATGGCCTACGCCGCCGACGGCAGCTTGTGGATCGCCGATACGCAGAACGGCGCGGTGCGACGTGTCGGCGCCGACGGCGTGATCGAAACCGTCCTCGCCGACGTCCCAGGCGTGCAGCGCGTCCGCCGCGGGGTGGGCGACGAGGTCCTGGTGGTGGATTCGTTCGGAGGGCGGGTGCTGGCCGTCACCGCCACGGGCGACACGCGCGTGCTCGCGGAGGGGCTTTTGTACCCGTGGTCGGCGCGCCTGGGGCCTGACGGCGCGCTCTACGTCGCCAACAGCGGCGCGCACGAGGTGCTCCGCATCGAGGGGGGCGAAGCCGAGGTGGTCGTCGGCACAGGCGAGGACGGCTTCTCGGGCGACGGCGGCCCGGCGCTCGACGCGACCCTGTCGTGGCCCAGCGACCTGCTGTTCCTCGACGACGGCCGGATGCTCATCAGTGACATGCAGAACGGACGGGTCCGTTCGGTTTTGCTTACAACGCCACCCGCTTGAGCAGCTCGGGCTTTTCCAGACACTCCCCGGCGCCCATCACCACGCAGCGGAGCGGATCCTCGGCGATCACCACCGGCAGGCCGGTCACGTCACGAATCACGTCGTCCAGGTGGCGCAGCATCGCACCGCCACCGGCCAGCACGACACCCTGGTCAATGATGTCGGCCGAGAGCTCGGGCGGGGTCTGTTCCAGCGTGTGGCGGATGGCCTCGACGATCTGGGACACGCAGTCGGCGAGGGCCTCGGCGGTGTCTTCCCCAGTGACCTCGAACTGGCGCGGGGTGCCGGTGGAGATGTCGCGACCCTTCACCACGATGCCGATGGGCTGGGGCGGCGGCGCGGCGCACCCTACGGCGAGCTTGATCTCTTCCGCTGTGCGCTCGCCGATGAGGCAGTTGTAGCGCCGCTTGACGTAGGCGATGATCGCTTCGTCCATCGCGTCGCCCGCCACGCGCAACGACTGGGTGATCGCCACGCCGCCGAGCGTGATCACCGCCACCTCGCTCGTGCCGCCGCCGATGTCGACGATCATCGAGCCGATGGGCTCACTGACCGGAAGCCCCGCCCCGATGGCCGCGGCCATGGGCTCGGGGATGAGCAGTACCTCGCGCGCACCGGCCGAACGCGCCGACTCCATCACCGCGCGCTTCTCCACCTCGGTGATGCGGTACGGAATGCACACGATCACCCGCGGGTGCGCAAAACTGCGCCGCCCCATCGCCTGCACCATGAAGTGCCGAAGCATGGCCTCGGTGACCTCGAAGTCGGCGATGACGCCGTCTTTCAGCGGCCGCACCGCGATGATGTTCCCGGGGGTGCGGCCGACCATGCGCTTGGCGTCGACCCCGACGGCGAGCACCTTGCCCAGAATGCCGCCGGGCCCCTTGGCCATCGCCACGACGCTCGGCTCGTCGACGACGAGCCCCCGACCGGTGGCGTAGACGAGGGTATTGGCCGTTCCCAGGTCGATCGCGAGATCGCAGGAGAACAAACCAAAGGCGGACTCCAGCACGAACGCTCCGGAACAGCCCGCCGCGTAACCGTTTGTGAGAGCCGCGGCCCCTGGTGCTCAGCGCGGTGCGCTGGCGTCTTTGGGAACGACCGTCTTGCCGATCTTCTCTGCCAACCGGAACGCCTCGATGGTCAGCGTCTCGGTGTCCTCGGCGTACAGGTACCGCTTGCCGTCGGTCAGCACCACCCACACCTGGTATGGCACGGGCTTGGCGTGGCTGACGTCTTCAACCGCTGAAATGTCCTTCCAATACACCCGGTCGGACGTCACGTCATGGGGCGTCTTGGTGGTGAAGACCATGCTCTTGGTCTCGCGATCGACAACGCTGGTGGTGACCTTCTGCTGTCCGTACATGAACGCGAAGATCGAGGCCATCACGAACGAGGTGCCGACGCCCAGGAAAAGTAGAGTCCACACCGGGCTCTTCTTCTTGGGCGCGACGTAGTGGAAGTCGTGGAAGCAGTGCTTGCAGAGGTTCGCGATCGCGGGGACCTCGGCGTTGCAGTTCGGGCAGATCTTGGTGGACACCCGGGCTCCGATGACAAGGGTCGGTAACGGGCGCTTTAGTAGAGGATCAGGCTTCCCCTGTCAAGCCAGGACCGGGCCACGTTGACAGGGTGTTGTCGTCGTCGTACCGGGGGGGCCCGCATGGCTGCCTCCTTCCCGTTGTCTCCTCGTCTCGTCGCCACGCCGATCTGGGCGGCGCACGGGTTGCGTCGCGCCTTCTGGGAGAGGGGTGCCCCCCTGCTCGAAATCCGGGTCGGGACCCGTTCGCCGCTACCGTCCCCGCACGAGCTGCGCGCGCTTGCGGAAGGGCCGGACATCCGCGGGGTGTGGCTCAAAGTTGAGCGGTTGGTGCACAGCGGGGGTCAGGCCGCGTTGCACGAGTCGGTGGATGCCCTGGCGGCCTGTCGCGACTCCGGTCATCTTGTTCTGGCCGAGTTCGATCACGTTGGCAATGCGGAAATGTTGGTTGCGGCGGCGTGCACACGAGCGTGGATCCGGCCGGGGTCGCAGGTGTTCTGCGTCGGGCTCGGCACGACGATGCGCTTTTACGGCGAGCTGCTCGCCCGGTTCGGCGCCGGCTTCGACGTCGAGGCCGTCGGCGAGTTCAAGAGTTTTGGCGAGCAGTTCTCGCGCGGGTTCGCCTCCGCCCCCAACCGCGACTCGATGCGGGCGCTGGTCGAGGACCTCAGCGAGGAATGGGTTCAGTCGCAGGTGCGCCATCGCCCGTCGCTGAGCGTCGCGAGTGTCGTCGCCGCGGTGGCCGATGCCCCGATGTCCGCCACCGACGCGGTGGAGCGCGGCTTCTTCACCGGCGCGCTGTACCCAGACCAGGTCGAGGCGGAGGTCGAGGCGCTGGTGGGCAAGCAGCCAAGGATCGTGCCGTTCGCGACCTGGGCCCACGCCACACGCCGCGAACGCGCGCTGGCCTCGTTCATCAGCGGATGCGCGGGCGTGCCCGTGGTCTGGCTCTCTGGTCCGGTGATGGACGGGCGCGGCGCGCCGGGCCCGGACATGATCGCGGTAGTCCCCGTGGTCGCCGCCCTCGACAAGCTCCGCGAGGACCCGCGCGCCAGGGCGGTGGTCGTTCGCGTCACGAGCCCCGGCGGGAGCGCGCCGGCCAGCGACCTCATTTGGCGCGCCGTCGAGCGGCTCGCCGCTGAAAAGCCGGTAGTGGCGAGCTTTGGGGATGTCTCCGCCTCGGGCGGCGTGTACCTCAGCGCTGCCGCGACGGCGATCTGGTGCCATCCGGCGTCAGTGACCGGCAGCATCGGCGTCATCGCCGGGAAGCCCGTGCTCCGCGGCGCGATGGCCCGGCAGGGCATCCACAGCGAAGACCTGCTCATGGGCCCACAGGCCGACTTGTTCACCGAGACGGCGTTTTCTCCCTCCGGGCGCGCCCATCTGCGCGCCGGCCTCGAGCTGACCTACCGTGCGTTCGTCGAGCGGGTGGCACAGGGCCGGAAGCGGACCTACGAGGAGATTGAGCCCCACGCCCGCGGGCGGGTGTGGTCGGGCCGCCGTGCCCACTCCCTCGGGCTCGTAGACCATCTGGGCGGTCTGGGCGACGCCCAGCGGGGCGCCGCCGCCCTCGTGGGGGCCACACGGTGGCGCACCTGGGACATCAGGCCGCTGCCGTCGGGGGGGCTCCTCCAGCGCTTGGCGCGTCGGTTTGCCTTTGCCGCGGTGCCGGAGCTGGCGTTCTTGCCAGACGTGCCGACGGCGGCGCGGCTGTTTGCCGAGAATCCCGGGCAGGCGCTGGCGCTTTTGCCCTTTGAGTTTGAGGTGGGATGACGGGCAAGGCCCGTGACCCGGAGCCCCTACTTCTTCTTCTTGCTCGCCGGCGCCGGCGCCGGCGCCGCCTCGACGTGGGGCTTGACTGCCGTTCCCGACAGCTCGAAGCACATCTTCACATAGAGCGGGGCATTGACGTAGTCCACTCCTTCGAGCTTGACGTCGGTGACGGCCGTGCCGCCCTGCGCCTTGGCCTCGTCCATCAGCCCGTCGAAGACCTTGCTGGGGTTCTGAAAGATCGGAATGATCACGATCAGCGAGTTGCAGTACTTGGCGGACACCCGGCCGATTGGGTCCATCTTCTCGGCGGCGACCGCCTTGGTCGAGATGTCCAGCGGCGCGGTATTGACCTTGTAGATGCGGGTGCATCCGGTCGCGACGAGCAACAGCGCGAGGGCGAGTGGGCGGACGCTCATGTTGCCTCCGCAAAGCGCGCTGGCGTGCCGACGACGCGGCTGCAGGCCTGCGTGTAGACGTAGGCGTTGAAGGTTTTGGTGCTGAGCTCGGCGTTGAGGAGGACATCCGCGCCGGTCTCGGCCAGCGCCTTGGCGATGACGCCCTCATGTGAGGGGACCGCCGCGGCCCAGCTGAAGATGCCGAGCACGTTGGTCGAGCACTGTTCGACGGTGACCTCGGGACCGATCGCGACGGCCCCACTGGTGCCGCCGGGGGCCATCATCGTGAAGCTGGGCAGGCCGGTGAGCGGCGCCGCGCAGCCAAACCACAAGAGAAGAATCATCATCGCCTCGCGCAGCGAAGGTCGCCCGCGGCGGGCGTCGTGTTAAGCCGGCGGGGCATCTCCGTACACACGGCGGTACTGCTGCAGGTACCCGAGCACCCGGCGTACGTAGCGGCGCGTCTCCGAGAATGAGATGTTCTCGGCGAATTCGTCGATCTCGGGCGGGGTGGCGTACCCTCCCAACCACCGATCCACTGCCGCGGCGCCGCCGTTGTAGGAGGCGATCACGAGGGGGAGCGAGGGCTTGACCGCCGAAGGCTCCCAGCGTCGCGACAACAGGCCCAGTTCCGTCGTGCCCAAGCGGGCGTTGACGCCAGCGCGGTACAACTCGCTGGGGTGGAAGCCGGGGATGCGGTTCTTGGCCAGGTCCGCCGCCAGCTTGGGCATCAACTGCATCAAGCCCCGGGCGCCCGCTTGTGAGGTGACCGAGGGGTCCATGCCGCTCTCCGCGTTCATGATCGCGTACGGGAGCAGCGCGGGAAGGCCGTGCTCGGCGGCGATGGCGCTGACCGCGCCGTGGTGCGGGCGCACCACACACGCTTCCAGCGCGGCTCGATCGGCCTTGTAGGGGCAGGCGAGCTTGCGGGCGGTGGCGTAGTCTTCGGCGTCGACCAGCAGCCAGGCCATCGCGATCGCCGTGGATTGATCCTTCGCGGCGTCGGCAACGGCGCCCGCCAAGAGAGGCCGCGCCCAGTCCGGCATGCCCGCGTCGACGAGCAGTCGCGCCGTAGCGACGCCCGGGCGGGCCGCCACCCAGGCGGCGGGTAGCTCCGGCCGCACCGCGGGGGGAGGGGACGGCCAGGTTTTACCCAGCCGCATCGCCGCGTACCAGGCGTAGCCGCTGTCGGGATACAGGCTCAGCACCTGCTCGTAGCCCTTCTTGTCCCCTTGGATTCGGGCCCGCCAGTACCTGGCCGCCACCGCCAGGTCGATCTGCGGCCACGCGCCCAGGAGTTTCTCCATTTCGGTGGCGGCCTCGATGTCGCGACCCAGGCGATGCATGTCCCAGGCCCGGAACCAGCGCGCGTCGGAGGCGAATTTTCCGCTGGGGCGGGCGTCGAGGTACACGCCCAGCGCGGTGACCGCGCCCGCGAGATCGCCGGCGTCGTGCTTCATGTACCCCGGCTTCCAGGCGGCTTCATCGGCCTCCTTCGAGTCGGGGAAGCTGCGCCCGAGCTCAGCATACAGCAGCTCGGCAGCCGGATAGTCGCCGGCGCGGGCGGTGGTCAGCGCGTATTGGAACAGCGTGGCCGCGCCCTGGCGGGCGCCGGGGAGCGCGTCGTACGCGGCTCGCGACCGTGCGTAGGCCTTCGCCTCGAAGAGCGCATCGGCGATGAAGAGCTTCTCGGCCTCGGTGTCGAAGGGCTCGGCGAGCGCGACGGCGTCGAGCAGGGGGAGGGCATCGTCAGCTTGTTTGTCGGCGAGGTGCGCCCGCGCGCGCTCCATCATCAGGGCCCGTCCCTCAGGGGTGCCGGCGTCGGGCACGGGGGCACCCATCGCGCCCAGGCGCTCGGCGGCGCGGTCGGCGAAGGGATCGCTCGGCGAACGGGTCCAGACGGCGCGATACGTCTCCAGGGCAGCGTCGCGTTCGCCACGGTCCTCGGCCCCGCGAGCAAGCCAGTAGCGCGCTTCCGGAGCCACCGAACGAATCTCGGTCAGGGCGCGCAGGCCGTCTCGGGCATCGGCCGACCGGCCGGCGGCGACAAGGGCGCGCCCCCGGAGCAGCTCCTCCTGCCACCCCGTCAGCTCCACTCCTTCCAGTGCCGCGGCCGCCCCCGCCGGGTGGTCACCCGAAAGCAGCGCTTCGGCGCGCACGACCGCCGCGTACGGGCGGAGGCGTTTGTCGGTGACGCCCGCGGCGACCTCAGCAGCGCGCGCACTCTCACCCAGCCGTTGGAGGCAACGGGCCGAAGCGAGGCGTTCGACATCCTTTTCTGGCGCCGGCAGCGCCTCGACCACCCCGCGGCAGTCGCCGGTGGCCATGGCGTCGCGCCATGTGGCGGCGGTGGCTGTGGAGCTGGTGGCGACGAGCAGCGAGAGGCCGATGAGGACTGCCCAGGAGGGGGAGAGGGCCGGCAGCGCCGCGTTATCCACGCGGCGCTGACCGCAGGGCGCAGGCTTGCCGGAGCCCGAAGGGAACGGCCCGGTAGGTGGAGGAAGCGGCGAGCGTGCTCCCCCCGAGTTTCTGGATTGCATGGGACGCCCCTTGACGTGTCAACATCGCCCGGTGGCGGGCTGTTGTCCAGACACCGGATGCGGTCGCTACCGCCCCAGCGCTCCTCCTGCGGCCTCGCTTGCGTCGAGGATGCCGCGGCTGCCGAAGGCAACCCACTCGCCCCCCGGTAGTGAGCGTAGGACGCGGCGTTCGGTGCCGTTCATCTCCCGCTCCAACAGTGCGCCGCTCCGGGCCGGTTCGATGACCAGACCCTGCTCGGCATCAACCTCTGCGGCGGGATGCAGGCCCGTCAACTCTCCGACCACCACCTGCTTGTGGATGTCCACGAACATGATCGTGGCGTGCTCCCCGTCGGGGATGCGGACGGCAGCGTACTGACCGCCGGTGATGCCCCAGATGCGGTCGGGGGCGGCCCCGAATTGGAGGACGTCCCGCGCCTCGGCCGGGACGCCGTCGCGCGCGCTCCGGGACAAGTCGTAGTGGGCGAGGATGTGGTCCTGGTCGAGCACCAACAGGTCGGGGCGCCGATTCACGAAGGTCAAAAGCCGAATCGGTACGTCGGCGGAGGGGCGGGGGTCGGGGACCGCGTCGCGACCGGTGCCGGGCTCGACGATCTTGACCGCACCACGGGGGGTGACCAGGCCAAGCCAGGTGCCGCCGTGGGAAAGCGCCATCGCCGTCGGCCACTGAAGCTCCCAGGCCCGATTGTTACCGAGGTCCCACCAGCGCACCCCGCGGTTGGCAAGCTGGGCCGCCATCACGTTGCCGCCCACCGCGACGTCGGTGGCGCCGGCGGTCTCGGGCCCGGCATCGAAGACGACCCGGCCGCTCCGGACGTCGTACAACCGCAAGGAGCCAGTCACCGGACGGACGAGCACGTAGCGCCCCTCGCGCTCGGCCTGCACCACCGCGACGGGCGCGCCGACGTCGATGGCCTTGCCGCGCCGGTCACCCAGCCAGATCTGGACACGGTCACCATGCGCGGCGAGCCGCACCGTGCCGAAACCACCCACGGCCGTCACCGGGCCCGCGGCGGCCTCCCCGCCACCGTGGGCCAGTCCGTCGCTGCCGCCGACTCGGATGCCCTCTTGACCCCACCACGCGGCCCCCGAGGTCTGCGGCGCGCCGTGGCGCACGCTCTCCACCGGTTGCAGGTCAGGCATCGAGAAGACGTGCACGCTGCGCGTGCTGACCGCCCCGATCTGCACGCCATCAGGCCGTTGGATGACGCCCAGCATCCCGCTGCCGCCACGCGCCGCGAAGCTGCTGACCAGCCGCCCGTCCACCACGCGCAGCAGCGAAAGACCTGAAGCCCCCGCGGCGATGACCAGCGTCCCGTCCAGCGAGAAGGCCGCCCGGTCGGCAGGCATCTGCAGCCGGTCCATGGGGAGGCCCTGGTGTGAGATGAGGTCCACCAGCCGCGGCTGCCCTTGGGCATCCAGGCACAAGACCCGCTGGCCATGCCCGTCGAAGTCCACCGTCAGCCCGCCGAAGCCCTGCCACGCGACCTCACGTTTGCCGTTGGCGATGTCCCAGATGCGCAAGAGCCCGTCGACGGCGATCGTCGCGACCCGCGCCCCTTCGGGCGACAGCGCAACCCCGCGCATTGCACGTACCCGGCCGCGCGCGCCGTCGCGCAGCTCCTGGAACACCGGCGCGCCGCTGTCGGTCTGGTAGACCCCGATGGTCCCGTCGTCGTCGCCCGCGGCGACCATCGTACCGCCGCGAATCACCGCCAACGCGCCGGTGATGCCCACGCCCGGCCGGAAGACCAACCCCGGCGTGGCTTCCCCAGCCCGCACCACCGCAATCAGGCCCGATGCGTCCGCCGTGGCGAGCACGCCGCTCCACGGGTCGTACGCGGCCGCGGTGATCGGCGCGTCATGAACGTTGGGGCAGAAGCCGTCTGCCAGGGAGGCCATCGACCGATCCTAACGTTTCTTGGTGGTCGCGAAGCGCGCCACCACGATCCCGACGCCGTACAAAAGCACCAACGGCCCCGCCATCAGCAACTGGGAGATGACGTCCGGAGGGGTGAGGATGCCGGCGATCACGAAGATGCCGACGAGGCTGTAGCGAAAGGCCTTGAGCATGTCGATGTGATCGATGGCGCCCATGCGCGCCAGAAACCAGACCACGATCGGGAGCTGAAACGACGCGCCGAACGCCGCCATCAGCGTCGTCGCGAAGCTGAGGTAGCTCTGGATCGAGATGACAGCTTGGACGTCTTCCCCGTTCATCTCCAAGAAGACGGGAAAGCCGAAGTGGAAGACGACATAGTAGGCGAACGCGCCCCCGCCGATGAAAAGCGCGGTGCTGGTGCTGACGAGCGGGAGCACCCAGCGCCGCTCGGTGTCGTAGAGCCCCGGCGCCACGAAGCGCCAGATCTGCCAGAAGATGATCGGCGAGCTGACGAAGAGGGCCGTGAAGCCGGCCACGTGCATCTGCACAAAGAAGCCCTCCATGGCCTGGTGCACCGCCAGAGTGCCCTTGCCAGTGATGAGCAGCGCGCGGTTCATCGGCCGCGCCAGCCACGCGAAGATCTCGTTGGCGAAGGTGAACGACAGGGCGAAGCTCACCCCGAGCGAGATCATGCACACGATGAGTCGGGAGCGAAGCTCCCGCAGGTGCTCGAGAATCGGCATCCGGAACTCGTCGGGGACGGTGCTCACGTGTCACCCGCTTCGGGCGCGGCGGGAGCGGCGACGGGGTCGGGCGTGGCGGTGGCCGGCTGACCGGCGACGCGTGGCCGCGCGACCGCATCGGCCGGCATGGGGGTCGCGACAGTGCCTTCGGCCGCAGCGCCCTCTGCGGGCGCTTCGGCGTCGCTGGCGGCGCGCTGCGCCCCCTCGCGTTCCTCCTGACGCCGGGTCTCGATCTCCTTCCGGCGCGCCTCCAGCTCCTCGCGACGACGGTCGGATTCGTGTCGCGCGACCTCAGCGTTGAAGGTCCGGCGAAGGTCGTCGCTCATACGACGGAACTTCCCGTAGTAGCGCCCCGCCACCGACATCAGCTCCGGGATGCGGTCCGGGCCTACAAAGACCAGGATCAACACCGCGATGACGAGCAGCTCTCCGATGCTCAGGTCGAACAGAGACACTCCTGGGGGGGGCGCTGGCTATCACGAAAACCGGGCGCGGCCGAGGCCGCGGCGGGGGCTAGCGCTTCGCGCCGTCCACGGCCCAAGCCGTGCCGTCGACCGTCAGCGGCACCGAGCCTGCCTCGGGAGTCACCCCGGTCCCATTTTGCGTTATGTCGCCGCTTCCTCTGCCGATGTGGGTTCCGGATGTGCAGGCTTTTCGGTTTCCGCTCGGCGGTGCTCTCTCGCGCCCATCGGTCGCTGGTCACCGCCCAGAACGCGCTCGCCGACCAGGCGCGTGAGCATCCTCACGGCTGGGGCATCGGCTACTTCCAGTCGGGCGAGGCCTATGTCTTGAAGTCGGAGGGACCGGCGGCGGACTCGACCAGCTTCCGCCGGGCGGCGGATCGCTTGGCGTCGAATGCGCTGGTGGCGCACGTTCGCCGCGCTACCGTCGGCGAGGTGGGTCCGCTCAACACCCACCCGTTTCGCCACGGACGCTGGCTCTTCGCCCACAACGGCACGATCCACGGCTTTTCCGAGATCGAAGCCGCGATGCGGCGGGGCACGCCCGACGCGATCTGGCAGGAGCGGCTCGGTGACACCGACAGCGAGGCGTTCTTTGCGCTCTTGTTGGGCGCCTTCCAGGCGCGCGGCGTCGATGTCAGCGGGCATGAGCCGGCCGATGTCGCGACCGTGACGGACGCGGTGCAGGCCACTGTTTCGGCGGTGACGGAGTGGGCCGAGGCCGGAGGGCATGAGGCGCCGGTCCTCAACTTCGTGCTCACCAACGGCCGGGAGTTCTTCGCGCAGCGCTGGCGTAGGGAGCTGCACTTCTCGACGCAGAAGCTCTTCTGCCGGGACGCGGGCACGTGCCCAGAGCGTGAAAAGCCCTGCTTGCTCGCCGTGCGGCCGCCCGGTCGGGTCAACCACCTGCTCATCGCCAGCGAACGGATCGGCGACGAGGAGCAGTGGGAGGCGGTGGCGGACGGGGAGCTTTTGGCGATCGATGGGGAGTTTCACTTCCATCGGGCGTTGGTGGCGTAATCTTGGGGTCGGCGTGAGAGTCCCAAAGGGATTCGAACCCCTGTTTGCGCCCGGAGAGGGCGCCGTCCTTGGCCAGCTAGACGATGGGACCGTGTTTCGCGCGCTCCCGCTACCAGAACTCAGGAGCAAAGTAGGTGACGATGAGGTCGGCGCCGGCGCGTCGGATGGAAACCAGGGTCTCGTTCGCGGCGCGGGCTCGATCGATCCGGCCGGCGCGTGCGGCCTCGTGAATCATCGCGTACTCGCCGCTCACCTGGTACGCGACAATCGGGACGTCCCAACGGGCGCGGGTGGCGGCAATGAGATCGAGATTGGTCAGTGCCGGTTTCACCATGATCAGATCGGCGCCTTCTTCGATGTCCGTCGCGGTCTCGCGAAGCGCCTCGCGCCCGTTGGCCGGGTTCATCTGGTAGCCCCGCCGGTCGCCGTGAGTGGGGGCGCTCGAGGCCGCGTGGCGGAAAGGGCCGTACATGGCCGACGCCATCTTGGCGGCGTAGGACATGACCAAGGTGTCGCCGAGACCCCGCGTTGTGTTGGGTTGGAGAAGCCCGAGGTGAGCTTCCAGAGTCGACTCGGGCCCGCGGCTTGGATGACTCCATCCACCACGGACACCCTGCAGCGTTTGGCGAAGGAGGGCGCCCGCCGAGTGGTGGTGCTCACGCCGTCGTTCGTGGCCGACTGTCTCGAAACCCTCGAAGAGATCGCGATCGCCGGCGCGGAGACCTTCCGCAACGCAGGCGGCAGCGTGCTCCGTGTGGCCCCGTGCGTAAACGCGGACCCGCGGTGGGTGGAGGCGGCGCGAGCGTTGGTGGCCTAGCAGGCCGCTGAAAAACCCGCTGCTGGCGGTGGACAAGCGTCGGCGGGCGGGTGATCGGCGTCTATGCGCGGAACGACTCCGAAACAGCCCTCGATGCTCGCCC
>CANLGL010000048.1 GCA_947490345.1 Deltaproteobacteria bacterium
CGGCGGCGGCGGCAGGTGCGACCGAAGTCGCAGGGTGAGCCACCACCGAGCGACTTCGGTCGCAGTGGCGCCGACTTCGGTCGCGGCGGCGGCGAGTGTGGCGTGCTGGCGGAACCAGTCGCGGCGCTGCCTTACGGATCAACGCCGTGAATATCTCAGCGGCCGTGGTGCGGCTCTCGGCAGGTGCGACCGAAGTCGCAGGGTGAGCCACCAGCGAGCGACTTCGGTCGCAGTGGCGCCGACTTCGGTCGCGGCGGCGGCGGGTGCGACCGAAGTCGCAGGGGCGGCGACGAAGAAGCGAGACGCGAAGCGCCTCGTCGGTAGGCTCAAGAAGCCCGGCTACAACGTCGCGCTACCGGTCGCGGCCTGAGCGCCCAGCTCCGAGCCAACGGTGCTGTTTCTTGATAGTTACGCATGCCGTCGCGACGCGCCGGCTCCCAGAGCCATGAAACGTAGAGCGGCATGGGGGACTGCGGTGAGGGGGAGAGGGCCACGTCCCGCCGCGTTATCAACGCGGCGGGCGCCGGAGGCCGGAAAGCGAAGCTTGGAGGCCGGAGGGAATGGCCCGGTAGGGGGAGAGGGCGGCGAGCTCTCTCCCCCCGTTACATGATAGACTAGGGTCGTGCCTTCGCCCCTTCCGCCGCAGTTGCCCCCGGACATCGAGCGTCGCCGCGAGCGCGCTGTTCAGGCGCTCTCAGGCCGTGGCGATGCCGTGGGCGTGCTCAGGTTGGTGACTGCGTGGAGCGCCGAAGCGCCGCCAACGCTGCCAGCGCGCGTCGCCGCCGGCCGGGCGCTCCTGGACCTCAAACAGGTCGATCGGGCGTTGGCACGCGCGCGCGAGGCGGTGGAGGTCGCCCCGAGCGATCGGGCTGCGCTCCGCCTGCTGGCGGAGGCCTACCTCGAACGCGGCTGGCCGATGCGAGCGCGTTCGGTGCTGGAAACCCTGAGGGTGGCCGGCGACGACGTCTCCGAGCTGCTCCAGCGCTCGACGCAGGAGCCCCCGCGCCCCGAAACCACGGCCGGCGCCGTGGAAGCCGGGGGCGATTTCTCCGCCCGGCTCACCCTGGCAGAGCAGTTCCTCGCCGCTGGCGCGCTCGCACGCGCCGGGGTGCTCTTGACGCGCCTCGGGAACGAGCAGCCGAAAAACGGCCGAGTCCTCGGCCTGCGCTGGGCGCTCGCGGGTGACTTCCGAGGGAGCGAGCCCATCGAGCTTCAGGTCAAGCGCGCGCTCCCGGCGATCCTGGAGCTTGACTCCGTCCCCGCAGAAAGCGAGCACACCGAGAGCCTCGGCGACACGGGCGACGTTCTTCTGGAGCCGCTGGCGGGCGAGGCGCCGTTCCCTTCACTCTTCAAGGCCCCCGCCGAGGCCGCCACGCCGATCCCACCGGGGGAGGCGGGCGAGGACGAAGAACGCACCGCACACTCGGATGTGGCGGCGCCTGCCCCGCTGCAGAGTGTGAGCGGCGGCGGACCCGGTGACACCCAGATCCTGATGGTCGTGGGCGAGGGCGAGCACGGTCCCCTGCACCGCAAGCGGGACGCCGGGGATCGGGTGCTGAACCTCAGGGACTGGCAGGCGTCGATGGGCGTGGATCCAGTGGCATCCGATCTCGATGAAATCGAGCATTCGGAGAGCTGGCGGAGTCAAGGCGGAACCCCCCTGGTCGAGGCGGCGCCGCCGCCGCCGCCGCCGGAGCGGCGAACCGACTCCTACCAGCCCCCGATCGAAGTGATCGAGAAGCACCCCATCCCGATTCGGCCAGCGCCGCGGCCGCGAGCTCCCGAACTCCCGGGGCCGCCGGCGCGAGGGCTGGTGCTGCGCGTCCTGCTCGGAAGCGCGCTGCTGATCGGCATGGGCCTGGTCTTGGTGGTCCTGGGCATGCTCATCGCCCGGGCCAGCGGCCTTTTGGACGCGGCACGCGCCAGTGTCGACGTCGGTCGCGTCCTGGCCTCGGCGGACTATCCGGCGCTCGTGGAGGCCGAAGCCCGACTGGCGGAGCACGCCGAGGGCCCGGTGGAAGCGACGGAGCTGGCGCGCCTGCGCATGGTCATCTGGTCCGAGTTCCGCGGCGACCACGCTCTCCAGGAGCAGGTGGATGCCTTGCTCGCAGAGCCACAGGGCATCGACCCCAACCGCCTCGCGTACCTGCGGGCCGCCGAGCTTCTGGCCTTTCGGAATCCAGCCTCGGCCCTCGCGGCGATCGGCCGGGAGCCGCCGGCCGACGACGAGGCGCGGCTGCTGCTCGCGCGGATCCACGCCCAACTTGGGGACGCCGACGCCGCGATGGGCGACCTCGCGGGGCTCGCCGGCCCCGACGAGCCCCGCTATCGACTCGGGCGCGCCCAGGTGCTGATGGCGCTCGGACAACGGGCGGAGGCCCGCGCGATCATCACGCTCTTCCTCTCGGTGGCGCCCAACCACGTGCAAGCCCGCTTGCTTGAGTTGCAACTACGCGAGGGCACCCCGGCGGAGCGTGCGGCGGCGGCCGATGTCTTCCGCAAAACGTACGGCGCCCTCGGGTTGTCGCCGCGGCAGGTAGGCGAGGCCGCTTGGGTCGAGGCGAAGGCGTGGTTGGACGGGGGTCACCGCGACCGCGCGCTCCGCGCCGCCGCGCAAGGCGTCGCGCGCGACGGCACCAACGCCGACCTGCTCATGCTCCTGGCTTCCGAAGACGTGGTCCAGTCAGACTTTCTGTTGGCGGCTCGCAAACTCCAAACCCTGGCCGAGATGTACCGGGCGGATCCCGCCGTGCAGCAGGCCTTGGTCCTGGTGCTTTTGGAGCTTGACCGCGTGGTCGAAGCCCACGCCGTTGCCCGGGTCGCGAATCCGCCGCTCCGCGAGGACCTGGTTGCGCTGGTGTACGGGTGGTCCGGTCAGGCCGGGGCGCCCGACGTCAACTCCATCCCTGGCAACACGCCGATCGGCGCCTGGGCGCGTGCACTTCTGGCGGTCAACGCGCGCCGGGAGGACGCCGCGGCGGTCGCCGACCTGGCCGTGGCCGCGCTCGAGGCGTCCGAGGACGCCGGGCTGAGGCGGCTGGCCCCCCGCGCCAGGGTTCTGGCCGCCACCCAGCGGATCGAGCCGGTAGCTGGGGTGGAGCTTGCGGCGCTCCGGCGCAGTGGCCTCGCCGACGCCGCGGCCCACGTCTACCTGGGTCGTTACCTCGAACGGAACGGACAGCGCTTGTTGGCTGCACAACACTTCGACCGGGCCGCCGACCTCGAGCCCGAACTCGGACTTGCGCTCTACGAACGCGGGCGTTTTTACGCGGATGCGCGGGGGGGCGACCAGCGCTCCACCGAGGCGTGGGGCGGCTATCTGGAGCTGGCACCGACGGGGCCGCGTGCAGACCGCGCGCGTGGCCTGCCGGCACCCACGCCCGGCTGATCTGAGCTAGTCGGCCAGCCGGTAGACCACGAGGTCGACGCCCTTGGCGCTGTGCGTCCGCGACAACTCCCGGCCCGGATGCTCACTGAGCCATCGCCCCACGGCGCCGTCGACCCCGGGTCCTTCGAAGGCCACGAGCACGCTGAATGCGGAGGGCGGCCAGTGCTCATCGAAGAGCGGCCCGACAAAGACCGGCGGGGCGTTGTCGCCGACCCGGCGCAGGTTCACCGTTGCCCAATCCCAGTGGCCATCCACCGCGGCGGCGGCGATCGACAGGTGCCCGAACCCCGGCCAGTTGGGGTCCCCCGGCACCAGGAGGCCGACGGTACCCCGGTCGCCCTGGGCTGCCTTCAGCGCATGAGCCCCCGGTTCGAGGGCCCAGGCGCTCGGGTCGAAGGGCGAGGGAAACCAGAACTCGCGGGCGATCGGGTAGTGCGCCGACTGGAGCCCGGAGACGGGGTGGGCATAGTCCTGTCGGTGGCCGGCACGCCCTGGCCGGAAGCGGTCGGCGCTGGCCCAGACCCGCGGCGCGGCGACGCCGAGCACGAGGAGCAGTCCGGCCGGGTGCCGGGCCAGCGGCAGAACCAACGCACACGCCAGGAGCAACGCCGGCAGCGCGTATCGGTCGACCTGAAGGGCCAGTCGTGACAGGACGAGGACCCCGCCGACCGCAGCCGCGACGACGACGGCCGTCGGCAGCCGATCGCGAGCGCGGATGCAGCCGATCAGAGCCCCGAGAAGCAAAAGGAGCACTCCCGGGCCGCTCAACGCCTGCCACAGCGTGACCCAGTAGTACGGGTGCACCCCGGCGGCGGTGGTGTCGGTGATGCTGCCCGATTGCCCGGCCAGCGCGGCCACGTCGTTGGAGACGGAAAAGTACGCGCGGACGCTGCCTAGGTGGGTGGCGTACCACAGGCCCGCCACAACGGCGAAGGCGCCGACCGCCCTCGCGAGCCCTCGCCACTCAGCGCGGTCGCGCCGGGCGAGCATCGTCGCCCCGAGGATCACTGCCCCACCGACGAGGAAAAGCGGCCCGGTGTACTTGGTTCCAAACGCCATTCCCATCGCGACGCCGAAGCCGATTGCGTTACGACGAACCGCGAGCCCTCCGGGTGCCACCGCCCAACTGATGGCCTGAAGCGCCGCCACCCCGACGAAGAGGTCGCGTGAGTACTGCTCCGCTCCACTCCACAGCATCGGGCTGCCCAGCAAAAACGCGAAGGCGCCCACCGCCGCAACCGGGCCGTCCGTGAAGCGCCTCGCCAGGCGCACGTAGGCGTCAAACGCCGCTACGAGGGCAACGCCGACCGTCAGCCACACTGCCCGCGGATCGCCGCCGGTCAGCACCAAGACCACCCAGCCGGGCACCGCGCCCAGCGGCGGGTGCGGCGCCAAGAGGGCCCACCACGAGGTCAGCGCCCGCACCGGCTCCCCATCCAGCACCAGCTGCGCCAGCCGCAGCTCGGTGCTGATCAGGTGTGGGGCGTCGGCCTCGCCGATGCGCCCGGCCACGCCGAGCGTCAGCGCCACCAGGGCGGCGCCCGCCACCCCGAGCGTCCAGGCGGTCGCTACGACCAGGCGGGGATGGCGCGGCACCACGGCGGGGTATCATGGAACAGAATCGGATACCGGGCACCAATGGACAGCCCAGCGCCGGCCCGCTCGTCAACCACTCGCTTCCTGCGCGGGTGCGCGTGGGCGGTCGGCGCGGCGGGCCTGTTGTCGCTCGGCGCAGGCGGGGGCATCTGGTGGTGGTTGCAGCGGGCCGAGGAAGCGGCGCTCGCCGCTCAGGCCACCGCCGCCGAAGCGGCGTTTGCGCCGGCCCGCGCCCGCCTCGCCGCCGACGCCACCGACGACATCGACATCGACAAGACGATCCGCGTGCTCCACCAGGTGGACCAGTCGATGCGCCATCAGGAGGACCTCCACACCTTCCTCGCGTCGGTGGCCGCGGAGGATTGGCGCGGCGTGCCCCGCGAGGTGCTCGACGCGCGCGGCAAGATCCTCGACGCGCAACTGTCCTTGTACTCGCGACAGACAGAGCTGGAGGCTCAGGAGGCAACCTGGACGTTTACTCGCGACGTCGTCCTGACCACGCTGTCCGTCGTCGCGGTGCAAGGCGAAGGCGGCATGGTGCCCGACGCGTCGTTCAAGGTCGACCGGGCCGCCGCCGAGCGCCGTCTGGAGGAGCTGCGCGCCGCCGAGGCCGATCGCCGCTCGCTCATCCGTGATGTCGACGCCAAGGAACGCGCGCTCATCGAGGCGTCCTTCGCGTATGCGACGGTGTGGGCGAAGTGGATGGAGGCCTACGATCGGGTGTCCTACCATCGCGATCGGGCGTGGATGGCGTCGGCCAGGGAGGACTGGGCCGAGACGGAGCGCGAGGCGCGCGCGGCGATCGAGCTGGCCCCGCACGAACGTGAGGCCCACATGCTCCTGGCCCGCGCACTGCTGGCTCAGAACACGCCTGAGTCCCTGGGCCAGGCCGAAGCGATCCTCGCCCCGTTCGCGGACGGCACCAAGCCCGGCGCGATGGCGCCCGCCCTGCTTCTGCGTGGCACCCTCCGCGAGGCGCGCGGCGACGCATCAGGAGCGGCCGACGACTTCCGCCACGCCACCCTCGCCTACCCCACGCAGGCCGCGCGCCTGGACGACGCCCTGGACCCGTACCGGATGCGCTCATCGCTGCGCAAATCGCGCGCTGGAGCCGGCATCGTCGAGTCGTACAGCGCCACGATGGTGGGGGCGGGCTGGTTCTCGCCGGAGCTACACCTCGCGCGCACCGCGTACGACCGCGGCGATCCTGACGCCGGGAAGGCCGCGGTCATCGACCACTTCGAGCGGCGCCGCGCGCAACGGCAGTGGGATTACATCCTCACCGACCTCACCTGGGCGGAGTCGGTGCTGGGCGAGGACTTCCGCGCGATCTTCCCCGAGGAGAGCTGGCTGGACCTCAAAGCGGAGAAGTCGCTCTTCGGCGTCGGGACCCAGCTCGTGCTCGAGGTGAACAATCGCAGCGACCGGCCGCTGAAGAATGCCGCGTTGGTCCTGTGTGTGCGCTTCACCGACATGCTCACCGGCGACTATGTGACCTTTGCCGGAGAACGAACCGTGCCCGAGGTGGCGAAGCACGCCAAGACCTCCTTCGGCACGATCGACGTGGACACCGATGTGTTCGGCGAGCCACGCACGGAGGACGACATCGTCGAGCTGCGCGCCATCCTCGTCACGGACGACGGTGTCTTGTGGGTCGACACCGAAAAGCATGAGGCGGAGCTTCTGGCCGCCGCCAAGGAGCGCCGCCGCGTGGCGGCGCCGAAGCGCGACGAGTCGGATCGCTGGTCGCGCGTGGTCGACGATGCCGGCCGTTCGGCGACGGTTCGACGTGACGACGGACTCGTCCAGGATGCCCTGGAGATCGAGCTCCCAGCGAAGCTCGTCTGGTTGCGACCGCGCTTCACCTTGCGCTATGGAGATGCGACGATCGAAGCGGCGACCAACGTGGTGGACGGCGACAAGATCCGGCTGAGCTTCTCGGGCATCGGCGACCTGCTGAGTCGCGGGGACCCGAATCGTCAGGCTGACCTGGTCTGCGAGAGCGTTTTCGGCAACTTCGTGTTGTCCTTCGGCCCGACGGACGAGGGCGGGTGGACGTACCTGGGCGCCCGGTCGGAGGGATAGCGTAGCATGGCAATGACCTGGCTCGAACCTGAGTATGTTTACGTAGATGGCGTCCTGAAGGCCGACACGGCGGTCTTGGTGTCCGCCACCGACGGCACCGGCAAGATCGTGAGCGTGGGTCGCCGCGGTCATGACGCGTTCCCGTCCCTCGCGCTGCCGCACCGCGCCCTGTTGCCCGGCTTCGTCAACGCGCACTCCCACGCGTTCCAGCGCGGCCTCCGCGGCTGGGTCCAGCACGCGGCGCCGGGGGTCGAGGACAGCTTCTGGACCTGGCGCGAGGCGATGTATGCGCTCGCCCAACGCCTGGACCCTGAGGCCATCGAGGCGCTCTCGACGCTGGCCTTCGCCGAGATGCTCAAGGCCGGCTTCACCACTGTGGGCGAGTTCCACTACGTACACCACCAGCCCGACGGCACCCCCTACGCCGACCGCGACGAGCTCGCGATGCGGGTGGTTCACGCCGCCCGGCGCGTCGGCATGCGCATCGTCCTGCTGCGCGTCGCCTACGAGCGGTCGGGCTGGCACCAGGAGGCGAACCCTCGCCAGGCCCGCTTCATCGACCGGCACCCCGACCACGTCATCGCCTCGTGGGAGCGGCTTCGTTCGCACGGCATCGACGTGGGCGTGGCCCCTCACAGCGTCCGCGCCTGCTCTGCGGACTGGTTGCGCTCATTGACGCGCGTGCCGTCGATCGTGCACGCCCACGTTGACGAGCAGCCGGCCGAGGTCGAACAGTGCCTCGCCGAGAACCACAAGCGCCCGCTGGAAGTCTTCGCCGACGCGGGTCTGCTCACCAATCGGTTCACCGCCGTACACCTCACCCATCCCGACGCCCACGAGCTCGCCCTCCTCCACGAATCGCACGCCAATGTGTGCGCTTGCCCCACCACCGAACTCGACCTGGGCGACGGCTTCTTCCCCGCCTGGCAGGTGACCACTCCGGTGTGCATCGGCACCGATTCGCACGCCAGCATCGACCCCTTCGCGGAGATGCGCGGGCTGGAGTGGCACAGCCGCGCCGTCCTCGGCCGTCGGAACGTCACCCCCCACTCCGGAATCGATGGCCTCGCCGCCGCCCTCATCGATCGGGGCACGCGCAACGGCATGCACGCGCTGGGCCTCGAGGGGGGCACCATTCACACCGGCAGCCCCGCCGACATGGTCGCCATCGACCTCCGCCGCGTCGAGTTCGCCGCCTCGCGCGTGCTTCCGGCGTTGGTTTTCAACGGCAGCGCCGCCGCGGTGACCGACGTCTGGGTCGGCGGCCGCCACGTCATCAAGGACGGTCACATCCCGGGCGGCGAGGCCATCGCGCTGGAGGCGGAGCGCGCCATCCGGCGGATGGCGATCCATGGGTGAGGCCTTGATGCGTAGACCCGCAGCTAGCGTTCTGGTAGGGTGAGCCTCCCCGGAAGTTCCCTTGCCCATCTTCACGTTTTTCTTTCCCGTCCTGGACGCCCTGGAGCGCGGCGTGGTCATCCGCACGGCGGTCGCAGTGGTGGTTCGTGTTGCGGGTGTCTTGATGATGTTGGGCGGCTTGGTCACGACTGTCCTGGTGGGAAAGTACGCCTTTCAGGCTGGTGATGACGCAGTCACGTTTGCCGGGTTGCTGGTTGCGCTGATTGTCTTTGTCGGTCTGTTGTGCGTTTCCCAAGTCTACTTTTACCGGGCTGCGGCGATCTCCCGCCTCCCGGACTCGCCGTTCACGGTGATGCCGGTGGTCTCCATTCTGCTTCGGCTGGCGGGTGAGGTGTACGCATTGCTATGCGTGATTGGCGGGGTTGGCGGATGCTTGTTCACCTGGATCGTCGGGTTGGGCCCGGGCCGAATTCTCCGAGAGTTCGGTGGGTTCCTGCCCTCGGCGGACAGCGGCGATGGCTTCTTGGGCGGCCTGATGTTCCTGCTCTACCTGTCTTCCGTCGGGTGTTGGGTGCTGATCTCCAGTTACTTCTTCGCGGAAGTGACGCTCGTGGCAAGCGACATCGCGACGAACGTCCGAGTGCTGGCCCGCCAACGCGACCCGGATCGGACGAATCCTTGACTGCGCCCGTCATCGGCGACACGGGTCGGTCCCGTCGAAGCTGTCAGCATTGACCGACGCCGCGCTGGGAGTTGTAGCCGGCGCTCACCGGCTCGGAGGGGACACGCCTAGCCCCGGCCGCAGCGCCGACTGACAATCCCGGTCACCACGTCCACCGCCCGATGCAACTCGCCCCCATCGACGTACTCGTCCGCCATGTGGGCGACATCGATGCTGCCGGGCCCGAACACCAACGACTCCATACCCAGCGCGGCGAAGTTGCCGCCGTCGGTGGCAAAGGACGCGGCGCCGGTGCCGGGCGCGCTTGCATCGGGCCGCAAAAGCCCCTCCAACTCCCCGCCTTCCTCCGTCAACAACGCCGGCGTCTCCCTCAGAAGCTCGACGGCGCCCCACTCCCCGACACGCGCCCGCATCTGCTCCACGAGCTCCGCGACCACCATGCCCGGAAGGGCGCGGAAGCCGACATCGATCACACAGCGATCAGGCACGATGTTGATGGCGGAACCACCCTGGATCGTGGCCACGTTCATCACCACGAAGGGCCGCTCCAAAAGCTCCGCGAAGCGCACGTCGCGCCGCCAATCGGCCGCCAGCAACTCCAGCCGATCGATGACCCGCGCCGCCTTGGTGATCGCGTTGTCGCCGAGGTCCGGCTTGCTGGAGTGCGCGGCCCTCCCGGTGCAGCCGATGCGCACGGCGGTGTGCCCGGGGTGCATGCGGAGAATGCGAAAGCTCGTCGGCTCTCCGATGACGCACAAGCGCGGCAGCGGCCGGTCCGCGAGCTTGGGCACGAGGTCCTTGGAACCCAGGCACCCGACCTCCTCGTCGCACGTCCACACCAGCACCAGCTCACGCTCGAGCGTCGGCAGCTTCGTCAGCGCCTCGATCGTCGCGGCGATGAACCCCTTCATGTCCGCCGTGCCGCGCCCCACCAGCCGACTGCCCGACTGGCGCAGCACGAAGGGGTCGGTTGTCCACGGCTGGCCCACCACCGGCACCACGTCCATATGCCCTGAAAGCACGATGCCATCGGTGCCGCGGGGCCCCTTGCTGCACACCAGATTCTGCTTGCCTTCGCCCGGCGCCACGAAGCGCTCCACCCGAAAACCGGCGGCCTCACACCGCTCCGCCACGTACCCAGCCAGCTCGACCAACGGCTGATTCGAGACCGTTGGGAAGGCCACCAGGCGCGCGAGCGTATCGACCACGGACATGGCCACGAGCGTATCCGGACGGGCGGCTGCCGTGCCGGCACCGCGTCATCGCTCCGGGCCGGCGGCCCTCCACTCCACCGCTGCCGCGCTCCTCAGCGCGCTCCTCGGTTCGCGACGCGCTACGCTGTCAGGGTAGGCCTTCGCCCGCGCTGTTCACGGTTCCCACGCTCCGACGAAGCTTTCAAGGTGTCCATGTCCCTCCACTCGCTGCTCCTGCTCACCCTGGTCACGCTGCTCACGGCCTGCGCTGAATCGACCGAAGCAGAAGACCTCGAGGGCGACACCGCGTTCGACGACACGTGTGACGTCTTCTTCGACGCCGTCATCGCCTGTGCGGAGGGGGCGGCGTGGGACACGACCTCCTACGAGCAGCAGCGTACCGACGCCTGCGCCGACTGGAGCGCCGAGTCAGAGGCCGAATGCGGCGACTACTACCAGTGCATGGCCGACCTGTACAACGGTCGCGACTGCGCGGACGACGCCGACGTGCAGGCCATCAACGACGGGATCGCGGGCTGCGGGTCCTGCGGGTTGTAGCCAGTTCGCCCGCCTCGGTCCGCGCAGCCCTCAGCGGCGGGGTCGCTTCGAAGCCGCCGGCGCATCCGTCGTGACGGCAGGCGCCACCTGCACGCTGACCGTCTCGGCCGGGGGCGCCGCCGCGGGGCGATCCGGCCGGCGAGCCAGGTCGGCCTTCGCGGCCGGCTCGCGGAGCCGCCGGCTGGGGCTCTCGCCGGCCCGGCGCGCCTTTTCTTCCGCCTCCTCGTCGATCTCCAGCTCCCACCAGTTGTGGGACTTGCCGACTGACCACACGGGCACGGCGTCGGCGGTGTCCCCGACCGCGACGATGCGCGAGGCGGCTGCGAGCGCAGCGGGGGCGGTGGTCGGCGCACAACCCTCGCCGGCCTGGACCTCGGCGATGGCGGCCGGCTCTTCGGCGGGAACTCGCGCCCGGGTGCTGAGCTCGAGCTGCTTCGGGGCCGACTTGTGACAGGCGCGGTCGGCCTCGGTGGCCTTGCGTAGCAGATCGGCGCCCCGCCCGAGCTCCCCCGCACACAGCGCCTGCGCCGCCTTCTGGTACAAGAGCGCCGGTCCCGCCCACCGTTGCGGCTCCGGCAGCGCCACCCCGCGTTCTCCGAGCATGACGCGGCGAAACCACTCGCTGCGGTTGCGGAGGGCGCGGCGTTCGGCCTTCTGCGCGGCTTCAAGCGCTTGCAGGCGCTCCGTCAGAAACGCCAGGAGCACGTCGCGGACGCGATCGTTGAGTCCCATCTTGCTGGCAAGCGCATCGTTTCCAAGCACCTTACCAAGTCGACGAAGCTGCTCGGGCCCCGCGCCAAGCAGCGCGTCCTTGGTGTCCGAGCGGATGCGTCGGGACGCACGGTCGGTGGTAGAGGCGCTGCTCCGTTGGCGGGGCATGGGCTAGCGAACGGGCTCGGCGAGCGAGCCGAGCCAGCCTTCGAGAGCGTCGAGGTCCGCCGCGAGGGCCTCCGCGAGGGCGGCGCCAGCGTGCTGAACGAGCAGGAGCCGCGCGCGGTCGTACTCCATTTCATACGCATGGCGGACGACGTGCCGGAAGCCGCGGAGTTCGTGGGCGAGGCGCACGGTCTCCACGGAAAGCAGGGGCGGTCGCAGCCCGGGCAGGTCCAGCCGCGCGTCGTCGAGCAGCCGACGGTGCCAGTCGGCCCCTGCCGGCGCCTCGGCGAGCAACTGCCGATGCACCCGCTCCATGATGGACTCGAGCGCCGTGTAGGCATGATGGACCGACAACGCGAAGAGCGCGAAATCCGCGTCATCCGCGCCGCCGAGCTCCACAGCCGCTGCCGCCGCAAGGTGCTTCGTCAGCGCGCGGCGATCCTGCCTCAATTCCCCCAGCAGCAGGATCAGAGAGGCCATCAGTAGGCGATCCCTTCCGCCGCGATCCTCGCCCGGAGCGAATCCGAGGCGCGCTCCAACTCGATCAGGTGCACGTCGTAGCTCAGCGCCGCCGAGCAGCGGCCCAGCACCCGGAGGAACTGTGGTGCCGGGACCCCGGAAACGGCGAGATCGACATCGCTCTCGTCGTGAACGTCGCCGCGCGCGAAGGAGCCGAACAACACGAAGTCGCGCAGGCCGACGCTCGCTCGAAGGTCCGCCGCGAGCGCGGGCAGCAGCCCTCGAAGCGCAGCGGCACGTGCCGTCGCCGCATGTTCGCGGCGCTGGCGCATCGCATTCAAGTGGGCGCGGGTCTCGGCGACCGGAACGGGCATGCCTGAGTGTACGCCCCGAGCGGAGCGGGCGCCATCGGGGGGGTAGTTCTTGAACGATGCCGTGAGCGTCGCGGCCGGCCGCTCGGGAGCACGGCGGACGGGCGCGTCGCCGAGGGTGCCGCGCCCACGGCTCGTGCCTGGCGGCGCGCGCCGACGCCAGCCATCGTCGTCGCAGCTCGCGCGCCTGCACGGGTTAAATTTTACTACGATCAAGGCCTCTACTCGCTCCCAGTCATCAACGCGTCGTAAGGGGTATCGTTGCGATGCGATTTTTCTTGCACTTCCGACGCGTCTGGATACACTGTCGTCACCTGGGGTTCACGCCCTGGGGTTCACGCCCTGGGGTTCACCACCCAACACAGAGCGTACGATGTCCTGCAACGATTCGAAGACCCTCGGCCCGATCCCCGTCTGGTCCAACAAGACCAACAACGTCTGGCTGTTCCATCCCATGGCAGCGCCGCAGTCCTCGGCGGGTGTGAACTTCGCCAGACCCACGATCGAGGTCGGCCAGTCCAGCGGCGCGGTCAAGGTGCGGCCCGTGGTGCGGTATTCGAACGACCTCCAGACGTGGGACGCGCCGGTCGCGAGCGATGCGGCGAACATGACGCAGACCAACGATGGCGTGAAGTACGGGGCGTTCACCGACATCCAGGGCGGCGCCAAGAACTTCCTGCAGTGGGGGGTCGAGGTGACCGACAGCAGCGGAACCACCACCGAGCTCGCGATGGTCAGCCTTCGCGTCGACACCAAGGCCTGAGCAGTGTTCGCATCCAACCAGGTCTACGGCGGCGCTCGGAGCGCGGGGTCGATGGTGACGCGGATGGGGTCTGTCACCGAGTCCGCCAGCATGAGCCCACTGGCATGGCTGCTGTGCTTCCTCGGCGGGTGTGGGCGAGGGCGGGGGAAGTGTCCGAATTGCAAGTGCTCCGAAACCCAGAATTTCGAGTGCTATCGGGACCATACCGGGACCGCCAAATGTCTCGCTGCGGAACCGGACTGTACGCCGGTGTGCACGTGCTTTGGGATCGACGGTACCTCGGGTCCCATGTCCCCCGATCCATGAGCGCGTCCGCCATCCTCGCGGTCCTCACGTTGGCCGGGTGTCGCAGCGAACGTGCCGTGGCACACCCCACGCTGGACGCCCTCGGCACCACGTCGGCCTCGTCGGTAGTGGTGCCCGGGGCTCCGCGAGCGTGCGTCAGCAACGTGCAAGTGTATGTTCCGCACTCGGGGTGCGCGGGTTGGCCGCCGCCGGCGGGCGAGCAGCCCGGCGCCAGCGTCGCGGGCACCCTGGTTGGCGCGACCGGAGACTGCATTTTGCAGTGCTCCGTTTCCCTGCGAGACACACACTGGTCGTTTCGGCTGGTCGAGCCCGGTTGGCGCGGCACCGCGAGTTGCTCGGTCCCTGGCCACGGAGACATGGAAGTTCGAGCCGTCGAACACATCCCCGGCCAACAAGTCGACCCGGCTGTCGCCGCGCTCTGGCTCACCCCCACCGGCATGAAGGCCTGGGTCATGCCCGAAATCACCCTTCCCGATGGCACCGTCCAGGTGGGGATTTCGGAAGGCGGCTGCCCCGGAGGTCAGCCCTCCCGCGGCCCGGGCTGATCGATGTCCAAGCGCTCGCTCCTGATCTTGGCCGCCGTGACGCTGGCGCTCGCCGCGGCCTGGGGCGTGTGCGCGGGGACCCGTCATGGTGGCTGGGACCCAGGGCTGATCGCCGTCTGACCCACCCCCACTTCCGCGCCTTGGACGATCTTTCCATCAACGCCCTTGCGCCAAGCGCGACCGCGATACGATCGCCGGCCGATGCGTTTCGACCCCCGGACACGCCTGGACCGCCGCCTGCCTGGCGCTGGTGTACACCCCGAGGGTCGCGTCCGCCTGCACATCAGCGAAGATCGGCCGGCGCGGCCTGATCCGGTGCCGGCCCGCGATCAAAAAGAGCTGCTCGACGTCCGCCAGCGCCCGACCAAGCGCGTCGTCGACTCGCTCCCCTACGCGCCCCAGCTCATCCGCCTGATTCGGACTCCCTACGCGATGGCCGGCGTACGCCCCAAGCGCGTCACGCTCATCGAGCCCTCGCCCACCTCCATCCCGCGTCCGCGCTTCACCGACGCCCTCCACGAGGCCCATGCCGACTGGCCAGAAGTGGGTTCGGCCACCGCGATCCAGCCCCGCCCGAGGGCGTTCGCACCGCGGGTCAACGCCGCAGCCCCGCTCCCCCCGCTGCCGGTGGCCCGATGACCCCCGCCGAACACGCCGCGCTCTTGGCCTCGGCCGGACCGGCCTCCGGGCGCGGCATCATCGGCGAAACCACCGAGGCGCTCCATAAGTTTTTGGTCGATGGCTACAACCTCCCCGGCCAGCCGCCGCGACTCGAAGAAGAGCTGAAGTTCATCCCCAAGGATCGCGAAGAGGTGCTGTACATCTACATGTACCGGCTCGCGCAGAATCCGGCGCTGCTCAACACCAAGCGGCACCGCCAGGCCCCCGTCTTCGTGAAGACCGACGCGTCGGAGGGCGAGGTGTACTACCACCGCCCACCCCTTCTGCTCGATCTCTACTACCTCGTCGCGGTGCACAGCAAGTTCCGGAGCGACGCCGAGCGGCTCATGGGCTGGCTGCTGGTCCGGCTCAACGAGGCCACGCACCTGATTCACCGGCCGCGCCGCTTCGCGCTGCCCGACGGCCGCGAGGTCGACAGTCTCGGCCGCGCGTACGACCCGAACTGTTTTACCGGCCTGCCGCCCGACGCTGAGGACGAAAAGCCGGGGGATGACGGCCTGCTCGTAGAAAAGGTTTCCTTGGCGATGACCGACGATCTCACGGTCGGGGACGCCATCAATCTGTTCACGCTTCACGAGGCTCCTTACCGCCCGTTCTTGACTTATCGAGCACGCGTGGCGCTAGATGGACCCTTGTACAAGAGTGCGGGCGGCTCGACCGTTCGCATGGGACGGCTCTCGGCCACCTCGCCCCCGCAAGAGGGCCAGGAACCGTCTCGAAACGGGCGCATCCGTCCTGGACTGCCTCCGCAAAAGCCGCGAGCGGTCATCGGACCGACCGCGCACTTCTTCCGCAAGAACGCGGATTCTGACTCAGACTCGGAGGACTGAATCATGGATTATCATACCCCAGGCGTCTACATTCGTGAGGTCGACAGCGGCGCCAAGCCGATTGCGTCGGTCTCCACATCCATCCCGGGCTTCCTCGGGTTGTTCAACTTCAAACCCCCGATCGACGCCACCGCGATCACCGGCAGCAACGGCAAACGCCAGCTCAAGGGCAAGGTCGCGCCGCAGCTCATCGACGACAAGGGCGCCATCAAGGGCGACGCGGTCGAGGCCACCACCGCGCTGACGCAGTCGATGAAGCTCGACCGCAAGGCCGTGCGCGACGTCAAGAAGTACTTCGAGCTCTATGGTGCCGCCAAGGCGGGTCCCACCGCGCCGAAGTTCGAGGCCGGCACCAAGGGCAAGGTCAAGGTCACGTGGGCCGAAAAGACCATCGAAGTCCCCGAAGTGAACATGAGCGTCGATGGCAAGGTGGTCAGCGATTCCGACGAAGCCGTCGAGAAGCTGCTCAACTCCCTGCACGAGACCTTCCCTCTGGACAAGCCCCAGCCGAAGTCGGCCGCCGACGTGCTCGGCGCCTACGGATACGAGGTCAAGGGCACCGCCGGCTCGGCCATGCGCAGCGAGTACTCGGTGCCGCCGGTCGCGATCACCAACAAGGCGGAGTTCTTCCGCTGGTTACAGAGCTACTTCGCCCAATACCTGATCGAGACCCGCCCGGTCGAAGATCTCGTCGGCAAGAGCTTCACCAACCCCGACGACGCGGCCGACGCCGTGTACGAAGCGCTCAACAGCGACGACGCGCTCAAGGCCGAGTTCCGCGACTGGCTCAGCCAGGCCACGACCTTCAACTTCGTGGCGGGCGTCAACGGCTTCTTCGATAACGGCGGCGGTAAGTGCTACGTCTACTTGATGGGCATGCAGGACACCGAGGGCTCGGTTCGTGAGAACCAGGCGGACAAGCTCGGCCTCTACGCCTTCGACGACGTGGACGACATCGCCCTGATGGTGGCGCCCGGCCTCACCCCCAACCAGCAGCGCGAGATGCTCGAGCTGTGCGAAGTCCGCAAGGACCGCTTCGCCATTCTGGATGGGCCCATCATCTCCGACGGCGCCATGGACATCCCGGCCAGCAACAAGGGCTACGGCGCCATCTACGTGCCGTGGTGTCGTATCACCAAGCCCAGCTGGTTCACCGGAAACCAGGACCACATCAAGATCGCCGGGCCCAACCGTCGCAAGCTCATCAAGTCCGAGCGCAACGAGCTCTTCGTCCCTCCGAGCGGCCACATCGCCGGGCTCTACGCCCGCGTCGACGGGGAGCGCGGCGTGCACAAGGCCCCTGCGAACGAGATCCTGATGGGGATCACCGGTCTGAGCCAGAACATCAACCGTCTGGAGCAGGGCCAGTACAACGACCGCGGCATCAACGTCGTCCGCATCTTCAAGGACCGCGGCGTGCGCGTCTGGGGTGCCCGTACCCTCGGCACCGCGTCGGACCCGTCCTGGAAGTACATCAACGTGCGCCGGCTCTTCATCATGGTCGAGCAGTCGATCATGCTGGGCAGCCAGTGGGCGGTGTTCGAGCCCAACGACCACTCCCTGTGGAAGAAGATCACCCGCGATCTCCGGGCGTACCTCATGCGCGTGTGGCGTTCGGGCGCTCTCTTCGGCACCACGGCGGAAGAGGCGTTCTACGTCAAGTGCGACGACGAGACCAACCCGCGCTACCTCATCGACGCCGGTCAGGTCAACATCCAGATTGGCATCTGTCCGGTCAAGCCGGCAGAGTTCGTCATCTTCAGCATCGGTCAGTGGGACGGCGGCGCGCTCATCGAAGAGTAGTCGCTACCTGCTGATTTTGGGACGGGGGTGGGCTATCGCCCTCCCCCGTAACGCCCCCACCTCTCCCTCCAGACCCCCCGCGAGGACACCTTGGCTGCCGACTTCAAGACCGAGTACGAGTTCATCCTCCCCCGCGGCTTCGTCGACAAGGACGGGGTGCTCCACCGCGAAGGCGTCATGCGCCTCGCCAACGCCAAGGACGAGATCACCCCGCTGACGGACATGCGCGTCCAGCGCAACCGCGCCTACCTGATCATCGTCCTGCTCTCCCGTGTCGTGATCCGGTTGGGGTCGCTCAACGAGGTGAACACCGGCACCGTTGAAAACCTGTTCGCCGGCGACCTCCGCTTCCTCGAAGAGATGTACAACCGCATCAACGAAGACGAAGCGACCATCACGGTGACCTGTCCCGAATGCGGCGCCAAGTTCGAAAAGGAGTTTGGCCGCCTGGGGGAATCGTAAGCTACCCCCTGGAGAACATCTTCAAGGAGGTAGCTTTCATCGCCTACCACTTCCACTGGGCGCGGGATCCGCTGTTCGAGTTGTCGCACAAGGAGCGGCACAGCTGGGTTAAAGAGATCTCCACGATCAACGAGAAGATCAACGCACCCCGGTGAACGACTCGACATGCGCCCCGGCATCCTGATCCAGCACAACTCGACGCCGCGCCGCTCGCGAGAGCTGGTGCGGTGCGACATCGCCGCGATGATCGGGTTTTTGTATCGCGCGCGTTGGCCGGAGGGCGCCACGGCCGGGGACTTCCTCCACGTGCCGATGCGTCGTTGGGAGGACCTCGCCAACAACGTTCATCGCGAGTTGGTCGATCCCATCACGCGGCGGTCGGCTCGATGTTTCTTCGAGAACGGGGGCGACGAGCTCCACCTCTTCGTCGTGTGCATCGAAGATGAGACGGCGCTGGTGGGTGGTGGGCTGGCCGAGGGGACACTATCGGCGTTGTTCGAGCGACTGCGTACCGAAGAGGACATCGCGCTCGTCGCCGTGCCGACCCTCGCGTACCTCCGGTGCGAGGTGGCGCGGACGGGCAGGGTCACCTGGCGCGGCGAGGACCTCGCGGACGAGTTGTTGTCGCACTGTCGGACCATGAACAACCGCTTCTTCGTCATGGACGCGCCGCAGGGACTGCACGGCGAGCTGCTCCAGCGTTGGTTCGCCGACTTCCGTGCTCGCGAGCCCGCCACCCGCGCCTGGGGTGCCGTTTACTACCCCTTCCTGATGGCCGGCGATCAGGCGCTGCCGCCCTCTGGCGCGATGATGGGCGTTTACGCCAGGATGGAGCGCGAGCGCCAGCCGACAGGCATCGCCTGGCCCCCGGCCAACACCACCGTGCGCGGGGTCACCCACACCGAAGTCGAGATGGACTGGAGTGAGGTCGGTCTCGTCGGCGAATCGGGCATCAACCCGCTCCTCGTCGCGCCCGGCCGGGGAGTGGTGGTCTGGGGAGCCCGGACGATGTCGACCGACCCGACGTTCAGCTTCATCAACAGCCGCCGCATCGTCAGCATGATCGGCGAGCAGCTACGCCGCGACAACGAGTGGGCGATCTTCGAGCCCAACGAAACCGGGCTGTGGAAGGTGGTCGAGCGCGACGTGATGGCGCGGCTCGAGCAGCTCTGGAACGCAGGATTGTTGTCGGGTACGCGCGCACTCGAAGAATATTCGGTAGAGTGTAGCCGGTCGACGAATCCGCTCGTTGTACGCGACCGGGGCGAGCTCCACGTAGAAGTGAAGCTCAAGCCGGTAGGGTCCACGGAGCAGATTCTGATCGATCTTCGTCTCGGCGCCCCAGGCACGTAGACGGATCTTCGGATAGCGATCATTCGCGGAGGTCTCATGTCTGACTGGCGTGGACGAGGAAAGGGCCGACCGGAAGGTCAGGCCAGCCCTGAAATCAAGGGCGGTCCTGGCAAAGGCGGCGGCCGGCCGGGCAGTCAACCCTCGCTCAGCATCACCGGCGGGCCCGGGAAGGGTGGCGGGCGGCCGGGCAGCCAGGTGTCGCTGGACATCACCGGCGGTGCCGGGCGCGGCGGCGGACGTGGCGGCAGCCAGCCGAGCTTGGCCGCCAAGATCGATTTTGGGGGCGACTTCAAGTACACGATGAAGGGCAGTCCGGCCACGGGAAGCGCCCGCGCCGAAACCTCCATCGGCACCAACACCGGCCCTGAAAAGAGCCCCCGCGTGGCAGACCCTGAAGGCAACTTCATGTTCTACCTCGTGCTCGGCGGCAGCACGACGCCGGTTGCGCAGTTCAAAGAGGCCAGCGGCCTGAAATCCAGCACCGCGATCTTCGAGATCGAAGAGGGTGGGATGAACCATCGGGTACACAAGCTGCCCGGGCAGTCCCGGTGGGACAACATCGTGCTCCGCTACGGCGTCAGCAGCGACACCCAGCTCGCCCAATGGCGCAATGAGATCCTGTCTGACGAATTCGCCAAGCGCAAAAGCGGCAGCATCGTGATGATGACCACGGCTGGCGAAGAAGTGCGCCGGTACAACTTCACCGACGGTTGGCCAGTCGCCTGGGAAGGCCCCCACTTCGCCGCCGACAGCGCCGAAGTCGCGGTAGAGATGGTAGAGATCGCCCACTCCGGAATTCAGATCACCTAGGCGGGAGGGAAAATGGCGGAGAATCGGCGAATCCCCGGGGAAGGTCTGAGCGATCGGATGGAGGCACGTACGCGTCGCCGCCCCCGCCTTGGGATGACGCCTGCGTTCTACGCCCGCCTCGGTCTCGACGACCCGTGGGGCGCGCCGATGGCTGCCGCCGAAGTCGGCGGCAAAGCGGACGGAATGGTCTTCCTCTCCGCGGCTCCGTACTATGCGATGCTGCGCAAGTTGGCGTCCGCGCGCCGCCGCCGCGAACGTCGTCAGGAACGGTTCCTCGAGCAGCGGGCCGGCACCACGATGCGTGCCGCGCGTCGTCCTTGGCCGGGCGAAGGCAAGCTGCCGACCCCGCGAATCGCGTCGCTGGCGCTTGAGTCGATGCAGTTGCCGCTGGCTCAGGCGCCCGCTGCCGCGGTGGGCGAGGCGCCGCCGTCGTTTGCCGGCGTCGCCTGGCGGCCCAACGTGCCCACCCCCGCGGTGTCCGACCCGTGGAAGAGCACCCCCTTCGTCGCCGCGCGCGTCGCCCGAACGCAGGGCGCGGCGTCCTATGCCGGTGCGCGCATTGCCGGCGCCGTCGCGGCGCGGTCGCACGCCGACGCCGTGGACACCCTTCCGCAGGGCGCTCGCGCCGCCGTTGCTCGCGTCCGCCGCCGCATTCTCGTCGACGATCCCGCGCCGATCGAAACGGTCGACGTCATCCGCCGGTCGGCGCTCCCCCGGCCGGTCGCCCGCCAGGTCGAGCAGCTGTTCGCGGCGCCCGCAGCCTCTGTCGCCCGCGCCGCTTCTGTCGCCCGCGCGGCGGAGCGGGGCGCAGCACCGCGCACTTCGGGCGCCAGCACGCGTGCCGTGCAGGTCGCGCTTGCGGCTTCCGCGGGCGGCGAGGCGGAATTCGATCGCGCGGCCGCTGGTGCGCTTGCGGTTCCGGCCCGCGGTGAGGGCATGCGCCCCGCAGCGGCGCGGCGCACGCCCCCGGCCCAGCGTGCAGCCGACCGTGGGGACACCCGCCGCGAAGCCACCACGCTCAGCGCGTCGCCGGTGTCGGCGTCGCGGGTCAGCGCCGGGCGTCCGGTCGCCGCGTCGCCCGTCGCGCGCGCATCCTCGGCCGCTGGCGGAGTATCGCCGGGTCTCGCGCCGTCGGCCTCGCCCTCGTTCAGCGGGGTCGCCGCACACCGGTTCCGCCCGGCGGCAGCAGCCGTAGCTCGGGCGGTGCACGCCGCGGCGGAGACCGAGTCGTTCGATGGTCCTGCGGGTCGGGGGCCGACCGCCCCAGGCCAAGCCGGGCCCGTATCTCAAGCGGAAGCGCGCCTGGTGCGCACCGCCAACGGGACCTTCACCCGCGCCAGCCGCGTGCGTGCGGCCGATGCGATTCTGCCCGAGGCAGCGCCTTCCGCAGCGGCGGCGCCGTCTACGACGTCGCTGCCAGCGGCCTCGCAGCGAGGCGTACCGAGCCTCGGCGCCGCGTCCGTGGCGACCTCGCCGCAGCCGATCGGTGGCGTGCGTTCCAGCGTGGCCCAACCGCCGGTCGCGGCCAGCCTACGCGCCGCGCGGCGCGCGCTCCCCGCCGTCCGGACCGGCTCCTCTCTCCCGGTAGCGGTCGCGGCAGAGGCGACGGGGTGGGCCGCTCCGGTCTCCCGCGTCCGGCGGTCGGCGGCGGTGCAGCTCGCAAGCGGAAAGTTCGTGGCCGCCTCGACGGCGCCTGCCGCGCAACGGCGCCCGGGCACGTGGGCTTCGGCGGGCGCGGCAGTCCCCGCCTCCCGCGGCTTCACCGGACTGGAGTCGGCACCCGCGTCGATGGGCCTCAGCGCCCCAACGCGGCCCGCGCCGGCTGGTATGCCTGGCGGGCCTGCAGGGGTGGCGACTGTTGCCGCCGGCGAGCATCCGTCGGGCTCGGTAGGCTGGGCAGTGGCGAGGCTGGCGGACCCGACGCGACCCTCGCGCTCCGCGCTCCCTCCCGCGACGCCCCCTTCGTTCGTGCTGCCGCAGCGCGAGGCCGCCCCGGAACCGGCGGCGCACATCGCGGATACGCCCTCTGCGCCCGGTCGCGTCGCGTCTGCAGGCACGTCGCTCGGTTCTGTCGGAGCTGGACCCACAGGAGTCGGCGCCGAGCCCGCCCCGATTCGCCCCGGCGCGGCCGCCCATGCGGAACCGTCCGCCTCCACGCCGCCGCGGCGTGTGTCCAAAGCAGGCATGCTCCCGGCAGGCAGCGTCGCCAGGGCGGTAGCCCGCACCGTGGCGTCTGGCCCGTCTGCGCGCGCGCCGGTGCCTGTCGAAACGATGGCGTCCCCCGCATCCGTGCGTCGCTCGGGGCCACTGTCGTGGGCACGACCGACTCCGAGCTCGGCGGTTGTGGCCACGCTGGGCAGCGCGTCTCGGCGGGCGACCTCGCCAGCGACGCGGCTCGCTGCAGCGCCCGCCGCCGGCGTCGCGCCGTCGGCCACCTCCCGCGGCGCCGCGCCTCGCGCCCCGGAGGCGGTCTTCACCATCCCGTCGCAGCTGCTCGCCGAGTTGACTGAGGCCGGCCTCGTCCAAGAGAGTTGGAGCCAGTCCACCCCGGTCCGCACGCCGGATGGGCGCTACGTCTCCGCGCGCGTCGCGCAGGCCATTCCTGGGGTGTCCGTCGTGCCCGGCGTCAGCGGCCCCGTCGCGCTTTCGGACGCAGCCAGCCCGCGGTCGCCCACGCTCCGCACGCCTCACGTTCGGTTCGTCAACGCCGCCAGCAGCACCACCCCGCCGGGTGAGTTCTCCGGCGCTCCGACCGCTCGATCGCGGCCGACTGACTGGGTTTCGGCGCGAACCGCGGTCTCGTCGGCTACCGCCTATCGCGGCGCGATCGGCCTCCGGTCCCCGGACGCAGTCTTCGCGGGCGCCGGGTCCGTCACCACGCCAGATGGCGAGTTCGTCTCGGCTCGGACCGCACCTGCCGAAGCGGGCGGCGGCAGCGCGGCGACCGCACGGCGCGTGGATGGCACGGGCCCCTCCCGCACGCCGGCACGGCGTGCCGCGGCCACCTCCCGATCCGCGGCGCCCACCGTGCGGGCGGTGCGCCCACCGCTCGAGACGACCCTCGCCGACGTGTCGGCCGCTGCCCCGGCGGCGGGCGCTCCGAGCTGGGCCGCGCGCTCAGATGGTGCTCCGATGGTTCGCTCGCCGCAGGGACTCTTCGAGTCGCTGGCGAGGGCCACGACGGCAGAACAGGTGGTCAGCGTCATCGCTGCCCGCGCCGGCGATCTCACCGGTCCCGTGCCGCTCTCAGCGCCGATGCGGGATGTGGTCGAGCAGCTGCGTCAAGAGATCCGGAAGCCCGCGGCCGCGGAAGGAACGACGCTCTCCACCCGCGCGCCCGATGTCCCCACGCCCAAGGCAACGATGTTGCGTGGCGGCAGCGACCCCGTGGCCAGCAGTGCCACGGTACGGCGCGGAACCACCCGTCCGGTGCGCTCGTCCGCGACAGTTCGCGGCGCGGGCGGGGCCGACGACCGTGTCAGCAAGCTCGTCAAGCGCCTCACCGACCTCATCCACCTCGCCGAGACCGAACGCCGGCTCAGCGAGGCGCAGGGTCAGGTTCGAATGGCGGAAGATACCGCGGCAGCGCGCGCCGAGGGCTCCGCCCCAGTCGGCGCGGAGTCCGGCGAAGGTGGGAAGTTGGACGTCGAGGTATTCGCGCGCGAAGTGCTCGAAGTCGTGAACCGTGAGCTCGAACTCCGCCGGGAACGGCGGACGGAGGATGGCGATGAGTCTACCTGGTGGTAACGCCTCGAAAGCGTCGTTCCTGAACCTCGACACCGGCGTGACCGGCTTCGAAGTGCAGTACAACCCCAAGGAATTTCGGGTTGAGAAGTCTGTGACTTGGCAGGAGGCCAAGAATCAGGGGCAATCGAACAATCCGATCCAATTCCAGAAGGGCGCGCCGATGACGGCGTCGTTCGACTTGATCTTCGACACGACGGCGGACGGCGCCAACGTGCAGAAGGTCTGGGTCGACAAGCTGTTGTCGTTGACCAACGCCGACCAGACGCCCGCCCAGGGCGAACCGGCCGAGCAGGACAAGAAGCGCCCGCCCGCGTTGCACTTTCAGTGGGGCACCTTCGAGCTGAAGTGCGTCATCGAGAGCGTGTCGACGACATTCCTGATGTTCGCCTCCGACGGCACCGCCGTGCGGGCGCGGTGCAGCGTCAAGCTCAAGCAGTGGGAGCTGGCCAACTTTGCGGGTGCGGGCAGCTCTGGCCGGTTTAGTGCCGACAAGATCAAGCTCATCTCCGTCAAGGGCGGCGAGACGGTCTCCCAGGTGGCGGCGGCCAACGGCGTCGACATGCGCGCGTTGGCCAAGGCGAACAAGATCACCGACCCCATGGCCGACCTGACGGGAAAGACGCTCACGGTGCCCAGCTCGGCCGCGAGCAAGGCCATGGCAGCCGCAAAGACTGCAGCCCTCGCCGCCGGCAAGGATGCGATGGGGGCCGCCGTCGACAAGGTGCTCGCGGGCGATGCGAAGGGCGCTTGGAAAGCGGCCGAAGACGCGAACAAGAAGGCAGTCACCGGCGCTGCCAGCGCTGCTGCCAAGAACGCCCTCAAAAAGATCTTCTGATCGGAGCCATCCATGGCCGGGTCCACACGCAGCGCAACCAGCTATAAAATCGTCCTCGGAAGCCAAACCCTCACCCAACCGGAGGGGGACGGCGTCGAGTCGATCGTGGTCGAAGACCACGTGGACATGGTGGAGATGTTGACCCTCCGGCTCAGCGGGGTCGAAGGCACGCCGAAGTGGGAAGCCGAGATCGGCCAGACCGTCGAGGTGCAGATGGGCTCCGGCAGCCGGACCCTGTTCAAGGGTGAGATCACCGCGATGGAGCCAAGTTGGGGGGCGGACGGGATCGCGACCCTGACCGTGCGCGGCCTCGACAACGCGCACCGGCTCGCGCGCGGCCGCAAGACGCGCACCTTCGAGAAGAAGAAGGACAGCGACATCGCCAAGACTGTCGGCGGCGAAGCAAACCTCTCCGTCAAGTGCGATCCCACGCCGGAAACGCACGACTACGTGCTTCAGCGCAACGAGTCCAACCTCACATTCCTGAAGCGGCTCGCCGCACGCAACAACTTCCAGGTCACGGTCGACGAGGGCACGCTGCACTTCAAAAAGGCCAGCCTGTCGACCACCCCCAAGAAGATCGAGATGGGGAAGAACCTTCGTAGCTTGCGCATGAACTTCAATTCACAAGATCAGGTCACCAAGGTGATCGTGCGCGGCTGGGACATCCGCCAGAAGAAGGAAATCGTCGGCACCGCATCTGCCGGGGACATCGAAACCATCGGCGGGGGCCAAGCCGGCGCCAAGCTTTCGGAGTCCAAGTTCGGCGAGCAGATCGCCTACATCACCGACGTGCCGATTGCCTCGCAGTCGATGGCAAACGATGTTGCCAAGGCCGAGCTGAACAGGTTGGCACGCCAGTTTGCTCGCGGCACCTGCATCGTCGACGGAGACGATGCCCTCTACGCGGGCGCCATCGTCGAGTTTACGGGGCTGCAGATGCCGCACAACGGCAAGTACTACATCGTGAGCACGCGGCACGTGATCAGTCCGTCCTCCGGCTACACCACCGAGCTGTCGTTCTGCGGGAACACGCTCGGTACCTGAGGGGAAGGGGCGCTGCCCCCTACACGAATGCCTGACGAGAAGCGCCCCTTGCTCGCGATCGCGATCGGTCTCGTGCTGGCGGGGCTGATCACGGGTCCGGCGTTGTGGCAGGGTGGCTACGTCGGCTCGCCGGGCGCAGAAGTCTACGGGCATGCGTGGGTGCAGGCGTGGGCGGCCGACGCGTGGCCGGCGTGGCCGACGGGAACCAGCCTGGCGGCGGGGGCAGCCTCGTGGCCGATCCTCGACGGCCTGCCCACCTGGCTGGCAGCGGGGTTGGCGCAGGTCGTGGGCCTGCGAGCGGCGTGGAACCTGCTGATTGCGGCGGGCGTCGTGCTGGCGGCGTTCGGGGGCGCGCGCCTGGCCTCGGCCGCGGGCGGCGCACCGCTCTTCGGGGCGGTGGCGGTGCCGCTGATGCCGAGCTGGTTGGGCTCCATCACCAGCGGGCTCACCGAGGACCTCGGGATCGGCCTGCTGGCCCTGGCGGTCGCCGCGGGGATCGAAGGGCGGTGGGTAAGGGCGGGAATCCTGGCGGGGTTGCTGGCGTTCTGCGGGTTGTACCTCGCCTGGTTTGCTGGGATGGCGCTGGCGGTTTTGGGGGCGCGCGCGCTGGTTCAGAGTCGCGACCATTGGCGCGGAATGCTCGGTGGCGCCTTCTTCGCAGGAGTGCTGGTCTCGGCGGCGGCGGCGCCGTTTGCGAGCCAGCTTGGTGAGCCGACGCCGGCGCGACCGCGGGCGCCGACGGCCGAGCCCTTGTGGGCGCTCAACCCGTGGCGGGGGGCTGATGTGGCCAGCTTTGTCGCGGTTGGCAAGGTGGACACCGACGAAGCCGTGGTGCGAGAACACCCGACGTACCTTGGCTACTCGACGATCATCCTCGCGGTCGTCGGGGGTGGACCGGCGGGCTGGGCGGCGGTGGCCGGGTGTGGCCTGGCCTCGATGGGAGACGAGGTGTCCGTGGCGGGCAAGCCGACCGGGCTGCACAACCCTGTCGCCAGCGTGCTCCACATGATCCCGATGGGGGACCGCTTCCGAAACCACGCTCGCATCATGCTCCTGGGGCAGTTGGTGCTGGTGACGATGGCGGCGAGGGGCGCGGCGCGGTTGGCTCGGAATCGGCGGTCGCTGGCCGGGGTAGCCGCGGCGGTGGTGGTGGCGGAAGTCATCCTTGCCAGTCCGGGGCGTGCGCCGGCTCCGGTCACTCTCGCCGACTCGCCGGCTATCTATGCGGAGCTTTCCAATGCGCCCGCCGGACTGCCGGTTCGGGTGGTGGGCGCGCAGAACCCGCAGGCGCCGCTCTTCGACCAGAGGGCGCATGGACGCATCCTTCGCAACGGACCCAACCGTCCCGACCCCGGCCGGCCCCGACCGGACGAGGAGATCGTGGTCGCTTTTGGCGAGGCGGTGGCGCGGTTGCAGGGGGAGCTGGGGCCGCCGGATGCAACGGTCGCTGACGCCGCGGCGTGGTGGCCGTAGCGCCGCCACCGGATACACCTCCCCATGCGCGTCTCGCGACTCCTGGCCTGCTTCGCGCCTTCCCTGCTGGCGTGTGCGGGTACGGGCGACGGATGTCTCGATGACAACGTGGTGCTCACGGACAGCGGCGAGGAGGCCGACCCGCCGGATGTGGACTTCCTCCTGGTGGTCGACTCGTCGGGCTCGATGAAGGAGGAGTCGTCCGCCGTGTTGCTCGGTGCTGACGAGATCGTCGAGGCTCTCGGCGATGCCGACTGGCGGATCGGCGTCGCGATGGGAGCTGCCTCGGCGGCGCTCAGACCTGGGGGGTGGAGCGTTACCAAGACGCCGCCGCCCGCACCCTGGGCGCGTACCGGGAGCTCACCGGCGCTCCCGACGAAGACTGTGCCGAGGTTGACGTGGGCGCGGTCCTTGCCGCGGGCATGGCCGGCGACCTGGAGTAGCGCCGCCGGTTAGGCCGCGACCATGCTGAGCCGGATGGCGCTGGTGTACGGGGTGCTGGCCCGGGTGTTCTACGTGCGCGTGATCCCGTGGTTTGTCGCGTGCTTCTATGGCGGCCTGCGGCTGAACGTGTGGTTCTGGATGGCCCTCGATCGTCTGGCCTTCCCCCGCCTCGCCAAGACGCGGGTGACTCGACCGATCGTGATCGTCGGCAATCCGCGGACGGGGACGACGTTTCTGCACCGGTTCCTCGTCGAGCAGGGCTTCGGCGTCGGCCAACACCTCTACCGCAGCCTGTACCCCTCGATCATCCTCCAGAAGTTCCTGCGCCCGTTGCTGCCACTCTTGGAGAAGGTCTCCCCGGCACGCTTCCACGCTTCGGCGGCGCACGACACCAACCTGTCTTCGGTGGAGACCGACGACGTGGCGGTGTTCTTCCGCTACCTCGACGGCTTCTTCCTGTACGGCTTCTTCCTCGCCTGGGACGAGGAGGACCACCTGCCGATGTTCGCGCCCGAGACGCGCGACACCAGCGCCCGCGACTTCGACTGGCTCGAAGCGGTGTGGCGCCGCAACCTCGTGTCCCAGGGTGGCGACCGCGTCGTCGCCAAGCTCTTCTCGACCGGGGTGCGCACCCCGGCATTCCTGGAGCGTTTTCCGGACGCGCACATCCTGTACATGGTGCGCGATCCGGTCGAGGTCATCCCTTCGACCTTCAGCCTGGTGACCGGCGTCCTGGAGAAGGCCTTCGGGTACTCCACTTTGCCGACGCCCATTCGCGATCGGTACAACGAGCGCATGTACCTGGCGTTGGTGGACCTCTTCCGCCGCTTCCACACCGACTGGACCTCCGGCCACATCGATCGGACACGGGTGATGGTGGTGTCCTACGACCGGATGATGCGTGACTTCGACGGGTTGATGGCCGAGATGATCCCCTTCTTCGACATGCAGCCGACCGAGGCCCAACTCGCTGCGATCCGCTCCACGGCGGAGCAACAGCGGAGCTACCGCAGTAACCACACCTACAACCTTGAGAAATACGGACTCGACGCTGACCGCATCCGCAAGGACTGCGCGTTTGTGTATGAGACCTGGTTGGGACGGGAGCGCGCCACTGGGGTATCGTGAGGGCGTGTCGTCGGCCGAGCCAGCTCCGCGCGTGTTCGCTGATCCCGCGGCGGTCTTGGAGGGCCAGGCGCTGCGCCTGCGGCTCCGGTGGTCCGAACCCGGGCAGCGAGAGCGGCGGGACGTCTGGCGATGCTGCCGTCCTGACGCCGGCGCCCCCTCACCCCAACCCCACCCGCCGCCGCGCCTCCAGGCAGTTCTCGCCCCCACGCTCGAAGTCGCGGCAGGTCTTGGGGCGGTCGGCGTAGACGGAGCAGCGGTAGTCCTCCCCGAGGCAGCCGCAGCGCGGTCCGGCGCGGCGGACGTTGAGGCGACCATCCACGACTTCCAGCAGCTCGGGATGCAGCCGCACGAAGCGGTCCCGTCGCGACACTTCGACTGCATGGTAGGCCTCGCGGCAGCAGGCACCGCAGCTGAGGCAGTCGAACCCCGCGGCGGTCAGGGCGTCCGCGGCAGCGGCTTCCTGCGCCGACCTCCCTGCCTCCACCGCCCCTCTCACCACGTCGGCCACCCACCCGCCGCCTGCACGTCGATCCAACCCCCTACGATGGAGGCGGGTAGCCCGTCGGCGAGGATGCGTCGCACTTCGGCGAAGCGGGTCCAGCCACCGACGACCGCCCCCCCGCGGCTCCAGCCGTTGGGCTCCCGCGCCAGGCCGAAGGCGTTGACCGGGTGGACGCCGGGCAGCGTCACGTAGACAAACGCGCTCTCCGCTGCCCAGTCGCGACCGGGACCGCGCTGGGTGGCGCGGAAGGTGTCCCCGTCGAGCCACAGCGGCACGTCGTGGGTGGGGGTGGAGGTGTCGGTGCCCGCCCAGCCCATGCCGATGGCAGGGATGCCCAGGGCCTGGAGCGTCCAGACCGCCATCCCCGTGGCGACGGCGCAGTCGCCGACGAAGCGGCCGCGTTCGCCGAGGAGCCGCCGCTGCAAGGCCACGCTCACCCCCTCCGACGGGGCGACGTCGACGGCGCCCACCTTTCCGAGGGTCACGCTCCGGATGCGCTCAGCGTTCCAGGCCTTGCAGGTGTCGCGCTCGACGCCGCCGTCGCGACAGAGCGCCCGCATGAGGTCGTCGTTGGTGCGGTAGTCCATCCCCCTCCACAACCAGGCGTCCACCGCGTCGGCGGTGGGTCCCGGGTCGGCGAGCTTCGGCGCGAGGTCACGAAGGGCAGTCAGGTCGGCGACGTTGGGCACGACGAAGCGCCAGGTCTCAAGGGTGAGCGGTTCAGGCTGCTTGGCCAGCGCGAACTGCCCGTAGGCCACCGACTGGGCCGCGGGCCACCCCCAGACCAGCTTCCCGAGCGCGTCCTGGGTGCCGAGCCGCCAGGTGGCGCCCCGGTCTGCGAGCCAGGCGTCCACGCTCTCGCCGTACCGGAGCCATGCCACGGCGTCGGCGTCGACGATGGGCACCACCGCCGCTGCCACCTGCCCGCGGAGGGTGCCAAAGCCGATGGCAACCGCCACCGCCAGATCCGGGTCGGGGATGGGGCCGGCGGCGACAAAACCGGCGAAGAGCGCCAGGGCGTCGTCGGGTGGCGGCCCGAGGAAGCCTGCGGGGCCGACGTCGGCGATGCTTCCATCGAAGCTCTTGATCGAGGCGGTGACCCGCCCAGCGTGAGTGGGATCAAAGCGGGCGCTGCCGGCGAGGTCGACCGAGAAGGACACGCTGTCGGCCCCGACCGCGGGCATCACCTCGCGGGCGAGCATCGGCGACGGGGCGCCGCCGTCGATCGTGGCCTCCCGGGACCAGCCACGACCGAAACCAAGGAGGAGGTCGGCGAGGGGGCCGCCGCGGGTGTCGAGCTCCAGCCACACACCGTTGTCGGCGGCGCCGACGCCACGCACGGAGCCCACCAGCATCGTGTTTTCGAGACGCACGTCGGCCTCGATCAGGTCGACGCGGACGTCTTCACTGCGACGATCGGGGTAGGGGCCAACCGGATCGGTGGGGAGCAGCAGGTCCCGCAGTCGGGGGTCGGCAGACAAGAGCGCTGTGGCTGCCGCTTCGAGGACGTCGCCCTCCGCGTGGCGCGCCAGGGCCTGGGCGAGCGCGGGGTCCGCCGCCTCCAGCGACACGAGCGCGGAGGGTGGGGGTTCTGGAGGGGCCTCGGGGATCACCGGCTGAGGGTATCCGAGCCGAGCGGCAGGGCGCCGGGTCGAAGACGACCCGTTACATCGCCTACGAACCGCCGCAGTATTGGACCCCATCCCAATCGAGCACGTAGCAGCACCGATCGGAGATGCTCGTCTCGGGGCCACAGTCGACCTCCAAGCGGTACGCGCACCGTCCGTGCGACGCCCGGCCCGATGTTCTCCTCGAAGAAGGCGTTGGCATCGATGTCGTCGCTGGCGGGGCACGCCGACCCGTCGGCGGGGAGCGGGCCGCACACCAGGAAGTCCAAGTCGCTGTCGTCGAGGCCCTCGTCGTAGCCCGCGTAGTCCGCGGCGGTGAACTCTTCTTCTTCGGCGCAGACCGGCCACGACTCCAGGGAGCGCGCGCAGCCGAGCGTCGCGACCAGCAATCGTGCTAAGCTGAACATCATCATGGCCATCGTACTCCTGACCGCGCTCGCCTGCGCCCCGGCTCGGCCTGACGAGCCCGGCGCCCGCTTTGCGTGGGATGCTGCGGAGGAGGTCGAGCACCTGGAGGGTGCCCAAGGGATGGTCCGGGTGCACTACACGCGGATGGGACCCAACGCGGTGGACGCATCGGACGACGACGAAAACGGCGTGCCGGACCGGGCGGAAGACGCCGCGCGCGTGGCCGAGAGCGCCCTCGACTACTACGCCTACCTCGGCTTCGCTCCGCCGGTGACCGAGGCGGGAGTGGGCCTCGATGACCCCGGCGGGAGCGGCGCGATCGACATCTACCTGCTCGATCTCAGCGCGGGCGAGGCGGGCCTGGCTGGCTTTACGGCGGGAGAGGCCTGCGACGGGGGGCGCTGCTCTGCCTTCATCGTCGCTCAGTGCGATGATGAGGACTTTGCCTACGTCGTGGCGCACGAGGTGTTCCACACCGTGCAGGCCAGCTACGATTCCTCCGGCGAGCCGAGCTGGTTCGTAGAGGGCGGAGCCGACTACATCTGCGACGACTTCGTCGATGACGAGGGGTCTTCCCCGACCAGGACTACGACGGCCACATGTACCTCCGGCGCCCGGAATGCGGCCTGGCGTCCATCGATGGCGACGGGCGGTGCAGCGTCGCCGCGTACGCCACCTCCTTGTTGTGGTGGTATCTGGAGGCCAATGTCGCGGAGGACATCCTGCTGCGCGCGGTCGAGCAGTCGGTTCTGCTGGACGGCATCGACGCGCTGGAGGCCGCGCTCGGGGAAAAGGGGACCAGCTTGGAGGCCCAATGGCCTGGCTTCGCCGCCTGGAATCTGGCGACCGGACCGCGCGCCGCATTCCCCTCCGACGTGGGCTACTGGTGGGCGGCCCTCCTCGACGGGGTGCAGGTGACCGCCGAGGGCGAATCCATGGACAACACCTCGCGCTACGAGTCGCTGTCCGCCCGGTACTTCCGGGTCGACCACCGCGGCGGCGAGCTTTGGCTCACGACGTTCGGGCCGGCCGATCCGCTCCTGATCACCGTCCACCCAGTGGCGAGCCACGAGCCGGACGGACTCCTCGCTGCGATGGCCGGCCCCTACGGACTCCCCTCAAGCGGCCGGCTCCTGCTCGGGGAGTACGCCGCGGGCGGGATCTGGCTGTCGATCAGCCACCCGCGCGCCGACGTGGATCCGATCGACGTACGGATCCGCGTGGGGGAGGTGCCCCCTACCTGTGCGTCGGCGCCTGTCTTTCTGTGGCCCTGTGCACTCGCGGTCGGGCTCGTCAGAATCCGGGCCCGCCGCGCACGAGGTAGGCGCCCTCGCTGAACTCGGTACGCACCGGGAGGTTCCGTGCACCCACGAGCAGGTCGGGGAACCCATCTGCGTCCGTGTCGCCGGCCGGGGCCAGCGCCCATCCCGCCTCGGCCGACGGCTCCCCAACCAGCGTCGCATCGGCGGCGGAGACCCGGATCCGAGCGCGAGATCGTCGCGACCATCCGCGTCGAGATCGGCGGCGACCATCGGACTCCCAAGGCCGTAGTTGCCGACGGACGGCAACACGGTCGCCACCGGCAGACCGTCCGCCCCAGCGCCGACGTATACGTACACCGCCCCGTAAAGCCCTTCCTGAACCGGGTCCCGGCGCGATCCCACCAACACGTCGGCGTACCCGTCCCCATCCACGTCGCCGGCCGCGACTCCGGTTCCGAAGTACCCGCCGTTGTAGGCCCCGATGAGCACCTCGTCCGCGGAGGCCAGCACGCGGCTTTCGGTCAGGGGTCCCAGCATGACGTAGGCTGCGCCGCCGATTCCCGCCTCTTGGACACCCACAAGGAGGTCGACGACGCCGTCGCCGTCGAAATCTCCTCCTGCCACCGCCTCTCCGGCCCGATCGCCCTGCGTGGTCCCGCTCAACCGCGCGGATCCGAGGTCCAGGATGTCGCCACCCTCCAGCGAGCCCGGCACCACCCACACCAGGCCCGCGCCGTTGTAGGGGTCGCAGAGGACGAGGTCGCCCAACCCGTCTCCGGTCGTGTCACCGGGGAGGAGGAACGCAGTCAGCGACCGCACCGGAGCGAACGTTATCGTTGCGGTCGGGGCGTTGATGTCGGCGCTGGCCCCGATCGGCCCCTCGAACACCAGCAGCTCCCCGGTGTAGTCGCCGGAAGTGTCCACGGCGCCGACGACGAGGCTCGGAGCCCCTGCCAGATCTCCGCCCGCGAGTGGGCCAACCAGGACGTGAGTCGCAATGCCCACCAGCAGCGGCGTCCGCGCGTCGAGCGGCTCTTCGCCAGCGATGGGGCCGCGAAGAAGCCACAGACTGGGCACGTCGGTCGACGAGCCCTGGAGCGCAGCCAGGTCGGCGTACCCATCTCCGTCGACATCTCCGACCCCTCCCACGGATCCAACGATCCTCGCGTCCGCGTTTCTGAGATCCACCGTGCCCGCGGGGCCACAGCCCGCGGCCATGCCGTCGCAGTCGTCATCCACCTCGTTCGCACAGACTTCCGTCGCTCCCGGATGCACGGCGGGATCATCATCGGCGCAGTCCATGGGCACGATGACCCCGTCACCATCGGCGTCGGAGGGCGTGGTGGTGACGGAGCACCCCAAGAGAAGGAGGGCAGCAGTTATATCGGCAGCATGGCCCTCCTCGTCTATGGCATTCCCTCCTGCGGCACCGTGAAAAAGGCCCGCGCGGCGCTGGACGGCGCACGCCGGCCCCACACCTTCGTTGATTTCAGGGACAAGCCGCCCTCCCGCACCCAGGTGGACGCGTGGGTGGCGAAGTTCGGCGCTCGGGCAATGCGCAATACGTCCGGTGGAAGTTACCGCGCGCTCGGCCCGGAGAAGGAGTCGTGGAGCGATGCGCAGTGGGCGGATGCGTTTGCCGCCGATCCGATGCTCATCAAGCGGCCGATCGTCGAGCGCGATGGCAAGCCGACGATCGTGGGCTGGAACCTCGATGCGGACGAGATCAAAGCGCGCTTGGGCTGAGGCCGGCGACCAGGAGCCGATGCAGCCCATCCGGGTCATCGACGTGCACCCAGTGGCCAGCGTCCGGCAGCACGTGCAGGTGGAGGAGGGGCAGGCGAAACCTGGCCAACTCTGCGTCGTCCCACCGCTCGGAGTGGCCCGCCCGCACGACGTCCACGCGGGTCTGACGTCGGGGATCCTCCAGCCAGGGCCAGGCATCGACATCGGCGTAATCGCGCAACATCGCCTCGATGCCGTCCAGGTCAAACCGCCAAACGAACCCGCCGTCGCCGGGACGGAGGTTGGTCGTCATCCACTGGCCCATCATCGTGCTGAAGCCCTGCTCGGTGAGCAAGGAAACGATGCTGTCGCGACGTTGAAGCGGCAGGGTCACGCCCCGGAGCGCCGCCACCACGCGGACGACGTCGGACTGGAGCGCGAGGGGAAGGTTGGGCCTGCCCGGCGGCACATCCAGGGCCCAGATGCGCTCAGCCGGCGAGTGGAGCTGGCGCGAAGCCCCCCACGCCAGGGCCACCTTGCCGCCAAAGCTGTGGCCGATGGCGCTCCGGATGTCCAGCCCCAATGAGGCGGCCAGCACGTCAAGATCGGCGGCACAGGCGGCGACGGTGTGCAGCGGGGCTTCGTCGTGGCTGTCCCCGTGGTTTCGGAGGTCGGGGAGGACGAAACCCCACTCTGGCAGGTCCGCGACCAGTCGGCGTGCCACCAGCCGCAGGTTCTGCCCGGAGCCAAGGATGCCGTGAAGCAGCCAGCACCAGTGTTTCGGAGTGGCGCCGGGCGCGGTCTGGACGGTGTGGCGGAGCATGGGGCGAGGTAGCACGCCCGGCTCTGCTGACAAACTGGGACCGACTGTAAGGCACCCACGCCGCGCTACGTTGTCGGGGCGATGGTGCTCATCCCTCTGTTGATTTCGCTCGTCGCCGGCCCGGCTCTCGCAGAGAGTCCGTGGGGCCCCGCCCCGGCCCCGATCGGCTGGGCGGCGTCCGATGCGGTGTGGCGGCTCCACATCCGTGACGGCGAGGCGGTACGGGTCGAGGCGGCCTACACCCTGCGGAGCTCGGATGCTCGCGGCGAGGTGCTCCGTCTGGTGGGCCCAGAGCTGCTCATCACCAGCGTGAACGGCCCCGTGCTTGCGACGTCCGACGGCCTGGAGTTGGCGCTGCGCCCAGAAGCGCGCCTGGTGACGCAGTCCTTCGAAGGCCTCTACGCGGGCGACGACGGCGCGTTGGAGCTCGGCATCCTCCCCGCAACGCGCACCCGCGTGGTGATCGATGCGCCAGGCCTCGATGTCACCGTCAACGGCGCAATCGACGGGTGGCTGACCCCGACCGAGCGGCTCAGCGTGAGCTGGCGCCCGCACGTCGAGGGCGAGGTCATCCAACAGGGACTCCTGGCCCAGGGCGAGGCGGCGACCGTGTTTCGCGGCGATAGCGGTGGACTTCTCGTCGAGGGTGTGCTTCGTTGGCGCGTGATTCGTGGCGAGGCAAAGCGGCTGACCATCGACGTCGCCGGCCTGGACGAGCTGGAGATCGCCGGCACGGGGGTGGCAAAGTGGCGGAAGGAGGGGGCGCAGGTGGTGATCGAGCCCAAGGCGCCGGTCACCGGCTTGTTCGCCGTGACGATCAAGGGGCGAGTGCGGTTGGGCAAGGGCGAATCGACGGTGCCGTCGCCGGCTCCGGCGGGTGTGCAGCGTGTCGATCGCTACGTCACTATGGCCCGATCAGACGAGGGCGAGCTGATTCCGATCGCGATGCCCTCCAGTGTGCCGATGGTCGAGTTGCCTGCCTGGGCCAAAAACCTCGGCGACGGCGTGCCCCTGGCGGCGTGGCATGGTCCGCAGCCGCTCCGCGTGCTCGCGGCCGGCGGCGACAACCTCCAGGGGCCCGACACCGTCGTGACCCAGGCGCGCTACACCCTGGCGGCGGCCCAAGAGGGGCGCCTGGCGCTGCGGATGAACCTGCGCGTGCGCAACGAACGCCGGCAGTACCTCCACGTCAAGCCCGCCCCCGGATGGCGCCCGATCGTGGTGCGGGTCGGAAACCAGCCTGTCAGCGGGCTCACGGACGGCGCGGGGGGCCTCTACATCCCTTTAGAGAAGTCGATCGAGACCGCGAAGGGGCTCCTCAGCTTCCCGGTGGATGTGGAGTGGATCGGCGTCGATCAGGAGCTCTGGGAGCGCCGCGGCGAGATGGAGCTGACGCTGCCGAGCGTCGATGCGCCAGTCCAGGCGGCCCGGTGGGAGGTTCACCTGCCGCGCGGCTTCCGGGCGCTGCGCACGCCCACCCGGGGCAGCGGCACCATGCTCGTGGGCGACCTGCGGCAGCGCGAGACCGTCGCCGACCAGAGCGTCGAAGCCGAGGCGGACCGTCGTAAGCAGGAGGTCGTCTCCTCGGCGCTTCAGAACGCGGTGAGCGCCTACAAGGACAACGACTGGGGCACGGCGCAGCGCTGGCTCGACGAGGCCAAGAGCGTCGATGCCGCGAATGAGGACGCCACCCTTCTGCAAGACAACCTCGACGTCCTGGAAGGGCGGAGCACCAAGAACGACATGGGCTCGCGACGGGTGAAGGACATGGCCCGCGCCAAGGCATCGGGCCTCGAAGAGCAGCAGAAGGAAGTGACCAAGAGCGCCGATTATCTCTATCGATCCGGCGACCTCGACGCGGCGGAAAAGGCCTTCGAGCAGTCGATCCAGGTCGCCAACGAGCTCAAGAAGACCGAGCAAGTCGAAAATGCCGAACAGAGCTCCAACATCAGCGTCGCCACCCGAAAACTCGCCGAGATTCGCAGCGAGAAGATGAAGCGCCATGAGGCCGACAAACCGTCCTCCCATGCCAGCACTTCGTTCGAGTTCGAGGGCGACGCAATCGAGGGCGGCCTCATCGGGGGAGAGCTGGGCGGTTCGCTGGGCGGCGTGGCGGGCGGCAGCAGCGCCGGTTCGGTTGGCTACGGGGCGATGGGCACGACGACCATCGGCGACCCGGGCGACGTGGGTGCCGCGGTCGCCGACGGCGAGGAGGTCGGACTGGGCATGAAGGGCGAAGGCCAGGGCGGCGGTGGGTACGGCAGTGGCTACGGCGCCTCGGCGAACGAGAACACCTGGGTGGAAGACGGTGACGGCGTAGTGGACACGCCCGACTCCGGGGTCGATGCGGAGGCCTACCCCTTGGAGGCGCCGCCGGCCGCCGAGCCCGCGCCCACGCCGGAGGTGCTCGCCCGTGTCACCGCGGGCCGCTCCTACCAGAGTGCCGTCGCGACCGGGGCGCCGGCGAAGAAGAGCAAGCCGCTCTTCGGGATGGGAAAGACGGCCGCCCCCGAAGAGGAGGAGTCCGAAGCGTACTCCGAGTCGCAGTATTCTCGGCGCGCCGACAAGGACGAAGAGAAGATGGTCGTCGAGAAGAAGCCGGCCCAGAAGGCCGCGCCGAAGCCAGCGCCGGCGCGCTCGCCGGCGACCGTCACGACCACGACTGCCTCCGGACGCGGCGCCGCCGGTCCCGCCCCGGTGATGGCGCCCGCCCCCTCCGCTGCACCGCCTCCGGCGCCCCCTCCGCCGCCCCGCGGCCCGATGGGAGGGTGGGCGGAGCGCGCACCGGCCGAGCCGAACACCATCACCCCCGCGGACCTACAAGTGCGCGACAAGAGCCAGCTCGAGACGCTCGGTTACCTCGACGCCAACGTGCAGGACGACGATTCCGGTCGCGATCAGAACCGCGCGCCGGGCGGGACCGAACCCGCCGACGCGCTCGTGCCCGAGGTTGAGGACGGCAAGCTCCTCCCCGACGGCGACGGCACCTTGGGTCCACGGGGCAATCGAGCGCGCCCGCTCCCCGAGCGCCGCGCCGCGCTCGTGGCCAGCGCCTCCCCGATGGCCCTCGCCATGCCCCTTGACGGCCCCACCCTCACCACCGACCAGGCGCTGTTGCCGGCCGGCGAGTTCCCCACCTTCCAGTTCCATTACCGCCAGACATCTCCGGAGAAACCATGACCCTGGTCCTCTTCCTCTCGATGGCCTTCGCCGCCCCCTTCAACTCCGGTGCCGGCAAGGTGGAGCTGCCTTGGAACGACTTCAACACGCTCTACAGCAAGTACGTTCTCGACCAACAGCCCAAGGTCGTCAGCCCGCGCGACTGGACGCTCGATCGCGCCGTCTTCACCGGGTCAGTCGTCGGCCAAGGCGAGGACGCCTACGCGGTCGTCAAGCTCAACCTCCGCGGCGTGGTCCACAAGAAGGAGGGTTGGACCACGGTTCCGCTGTTGGGCGCCTCCACCGCGCTTCGTTCGGCGACCCTGGGCGGCAAGGACGCCGCGCTTTTCGTCCAGAGCGGCTACTACACGCTCATTACCGACAAACCTGGCAACTTCGAGGCCAACCTCGAGTTCGTCGTGAAGCTCTTCACCGGTGACGGCGAGACTGGCTTCACCCTGCCCCTGCCGTCGGCGGGCGCCACGGTCGTCGGGCTCTCCGTTCAGAGCGCCGACGAGCTCGAGTTCTCCGTGCCCGGCGCGCAAGGCCTCAACGCCACGAGCGTGGGCAACGAACGGCGCGTCGAGGCCTACGTTCCAGCGATGTCCAGTCTCACGGTCAGCTGGGCGCGCAAGGTCAAGGACCAGACCGAGGCGGAGGCCAAGCGGGAAGCCCGTGTCTACGCAGAAACACGTACCCTGGTCGGGGTCAGCGAGGGCGTGCTCACCTGCAAGGCCGACATCGACTACACCGTGCTCCACAACAAGATCGACAAGTTCCACGTCGACCTTCCCCCCGAGGTCACGGTGCTTGACGTGCGGGGCAACGGCATCCGCAACTGGACGCAGTCCAAGACCGGCGGCATCGACGTCGAGCTGAACTATGGCGCCGAGGGCCTGTACCGCCTGGGCATCGACTACGAGCGCGCCCTGGTCAGCGGCGCCGACATCCCGCTGGTCCGTCTGAGCGGCGTCACCCGCGAGACCGACTACGTCGGCGTGGATGCTCGCAGCGCGGTCGAGCTGGTCGCCAAGGGCGCTACCGGAGCCGTTCCCATCGACGTCCGCGAGCTGCCGGCCGCCATCACCGGCGCCACCGACTTCCCAGTGCTTCTCGCCTACCGGGCGCGCGGCGGGGACGTGAAGATTCCGCTCGAGGTCAAGCAGCACCCCGATATGGACATGCTGGTGACGCTGGTCGACACCACCTCGGCCGAGACCCTGGTCACCGAAGACGGCCGCCGCATGACCCGCGTTCGCTACGGCGTCCGCAACAACCGCAAGCAGTTCCTCAAGGTGTCCATCCCCGACGGCGCCGAGGTCTGGAGCGCGTCGGTGGCCGGCCGCGGCGTGAAGGTCGCGCGGGGCGAAAAGGGCGGCGTGTTGGTGCCGCTGGTGCGCAGCGATGCGTCCGGCGGAGCCCTGTCCGCCTTCCTCGTAGAGCTTGTCTATGTGGAAGGCGGCGGCGAGCTGGCCAAGGGCCGCGGGGAGATGAAGGTCGAGCTCCCGCGCGTCGACGCGCCCACCAGCGTGTTGCAGTGGACGGTCTACCTGCCCTCGACCGCGACGATCCTGCCCCGCACCTCTGAAGGCACCGTCCGTCGGGTCGATTGGTTCTCGGCCGCTCCGGTGCTTCCGGCCGAGGCCGTCGTCTCCCAGAACGCTCGTCAGGCCGTAAACGCCGAGGTCCAAAACCAGGGCGAAACCGGCGCCCTGGGCCAGGGGGTCGAGCCCGTCGAGGTCCAGCTCCCGCTCACCGGAAACGCCTACTTCTTCGAGAAGACACTCGTGCTGGACGAACAGCTGTGGGTCGGCTTCGACTACCGGCACAAGGTGAAGGTGCGCTGAGGCGGCCGCCCCGTCGGGGCGCCGGTTCTTCGCTAAGGGCCCGGGGCCCTTCGCTCAGCACCTGCCGCGGGGCCCCGGCGCCGGCGCAACAACGCGCCCAGCGACAGGGTCAGCACCGGCGCGAGCAAGCTGGCAGCGCAGCAGCCGCTCGATGGCGCTTCCCCGTCGTCGACTTCGACCGCGTCCTCGACATCGTCGCGGTCCGGCGGGTCGTAGTCGGGCTCCGGGCACCCTTCCGCATCCGGCGAGATGTCACCGCCGCACTGCGGAAAGTAGGCGTCCATCGACTCCGCAGGCGCGATGTAGTCCTGCTGCCAGTAGTCGTTGACGCCGCTGGGGTAGAGCACGAGGTCCTGGTCGATCTCGGCCGCGACGCCACGCAGGTGCAGGCGCGACAACGTCGCGTTCTCGATGCCGAGGCCGAAGCCCAGACCGGCCAAGACGCTGCTCTGAATGGTGCCACTCGGCGGAAGCGGGTCGCACGCGCCCTGCATGGACAAGAACTCCAACGCCCAGCCGGCCCGCCCTCCGCGGTCGGCGGCGGCGTAGCTGGCGGTGAAAAGTGCGTCGTAGCCGGCCCCGAGCTCGTCCCCGAGCAGGCAGTCGGTCTCCACCTCGAACTGCGGGTAGTTCGCGATGGCCAGCGCGCCGGCCGCGGTCGGAGAGATGCCGTAGACGACGATGTCTTGTTCGCCAACCGACGCTGTCGCGCCCAGGCGGATGGGCAAGACCAGGTCGGTGCCGTCATAGCGCACCTGGATTGGACTGAGCCACGGGCGTTCGGCGCTCACCTCGTCGAGGGCCACCCGCGCCACGAGGAACCTGGCGCCGCCCGAGACGGCCTCCGCGACCACGGACTCGGCCCCGTCGGGCAGGGAAAACCCGTTGTTGTCCAACCAGTGCTGTAGCCCCGCGATGCCGGCAGCGTCGACGAGATCGAGCTCATACTCGCCCGCGGTGAAGTGCTCGCTGGTCGTGCCCTCCGCGAAGAGGCTGGTGCTCAGGCCGCCGCCGGCCTCACTTCCGGAGCTACCCGCATCCGAGGTGTCCGACATCCCGGGGCTCGTGCCCCCGCCGCCACAGCCACTCGATCCCTCGACACCCTGGTCGCTCCAGCCGCCCGTCTCTCCGGGAATCCAGATGACGTCGGCGCACGAGTAGGCGACGAGGCGCGGTGCACTGTAGACGTCGAGCACATCGAGCGCGGTCCGGTCGGTGACCGTGATGTCCACCGCGGTGGTGCCGCCGGGAACGGGGATGATCAGTCCGAAGCTCGCCGCATCGCCGTCGTAGTCGTTGGCGAGCGTCAGCACGGTCTGGCTGCCATCGGTCGCGACCACGACCTGACTCGCTTTGTTGTGGACCGTGGCGCCGTCGGTGCCCACGTAGGTTCCGCAGAAGGCGTGACTTGAAGGCAGAAGCGCGAGGGCGAGCAAAAATGCGAACATGGCAGCTCCGGGGGAGTTGCTCTGACCTGCGGCGACTGTAGCACGGGCGCGCCGCGCTCGCGGCCACCCTACCCCCTCCCCAACCCCGCCAGGAAGCGCGCGCGGTCGTCGCCGCCATGGTCGTCGCTGCCTCCAGAAGCCGGCGTGTCGATCGCGACGAGCAGCTCCGTGGCCTCGGCGCGTGCGGACGCACCGCCGAGCGCGGCTGCCGCTGAAAAACGCGCCCGCGCCAACTCCCGCGATCCGGCGGCCCAGCTCCGCGCTCGCTGCGGGCGGGAACGTCGAGCCCGAGCTCACCATCGACATCGACCTATCCAACGACCTCCGCGGTTTCGCGGTGGACGCCCTGGGCAACCTCTGGGTCGCGACAGCACCGACGTACGATACCCGACTCCTCGTCTACCCCCCGGGCGGGGCGGACGGCAGCGCCGCGCCGGTGGTGCTCGGGGGTGAGGTGTTCGCTGACGGGGTGCAGATCGAGGAGCTGGTCTTCGACGGCAAGAACCAGTTGTGGGTCCTGGTGAAATTCACCTACTCCGACACCCGCGGCGTGTGGGGCTTCAGCCCGGAGCAGGCGCTGGCGTTCTTGGCGGAAGGAACGGTGCCCACCGCGCCGGCCGCCGCCTTGGAGGTCGAGGGGATGGTCGCGCCGGAGGCGCTGGTGCTGGGCCCGGACGACCGCCTGTGGATCGCCGACTTCGGCAGTGAGCACGTCTTTGCCTTGGCGGCGGGGCAGAGCGCGTCGGGAGGGCCGGCCACCGTGACCCCCGAAGTCGCGTTCACCGGCGGCTGGGAGGACGCGACCGGCACCCACACCCTCAATGGACCGACGGGCATTGGTTTCGACACCGCGGGCCGCCTGTGGGTGAACTACTGGACCAATCCAGCCCTGGCTCGCTTCGACGTGGCCGACACCGGCGAGTCGCTCCGCGCCCCCGATCAGACCGCTTCCGGCAGCGTGCTCGACCTCCCCGCCGGCCTCGCCACCGATGGCGAGGGGCGGGTCTGGTACGGGAACAATCCCCAGGACGGCGCGGGTGAGATCATCGCGCTCGAAAGCGAAGGCGGCACCGAGGTCGCGAGGGCGCGGTCGGCGACGGCCTTGTCGCCGACGACGCTGGTGTTCGACCCGCACTGAGGCCGAACGTGCGGTACAATCGCCGCATGAACCGCTCCCCCCTCGGTCTGTCGCTCATCTTCGCCCTTGCGTGCACCGGTGCCGAGGTCGACACCAAGCCCGACGACGACACCGCCGGGCAGAACAACATCGACGACAGCGGCAACACCGACATCGATGGTGATGGTTACCTCGGCACCGAAGGCGACTGCGACGACAACGACGCCACCATCAACCCGCTCGGCGTCGAGGTCTGCGACGGCAAGGACAACAACTGCGAGGGGACGGTCGATGAGGGCGTGTCCACCGTGTACTTCGTCGATGGCGACCTCGACGGCTTCGGCGACGACGCATCGGCGCTGTCCTACTGCGAGCCGCCCAGCGCCGATCATGTGCTGGTTGGTGGGGACTGCAAAGACGCCGACGCCGCCTACCA
>CANLGL010000049.1 GCA_947490345.1 Deltaproteobacteria bacterium
AAAAGCAGTTTTGCGGCTGATCGCGCCGTGGTGAGCGCGAATTGTCGGCGTTGGTTCGTCGCCCAACCCCCGACGGCGCGCCAATTGTGCTTTTCGAGGGGACTCCGCGGCGGCGGCGTGCTTTTCGAGGCGACTACGCGCCGCCGCAGCGTCGCCCGCGTGCTTTTCGAGCCGCCTACGCCTGGGCGCCACGTGCCGCAACAGTTTCATGGCGCACGCTCGGGTCCATCATCCGCGCCCGCGCCAACTGGTACGGCAGCCCCGGCAACACCCCCAGCCCCGCGTACACGGGCCGCTGCTGGCCGCTCACGCCGGCCTCAGCGTCCTCCCCGAACGCCTCTGGCACTCCGACGAGCGCGCCCCCATCCAGCACCACCGACCCGAGCGCATCGGTCGCCACCATCGTGGCCGTCCCCGACGGGCTCAACCGCCCCACCTGCACCCCCTCGATCCCGACGAGAAGCGCGCGCTCCCCGGTGGTCAGGTTCTCCACGAACAGCGGCAGGTCCACGCCGGGATTGCCCCAGCCTTGCAGCCGGTGCTCGCTGCCGTCATCGACGGCGATCGGGTTGCCTTCGGGGTCGCGGACGATCTCGTAGCCCACGCCCGTCGCCGGATCCGCCACCCAGCTCTCGCGACCATCCGGCGCTCGGCCGATCTCGTAGCCGCGCGGGTCGCGGCGGCGGTCGACCGCAACATCCCCGGCGTGGATATCGCCTTGTCCGCGGCGAACTCGCCGCGTGATGTCGGCGGTCAGGCCGGCCGTGCTGTTTCTTGATACCTCCCCCCTGCCGTGTTCCTCCTCCTTCCGCTTGCGGCCATCGCGCTGGCCGCGATCACCCAGGCCAGCCCGCTGCGGGAGACGTGGCAAGCGCTCTTCGGCCTGCCGGCGCTGTACTTCGCGCCGGGCTTCGCGCTCGCGATCAGCAGGAATCGCCGTCCGGGCGCGGGCGAGCCCGACGTCATCCGGGTGCTGTTCGAGACCTTCTGGTGGAGCCTTCCCGCCGCCATCGTCGGCTGGGGGCTCGCCCGCGTCACCGAGGTCGCCGGCTGGCCGCAGTTGGCCGTGGCGCTCCTCTCCGCGCTGGTCGGCGCGTGGACGGCGCGCAAGTCTGAAGGTGGACGATGGCTCCCGCCCGGCCGACAGGCATTCGGCGCCACGGTTGCCCTGATGCTGCTCGGAGCGTGGTTTGTGCGGTCCGCCGCCGACGTCGCCCGTCCGCTCGACCGCTATTGGTACATCGCCGACGCGGAGGCGCGGCTGTCGGAGGTCGGTCGGGCCCCAAGCGCGGAGGGCGGGTGGCGCGAGGCCGTGGCCATCGGTGACCCCACCGACGGTGTCCTCCGCCTGCGCCCCGGCGCGGGGAAGACCCTCCTCGTCGGGCCAACCGATGGCCCGTTCATCCTGGCGATGCACGCGTTTCCGGGCGCTCGGCTCAAGGGCCTCGGAAAGAAGCGGCTCACCGTGGAGCTGTCCCCCACCGAGGACGCGGCCGAAGGCGCGGTCTGGCGCTACCGAGGGCTCGGCGTCGCCGCGACCTGGGTGGACCAGCTTGCCGAGGGGGAGTCGGTGCTGCTCAACGCCAGCGAACCGGAAAGCACCACGATCTACGTCATCGCGTCGCAAGCGGGCCTGTGGACGCTCGACGGAACGGGCGAGCTCCCTTTCCGCCACTACTACCAGCTCCTGAACATGGTCGAGCAGCTCCGCTGGGTCGACGAGCGCTGGGTCACCGACGTGCAGCCGCCCTTGTGGACGTGGGTGCTGGGACCGGCGATTGTGCTGACCCATGGCGGGCAGCCCACCGCCAATGTGCTCCTCTTGGTGGTGCTCGCGGTGGGCGCGCTTGGGGGCCTGCTGTTCCTCCGTCGCTACGCTCCCGACGCGGCGATCGCGGCTTGGGCGCTCCCGGGCGCGGCCATCGCCGTGGTCGGTAAGCTCGTGCTCGAACCGGGGAGCGCCGGCATGCCGGACACCCTGTACGCGGTGGCGATCGTGGCGGGCCTGACCAGCCGCGCCCCGTTCTTCGGGCTGGCCGCTCAGCTCTTGCGCTACCCTGGCGCCGCTGTGGTGCTGATGGGAGCGCTGTTTCAGCGCGATCGCGCGCAGGCAGGCCGACTGGTGCAGGTCGTGTTTGTTGCCATCCTCGCCTTTGGACTGGGCGGCTACGCGACCGGCGCGCTGGACGGCTGGCTCACGACGGTGGCCTGGGAGTCCGGCCCCGAACACTGGCATGGCGACTTCGCGCCGACCGCGCTGCTCAGCCGAATTCCTGGCTTCTATTGGGGCTGGTTGTGGTACGGCGGGTTCACCACGTTGTTGGCGGCGCTGGCCTGGCCGCCGGGAACGCGCGTGGCCCTGGGCACCGCGCTCACGTACTCGCTGCTGCTCTGCACGATCGACCATGCGCCGACGCACTACTTCGTGCCGCTGGTCCTGATGTCGTCGTTGGCGTGTGCGTGTACGGCCGCGGCGCTCGCCCGGCGTTGGATGGGAAATCTCGTGGCCACCGCTGGGGTTCTGGGCCTGCTCCACTTCTGGTGGGCCGGCGACATCCTCGGCTGAATGCGGTAGACTTTCCCGATGTCCGAACTCCAGCCCCAGCTTCCCGAAGGCAACCGCGGTCTACTCAGCGAGTTCTGGTACTTCCTGGTCCACGAAAAGGCGTGGTGGATGACGCCGATCATCCTGGTCTTGTTGGCGATGGTGGCGTTCATCCTGTTTGCAGAGGCGGCGCCGGTTTTGCCGTTCATCTACACGCTCTGATTCTGAGAGGGGGAAGGGGCGGCGCCCCTTCCCCTACCGCGCCATGACCTTCCGCCTCCAACCTTCGGTTTCCGGCCTGCGACGCCCGTCGCGCTAGTAGCGCGCCGGACGTGGCGCTCTCCCCATCCCGCCCAGCCGCAGAGCGAGGGGAAGGGGCGGCGCCCCTTCCCCTACCGCGCCATGACCTTCCGCCTCCAACCTTCGGTTTCCGGCCTGCGGCGCCCGGGCATCGGCATAACCATCGACATCGGGAACGCATGGCCATCGGCATCGGACCAGGCCGTCACGGCCGGGTCAGCCGCCGCTGAGCCGCCTCACCATCGCGCCGATGCGTCGCAGTTCGGCCTGCCGTTCGGCCACCCCGGGCGCCGAGACGAGGTCGAGGGCAGCGCACAATTCGGCGGCGGATCCGAGCGCGATGCGAAAGTGGTTCTTACCGGCAGCGCCGCCTCGCGCGCCCTCGGCGATGAGCGAGGCGGGAACCGAGCGGCGAGCACCCACTGGGCAACACCCTTGGCGAGGCGGTAGCAGTCGAGTGCTTCGTGTGGAAAGCCAGTGGCCATGGTCGTTCTCCTGAGGGGAGTCGGGCGCAGTGACTGCGCGCCCCTGCCGATGCCGATGCCGAATGCCGATGGCTCGCGATGCCGATGCCGATGCCGCTCCTAGCGCCCGTAAACCCGCCCCAGATGATGCAAGGTCTGCTTCTTCCACCAGCTCCAATGGTGGGCGCTGTCGCGACCCCAAATGTCACAGTCGTGGGGGATTCCCTTTTGTCGGAAGAGATCACAGAGCGCGATCGTCTCTTCGATGCAGCCTTCTTCCCACTGACCGGTGCCACACACCATGGTGAGGTGCGTCCGCCGCGTTCGGTGAAGCGCCTCCCCCTCCAGGTTGGGCACGAAGGCCAAGGGATTGTTGAAGTACACATCAGGGGAGTTGTACCCGTTGAGGAACTGGGTGATCTCGTACCGCCCGCTCATGCAGAGGGCGTGACCGAAGACATCCGGGTGCCGCAACGCGAAAAGCGCGGCGTACAGCCCGCCGAGCGAGCACCCGACGGTGCCGATGCGCACGTCAGGGAGCTTGCAGTCGCGACGGATGAACGGGACCATCGTCTGCAGGATGAAACGTTCGTAGCGCAGGTGTTTCGCGATCTTCTCGGCGCCGTCGCCTTCTTTGGTGAAGGCCTCGGCCACGTTGGACTCCGGACAGTACAACTTGATGCGACCCGCCTGCAACAGCGGCGCCAGCGTGTCGATCATGCCCTCCTTCTGCCACTCGTGCGCGAAGCCTGCGGCGCTGGGGAAGACCATGACGGGCGCGCCCCACCAGCCGTACCGCCACACGTGCACGTCGCGACCCATCGCGTCCGAGGGGATGCGCTCGTAGATGCCTTCCATGCTCATGACTCCGAGAGGTTCTCGCCCAGGCCGAGGCGCTCTTGCCGGGGGGTGAAGTTGTGGGGGTCCCAGCAACGGCGGCAGCGAGCTTCGTAGGCGTCGGTTTCGCCGACGAGGAAGCGTGCGTCTCGGTTCACGATGCGCTGGCTACGATCAGCCGGATTGCCGCACACCATGCAGATGGCCAGGTTCTTGGTGATGTACTCGGAGACGGCCAACAACTGCGGGAGCGGCTCGAAGGGGCGGCCCAGGTAGTCCATGTCCAACCCGGCGACGACCACCCGGACGCCGCCGTTTGCCAGCGTCTCCACGATCTCGACCAGATCCAGGCCGAGAAACTGGGCCTCGTCGATCCCGACGACCTGCGCCTCACCCACCAGCTGAGGAATCTGGGCGGCGCGCTCGATCTGAAAGCTGCGCATCCGCATGCCGGAGTGAGAGCCGACGCTGTCCTCGGCATACCGCGCGTCGATCCCCGGCTTGAACACCACCACCCGCTGTCGGGCGTACTGGGCGCGGCGCAACCGCCGGATCAGCTCCTCCGTCTTGCCGGAAAACATGCAGCCGGTGATGACTTCGATCCATCCGACGCCGGTGGGCTGAAGTGAAGGGGTCATCCGAGCGGCAGGGCCTCGCCGTCCCCCACATACCAGCGCATGGTCGGCGGCGCCGCGCCCGGCACCGCGCCAAAAGCACGAATTCCGACCTCGGCCGGCGCAACGCCGACGCGGGCCCACGGGTTGAGCAGCGCCTGCGCCCGAACTTCGAGAGGCCGCGTCGGCTCCCGATCGACGAGGAGGAGCCCTGAAACGCCGTCGTAGAGCGGATCGCGGAAGGCACAGGGCCCCGGGAGGCCGCCGAATTCCCAGGTGCTCCCGTCGTCGCCGCTCTGCGTGAGCGTCGCCCGACCGTACAGGAAGTCCCGCAGGTAGCCGGGGTTGATCGACCAGGGCTGGTCGGACACCGCCGCCACCAGAAGCGGAAGCGCCGACTCTGGCGACGCCAGGTGCCGATCGAGCTCGCGAACCACCCGGGGTTCGAGGACCTCCATCGCACGGTGGGCGACGAAGGGGCCCAACGCGAACGCAAGCGGCGCCTGCCGGCCGCGGGTCTTTTCCCCGGTGAGGCAGAATTCCAAGGCGATCCGCTCGTCCTCATAGGCCGCGTACCGCCCCTCCCACTGGCCGGTACCGACCTGCGCCAACCACGACTCGAGCGCGCGCCGCACCGGCTCGGGATCGAAATCGTGCGGAGGCCACCGGCGAATGAGGACGACGAAGCGATGTCGGGCGGTGACCCGCGCGAGGGCCTCGATCATCCGGCGAATGGTCTGGGCCTCGCCGCCGGGACGTGTCTGGTGCAGAAAGGACGAAACCGCCAGGGCGAAGGCCACGCCATCTGGACGCACGAGCGTGAGTCGGGCGCCAACCGGCTGGATCGCCCGAAGGGACCAGCCCTGGCGAACGAGGAGCGACAGGCTGACCGTCTCGGCAAAACCCTGAAAGAACTTGCGATTGTCGAGCGAGCTCAGCAAGTCCTCGGCGCGCGCCGTGAAGGGCTCCCCAATCCGTGCGACCATCTGCCGCAGGCCGTCCCGCACCGACTCGCCATCGTCAGCACACAGGTGCTTGAGATAGCTGTGATCAGCTCCTGGAAGGCGGCGGATTTCAGAGACGGTTCGCTCAGACCAGAGGGCCATGCGGGGGTCTACCCAGGGCGGCGCCGGCAGCTAATTGACCAGGGCGCTCGCCGCAAGTCAAAAGGCGTCGTCATCCGCCGGATCCACCCCAGAGCTGTAGGTCTCCACGGCGTAGACGGTAGCCGCGCGGGAATCGAGCTCTGCGGGTCGCCAGGTCGTCGCGACGGCAAGCGGGTTGACCCAGGCGTACCGCGGGATGTCCTCGCCCAACCACCACTGCACCAGCGCCCGTGACGCTCCGAGCGAGATGCTGTCTGCATCGTCGAGGTTGGACCGGTCCACCACCGACAGGCGGATCTGCCCAGCGCCGGCGGGGGCGTTGAGTATGACGACTTCGGGCCCCGGACCCGCCGTCGCGCTCCGGATCAGCTCCGCAGTGAAGTCGGACTCGGCCCGCACCGGATGATGCGGCTGATCCGCCCAGACATGCATTCGTTGGTTCGGCCCGGTCGCATCGGCGTCCCGCTCGGGCGCGGTGAGGTGCAGGTCGAGGTCGAGCGCGCTGGCCCACCACACCGACGCCAGCAGCCGTCCGGGCTCCTGAAGCGGCGCGATCGTCGCGGTGACCTCATCCGAAAACGGCGTCGTGATCAACGGAAACCGGGTGCCCGCCCACTCGCCAATCGGCGCCACGTAGACCGTGTACAGCCCCGGCGCGGACACATCTGCCGAGAAGCCGCCGTCCGCCGCCGTGACGAAGCTGGCGTCCGCGGCCGCGCCGACACCGGCGTCCCATCCGCGCTGGACAACGCCGGACAGCCCCTCTACGGCGTCGCCGCCAGGATCGACGATCCTCCCCGAAACACTGACGGCGTCGGACTCGGCGTCGAGTCGTATACATGCGACATCACGACGCTGCGCATCCCAGGTCTGGTTGGGACCGGCGCGCAGGGTCGCGGTCTCGACGCTGGCGAAGTTGACCAAAAAGCTCGCCACGCCCTCAGCGTGGGTGTCCGTCCGCGCCACCACGGAAAGGGCGTTCCCCTCGCGCTCGGTCACCAACACCGGCCACGACCAGGCGCCCTGGGCATCCGCCGAGGTGTGCCCGAGCACGCCGCCAGTGTCCCCCAAAAAATCAAGCTCGGCACCCGGGAGGGCGAGGCCATCCCCGTCGGCGACGCTGCCCACCAGGCCCACGATGAACCCGTCAGTGCCGGCGGGTACGCACGCCCCGAGCAGGAGGAGCCACGTCACCTCCGGCGCCGCCCGGCCACCAGCAGGAGGGCGAAGGGTGCCCCCAAACCCCACGACGTGGCGCTGCCCTGACACCCGCACTCCGCCGGCGGCACGGCATCCGCCGCCAAGGCGCCGCGACCGGCCACATTGTCGAACCCTTCCCCGCCCAGGTCGCGCGCCCCTTCCTCCGCCCAGGCCAGAAACTCGCCAGGACCGTCGTGGATCCCCGTGGCCTCCACCCACAGCGCCGCCAACCCTGACGCATGCGGCGCCGCCGCGCTCGACCCGGTGAAGCCCTCCTCCCCGGTCGTCGCGGTGTGCACACCGGAGGGTCCCACGAAGTCCGGCTTGGTTCGCCCATCGTTGGTCGGACCGCGGCTGGAGTAGTCGGGAATCGTGTCGTCCTCTACCGTGTAGGCGCCCGTCGCGATGCACCCGAAGCAGTCCGCCGGCAAGGACAAGGACTGAACGAGGGTCGCCTCCTCCTCGTCGACACCCGACCGAGCGTGGAGGTACCCGGTCAGGCCCGAGACGTCGGTGCCCAGTTCAGTGAACACCGCGACGTAGGCGCTCTCCCCACAGTCGGCGACCTGCACCTCTTCGAAGGGGTCGTCGTCGCCGTCCTGCGGGCTTTCGGAGCGGCCGCACTCGCGCTGGGTCTCGGTCTCGAACACCACAAGATCAAGGTCGATGGCCGCCTCCCCGAAGGGCTCGCTCCACCGAAAGCTCACCTTTACATTGCCGTTTGGCGCGTTGACCTCGGTGGAGTAGTGATCGCCGATGTTCACGTACTGGCTGCCCGCTTCGGAGGAGAGGTTCCCGATGCGGTAGCGTTTGGCTTCGTTGCCGGCGGCGGTCACCATGATCACTCCGCCGTCGACCATCCCGTCGGCGTACCGCGTGACGGCCGACGTCCCGTCGGCGTGGCCGGTGTTGTCGAAACCGACGCTGCAGTTGACGACATCGACCTCCGCGTCCAGGAGCGCCTGCAGGGCCTCGCCGTACTCGACCTCGGTCCCGAACGTGGCCAGCGTCAGCGCGGCCTCGGGTGCAAAGTCGTGGATGATCTCGGCGACGCCGGACCCGTGGGTGCTGCTGTTGGGGGCGCCCCGCGAAAAGTCGGTCGTCACCTCGCCCGGGAGCTCTTCCCCGAGGAGGTCCTCATGCCCATCGAAGCCAACGTCGAGCACCGCCACCGTGACCCCCGCGCCCGTGGCCCGATCATCGGCGTGCCAGTCGGTCAACATCGTCGCCGCGTAGCCCTCGCTGATGACCTCTTTCGGCGAGGCGCGGTGCGGCTCGCGGAGGTGGAGGACCTCGGGTTGCGACGCCACGTCCCCGAGCCGGGCCAGGGGCACCGAGAGCTGAACCACGTTGCCGATCGTCGCCTCGACCGGGAGGTTCAGGCGGCGCGCGAAAACCCGTGCGTCGGTCCCCGGCGCCAGCTCGACGACCACCTGAACCAGCTCCCCGATCCGCGGCTGACGGGCCCGCAGGCTGGAAAGCGCCGCTGCGTCGTCGCGGACACGCCAGGCCTGGGCGAGGACGCTGGTCATCCGAGCCTCCGGCAGCGCCGGATCGACCGGACGGGCAAACGCGAGCGCGCACAGAGTCAGCACCATCCGCGGGGCTTATCAACCCTGGGCCGCGATCACCCAGTCGGCGCCCCACACCTGGGGCACGCTGGCCAGGGCGCGAGCGCGCAACTCGACGATGTGCGCCTCCATCCCCGAGGCCACGGCGCGGTCGCTGAAGTAGGGCAGTTTGCGCACGGCGACGTCGAGCTGTCCGTTTACGAAACGAGCGCCCAGGCGGTTGGGGAAGAGCTTGCTGTCGATCGCCTTGAATCCCGCCCGTGCGAGCCACGCCAGGACCACATCGCGCGGGTATTCGCGGTAGCACCGGTGGCCCGCCAAGAGAATGGCCGCGTCGCGTACGCGGCAGACCTCGTCGAGCACGCTGCCGTCGCGCGGCTGTGGCTCCAGGCCGACCAGGTACAGCCGGTCGGCCACATGCGGACGGACACGCTCAAGGAACTCGTATTGAAAGTACGGCGCGTGGCCGTCGATGGAGCCGATGACGTAGTCAGCCACGACCACGTCGAAGCGTTCACCGGCGAGGAGCGCGGGGTCTGTCCACTGCCCGAGGATCACGCGCGCGGCGGGCGCCACCTGCCGGAGCCCGTCCATTCGCCAGCTCTCGGCCGTGACGCCGGTGAGCGCCCGGGGCGACAACGACTGCAGCCAGCGCAGGGAATGGTCCCCGGTGCCCGCGTCGAGCACCGAGCCCCAGGTGGGGCCATGAAGCGCATCGAACCACGAGAAGAGCGCGTCTTCCCGCACGAGCGGTGACATCAGGCCCGCTCGAGCCGCGTGGCGCGCTTCTTTCCTGCCCAGAGCACGCCTGGCCCGTCGATCATCGCCTTGACGTCGGTCATCTTCTCGGCGCCGAACGAGATGGCGCCGCCCTCCACCAGCCGCCGCGCTTCGGAGTTGGACTTGGCCGCCCCGACCGCCACCAGCGCCGTCAACACCCCGACCGGAAAGCTGACCGCCACCGTGGGCATGTTGTCGCTGACCCCACCCGCAAACGCGACGCGCGCGGCGTCGTCAGCCGCCAGCGCCGCCTCCCGCCCGTGGACCACGGCGGTCGCTTCGATCGCGAGGGTGCGCTTCGGGGCACGGAAGTCTGAGACGTCGAGGGCGTCGATGGCGTCGAGCTCCAAGAAGGTGAAGAGCTTCAGGAACCGTCGCACGTCGCGGTCATCGACGTTGACCCAGTATTGGAAGTAGTCGTAGGGCGAGACCCGCGCCGGGTCGAGCCACACGGCCCCGTTGGCGGACTTGCCCATCTTCGCACCGTCAGCCGTGGTCAAAAGCGGCGTCGTCAGCCCGAAGGACTGGCCTCTTTCGATGCGACGGATGAGGTCCATGCCGCTGACGATGTTGCCCCACTGGTCGCCGCCGCCGACCTGGATCGTGCAGCCGTGCCGGCGGAAGAGCTCCAAGAAGTCGTAGCTTTGCAAGAGCACATAGTTGAACTCGATGAACGACAGCCCCTGCTGGCGCTCCAGTCGCATCTTCACGCTGTCGGCGCGCAGCATGTCGTTGACGGAGAAGTAGCGACCGATCTCGCGAAGGACCTCGATGTAGCCAAGCTTGTCGAGCCAATCGGCGTTGTCGATCATCCGGCCGGTGCAGAACTTGGCGATCTGCGCGGCGATGCCCCGCTTGTTGGCCTCCAGACGCTCGTTGTCCATGAAGTCGCGCGTGCTGTCGCGACCGGAAGGATCGCCGACCTTCGCCGTGCCACCCCCTACGACCGCGATGGGATGGTGTCCGGCGCGCCCGAGGTGGGCCATCACCATGAGCTGCACGAGGTTGCCGACGTGGAGCGAATCGGCGGTCGGGTCGAACCCGATGTAGAAGGTCCGCGGGGTGTCCAGGTGGGCGCGCAGCGCCACCTCGTCTGTGCAGGCGTGAAAGAAGCCGCGGGCCTTGAGGACATCGAGCACGTGCATGGGGTCTTGTATCGACACTGTCAATGCAGTGCGCGGATCTGGCCGTAGCGGAGTACCATGGCGGCGTTCCAGGTCCCGACGCATGCTCTCCACTCCTCGCCTCGTCCTCGTGACCCTCTGCGGCGCCGCCTGCGTGATCGACAACGGCGTCAGCGGCAAGAACGACGGCGGCACGGACTTCGACACCTCCAGCGACTGGCGGCCGCCGGACGACACCGACGACACCGGCGACGACAGCGACTCTGGCGGGGACACCCACGTCGATCCGCAGTGCCCCAGCGCCTATTGGCCGGGAAGCGTGCTCTCCCAGGACGAGGAGTGCTTCAGCGCCTCCCCCGAAGTCGGCACCTTCACGCCGGTGGTGGAGTGGGAGCGTATGACCTTCAGCCTGGGCACGGCCGGGTCGTCCAGTTGCATGATGCAGCCCATCGTCTGCCCCCTGACCGACGACGACGGCGACGGCGACGTCGACGAAAACGACATCTCTGACGTGCTCATCATCACCTACTCGCCGGGGGTGCTCCGCGCGCTCGACGGCGCCAACGGCGACGAGCTGTGGGCCGGCACCAACAGCGGCATCCAGATCACCGGCGGCGCGGCATGTGGGGACCTCGATGACGACGGGTACGTGGAGATCATTGCCGCGACCAGCAGCGGTGTCGTCGTCTACGACTACGAAGGCAACGAGCAGTGGAGCTACTCCGGGTGCAGCGGCGCCATGGACGGCACGTCGGACGCGCCGGCCATCCACGACATGGACGCCGACGGCGAGCCCGAGGTCATCATCGGCTCGTGCATCATGGACAAGGATGGCAGCCTGCTCGGCAAGGGCACGAGCGGTTGGGGCAGCTCCAGCAACGTCGGCAGCGCCGGCGTGACCGCCGATCTCGACCAGGATGGTGACCTCGAGGTGATCGCGGGCAACGCCGCGTACGACATCGACGGCAACACCGAGTGGACCAACAGCGAGCCCGATGGCTACCCCGCGGTCGGCAACTTCGACAGCGACAACTACGGGGAGATCGTCGTCACCGGCGACGCGCAGATGCGCATCCTCGACGACGACGGGAGCCTCATCTGCTCCGCCGCCATCCCCTCCGCCTCCGGCAGTTACGGCGGGCCGCCCACCGTGGCTGACTTCGACGGCGACGGCGAGGCCGAGGTCGGCGTCGCCGCCAACAGCACCTACACCGTCTTCGAGACCGACTGCTCGGTCTTGTGGCAGTCTACCGGCACGACCGATCCGTCGTCTGGCAACACCGGTAGCTCGGTCTTCGACTTCGAAGGCGACGGCATCGCGGACGTGGTGTACGCCGACGAACGTTGGGTCTGGGTCTTCGACGGCGCCGACGGCTCCATCAAGATGCAGGACGCCAACCACAGCAACAACACCTGGCTCGAGTACCCCACCATCGCCGACATCACCGGCGACGATTCTGCCGACATCGCGGTGTGCAACACCGCGGGCTCCTGGGGAAGCATGACGGGGGTCACCGTCTTTGGCGACGCCGACTCCAGTTGGCGCAAGGGCCGTCGCATCTGGAATCAACACGGCTACAGCATCACAAACGTCGAAGACGATGGCTCGATCCCCCAGAACGAAGAGACCAACTGGCTCAGCTACAACAACTACCGCTCGGGCGACCTCACCGCCGGTGAGGGCTACTCCGGCCCGGACCTCGTCGCGAAAATCGTCGACGTCTGCGTGGACGAGTGCAAGGCGGGCAACATCACCGTGTGGTTCGCCGTTGGAAACCAGGGGTACAACGACGTCGAAGACGACTTCGAGGTCAACATCTGGACGTTTACCTCCGCCGGCCTCACCCTGGTGCACACCGAGCCGTGGACGTCCACCATCGCCGCGGGGATCCTCAGCGACGCCGTCGAATTGGAGCTGACCGGTCTGGTCACGCCGATCGAAGACGTCATCATCACGATCGACGGCGGGAACGACTCGACCGCAGGCGTCGTTGACGAGTGCCACGAGGACAACAACGAGGATTGGTGGGGCGCGTTCGTCTGCCCCTGAGTCTGGAGTCGGTGCTCAGTCGCGCGTGACGTCCCCGGTGGTGAACCATCCCGGTTCGGGCGGCGGCTTCTTCTTCAGCCGGACCACGCGCGCTACCACGTCGTCCACGACGCGCCGCATCTCTTCGGGCTGCTCCAGGAGCACCGCCTCGCGCGGCTCCGTGAGGCAGCGCGCCGCGAGCACGAAGGGCTCCAGCAGCGCACGCCGCTCACGACGAAGGTCACCGTGGGCACCGGTGAGCAGCTCGATCGCCTCCTCGGGAGGACGCAGCGCGACGAGGCGGGCCGCGGCGTCCAGGAGGGCGGCCTGCGCGTCGGCATCGGGCGCGTCTTCGTCGGACGTGGCGGCGGCCAGCACACGGAGGGCGCGCGCGGCGAGCGGGGCGTCGCCGATGGCGGCGGCGTGGACGGCAAGCCACGCGAGGTCCTTGCAGCACCGCAGGGCGTGCACGCCGGTGCCCTTCACTTCGTCGATCGCCGCGAACCACTGGGTGGCGGCCGCGCCGAGGTCGTTGGCGTGGGCGCTTTCGCGGGCGAGATAAGCGAGGCAACTTGCGGTGGAGTCGTGGTCGCCGTTTCGACGGTACAGGGCGAGTCCCTCCACGAAGTGGGCGCGACGCGTGCGACCGTTGCCGACCTGCCGCAGCGCGAGCACGTAGTGTGCGTGCGCCTGGTAGCCCTCGCCGCCGAATCGGAACACAACGTCGGCGTGGGCCTCAGCCCGCTCGGGGTCCAGTTGGATCTTGAGGAGCGAGCACCACGCCCGATCCTGCGGGCTGATGTCGACGCCCCAGCGTCGTTCAGCCTCTTGAAGCGCCTGGAGCGCCTCCGTTCGTCTCCCGAGGGCACCGAGGCCGGTGGCGCGTACGGAGTGTGCCCACGCGGCCATGCGGGCGTCCCCGATGCGTCCGAAGGTGTCGGCGGCCTCCGCCAGATGCGCAACGCCAGCGCCGATCGGCTGCCGCTGCAGCTCCGCGCGGCCGAGGTCATAGAGCGCCCAGGCGCGCGCTTCGTCACCCTCGGCAAGGGCGAGCGCCTCGGTTGCGAGTCGGGCCGCCTCCGCATAGCGTCCGGTCTGGTACGCCAACCCGCACAGGCTGGGGAGTTTCGCGGCGCTCGGCATTTCGCCGCAGGTCGCTTTTTCTTCTTGATACGCCAGCTCCCACCTCCCGCTCTCCGGTTCCGCCTCGCGCCCATCCACCGCGCCGCACCGCATCGCCGCCGCATACAGCTCCCTGCCCCCGGTGTCGCCGCGCTTCTCGGCGTCCGCCCGCTTCTCCTCGAGCTCCTCCTGGTCCCACAGCGCCGCGACCACCCCCGCCAGCGCCTCCATCCGACTCCGCGGCTCGCCGCCCTCGCGAAAGGCCATCCACACCCGATAGAGCGGCTCGCCGACGTCCCAGGTGGTCGCGTTGCCGCTGCGACCGGCACGTCGGGTGAGGCCGCGCTCCCTCAGGCGCTCCAAGAGCACCGACGCTTCCGCGCCGGAGATCGACACCCGGCGGGCCAACTCAGCAGGGCGCAGCGGCCCGTCGGCGCGGGCGAGCTCCGCGAGCGCCTCCAGCTCCTGCGGGGCCACGAGCCGGGGGTCCAGGCGGCTCTGAAACAGCGGTGTCTGCTCGTCGAGGAGCCGATCCATCAGGTCACCGACCTCGCCGTCCTCGGAGTCGAGCAGCAGGTCGACGATCAGGTGGACGAAGCGCGGGAGCCCGCCGGTGAGGCGGAGGATTCCGGCGAGGCTGCCGCGGCGCTCGGGCATCCGCCGCAGCAGCTCCTTTGCCCGCCCCGCCCGCTCCGAGTCGCCGCCAGCCTCACGTTCCAGGCGATGCTCGAGGATGGACAGGACCTCCGCCGTGGGCAGTCCCTCCACCCGATGTTCGCGAAAGAACCCATGAAACGCCGCGCCGGCGTCGCTCGCGGCCCCGAAGTGGGTAGGCGCCGCGCCAATGACCAGTATGTGGGCCGCCGACTGCAACCGCTTGCGCAGGGCCCACTGCTCGTCGCCGGCCTTGCTCCGCGAGCCCCCCGGGCCGACGTAGAGCACACCGTCCAGGTTCTCGACCACGACCACCAGCGAACGACCCAGCACTGCGGCCGCTTTTTTCAGGGCGTCATCGGCTACCTCGAGCGCATCCCCGCCGCGCGGCAAGCCCTTCAGGGCGACGCGCGCCTCCAGGAGCGGGGCCCGCGCCTCGACGTGCGTGGGCAGGTCCTTCAACAGCTTTTCGAGGACGACGCCGAGCAGGTCGGCGGGCCCGCGAATCGCGACCTCCTCGGGCAACACCACCGGCCACCATGCCGCTTCCAAGGCCGGGTGCTGCCGCCATCGGTACGCGAGCACCCGGAGCAGGTGGGTCTTGCCCGCGCCGCGGGGACCGACGAGGAGCTGGTGCTGGTGGTTTTTGCGCCCGATCTCGGCGCGCAGCGTGCCCATGAGCTCGTCCAAGAGGGCCAGCCGCGAAGCCCCGCCCGTGATCCCGTCGAGCACGGCAGGGTCCGCGCGCTGGGGGTTGTAGTGCATCCACGCCGCGATTCCCGCCATCTCAGCCTCCGGTCAACCAGGACTCTCGCAGCGCCCACCGCTCGCGCAACACCTTGCTGCGAAGCGCAAGACCTGCCTCGTTCTCGACGATGTCGTAGTCTTCCGCAAGCGCCGCCAGGAGGGCATGGAAGTCAGAAGGCACGAGCGCGCGGAGCTCTGCTGCCGAAACCGGCGCCTCGGCGCGCGCGAGCCGGGCGAGCACCTTGGCCGCGGGCGCGAGCCACTCGGGGCGATAGCCGCGCTCCTTCAACCGGAACGGACGGAAGAACTCGTTTCCCTCGACGTCGAGCAGGCGGCGACGGTAGGCCCGACCGACCGCAGCCCCGTCGAGCGCGGCGTGGCCCTCCGCGAGGGTATGGTGGACGAGCGCCTGGAGGAAGTACGGCACGGGGGCGCCGATGCGCTCCAGCACCTCCGCAACGACGCCCGCGCTGGGTGCACGCGAGTGCCCGTAACAAAGCTCCTCCACGAGCACGGCGCCGACCTCCGGGGTGAGCGGGTCCAGCGTGAGCGCGCCGAGATCCGCGAATTCCTCGTTCATGCCCTGGCTGGCGATGAAGCTGCGCAGTCCCGAGCTGCCTGCGACGATGCTCGTCAGCCCGGCGTCGCGTCGTGCGCGTTGGAAGGCGGCCATGCCCTGCTGCAGCTCCGATCGCCGTGCGGCGCAGGTGAGGAGAAAGCGGCTGAACTCGTCGATGAAGAGCAAGGCGCCGTCGGCCGCGAGGCTCGACAGCAGACCATCGAGAAATGCGCCCGGGCTCCGCTCGACCGACCGGAGGAGGGTCGCTTTGGCGTCAACGCGAACCGCGGCGGACGCGTCGAGGAGCGGCCAGCCGGCCAACTCGGGTACGGAGCGCAGGCCCGAAGCGCCATCCGCCAGGGCCTGCGCCGCCAACGCGACCGCAAAGGCGCTCACCGAGTCGAGATTCTCCGCATCCAGCATCACAACCCGGCGGCCGGCGGATCGTAGGTCCGCGGCGAGACGGCGAAGAAAACTCGTTTTTCCGTACCGTCGCGGTGCCATGAGGTGCAGGCTCTCGCGGGCTTGTAGGCGCCGCCCCGCCTCGGACAGGGCACCCTCGCGACCGACCAGGTCGCCGCCCTCGGCGGGGAGGCCAACGCGGAGGGTGAACGCATGAGGTGCCCCCCCGGCGCGGAGCTGGCTCAGGTGGCGCGTCAGAGGAGGTGCGTTGAAGCGCTGGTCGGACCAGAGGTAGTCGGTGAGGCGCGAGAGCACGGCTCCCTCCGCCGGTGCCACCCCCAGCTCGGTCCGTGCCCCGGCGCCGAAGGCCTTGATGGCCTGTGCGAGCTCGCCGACCCGCGATCCGCGTTCACCGGAGGGCGCCCCCACAAGGTCGATCGCGAGCGGTCGTCCTTCCGCGCGCCAGGTCACGTTGTAGAACCTCATTTGTGGCCTCGCATCGTTAGGAAGCTCGCGAAGTTGTGATCCGCCATCTGGTCCGCCACGTGGAGGGCTTCGGCCACGGCGTGGTCGTCGATGCGCAGGTCCAGCGTGGCCTCACCTCCGTTGCCTTCGCGCAACCACTCGTAGAAGCAGTGGTTGCGACGGTCCCACGCGTGTTGCAGGCTGGTCATGATCTGAATCTCCGTGCGTACATCTTCCCGCAACACGGTGAACTGGACGGCCCGGTGGCCGAGGAGCGGCGCGCGTCGGTTGACGTCGCGGACGAAGTCCTTCACCCGGTCGCTGGCGCCGGGGAGCGCGAGCAGCCGCGGTCGGACGCGCCGGACGTCGCACGGGAGGGCGGCCACCACGCGAAATCGGCCGAGGTCGCCGTCTTTTCAGCGTGCGCCTCGAACAATACCCAGCGATCCCGCTCCAAATCCTCGTCCGCTGATGCCTCGATCTGGAGCGTTCGAAGGAGCTCCGTCACCTCCTCCAGGAGTCCGATCACCATCGGCTGCACCAGCGGCCGGATCTCTTCCTGGAACCACCCGTCGAAGTCGCCACCCGCGAGAGCTTCGATGTGCTGAGCCCAATCCATGCGGCACCGTACCTGCTATCAGATTTGTTGGCAACGATTTTGTTAGCATTCCCGCGACGCGCGCCCATGCCCAGCGGGCCCCCGGCAGCCAGGGGGGTCACCGCTCTACGAGACCGTCGCCGCCGCCTTCGCGGCAGGGATGTCGGCTCGGCGCCGCATGCGCCAGCCAGGCCGCGCGGCAGCGATAGAGCGAAGGGCCGCCCGCGGCCGCGGGCCCGCAGCGAAAGCGCGGCGACGCGAAGCGGCGGCCGCCATGACCTGCCCCTGACCACTCCCTGACCAAGCGACCCTGGCGCCAGGGATACAAGCCCGCCCCCGATGGACGTCGACCGCCTCCGCAGCTTCCGCGCCCCCTTCGAGGACATGGAAGCCGCAGTGGTCAGGCTGTCGCTCGCCCGGCCCAACGAAGTGCACCGTAGCCGGGTGGACGCGCTGCGCTACGTCCTGTCGTTCGCGCGGCTGCAGCTCATCCGCAACCGTGATGGCGCCGACGTCGACGTGGCCGACGCGCTGGCCGCCCATGCCGGGCACGTGCGCCAGGAGCTCCTGCCGCTCTTGGACGAAGACGCCACGCTCGCCCGAACGACACAACACCTCGCCCCGCTCATCCACACCACGCGCGAGTGGCGCCGGCGCCTACTGGAACACTTCCCGCTGGACGAAACGAGCCTGGACGCCGAGGTCTGTGAGCGCCCCCTCGTGGTGACCTGCGGCGGCGGGGGCGGGGCCGGGTACGGCTATGCGGGCGCGTGGCAGTCCTTGCAGCGGGCGGGCCTACAGCCGGCCCTCATCTCGGGCACGTCGATGGGCGCGCTGATCGCGCTGTTCAGGGCGCGCCGGAAGGTCTTCGACACCGCGCCGATGTACCTCGCGGCGCAGCGCCTGACTTTTCCGTCCGTCTTCCGGACACTACAGACCGACAGCCGCTACGGGGTGCCCGCGACCCTCCGCCTCTACCTCCGGGCAGCGATCGGCTCGCTTTTCCACACCCCCGAAGGCGCGCCGCTCACCTTCCGCGACCTCGAGATTCCCCTGCTCGTCGTGGCCACCGGCCTCGGCGTCGACGCGCTGAAGCACGACCTCGACTTCTACGAACACTTCCTCGACGACGCGATCGGGCAGGGAACGCAGCTCCGGGCGCGGGGGGCCCAGAAGCTGGCCCAGGTCGGGACCATCCTCCGCGAGTTGGTGTCCACGCCGGATGCGCTCCAGGAGGTCGTCTTTGGGGGCGATGAATCCACGATGGACGCCGATATCCTCGATGCGGCTGGCTTCTCCTCGTCGATTCCCGGGCTGATCCACTACGACGTGCTGCGCGATGACAAGCGGATGAAGACGTTGTTGGACGGCCTGTATGCGCGAAATGGCATCACGCGGCTGGTCGAGGGGGGCTTGGTGAACAATCTGCCGGTCAAGCCGGCCTATGAGGCGGTGTGGTCAGGCCGAATCCAGAGGCGAAACGCCTACTACCTGGCGCTGGACTGCTTCAAGCCACGCGCGCGCAGCGCCATCTTCTTTCCCATCCAGCAGCTCGTGCGCCCGAACGTCCAGCGCAATCTCACCTTCGCGAACCTCTACTTTCCGCTGGATCGCACGCTGAGTCCGCTGAACCTCGTTCCGGGGTACGAGGACGTCGTCCGCGCCCAGGACTGGACCGCCGCCGAGATGGAGCCGCTGATGCCGACGATCGTGGAGAGCTGTCGGACGCTGCCGGCGTTGTAGGCTCACAACGTCTTCAAATACTCGATCAGATCCCCGCGATCGTCCCCCGACACCACCGTCTCATGCCCGCCGTTCCCGAGGCCGGCGATCGCCGTGTCCACGACGTTTCTTGGCTCAGCCAGCCACGCCTCGGGTGGCACGTCCGGGATGCCGACGCAGGCGGCGTCGAAGTCGGTGGCGGGATCGTCGGGAGCTCCGACGACGAAGCGAGCGGGGCGCTCCTCGACCGGGGACAACAGCGCACACAACGTGGGGACGCTGCCGTTGTGGAGGTACGGAAAGCGGGCCCAGATGCCGTCCAGCGGCGGCGGCACGTAGCCCTCCTGCACCGTCACCACCGTGTTCATCACCTGACTGAGCTCCAGGGCATTGAGCGCCTCGGCGAAGTCGGACATCCCCGCCGCTCGTTGGGGGTCGGTTCCGACATCGACCGCTGCGGTCTGGGCCGCATAGCGCACCGCGACCGTCGTAAGCGCTTCCTCACCGGTCAGCCCTTCTGACCAGCCTTTGTCGTACTCACCGTGGCAGCCGGCACACGAGGCGAGGAACACCAGCTCCCCGCGCTCGGCGGCGGCCGGGTCGATCGGGTAGTCGGGGAGGACCTGGCGCCAACGCGGCGGGGGGGTGTTGAACACCGCGACCGTCAGCTCGTCGACCAGGCGCCCGTTTTCGCCGAACCAGCCGTCCAACTCGCGAAGGTCGGTCCCGCGGCCGATCTCGTTCCATAAGAAATTGGTGAAGACGGGATTGCCGGAGACGATGCTGCCGTCGGCCAGCCACGCCGTCTTGTACCGGAGCGTCCACCACACCGCCGGCTTGCTGTCGGCAACGAGCTCATCGAGCGCGCTGGCGCGGGGCGACGCCTCCCACTGTGCGTCACGCGTCGCCCACGCGTCGGGAGCGCGCCGCGCCAGGCTCAGGCCCACCTGCGCCAACGAGGTGTCCAGCCCGTGCGCTTCCGGAATCCGGCCGCCCACCGCCGAAAGATTGGCCTGAGCGCGCTCGTATAGCACCATGTCGGCCGTCGAAGCATCCGTCAGCCCCTGGTACATCGTGGGCGTCAACAGCGGAAAGAAGGTGCTGGCGAGGTGGAAGAACTCGTTGGCGCGGGTGCGCCGGTTGGTCAGCCCCACGACCACGGTACCGAAGAGCTCGGTCGCGTGGCAAGCGTAGCAGGAGACGGTGATCGCCGGCCCGTGCTCAGTCGTCACGGCCGCCAACCCCATCGGCTCACCCGCCGCCACTCCGCTCGGAAGGGGAACGCTGCCATCACCGGGGTACGCGGGCAGTCCCAGCCACTGCGCCATCTCGTCGAGGGTGCCGAAGCCCAGCAGGCTTCGCGCCAAGGTCTGGAGGTCCTTCCGATCGGCGTCCCGGGTGTCGACTTCGAAGAGCACCGCGAATGACTCGGCGGGAAGGAGCACGCCGGAGACCGACACCGGCCAGACCCCCGCGTGCGCAAGGCCCGCTTCCGTCGTGGCGACCAGATCATCCTCGGCCAGCGCGTAGATGTTGTGTCGATCGGTGCCCTCGGGGATGGCCGCATCCTCGGACCAGTCGGCGACGTCGTGATCACAGACGCCGTCGTCGTTGAGGTCGAGGCCGTTTGGACAGCCCTCGGACTCCGGGGGCACGCAGGCGAGGAGCAGCGTGAGCACGTTCCCGGGTAACGCGGGGTACGCTTGTCCCATGCTCCTCGCCGCCGCTGCCGCGCTCGCCAACGGATTGACCTCGCACGTGACCGTGAGCGAGCGCGCCCTGATCTACCTTCCGGAGGGTCAGCTCAAAGAGATCCTCGCCGACCCCGCCCTGTGGCCCTACCTTCGCAACGGCACCCAGTTTCCCGACGGCGGCTACGCGCTCGGCGAGGCCTACAGCGAAACGGCACACTGGGAGCCCTTCCAAGACCTGTACCTGGCCTGGATCCAAGAGGAGTTCGCCGGCGACTGGTCGAGCGTCGAGGCGCGCGAGCACATTGCCTACCTGATGGGGCTGTCGAGCCACGGCATGGGCGACCAGATTTTCGACTCGCTCTACATGCAGCGGGCCTACGTCTACGACGCTGACAGCGACTGGGAAAATGTCAGCATGGACCACGCCACCGACGTGGCGCTGGCGGCGGAGACCGGCGGCTACCCGATCATCGACCAGGTCATCTTCCCCGACCCCTTCATCGACCTGATGGCCGTCGCCGGGGTCGAGGTCGACGAGGAGACGCTCGAGAGCGGGCAGAACCTGACGATGGTCGCCGTCGCCGCGGTGGCGGCCGAGGGAACCTCGGAGTCGCACCGGGCCGAGTGGCGGGACGCCTTCCCGTGGGCCTACGACCACATGTTCGACGAGAGCGTGGATGGCTGCCCGGAGTGGGAGGCGCGGGTCGTGGCCGAGTATTGGCAGGTTCGCTGGGCACGACTCAACGGTGATTCCGCGTCGTCCGAGCCGGTGATCTACACCTTTCCCCAGGATGGCGCCCTTGGACATCCGACCGACATCACGGCCGTGGAGGCCAGGATCACCGTGGTTTTTTCCCGGGGACTGGTCAGCGACCTGCTCGTCCCCGACCTGTTCGAGGTGCACGACAGCGAAGGCCACGCCATCACCCTGGTCGAGCCGTGGGTCTTTTACGGCGTTTCCTCCCACGTCGTGCACCTGACTCCCGCCGAGGATTGGCCCGCTGACACCGACTTCGTGGTGACCATTGCCGCCGGGGCGCCGTTCATCGACGGAACCAGCTCGACAGAAGCGGCCTCGTTCACCTTCAGCACCAAGGCGCCCGTGGCCGAGCTGCCGACGGACTGCGGCTGTGCCACCTCGCGACCGCCCCTTGTCGGCGTCGGAATTCTCGCGATCGGCTTCGTGCTCCGGCGTCGGCGGTGACCCTCACGCCACCCGCGCGGCGAGCGCCCGCCGGCCCGCCAGAACGCTGAGCGCCGCAGCGCCCACCAACAGGGCCGCCGACGCATAGAACGCCGCGCCGTGGCTGACCGTCTGGAATAGCCACCCGCCCATGAGCGGCCCACCAGCCCGGGCGAGCGCCCCCATCGATTGATTGCTCCCCATCATCTCGCCCTGCTGGTCAGCGCCGACGCCGCGGCTGATCAGGCTCTGGAGCGACGGGGACACCACGCCCTGACCCGCGGCGATGAGCACGAACGCGGCCAGGATTGGGGCGCCGAGCGGAGCGCTCGGAATCAACCACAACCCCAGGGCAATCGCCAGAAGCGCGGGCGGGAGCAGCGCCGCCTCGCCGAAACGCTTGACGAGCCGGTGGATGAGCCCGCCCTGCACGACCGCACCGACGACGCCGATCAGACCGAAGAGCCGGCCCACGTCTTCGGGACGCAGCCGGTGCTCGTGCTCCGCGAAGAGGGTGAACGTGCTCTCCATTGCGGCAAAGGCGAAGATGTAGAGGAAGGTCAACACGATCGACAGGCCGACCGCGGGGTGCCGCAGCGCGCGCCACAGCGCGAGCGGGCTGATAGGTCGGCGTATTTCCCCAGATTCTGCTCGGCGCGTCTCCGGAAGGAAGGCGACGCCGAGGCAGAAGTTCAAAAGCGACAGGCCAGCGGCGACCCAGATGGGAACCGCCAGACCGAACTGCGCCAGCTCGCCGCCCAAAAACGGCCCGATGGTGAACCCGATCCCGAACGCGGCGCCGATGAGGCCCATGCCTCTGGCGCGGGTGGCCGGTGTCGTGAGGTCTGCCATGCACGCCTGAGCGATCGCGATGTTCGCGGTCATCACCCCGTGCAGCGTGCGGAAAAGGAACAACATCCACAGCGACGACGCTGAGGCGAACGCGGCCAACATGACAGCCGTCATCAGGATCGAGGCCAAAAGCAACGGCCGGCGCCCGTAGCGGTCTGACGCCTGACCCCAGAGTGGCGCCGCCACGAACTGCGCCAACGAATAGACGGTCATCAGGCCCGTGACCTGTTGTGGCGTCGCCGAGAACTGCTCGGCGTAGAAGGTCAACAGCGGAATGACGAGTCCGAATCCGACGAGGTCCAGGACCACTGTCAAGAAGATGACCATCATTGGTCGCGACACAGATTATCCCCGCATCAGGGTTTGGATGGCCTCGTGCACCAGACCGTTGGTCGCGCAGACCCCGTGGTGCAGCGGGTCACGACGGTTGAACTGATACGTTTGCCCCGAGCCGTCGGTGCACCGGCCGCCGGCCGCGGTCACCACCGCGACGCCGCCGCAGATGTCCCACTCGTTGCGCGGTTGCGGCGTGAACGTCGCCTCGGCCTGGCCAGCGGCAACCAGCCCGAACTTATAGGCGACCGACCCTACCGGCACGGGAGTGAGCTGGCCGGCCCACTGGTCGAACATGCCCTTTTTCATCTCGGTGCGGGAGCACACCACCCGCGAGCCCAGGAGCGTGGCATGGGACGAGACCCGGCAGGACACGCCGTTGAAGGTCGCGCCAAGCCCGATAGCACCGGCGAAGAGCTCGTCCTTGATCGGGTTGTAGAGCACTCCGAGTCGGGCCTCGCCGCCCTGACAGAGGCCGATCGAGACCACGAACTCGGGAATGCCCAGGGTGAATTCCTTGGTGCCGTCGAGCGGATCAACGATCCAGGCCCATTCCCGATCCAGCCGCACCGGATCGTCCACCGACTCCTCGGACAGCCACCCGAAGGCCGGGTACCGGTCCCGTAGTCGCACCTCCAGGATTCGATTCGAGGCGAGATCGGCGTCCGTCAGGGGGTTGTCCTGCCCCTTTTCGGTGACCGTGTACCGGTCCTTGTAAAAGCCGCGGACCGCAGCGCCGGCCTCACGCGCGGCGGCGACGGCGACATCGAGCAGCTCCAACATTCGCGACCATCCGAACCGTCTTGGAGCTAACCCGACGGTCACTCCCCCGAGCGCGCGCGCTGGCGCACCAGGAGCACCACCTCCGCTTTGCCGTCGGCGTCCAGGTCGCCCACGGCGAAGCTCTCCCCCGTGCGCAGGAAGGCCCGGTCGGCGGTGAAGACGTGGTGGGCCGCCGTGGTGGTGAACGTCCCCGCCGACGATCCCAGCGCGCGGTAGACGTAGACGGCGCCGACGTCGTGACTGCCCGCGTCGGAATCGAGCCCAGGCGCCCCGACGAAGACCTCGTCCAACCCGTCACCATCGAGATCTCCGCAGGCAAGATGCGCGCCGAACCGCGCATCCGTCCCCTCGCCGGGTAGGGTGAGCGACGGAAGCGACCCGGCACCGAGGCCCTCGCCACCAAAGTACACGTACGCGGCGCCGGAACCACCGTTCGCCTGGGGGGCGCCGACGATGAGGTCGCGGTACCCGCTGGTTCGCAGCCGACAGGACGCCAGCGCGCTCCCAAACCCATCCACTTCCCCGGTTGACGAGCCGAGCCTGAAGCTGGGGGTCCCCGTGGCCAGCGCCGCTGCATCGAACGCCGCCACGGCGCCGCCGAGCGTTTTTCCATCGGCCCCGACCGCGAACGGAGCTCCGACAAAGACATCGCTGCCGGCGTCGGAGAACCGATCGTAGCCGCAGTCGATCGCCGCGCCGAACCGTTCGTTGGCGCGGGCTCCTTCCAGCACCGTCAGCGCGCCGCTGCCGTCCGCAGCGCCCAGGTACACGCGCCCCGCCAGGTCGGCCTCCCAGAGCGCAGCGGCCGCCACCTCCTCAACTCCGTCCCCATCGAGGTCACCACAGGCCGCCACCACCCCGCCCAGACGCCCCTGCGCTGTTCCGCCAGCGTACGTGGCGGTCAAATCGCCGAGCACCTCCACCGCGCCCGCCTGAGCACCATCCGGGCCCCCATCGGTTCCGGGCGCCCCCACGACCACGGTCGCGCCGCGCGCGGAAACGGCCGCGCCATACCCCGTACTCAGGCTCGCGGACCCCACGACGTCTCCGCCCGCGACATCGGTCCCATCGAAGCGATAGCGCCGCAGCTCACTCGCCTCGGGCACCCCCACGAGCACCGAGCCGTCCGCAAACGCGAGGGCCCAGTCGTGCCCCGCGGCGGTTGCACCCTCGATGACAAACTCCCCGTCGCGGGGATCGTAGACACCCTCCGCCAGCGTGGCGCCATCGAAGGCAACGAGGTCCGCCGCAGGAAAAGTGCCACCCGAGCTATCGTCCTGACACGCCAGCACCAGGAGCAGCGTCATCTACAGCGCCGCCTCCATCGCCTCGCACCAAGTCGCCGCGACGTGTCCAGACACCTGACCGGTGGCTGGATCGGCCTCGGCCTCGTCGTTGTCATAGGGAAAACGCCCGTCGTAGTTCGACACGCCCAAGGTGATGTCCAGTGCAGAGCCCTCGGTCGCCGCGGCGACCTCGAGCGTGTACTCGGTCAGCCCCGCGGGGCTGCCAGTCCAGAACGGCCCGCTGTAGTACCAGGCGCTGCGATTGGAGCGCTTCTCGAAAACCCACGACCCCGTGTCCATCGCGCAGTTGAAGCTCAAGAGCGCATCGGTGCTAGAATCATAGTTGGTCGCGACATCATCATACACATCAAGCCGGACGTCGACCACACAGTGTCCCGCGGCACTGACCACCTCTGCATTGTAGTTGGGATCGACCCCGTAGAAGGCCGCCGCGTCGTCGCAGGTTGCGTCAGGATTGGGCGAGATGAGCACGCGGGCGGCCCCGCCCTTGCTGACGCCGAACGCGCTGGCGGGCAGCACCACGCCGGACTCCCCGCTCTCTGCGGTCACCGTTCCGGCGAGGTCGGGGCCGAAGTCGACGGCAGCGATTTCGGGTTCGCAGGCCACCAGCAGCAGAAGTGTCGTCATCGCTGCCATTCTATCATGCCAGGGGGAAAGGGCTGGTCGCCCTCTCCCCCTACCGCGCCATTCCCTCCGGCCTCCAACCTGCGGTTTCCGGCCTGCGGCGCCCGTCGCGTTGCTAACGCGCCGCGCGTGGCGCTCTCCCCCACTCCTCATCACCCACGCCGCGGTGGTTTTCGCGCCACTGCGAGCGGCGGTACGCGCTACGCTGGCGAGGCTGAGGTTCCGCATGGCACGCGTGTACACGATGATCCTGGGCGGGGGGCGCGGCACCCGACTCATGCCGCTGACTCGGCATCGTGCCAAACCGGCCGTTCCGCTCGGCGCGAAGTACCGGCTCATCGACATCACCCTCAGTAACGCCATCAATTCTGGCTTTCGGCACATCGCCGTGCTGACCCAGTTCAACAGCGCCTCGCTCAACGCGCACATCGCCCAGACCTATCGCTTCGACATCTTCGGCCAAGGCGGCGTCGACGTTCTGGCCGCCGAGCAGACCGACGACCACACCGATTGGTTCCAGGGTACCGCCGACGCGGTTCGCAAGCAGTTCCGCCGCCTTGAGGCGGCCAAGACCGAACACGTGCTGATCCTCAGCGGCGACCACCTGTACCGCATGGACTACCGCGAGATCTACCAACGTCACATCGAGAGCGGCGCTGACGCGACCGTGTCGGTGATCAAGGTTCCGCGGGCCGAGGTCACCGGGCTGGGCGTGCTCTTTGCCGATGCCGACGGCCAGATCCGCACCTTCCGAGAAAAGCCGAGCGCCACCGAAGACATCACCGACGTGCTCCCGCCGCTGGCGCTCAGGACCAGCTGGGGCCTAGGCGACGACGACTATCTGGTGAACATGGGTGTCTACCTCTTCCGTCTGGATGCGCTCCGCGACGCCCTCGCCGACCCGAACAACCTCGACTTCGGCAAGGACATCCTGCCCAGGATGGTGGCCGAGCGGCGGGTCATGGCCCACCACTTCCGCGGGTACTGGCGCGACATCGGCACGATCGAGAGCTTCTTCGAGGCGAACCTCGCGCTGACCGCCGAGGATCCGCAGTTCCGATTTCACATGCCGGACGCGCCCATCTACACCCGCCAGCGCTTTTTGCCCGCCACCAAGTTCGTGGACGCGCGGGTCAGCGCCAGCATCATCAGCGACGGCTGCCTGCTCTTCGGGGCGACGCTGGACCGGGCGGTCATCGGCATTCGCAGTCGCGTCCAGCGCGGGGCTACCCTGCGTGAAGTGGTGATGATGGGCGCCGACTACTACGAAGACGACCAGACGCGGGAGGAGAACCTGCGCCGCGGATTGATGCCGATCGGCGTGGGGCCGAACACCGTCATCGAACGCGCCATCCTCGACAAGAATGCGCGCATCGGCGCCGACTGTGTGATCCGCGGCTCGGTGGGGCGGCCCGACTGCGACGGGGACGGCTGGTGCGTCCGCGATGGCATCGTCATCGTGCCCAAAGATGCGACCATACCGGACGGCACGGTCGTCTGATCGCTACTTGACCTCGACCGCCCAGTGGCGAGTGAGGCCCGTGCTGACCCACGCGTCCACCTGGTACCAACCAGCGCTGAAGCCGGCGAGGTGGCAGGTCGCGAACGCGCCGATGGTGCCCACCTTCACGCCGTTGACGCTGAGCTCGGCCCACTGCCCCATCGGGTTGGTGTAGACCACGGTGCCGATGCCGGCCGGGTCCGGAGAGCGCTCGCCAGCGGGCGCGGCCGCCAGCGGCTTGACCTGCGCCACCGTGGTGGCCGGGTCGACATACAGCCGCTCCAACCCCTCGAAGGGGGCCTTGGTGAACTGCGGGTCCTTCGCGTAGACCAGAACGTGGGTGTCGGCCTGGGCGGCAAACCAAAGCGCCAGCAGCATCGGTGCCCCTAGATCGGTGTGAGACCGGTGTAGTTGGTGAGGTCGCGATTGAGGATGGTGGAGCCGTCGTCGATGTTGACGTTGCGTTCTTTCACCAGGCCAAGCCCGTTGACGTACCACAGCTCCTGCTGGCCGTTGATGGTCGTTTCGCCCGACATCGGGACCGTGACGACGTGGGTGTAGGTGTGGGTCAGCTTGTAGGCGCTGTAGGTGGTGCCGTCGATCTTGACGTCTTCGAACCCGTCTTCGGAGTAGGTGCCCTCAGAGGTGGCGGGCATGTCGCCGAGGGAGGGGTCGGTGATGGTGGACGAGTCGCTGTAGTTCCACGAGCCGGCGCCACCAACCTCGTACTCGGCGGGGAAGATCTTCCGCGGCGGACTGATCTCGGCGAAGGGGGTGCTGACGTCGTTGCCGTTCTGCTTGATCAGCATGTCCCACTGCACCATGTACAGGCCCTCGTCTCCCCGACTGTTCTCACAGGCGATGTACTCCTCGCCATCCCATCCCGTCCCGCCGGCTTCGGCCTGGTCGATGGTCACCCAGACCTTGTTCAGGGCGCTGTCGAAGCCCGTGCCGTAGTCTTCCTGGTAGGCGGTGCCCGAGCCGCCGCCGAGGCTGAGCAGGTTGAGCTCGACGTCGTAGTCCCGGTGGTAGGGCGCGTAGTGGATGCCGTACCAACTGTTCTCACACAGGTCGGCATCGGTGTCCGAGTCGCTGTCGGAGTCGGAGTCGGAGTCGGAGTCGGTGTCGGAGTCGGAGTCGGAGTCGGAGTCGGTGTCGGTGTCCGAATCGCTGTCCGAATCGGAATCGCTGTCGCTATCCGAGTCGGTGTCCGCGTCGCCGGCCGAGTCGTCGGCAAAGCTGGGCGGCTTGTTGGAGTAGGACTGACCGGTGCAGGCGGTCGCGAAGCACAGGACGCCGATATAGCGGAGAACGGACATGAAGACCCTCGAACGACCCCGGGTGGTAGCATGACGGACCGGGGTACCGCAACTCAAAAGCCGCCCACCGGCTTGCGAAACGTCACCGCGCTGTGGACCGGCGACGAGGTCGTCACCGGCGTCGACGTAACGATGGAGGCAGGACGTGTCGTCACGATCGAGCGCTCGTCCTCGCGGCCCCTCTCCGCCATTGATATCGATGCAAGCGGGCTCATCGCCATGCCGGGCCTCGTCGACTGCCACACCCACGCGGTCTGGGCCGGGACCCGCCTGGGTGATTTCGTACGACGGCAGTCGGGCGAAAGCTACGCCACGATCCTTGAAGGCGGCGGTGGCATCCACACCACGGTCACCGCCACGCGCAGCGCGAGCGACTCCGTGCTGCGGGAGCTCTGCCAGGCGCGGCTGGCCGCAATGTTGGCCGGGGGCGTGACGACCGTCGAGATCAAGAGTGGCTACGCGCTCACCATCGAGGGCGAGGCCCGCCTCTTGCGCATCGCCCGAGAGTGCTCGGGGCCACAGCGGGTGGTCACCACCTTCCTGGGCGCGCACGCCATCCCACCCGATCGCGATCGCGCGGCCTATGTGGACCAGGTCTGCGGGCCCATGCTGGCTGCCTGCCTCCCCTACGCCGACGGCATCGACGTGTACTGCGATCGCGGTGCGTTCACGCTCGCGGAGGCGGAGCGCATTCTCCGCGCCGGAAAGGCGGCAGGGCTCAGCGTGCGCGCCCACGCGGAACAGGTCCAGGCGACCGGGGTCGCGGCGGTGGCGGCGCGGCTCGGCGCGCTGTCCTGCGACCATCTGGAGCGCTTGGATGACGCGGGCATCGCCGCGATGGCCGCCGCGGGTACGGTGGCCGTCCTCCTCCCGGGGGCCATGCTCTATCTACACGACACCGCCCCGCCCGTAGCCAAGCTCCGCGCCGCTGGCATACCTATGTCTGTCGCGACCGATTTCAATCCAGGCAGCTCGCCCGTGCGGGACCTGTGGACGTGCGCGACGCTGGCGTGCCTGACCATGGGCCTGAGCCCCGAGGAGGCGCTGGCCGGGATCACGGTCAACGCCGCGCGCGCGCTCGGCCTGCCCGGCGTGGGCGAGCTGCGCGTCGGTTCGGTCGCGGATGTGGCCCTGTACCGGCCGCCCCCCGGCGACCTCGCGGACCCGCGCGTGTTGGTGCAGTACATGGGTGGCCACCAGGCGGAGATGGTCTTCATCGATGGGGCGCGGGTGAGGTAGGGGGGACCACTCGATCCGCATCCGGCGTCAGTTCAGCAGGTCAGCGCTCGCGCTTCAGACCGTCGCCGGGAGGGTGCCCCAGCCAGGCGCGGTAGCTGCGAGCGAGGTAGCTCGGCGACATCCCAACCGCGGCCGCGACCTCGGTCGTTCACGCCGAGGTTGTCGGTGGCATCCCCGTCGCCTCGCCAGAAGCCGACCATCCCCGAGGGGGCGGGAAGGCAGGTAGCGCCATCGCAATCGTTGTCGATGCCGTCGCCGTACACCTCGGTCGCGCCGGGGTTCACGCTCGCATCGGCGTCGTTGCAGTCGGTATCGGCGGGGTAGCCGTCCAAGTCCGCGTCGGTCGGCGGGGCCGTGTCGCCGGTATCGGCGACGGTTGCTACGGCAGGGAGGGTGGCGAGTGTGACGAGGAGCGGGCTGCCGAGCTCGCCGGAGATGCCACGCCGCAGGAGGTCGGTGCAGGCGGCGAGAGGCTGCTCGTCGAGAAGTTTGGGCACACGCAGCGGCAGGGAGCGAGTGGAGGCGCAGCGCCGCAGCGAGCGCCCGGCGCGCCGAAGGCGCGGCCGCCCTCTTCGCACGGCGGCGTGATGGAAAGGCTGGCACCTACCTGCTCCCAGCACACCCGACAATCGCCTCGAGCCTCCGCGTCACCATCACCCGGCGCCGGGGATCCTCGACCTTCGCCACCCACCGTTGCAGCTCCGACCGGCGAAAGCCCCGCGGAAGCTCCACCTCCGGCAGGCTGGCGAACAGGCGCGACCGGCCCGCCGAGAGCCAGGCCGTGTCGAAGAGCGCCTTCTCGGGCGTGGCGAGCCAAGCGCCGCCCTGGGCCTCTTCGAAACCGCCGAACAGCTCGGCGGCGACGTGGTGGAAGGAGTAATCGCCGACCGTCGTCGCGATGCGTTCGGTGCGGGCTTGCGTGACGGCGTAGACGACAATCGGGATCTGCTCGATCAGGCCGTGTAGATGGAGCGCGGTGTGCAGCGACAAGTAGCTGTCCAGCGGCCCGGTCAGGAGGCTCGCGAGGCGCAGACGATCGACGGGCGGATGGAGCCACCAGGTGCCGCTTCGCACACGCTCGACGTGGCCAGCGGTTGCGAGGCGCCCGAGCGTCTTCCTTGCGGCGTCGGCCCCTTCCTCCAGCACCGCCGACGCGTCGGCGGTTTGGACGACGGGGACGCCCAGGGTGCGCAGGCGGGCAAGCGCGGCGAGGGCGTTCACGACGGGCCCAGCGCCTGCAGCCGGTCGACGACGCCCCCCTGGAGTAGGTCCCAGCTGTCGCGACCGCCGTAGAGGTCGGCCTGCTCGGGCTCGAGGTACGCGACCACCTGCGCGACATGCTCGTCGAAGCCGAGGCTCATCGCCTGGGACACGGCGGCCGGTAGGGCCGCGTAGGTATCGGCGTCCACCATCAGGTCCGCCACCTCGGGACGCGCCAGGAGCAGGTGGAGGTCGAACACGTCGCGGGCCTGCGGCTGCGATCGGCCTGCGAGGGCGGCGATCTTCTGCGCCGCCGCTCGCTGGGCGCCGTAGTGGGGCGCAAGGAACCGGGGCAGCGCGTGTCGGCTCGCGACGCCGGCGTCGATCGCCTCGAAGGCCGCTCCGTCGATCGCTTCGCGGCGGGAGAACTCGATCTTCGTGCGAACGGCCGGACCGCTCCCCCGCCGGAGCCCGGCCTTCCAGCGCTGCGTGGTCGCCGTCTGTTTGGGCTTGGACACGTCGACGAGCTCGATGCGGCGGGCCTTCAACGGCGCTTGCACCAGGGGCGACGCCAAGAGGCGATCCACCCGGTTCTCCAGCGTCGCCGGGGCCACCACGGTAACGTCCAGGTCGATGTCCTCGGAATAGCGCGGGCTGCCAAGGTAGAAGCGAAGGTTACACCCGCCCTTCAGCGCAAACAGGCGCTTGTCCTCGGCCTTCGCCGCCAGCGCGCGGAGGAAGAGGAGATGAAACAGTTCGACGAGGTCGCGATCCGTCATCCCCTATGAGTACAGAAAACGGACGCATATGTCCAGTGGTGGGATCATGTGCAGCAGGCGGCGTACACAACCTCTAGGCAAGCTCCGTCGCCGGCGCGCCGTTGAACGTCACCGCCTGCGCTGCCACCCGGCCGCGCCAGTCGTGGGTGGTCGCCCGCTCCTCGACGTCGCCGGTGGCCGAGGTCGTCGTCTGCGCCGTGATCCGGCCCATCGCGTCGAAGGTCCGCGACATCGACGCGCCGCCGCTGAGCGCAAAGTCGGTGTTCCGGCCCGCCGTGTCGCGACCGGTCACCTCGGCCAGCACCGCCACCGATCCGCCCGAAGACCGCACCTGTGTCACCCGCCGCGTCAAGCGCTCCCGGTCGTAGACCAGCGCCCCCGCCAGGGTGGTGACCCGCTCTACAAGACCGTCGTCGCCGCGTTCGTAGGCGATGCCGCTCACCAGCCCGCTGCTGAGGTACTGGTCCAGGTTGGTGGTGCGACCCCGCGCGTCGGTGGTGGTCACCACGCGCGACTCCAACACACCGTCGAGGGAACGGCGGCGGTCGGTGGCCAGGCCATACTCGTTGTAGTCGCGGTACTCGGTGTGCAGTGTGCCGAGCACCGGGTCGCCCACGGTGACGTCGGTCACCCGGCCGAGGGCGTCGCGACTCCAGACCGTGTACCGCGCGTCCCACGCCGAGTCCTGGCCGCCCTTCTCCTCCTGGTCCAGCACCCCCCAGCCGTCGTAGCTCCCGTCGTACCGGGTGATGGCGTCGGCATCGCTGGTGGTGCCGACCTCTTCGCTCTCGACAAACCCGTCGGCGTAGGACCAGGTGGTGCGCTCTTCGTTGGCGCCGGTGCGCGTCGCCAGGCGTCCGGCGTCGGTGTAGCTGTACGCGAAGCCGAGGGGCCCGCCCGCGTTCGGATCGGGCGCGCTCGACGCCGACAGCCCCGCCCACGTCGCCGCCTCCATCGGGCCGGCGCGAGCCTCCATCCGGCCGAGCGTGTCGGTCCAGTAGCCCCAGTGCACTTCGTCGCCGGCGGAGCCGGTGCGCGAGACGTGGGTGAGATCGGGGCCGACGTACTCGTAGGCGGTGACCGTTCCGTCGAGGACGTGGCTGACGTGTTCGCGGAGCCACTGTGTCGGCCCGGCGGGTTTGTTTGGGCGACGCGCCGGGCCAGGGCGTCTCGTCAGAGCCGGGGTTGGGGCGCGGCGCGGCGGGGGGCGGCCGTTCCCCTGCGGGCGGTACGAGGGAGTAGAACTCGCGCGCGACCACGCATGGCTCACGGCGGCGCCCGCGGCGCCGCCGAAGGCGTCAGGCAATCCGGGTGAGAATCGCCGCGCAGGCACCGCCTGGGCTCGTACTCCACCCAAATGTAATCAGCGACCAGCAAATCGTCGCAGCGCACCACGTCAATGCTCATGCTGCCCTCGACGCTTTCCGTGCGCTGCCGGCCGACGACATGCCCCGGCGTCGCCAGACAGTGGTCGAGCCCCTGGTAGAATTCCGCATAGCGTTTGCGGTCCTGAGCCCAAAAGACGAGGCGATAGTCGGGGTGGGGCTCAACGTCCCACAACCTGTCGCACGGAAGGAGGCGGCAATTCGTGGTCACACCAAGCCACATCGTCCCGTTGGTCCCAGACCTTTTGCTGCAGTACGCACTCGCCTCCCCGATCACTACTCGAAACGCCAGCTCCGCGGCATGCCATCGAGTGTGAGCTACACAACTGAGCGGAGCTGCGCGACTCGCCACCAAGGCTGCGAGCGCGGTGAACGCGGCCAGCAGCACGGCGGCGACTCCGAGCGTCCGGCGCAGTTTCACCGCCCCGCGTTCCATTCCCCTCCCGGCTGGTGCTTTTTCAGTGTTTCGGTTGCACACGACGCCCCTCGCCAGGCGGCGAACTGATAGGCCGTTGCGATGCCGCCCGCACCTCCGAGGGCGCCGACCGAGAGCGACAGCTTGGCCCCTCCCCGCGCCCCGATCGCCAGTCCCGCGATCGTGTCGCTGACTGGGAGGATGGTGAAAGCCAGTTTCGCGCCCGGGCTGTCGGGTCCTCCCGAGGACCGGCCACCGAACCCCGGCATGGTGGTTCGCCACTGCGGCCCATCAATCGTCAGCGGATACCACGGGCTGGTAATCATGTACGGCTCCCCGTCATGCATCAAGGCTTTGCCGATCGCGGTCAGCGCGTCCCGCTGCCAGCTCCCGTCTGGGGACGTGAAATTGTCGAAATCCAACGACTCGAAGACCCGGAATCGGCCATCGAAGTGAAGTTCGCCGGCCGGGTCTTCCTCGGCCTCGCCGATTACTTCGATCCCCGTTTCGTTGGTTGTCCCTCCGATATTGGTATCGATTGCCCCGCCGACCTCAAGCGGGTGCCCGGGGTTTCGGTAGTCCTGCACTGTCGAGTGACCTGCTTTGACTTGGGCTCGGATGATGGGCGAGAGTTTGTCCGTCGGAAAGTACGCCAACGTTTCCAGTTCGTCAGGGGTCAACTCCAGCGGCGCGCCTCCTCGCATTGAATATCCCAGCGAGAGTTTTCGAGCCAAAGGTGAGTCGAGCGCCCAGCACACCGCCGCCTCTGCGTCCGTGGGCTCGAGCCGTGGTCCCTCATCCTCGCCCTCGGCATCATCGTCCTCGCCCGGTTTTGGCCGCTTGTCGTCGCCGGGAAGATCGGTGATGTCCACACACACCCCGCCAACGCAGACGACCTCTCTGTCCGCGAGGGACTCGGCTTCGGGCTCGTCACCGCTCGGCTCTTCTTTTGGTTCCTCCCCCGGCTTGCCAGCTTCCGCCTTCGGATCCGTCTCCCGCGCGCCCTGCCGGGACAGGACCGAGATCATGTTGTTCGCCATCTTTGTGGCGTCGAGCCGCGCCCCCAACGCCGCCAGCGAGCCCTCCACCGCCAAGCCGCCGGTGTACACGCCCTGCGGCGGCGACCCGAAGTTCGACCCACCGCCCAAGTAGACCGCCGTCTCCCCGCCTCGGTCGGTCCCATCACCCCGGTTGCCCGCGCGCAACCCCCCCGGATCCACAAACCCCGTCGGCTGGTTCTCCGCGTACACAAACCGATGGTCGCCCCCCTGCAACCCGATCGGATCCACGCTCGTGAACCGCCCCACGGTCCCGTCCATCATCCTCGCCCGCGCGAGCTGGAACGGCAGCCCCGGCAACACCTCCAGCCCCGCGTACACATGGCGCTGATTCCCCACGCCACCGCTCCCGGCGTCCTCGCCGAACGCTTCCGGAATGCCGACGAAGGTGCTCCCGTCCAGCACCACCGACCCCAAAGCATCGGTCGCGACCGGGGTGTACCCGGCGGACGACGACCACCGCCCCAGTTGCACGCCCTCGATGCCGACGACAGCCTCGGTGCTTCCCCCCAGCTCTCCCAGGTGCATCGGCAGGTCCACCCCGGGGTTGCCCCAGCCCTGAAGGCGGGTGTCGGTGCCGTCATCGACCGCGATCGGATTCCCGTCCGGATCCCGGAAGATGGTGTACCCAACCCCAGAATCACCCACCCAGGACTCACGCCCGTCCGGCGCGCGGATGATCTCGTACCCGCGGGGGTCCACCTCCAGCTCGCCTTGGGGATTGAACTCGACCGCGCCGCCGTCGAGCGTCGCCAGGAGGTTGCCTTCGTCGTAGGTCCAGGTGTGTTCGACCGTGCTGTCCACGGTGGTCGACAGGCGGTTGCCCGCGTCATCGTAGGCGTGTGATCGCACCGACGTCGTCGGTGTTCCGGAGGCATAGGTCGTCCGCGTCTCTTCGGTCAGCCAGCCTTCCACGGTGTAGTCGTAGGCCAGCTCCGTCGCCAGCGCGCCGTTGAAGGTCACCGCCTGCGCCGCCACCCGGCCGCGCCAGTCGTGCGTGGTCGCCCGCGTCTCCACATCGCCCGTGGCCGAGGTCGTCGTCTGCGCGGTGATCCGCCCCATCGCGTCGAAGGTGCGAGACATCGACGCGCCGCCGCTGAGCGCAAAGTCGGTGTCCGGCCTGCCGCGTCGCGACCGGTCACCTCGGCCAGGACCGCCACCGATCCGCCCGAAGACCGCACCTGTGTCACCCGCCGCGTCAACGGCTCCCGGTCGTAGACCAGCGCCCCCGCCAGGGTGGTCACGCGCTCTACCAGACCGTCGTCGCCTCGTTCGTAGGCGATGCCGCTCACCAGCCCGCTGCTGAGGTACTGGTCCACGTTGGTGGGGCGACCCCGCGCGTCGGTGGTGGTCACCAGGCGCGACTCCAACACACCGTCGAGGGAACGGCGGCGGTCGGTGGCCAGCCCATACTCGTTGTAGTCGCGGTATTCAGTGTGCAGCGTGCCGAGCGCCGGGTCGCCCACGGTGATGTCGGTCACGCGGCCGAGGGCGTCGCGACTCCAGACCGTGTACCGCGCGTCCCACGCCGAGTCCTGGCCGCCCTTCGCTTCCTGGTCCAGCACCCCCCAACCGTCGTAGCTCCAGTCGTACCGGGTGATCGCGTCGGCGTCGGATGTGGTGCCGACCTCTTCGCTCTCGACAAACCCGTCGGCGTAGGACCAGGTGGTGCGCTCTTCGTTGGCGCCGGTGCGCGCCGCGAGGCGACCGGCGTCGGTGTAGCTGTACGCGAAGCCGAGAGGGGTGAAGGGCTGAACGGCCCGCGCGGCGCTCAAACGAGCAAACCCCTCAGCGTGATCGTGGCTTGCCGCGCGTCCTCGTCACCTTCGGACATCAGCGATACCACGGCGGCAGCCAGCCGCGCAAAGAATTTCGGACTCGAGCCGACACGTCCGTGCGCGGCAGCGCAAACGCGAAGTACGCCGCTCGGCAGGGACACGGCCGCGGCGCAAAGGGCGTCGAGCACCGCCTCGGCGTACTCTTCGGGGAGCCCCACCCGCACGTCGTCGATCTGGCCCGCGAGCGAGTCGGTGAGCGTGGCGCCGTGGGGCCCGGAGTATGGAACGATCACCTCGATAGCGGCAGGGCCGGGGGCAAACTCGAGCCCAAGAAGTCCGTAGTCCGCGCGCGCGCCCCGCGGGACGTACGCTTCCACCAGCCAGCGCCGGCACGTCGGGTGAGCGGTTCCGGCGTGAGGGTAGAGGTTCCTTCTCAACTCGCCAACCGCTGGGAAGGTCATGCCAGCGATGTCGGAGAATAGCCGCGCACGGGCGTGAGGTGTCAGCTGAAGAACTGTCATTCCATTCCCCAGAACGCCCGCCAGTTTGCGTTGAAGTGCTCCGGCAACGCCTTGATGACTTCCGGTGAATACACGCTGTATTCGGACACGCCGTACTTCCCGAGCGCCGCAGTGTGGGCGGCGTCATAGGCCAGCCCCCGACCCATCATGGTCGCTTCGGCCGCCTCGTGGAGGTAGAAGCTGGCGTCTCCGCCGGTGACGCGGGTTCCGCGCGCCAGCGCGTCTCGGAGGCGGGCGAGCATCGCGGTGTTCTCGGGGTAAGCGCCGAACTGGACGAGGTGTTCCTCGACCAGCGCCAGGCCCTTCTCCGACACAGTGACAGACTTGCCAGACAGCCACCCTAGCCCCTCGCCGCCCGCCGTGCTGCTCCTGAACGCGCCCGTTGCCTTGGCGGTCGCTGACGAGCCCGACCCCAGCCCCCAAGTGGCCGCCAGCACGACGCCCTCCCCAACTACGGGGCCCACCGCGTAAGCGTACTTGGCGTGGCGTGACCGCCCGAGGCCATACCTCATCAAACCGTCCGTATGGCGCCGCATCGCCTCGTCGACGGGGCCGACAGCATCCACGCGCAACAAGAGCGCATGCTTGAGCGTCGCCAATCCCCAGGCGGCCGTCACGGTCGCCCGCGCTGAGCCGGCTGCTCCCGCCGCCGCGATTCCGCTCACCACGTCTCCCAGAGTCGGGCCAGGCGGCGTCTCGACGTCCAGCGCCTCCATCGCTTCGCTCAGCCGGGCCCGCCCCGCTACGAGCCTGCCCAGCGCGGCATCCAGCCGCGCGTCCGACGCCGCGTCGTGCGGGTCCAGACTCTCCTTGAACTCGCCCGAGGAGTGCGAATAGCCATCCTCGGCCTTGCCTGTGATTTCGAGCGCGTCCTCGAACTCGACCGTGCCGTACCCCTGGTCGGCCACGTCGACCGCGTCGTCCCAATCGATGGCGCCCCCAGACGCCCACGCCGATGCGAGCCACATCCGGCCGCCCCGCCCGTTCGCCACGCGATGTCGCGAGCCATCGTCACGCGCCAGGAACTCGCCCGCACTTTCCTCGTCGGCCTCCGCGACGGCCTTGGCCGCATCGATCTCGATGAGCGCCCGGCCGGCCGCTGCTACCCTGGACATGTTCACGGCGGCGACAGCAGCCGCAATCGCATCTCCCCAGCCGTCTTTGTAGTACTTCTCGTAATTGTCCCGTGCCCGCTCTTCCCATCCCCGCTGCGGCCCCTTCGCCGTAGGCGCACAGGTCCACCCCTGACAGTAGAAGCTCGCCGGCGCCAACCCCGCCGGATCCACAAACCCGGTCGGCTGGTTCTCCGCGTACACAAACCGATGGTCGCCCCCCTGCAACCCGATCGGGTCCACGCTGGTGAAGCGCCCCACGCTCCCATCCAGCATCCTCGCCCGCGCGAGCTGGAACGGCAGCCCCGGCAACACCTCCAGCCCCGCGTACACATGGCGCTGATTCCCGACGCCACCGCTCCCGGCGTCCTCGCCGAACGCTTCCGGGATGCCGACGAAGGTACTCCCGTCCAGCACCACCGAGCCGAGCGCGTCCGTCGCCACGGGCGTGTACCCGGCCGACGACGACCACCGCCCCAGTTGCACGCCCTCGATACCGATGACAGCCTCGCTCGCACCCGCCAGCTCGCCGAGATGCATCGGCAGGTCCACCCCGGGGTTGCCCCAGCCCTGCAATCGGGTGTCGGAGCCGTCATCGACCGCGATCGGATTCCCGTCCGGATCCCGGAAGATGGTGTACCCAGCGCCGCTCGTCGCAGAGCCCACCCACGACTCACGCCCGTCCGGCGCGCGGATGATCTCGTACCCACGTGGATCCACCTCCAGCTCACCTTGCGGGTTGAACTCGACCGCGCCGCCGTCCAGCGTCGCCAGCAGGTTGCCTTCCTCGTAGGCCCAGCTGTGCTCGACGGTGCCGTCCACGGTGGTCGACAGGCGGTTTCCGGCGACATCGTAGGCATGCGATCGCACCGACGTCGTCGGCGTTCCGGAGGCGTGGGTCGTCCGCGTCTCTTCGGTGAGCCAGCCTTCGACGGTGTAGTCGTAGGCCAGCTCCGTCGCCAGCGCGCCGTTGAAGGTCACGTCCAAAGACGCCACCCGTCCGCGCCAGTCGTGCGCGGTCGCCCGCGTCTCGACATCGCCCGTGGCCGAGGTCGTCGTCTGCGCGGTGATCCGCCCCATCGCGTCGAAGGTGCGCGACATCGACGCGCCACCGTTGAGCGCAAAGTCGGTGTTCCGGCCTGCCGCGTCGCGACCGGTCACCTCGGCCAGCACGGTGCGCGCCTGGGCGACCGGCAGCAGGATGCAGAGTCCAAGGGCGATACGCAAGGCCAAGGCGTCTCGTCAGGCAGGGACTCCGGCGTATCGCGGCGCCGCCGACAGCGGGCATGCGGGGTCGCGGATCTCGGCCGCCGCGGAACCGGTCGAGAACCCGGCACTCGCGCGAGGCCCCGTCCCGCTCTAAGGGTTCGCTCCGCTATCGATGTGCCCGCGCCCACAGCCGGCGAACCCACTCGTTCGCGTCGGGAGGGGGGGCATCCCGAACGGCACCACCCGGCGTCGTTTCCAGCAGGTGGAGGAGGGTCCAGGCGATACCGAAGCAGTCGTCGATTCCGAAGCACGCCAGGAGAGCGTCGGCCTCCTCCCGGGTGAGAGGCGGGCGGATCGCCTCGATAGACTCGGCGCGGAGCTTCAAGGCGCTCTCGGTCGCCCCGGATGCGTCGGGCCGCGGTCCGAGGGCGGCGAGGCGGAGAACTTCAGGACGTACAGACATATCCACCTACTTCGCCATCAGTTCTGGGTAGTTGGTCCGGTAGTAGTCCCGGAGGTCGAACATCCCCTGGTTGTACTTCGACCGGGGTGCCACGGGGAGCCGCTGTCATGCCGTTCAGGGTAGCGGCAGAACCTTGTGCGAAAGCCCGAAGCCAGCGCCATTGAACGCCTCGATCGCGTACCTCACGAACTCTGCCTTCGTCGACGAACTCGGCGACCAGGTGGAGGCCTCGTTGCTTCGCGGCGGGGTGGGGCGGGGTGCGTAGGTTGGCGTCGGGCGGCGGAGCGGCCGGGTACGAAGCAGCGCAGAAGTTGGCACGGGGAGAGGGAACAGGGGAGAGCATCGCTACGGGCGCGTTCCCCGCCCGCGGAGCACGACCAACGCCGCGTCTACGCGACGAACGTAGTGAGGCCGGAAGCACAGGCCCGCAGCGATGTCGCGCTGCAGCCCTTCAACCTCCGGCTCCAATTCCGTCAGGGACTCCATTCGCGCGACGTCGACGGCCAACATCGTGAACGGCTCAGAGCGGCGGGCGATCCAGTCGCGGAAGGCATCCACGACGCCAGCCCGGTCCCCCGGAATCAGCCGGGCAGCACGCTCACGAATCCGATCCTCAAGGAACTCTCCCGATTTAAGAGAACCCGGATTGGTCAAGTCGGTCTCGAAGGCGTCGAGTGCTTCGCGCTTGCCCATGGCTACCTCACCACCGTGATCGCTTCGGGCGGGATCATCTCCGGGAACACGACCTCCGAGCCGCCACCCGGCATCCCGAAACTTCGACCGACGGTCGCGGCGTCAGGCACTTCGACTCCCATCGATCGTAGAGTTGCCACGTCGATTTCCACAAGGTGGCCGGGGAGACCGCGGTTGGGTGGCAGCGCGAGGTCGATTTGCGCTTGCAACGGCGAAAGGTCGCCCGCGGTGGTGGTGAACACGCGGTCAGATGCGCCCGGCTTCAGCCCCTCAGCCGCGATTCGCGCCGGATCCGCGGCAGTGTAGTGGTAGAGCTTCCCCGCACCTCCACCACCCCTTGAGGCCCCCGCCGGCGCCGCCTCGACCAGGGCCGGAACCTCCGAGTTCAACAGCGCCACACCCCTCGCGCCCCCCCCAGACAGCTGCCCCGTCCCGACGCGCAATTGGAAGGCCAGCGTGTACGTGCGGGCGTGTCGTCCGAGCAGCGCGATCACTGGGCGCGCCGCCGCGCCGAACCCTCTGACGGCCGGGGCAACCACCCCCTCGACGCCGAACGTGTTCAGCGTCGTCTCGAACCCGCTCCGATGCCAAGTCTGCCCGCCGGGAGCGGGGGCGTTGGCGTACCCGTTCATGCCCTCCACCATCCAACCGAGCACGGCGAAGCGGCCATACAGGGCTTCCAGCGTCATCCCAGGCGTCGGCGGCTTTAGGTTTGTCGTGTCGATTTCGTCCCAACCCGTCACGTGCCCCAAGTCAGTGTCGTCGTAACCGCCGATCACACGTCCCGAATCATCCCGAAAAATCGCTATCTTGAAATCGGGCGAGGCGGCCGGCGAGGGACCTGCCGTGGCGCGGTCCCAGCGCGGCGCGCCGCCGCCGAACCGGCCATTCGACCGGCGATGGCCCGAGCCATCGTCACGCCCCCGGCGCCCGCCTCCGGAATCTCCGTCCGCGTCGGCCTCCGCCTCAGCCTCAGCCTCCGCGGCGTCGATCTCAGCGTTGCCAGCAGCGCTGCCCCTGGCCTCGTCCGACAGCGCGAGGGCGGCATACGCGTCCCCCAAAGCACGGCTCCACATGTCGTTCCAGTACTTCGCCCGATCGTCCCGAACCCTATTCTCCCATCCCCGCTGCGGGCCTTTCGCGGAGGGCGCACACGTCCACCCCTGGCAGACCATCTGGGCCGGCGCCAACCCCCCCGGATCCACAAACCCCGTAGGCTGATTCTCGGCGTACAAGAAGCGATGGTCGCCCCCCTGCAACCCGATCGGGTCCACGCTGGTGAAGCGCCCCACGCTCCCATCCAGCATCCTCGCCCGCGCGAGCTGGAACGGCAGCCCCGGCAACACCTCCAGCCCCGCGTACACGTGGCGCTGATTCCCGACGCCTCCGCTCCCGGCGTCCTCCCCAAACGCTTCCGGGATGCCGACGAAGGTACTCCCGTCCAGCACCACCGACCCCAGAGTATCGGTCGCGACCGGGGTGTACCCGGCCGACGACGACCAGCGCCCTAGTTGCACGCCCTCGATACCGATGACAGCCTCGCTCGCACCCGCCAGCTCGCCGAGATGCATCGGCAGGTCCACCCCGGGGTTGCCCCAGCCCTGCAATCGGGTGTCGGAGCCGTCATCGACCGCAATAGGATTCCCGTCGGGATCCCGGAAGATGGTGTACCCAACCCCAGAATCACCCACCCACGACTCACGCCCGTCCGGAGCGCGAATGATCTCGTACCCGCGGGGGTCCACCTCCAGCTCGCCCTGCGGGTTGAACTCGACCGCGGCACCGTCGATCGTCGCCAGCAGGTTGCCTTCCTCGTAGGCCCAGCTGTGCTCGACGGTGCCGTCCACGGTGGTCGACAGGCGGTTTCCGGCGACATCGTAGGCATGCGATCGCACCGACGTCGTCGGCGTGCCGGAGGCGTGGGTCGTCCGCGTCTCTTCGGTGAGCCAGCCTTCGACCGTGTAGTCGTAGGTCAGCTCCGTCGCCAGCGCGCCGTTGAAGGTCACGTCCAAAGACGCCACCCGTCCGCGCCAGTCGTGCGCGGTCGCCCGCGTCTCGACATCGCCCGTGGCCGAGGTCGTCGTCTGCGCGGTGATCCGCCC
>CANLGL010000050.1 GCA_947490345.1 Deltaproteobacteria bacterium
AGCGTCCGGGCCCATGAGCAAGCGGAGCACAAGCTCGCCAGCGAGCGCCCAGAGAGGCAAACATGCAACCTGACCCAAGGAACGCCGTCCGTAAATCGACGAGAGAGTGGGCGCCGCACCTTGACACAACGGGCCGCCTCATAGAAGCGGCGCCCGGGGCGCGTTATTTACGCGACTCGGGCCGCAGGCCGGAAACCGCAGGTTGGAGGCCGGAGGGAACGCCGCGGTAGGGGAAGGGGCGAGTGCCCCTTCCCGCTGTTACTTTTTAGTCGTGACGGGGCGGCGCTTTCGGCGGCGCGTCGGGAGCGTTGGCCATTTGCCACAGCAGCGCGGCCAAGGCGCCGGTGCTCTCTGCGAGTGCGACGGGATCAACCTTGTCGACGGTATCCGCCCAGGTGTGATGCACGTCGAAGTAGTGGCTGTCGTCAGGTCGGAGCCCGATGGCCAGGACGCCGTCTTCGGTGAGCGGGCTGATATCGGCGCCGCCGCCTTTGTCATGGAGACGCATCCCGCTTCCCACGAGGAGCGGTTCGATCCAGGCCATCTGCGCGGCGCTGGCGGTGACGCCCCAGCCCAAGGGCGACCCGCCGCCGAGATCCGACTCCACCGCGGCTACGTGCCGCTCCTTGCCGTGCGCCGCGAAGTAAGCCTTGCCCCCTCGCAGTCCGTTCTCCTCGTTCGCGAAGAGCACCACGCGAATCGTTCGCGCGGGCCGGCCGCGAGCCGCGATCAGGCGCAGCGCTTCGACGCTCTCGACGACTCCGGCCCCGTCGTCGTGGGCCCCCTGCCCCACGTCCCAGCTGTCGAGATGTCCACCGACGACGATGATCTCGTCGGGGCGTGTGGCGCCGGTCAGCTCGCCGATCACGTTGACGGCGGGTGCGTCGGGGGCGGTCGTGGGGGTCATGCGCAGGCGAACGCGCACCTCGCCTCGTGCGGCGAGGCGGCTGAGCCGGTCGGCGTCCTCCACCGTGATGGCCGCGGCGGGCAGCTTCGGGAGCGCTTGGTCGTACGACAGGCCCCCGGTGTGCGGGGTGTACAACGAGCGCGTCGTGACTGAGCGCACCAGCACCGCCACGGCGCCGTGGGCGGCCGCCTTGGACGCCCCGCCCCCGCGGTAGGCGACGGCTGGCCCGTAGTGCTCGATGCTCGGGACTCCCTCGACCATGGGATGGTTGTAGAGCACGATCTTGCCTTTGACGTGGGGGCCCAACTCAGCGAAGTCGCGAATGATGACAACCGGCGCTTCGACCCCGGCCTCCGGTGTCGCGACACTGCCCCCGAGTGCGAGCAGCGCCAGCGACTCCTGTCGAGGGCTGACCAGCACGAGGCTCGCCTCGCCGCGGATCCAGACCGGCACCTGGACGGGGTCCAGGCTCACCTTCACCCCGTCGGCCTTGAGCCAGCCAGCGCTGATCTCTTCTGCCCTGCGTTGTCCAGGCGACCCGGCAAGTCGGTGGCCCGCCCCGTCACAAAGTTCGACCAGGCGAGCATAAATACGGTCGCGACTTGTTCCGGCGCGTTTTTGAAAGTCTTGCCATTCCGCTCCGGTCGGATTCCAGGACTCGGCCGAGGCAACAGCGATGAGCAGCATGAGGTTCATTCCGCCCCTCCTACCGGATCCGGACATGGTAGGCTCTGCGTCATGACTGTTCTGGTGCTCGGATTTGGCGCGTTTGGCCAGATTCTCGACAATCCATCGTCGCGACTTGCACGCGCGATAAATGGCCGTACTATTGGCCTGAAAGGCGTGACAGTTGTCGGCGCAGAGATGCCTGTTTCTTACGCGCGCGGGTGGGTGACGGCGCTGGAGTACATCGGGCGAACGCAGCCGATTTTCACCTTGGGAATTGGAGTCGCTGCGACCCGGACGGCGGGCATGATCGAGAGCACCGCGCGCAACGTTGCGTCGGTCGCGCTCTCCGATATCGACGACCGAGCGCTGGGCGACCTCGGCACGGGTCCGTTGGATATTCAGTCCCCAGATGCCGTGGCGTTGGCGGCCGCGTTGGGGATCGCGGTGAGTCACGACGCCGGCGAATACGTCTGCAATGCCTGGTTGTTCCAGATGTTGCGTGCCCGGCAGCGAGTGGGCTTCCTGCACGTCCCGCTCGAAGGCTTCCACGCGGACCAGCTCGCAGAGGGGCTGGGGCGTTTCGTCGACGGACTCTGATGCGCGCTGCGCTCGGTTTTTTCGTCTGCGTTGTCGGCTGCGCGCCCGCGTGGCATCCGGCGGCTCCCGGTCGACTGCAACTGGTGGTCCCTGACGGCTGGACGGTGACGCGCAACTATCGGGCTTTCGGAGCAGATACCGTCGTTTTGGATCGCGACCAGGCCTCGATTAGCTTGAGCGTTCGCCCTGACTCCGGTCGCGGCCGCCGGCTTCCCATCGATCTGGTCGCCGGCGTGCGGGCGCTGTCCTGGGGAGCCCGTGTGGGCGTGGAAAACGCCCTCATCGCCGAGCACGACATCGAGCTCGATGGGCGTCGCGCCTGTGCGGTTACCGGCATTCGTCGTTGGAGAACTGCAACCATCGGCTACACCATGATCTACTCGCGCGCGACCGACCGAAGCGTGGAGCTGGTGCTCCACGCACCGCTGGATCAGCTCGATGGGCAGGCGGCGGATTGGGCCACCTTTCTCGGAGGTTTCCACCTGGACGTCCCTCTCCCTGTCGAGGGCCCGCTCTTTGAGGACGATTCGTGGCGACGCTGAGGGTCGAGCTCGTCCGGAAAGAGCGCGAGGGCACCTTTCCGTGCCTCGTTCGCACCGCGGACGGCAAGATCCTCCGCCTTCATGGTGATGCGGCCCCCCGACACGCCCGCTGGTTTGGCATGCATGAGGGCATGGCCATCTGGTCGGAGCCCGCTGAGTCGGCCGGCGCCAGCACAGGCGAGTACCTGGACCTTCACCTCACCGAGCTTGTGGATGAAGTCGGCGTTGCTCTCGGGCCGGACCGCGACCACGCCGGCCTGTTCGATGTTGCTGGCGAGTCCTCGCTGACGGGCGAGCGGACGGGCGCGTCCACCGAGGAGGCGGGCGTCGAAGCCCAGCGCACGGCGGTGCTCGCGTGGATTGCCGCATCGCTCGGTGAGACGCCCAACCTGCCGGATGGGGGCGCCCCCTGCGTGGCGCTGCGGGCGCGCATCGCGGATGAGCCGCCCGATCTGCTCCCCAGTCTTGGCTCGGCGCCCACCAGGCGGGAGTCGCGGGTACTTCGCGCGCCGCCGAGTCACCCGACCCACGACTTCGACGACAGCATCACCCAAGTAGATCTACTCCCAGCCCCCGCTCCCGGGGCTGACGCCACCGCGCTGACCACGACCGGCTGGGGAGCGTTGCGTTGGCTCACCGCCGAGAGCGTCGTCCGGCTGGCGCCCTGGTTCGCGGTCCTCGTCCTGAGCGCGAGCGCCGCGGCCTGGTGGGTGTGGGCGCTCCCGGCTTAGCGGCGCTTGGGGCGGGGCGCGCCATCGCGTCCGCCACGACGGTCCCCGCTCGGTTTCGGCGTGCCGGGCACGACCCCGGCCACCGGTCGCGGGGTGGGGTCTTCGGGGTAGATTTCATGGACCCACGCCCTGAACTTGTGGAACTCCCCGGTGAGAATGCTCGTGCGCATGCCGGTCATGAACCCGGCGTACCAGTGCAGGTTGTGCAGCGTGGAGAGCGTGGCGGAGAGCACTTCGCCGACTCGGAACAAGTGATGGAGGTACGCCCTGGAGAAGTTCTTGCAGGTGTAGCAACCGCACGAGGTGTCGATCGGGTACATGTCCTTGCGATAGCGGGCGTCTGTCAGGCGGATTCGCCCCTTGTTCGTGTACAACGCGGCGCCGCGGGCGTGGCGGGTGGGGATCACGCAGTCGAACATGTCGATGCCGCGCGCGACACCTTCGACCAGATCGAGCGGCCGGCCCACGCCCATCAGGTACCGAGCCTGGTCGGTCCGGAGGTGCGGCATCGTCCAGTCCAGGACCTCGCACATGTTCGCGTGCCCCTCTCCGACCGAGAGTCCGCCGATGGCGAGGCCGTCGAAGCCGATGTCTTGAATCTGTCTGGCGCTCTTCTGGCGGAGGTCAGCCCAGAACCCTCCCTGGACGATTCCGAAGAGCGCCTGGTCTTCCCGCACGTGAGCAGCACGGCTGCGCGCCTCCCAGCGGGTCGTGCGCTCGACACTCGCTTCCGCATAGGCGCGATCGGCCCCAAAGGGCAGGCATTCGTCGAAAACCATGGCGATGTCGGCACCCAGATCCTGCTGGATCTGCATGGACCGTTCGGGGGACAAGAAGGTCGTGTTGCCGTCGACCTCGTATCGGAAGCGAACACCTTCCTCGGAGAGCTCCTTGTTCTCGAGGGAGAAGACCTGAAAGCCGCCGCTGTCGGTCAGGGTGGGGTTGGGGATCGCCATGAAGCGGTTCAGGCCACCCGCCTTCTTTACGATGTCTTCACCTGGCCGTTGCGACAAGTGGTAGGTGTTCGCCAAGACCACCTGAGTTCCGGTACTCTCCAGGTGTAAGGGCGATAATGTGCGGATTGCACCCTGGGTACCCACCGGCATGAACAGCGGTGTCGCGATTTCATGGCCGCGAGCGAGGCGAAGGTTTCCGGCGCGGGGCCCGTTGGGGTCCCCGCCGACGAGGGTGAAGCGGGCTGTCGCGGGCATCCGGGCGCGTAGCCTGATCGCGCTGCATCAACTATGATCGCGTCGTCCTTCTACCGGACGGTTAAGTCAAAGCGCCATGGCAAGCGGTTCCCGCGCCCGTCCCCCAAGTTTCCCGCCGGGAAGCAGCGCCTCGGACTATTACCGGGTGGAGGGTCTTGTCCGCCTGTCCGAGGGGCGGATGTACTACCTGGTCAATGACCACCGGGCGGACCGGTCAACGCGGCGTTGTTGGGAATGTGGTCACGACGACAACCCCACCACGGCGCCGGTGTGTGACAGTTGCGGGGCCAGCCTGGCCGTACGCCGCTTCCTCCTTTCGGTGCGATGGGAGCGGTCAGGGTTCGACCCCTACCTCGCGTTTTTCCAAAAGCAGATCGCCCATCCGGCGCTTCTCGCCGCGTGCGATGTCTTCCCGTGGCCTGACGCCAGCCCCAACCAGGTTTGCAGCATCGTTCCGTACAACGGGGAAACGTTCCTGCTGGACGAAGCGGCCCCGCTGGCCATCGGGCGCGTCATCCGCTTTGCCCAGCGCGCCTGCGGCATGCTGGGAATGTTGTCCTACAACGGTGTGAAGCTGGCGTGTCTGAACCGGAGCAACTTCCTGCTTCGCCCCAACGGCGACGTGATGCTCTTCGATCCCGAGGTTGCGGCGGTCCAGGATGCTCCGCTGCTCCCTGAAGACACGCGCCCGATCGTGATGCAACTGGGCGAGCTGTTGCGTCGCTACACATCCGTGGAAGAGCGCGAGTGGCAGCAGTTCTTCGCCGAGGCTGAGCGCGGCGCGTTCGCCACCCCCATTGAGTTCGGTCGCGCCTTGCAGATCGAGGCGCACCACGACCGGTCCAATCCGGCCACCCTCCACGTCGGCATGACCGACGTCGGTCTCCATCGCGCCCTCAACGAGGACAACTGGGGCTGGGCACGGCTCACGGAAGGGGTCGAGCTCTTCGTTATCGCCGATGGGATGGGCGGCCACGACTGTGGCGAAGTCGCCAGCCGCCTTGCGGTGGAGACGCTCATTCAAATCGCGAAAGAGCGCATCGACGTCAAGCCCCGTCCGTCGTTGGACACCATCGAAAACGCGCTGGACGAGGCCTTCCAGACGGCCAACAACACCATCAAGGGCAACGCGGAGGCGCGCGGCAACGACATGGGCACCACCCTTGTTTGCGCGCTGGTTATCGACGATCAGGTGGCGCTCTGTGCCAACGTGGGCGACTCCCGCGGCTACCTTTTCCGCAACGGCGCCCTACACCAGGTCACCAAGGACCACTCGTTGGTGGCGCGCATGGTGGAGCAGAACCGGCTCACCGCGGCGGAAGCCCGGCACCACCCGCACAGCAACATTCTCCTCCGCACGGTCGGCACCGAACGCAACGTAGACATCGACATCTTCCGCGTCGAGCTCGAGCCGATGGACAAGCTGTTGCTCTGCTCGGACGGCCTCTGGGGCGAGGTGGACGACCCCGAGATGGAGTCGGTCCTCAACCAGCACGGCGACGGGCGGATCGCGGCGCGCGAGCTGATCCGGGCGGCGCACCTGGGCGGCGGCAAGGACAACATCACGATCATCCTGGCACACGTGCCGGCGTTGGCGGGGGCAGCCGACTCCTTGCGTCGGCCGGTGGCGCTTGGCGACGCGCCCGTCGTGCGGGCACTGTCGACGTCGGGCTGAGCCTCAAGGGCGGGGAGGCACTTCGTCCTGCTCATCCGAAGGCGGCTGTGCGGGCGGCTCGCCGGTGCTGTAGCCCAAGGCCTCCAGGGCCCCGGTCAGCTCGCCGTCGCTGCCGACAATCGCCTCGCCCAGTGGCAGTGGCAGCACCGCCCAGGTGACCTCGACCGCACTCGACCCCGATCGGGTGGTGCTCAGGTCGGAGCCGCGGCCGTCGTAGGGTGAGCTGCGGAGCCGGTCGAAGTAGGTCATCTTGCCTACAATCCGCACCCCGACCTCGCCGACGATCTCCTGCGCTGGTCGCGCCGGAACGATGAAGACCTCGCGGTTCTCGCGAAGCCGGCTCTCGAATTCGAGCTTGACGAGGTCGCCTTGAGCAGAGATCACCACGGCTTTGGTGATGCTGGTCGGGTCGTCGCCCACCCACACCTGTGCGACCCCTCCGGGAACCTCGACGTCCACTCGGATCGGCTTGTTGGGTCGTCCGGTGGGCACCACCCTGAACGCGAGAACGACATCGCGTTGCACCGCTTCCGACAGGGCCTGTCGGCCGGCGTCGGTCGATTCACCTTGGCGGCCGAGGTCGCGTGCTTCGACCCCGTCGCTGGCGAGGTCGTAGAGCTCCTCACGCCCTTTGGTGGTGATGTACTTTTTGCCGTCGATGACACTGCCCCACTGGACGCCACCGTACAGGGCGCGGCCGATGGCGATGGGGCGCCCGTCGAGCGCCGGGTCGCTTCCCGTGCGGGCGGCGGTCAAGAGGGAGTGTCCGTCGGGTGGGTGTCCCAGCTCACTGACCGGAATGTCGACGAGGTCCAGGAGGGTCGGAGTCACGTCCATCAGGGTCACCGGCTGCGTGGCCCGTCGGGGTGCCAGCCCTGGAGACTTGATCACCAGGGGCACGCGGAGCAGCTCGTCGTAGAGCGTGTGGCCGTGCTCCAGGTCGCCGTGGTCGAAGAACTCCTCCCCGTGATCGGCGAAGAGCACCACGGTGGCGTTGGCGCCGAGCTCGCCCAAGAGCGGAGCGAGCTGATCGTCTACGTACCGAAGATTCTGGTCGTAGCGGTCAATCAGGTAGGGCTTCACCAGCTCCCGCTGATGGGTCGCCACCTGCATCAGGATGGTGCGATTGAACAGCTCGCGCAACCCGCGCGGACCGTCGCCCGCCCACAGGCGCCGATAGCGGGAGGGCTCCTTGTAGGGGAGGTGCAAATCCATGAAGTGGACCAGCAAGAGCGCATCCTCGTCGCGATGACGCCGGAGGAAGTCTCTGGCCCGCCAGGTCTGAAACTCGGCACCGGGCCAGTTCAGGCAGCCGTGCTCACCCCAGCCCTTGTCCATGTCGAAGTTCGAGGAGAGGTAGACGTTGCCGACGTAGGCGCCCGTGGCCCACCCATGGCTGCGGAGCACCTCCTGCACCGTTCGACTTTCGCTGAAGAGCTCGGGGTGGCGACCGGTCCACAACGCGCGTGTGGAAGGCAGCGTCCACGGCGCCACCGTCCGGGCATCCTCGAACACCACGGCGTCCTTCGCCCACGCGTCGAGTTGGGGGGCCGTGGCGCGCTCGTAGCCGTAGGTGGGCAGGTGATCGCGCCGGAGGGTGTCGACGAACGCGAAAACCATCCGCCTGGGGTCGGTCTTGGGCACCATGATGGATGGGGATGCGACGAAGACATGGTCGAGCGTGGGATCGTCGGACGCCACGGACAGGGTCAGCCGAGCTGAGCCCGTGCTTGGGGGAAGCACGACGTCGATGCTTGTGAACCGCCCGACCGGCGCGTCAATCACGGCGAGCGCCGCGTCTCCGAGGCGAACGTGAAGCTGAGCACCGTCTGACGTGAGCCCCTCGGCCACTTCCGGCGGCAGAATACCGAGATCGAACCGAAGATGAGCACCCTCGGGGATCGCCACGTCCCACGCGACGGTGGCCAGCCCCGAAAGGAGCACCCCTTGTCGGGTGACGTCGTCGACCTGGGCGGAACGGAACGCCCAGGCGCGCGCGTCACCCCCGCGGTAGCGGAGGGTCTCCTCTCGTTGCGTCGCTGCCGGGTAGATCAGGGTGTAGTCGCCCGATTCCGGACGGTCCGACTCGGGGCGGATCCGGACGAGCACCGATGAGCCGTTCGCCTCCCAGGTGCCGGCGGTGCCGCGGGCGATGGGGTCCGCGTTGTAGACCAGGTGGCGCTCTCCCTTGAAGAGCTCCAGCCCGGTCGGCTGCCGCTCGTAGAAGAGCGCCCGAGGCCGCACGGGGTGAGGCGCCTCGTACGTTCGCACCCCCGCGACAATCCCGACCAGGCGGAACGGACCGACGATCGGAAATCGCTCAGGGGCAGCCCCCATCGAGCTGATGGGAATGTCGATCACCGCGGGCGCGAGCGTTTCCAGCCCGATGCCGGATTCAACAGCGAGCGCGAACCCAACCAGCCCCAGCAACGGTGTGCCCGCCCTTAGACGCGGCGGCGGCGCGCCAGGGAGAGCAGGCCGGCGAGTCCGGCGCCGATCAGGGTGAGCTGCGGCGCGGTCGAACATGCCGCGGCGCTGCTGGCGTCGCGCACGTCGATGGTGAGCGCACCCGCGGACAACCCACCCGGGCCGCCCACGTTCATGACGATGGTGTAGGTGCCTTCGCCAGGGAAGCTGAGCAGGGGCGCCCACGCACCAACGGTGTCGCCAGTGCCGTCGCCATTGAAATCGACGAGCTTTTCGGCGTCGATCTCCGAGCCTTCGTACACTTGCCACTGGATCACGTCGACGCAGCCGTAGGTGGACATGTCGGTGCGGTTGATGGTGCGCCAGACCAGCCCATCATCCGCCTCCAACTGGAAGAAGCCGTCGGCTCCTTCTTCGGGAATGGGCGCGGCGCAAGCGAGGACGTACCCAATCTCGACCTGCTCGTAGCTCGTGGTCGGGGGGACGCAGTCGGGATCCTCGAGTTCCATTTTGGCGTAGACGCTGAAGGCGCCGCTTTCGGTGTAGGTGTGGCTGCCGGTGGCGGCGTCCGGTGAGACCACGGTCTCTTCCTGGCCGTCACCCCAGCGCCAGAGCACGGAGGCCACGTTGGCCTCAGACTCGACCGTGAAGCCAACGGTGAGCGGCGCAGCGCCGGATCGCGCCGTCGTCGCGGTAAAGGTGCCGTACACGCCGTAGAGCGCGTTGATGCTGGCGACGTCGTCGCTGTTGGGCGAGTTGCCGCTGGTGTCGCACCGGGAGGCGGTCCAGAACAACGTCGCCTCGGCGAGCGCCTGGTCGGTGCAGGACTCCCCTTCGTCGCACGAGTGGTCGAGGCCCATGAGGTGGCCGATCTCGTGGGTAGCGACTGCTTCAAGCGATGTTTCGCTGTTGCAGTCACCGGCGAGGAGGTCGGCCGTGAACGCGTAGTCGACGTCATTGTTGAAGACGATGTCGGAGTCGGCGACCTCGTAGTACACCCGGCCGTTGGCGGTCTTGCTGCCCTTCCCGTTGTTCGAGGTGAACGTCACCGCAAGCACGCCGCTTTCTTCCTCGTCCCTGGGGTCCTCGAACCCGATGGTCGTCTTGCCGTCAGTCTGGTCGCGCTCGTCGATGTCGAGCACCCCCTGGTACTCATTCGACAACCCGGCACAGGGCGCGAATTCCGGCCAGTTGTCCCATGCCGCCTGGATTTCGGCGATTTGAGCTGCTTCATCCAGCGATTCGTCGAAGAGCAAAGAGTCTTCGAGGGGATCGACGTCCATCCACCACTGCAGCGGGAACTGGTCGTCGGGCCAATAGAAGCCGGTGTGCTTCCAGGCCAGGGCGCTCGACGCAAAGAGCAGGATCGAGATCATCACTTCACCCCAGGCTGCAGCTTGTTGATCTCACGCAGGCGGTCGCTGCTGATTCCCGGAATCGCCCGGCCATCCCATCCCAGCTCGACACGGGCGGCCACCGCCGCCTCCGTGACCGCCAGCGACACGCGCTCGGCCACCGGGGGGTGGGGAATGAACCGCGCGTCGTAGACCTCCCCCGCCGGGCGGGTGAAGCGCACGAGCATCTCGGTTCCGTCCGCCGGGTTCTGGCGGATGGTGAACTTGCCCATGACCAGGCCGACGGTGCCGTACATCGTGCCGTGCCGCTTGGCGGAGAGGTACAGGAACACCCGCTCGTCGACGGAGTAGCGTGGAGCGAGCGGCACCTCGGTAAACGCGCCAGCGTCCGCGACGCCACCGGGTGCCTCGACCGTGATTACCTGAGCGGGTGCTACCGCGCCTTTGAGCGCCCGGTCGACGCGTACTTGGGCGCGCGTCCACACCCTACCGGTGTCATCTGTCCAGGGGGCCACCGAAAGCACGGTGCCCTCGACGACGTCGTCGGCGGCATCGACCATCTGGTCCGGGGTGAGCGCCGCGAGCGTGGTCGCCCCGGCCGTGAGCGGACCGGAAGCGAGCCCGAAGAGGGCGCAGGCGGCAATGGTGCGAACGAATGGGTTCATGTGGGCCCCGAACTGGGTGGACAACGGCCGACTCTATGTCTGGATACCGGCCTCGTCAACTGATCGTGGTCGGGCGTTGGCGGCCGGTCAAGAATGTTGACGGCGTCGTGGTCATCCGGTATGTGTCTCTGTTCCGTCAACCCTCCCCGGGCAGGACCTACATGCCGCAGAGTCTACATCGCATCCGCATGCTGTTGGCCGCCGTCGCCGCGGTGTTCCTCACCGTGGTCTCGCTCACGGGTCCCGCCTGGGCGTCCGCGTCTGGGACGATCAAGGGCGCCGTCATCGACGAGTCCGAGTTGCCGATCCCCGGCACGCTCCTCACGCTGAGCTCTGACAAGCTGATCGGCGGCGCGGTGCAGTACACCGCCGATGCCGACGGAAACTTCGTTTTTGCCGAGCTCCCGCCAGGGCCGTACAAGCTGGTCGCTCAGAAGCAGGGTTTCGGCGACGTCACCAAGAACGGAATCGGTGTGGCGGTTGGCCGGACCACGACCGTGACGGTCGGAATGAAGTTTGGCGGTGAGACGGTCGTGGTTGAAGCCGAGCGCAAGGTGGTCGACACCGAGCAGGCCTCCCACAGCACCACCTTCAACCGTAACTATCTCGACAAGGTCCCCAGCGGTCGCGACTACCTCAGCGTCATCAGCAACACGGCGCAGGTCCTCGGCGGCGGAAACGCCAGTGCGGCGGGCGCGGCGGGCAACGAAAACACTTGGATGATGGACGGGATCAACGTCACCGACCCCGTCACCGGCACCTTCTCTCAGAACTTCAACTTCGACGCGATCGAAGAAATCCGGGTCACCACCGGCGGCTACGATCCCGAGTATGGGGCCTCTCTGGGCGCCGTCTTCGAGGTCATCACTCGCTCGGGCGGCAACACCTTGGAGATGTACGCCAACGCCGAATACGAAAACGGCGATTGGTCCCCAAAGCTCGACGGCCGCTACGCCGCTGACGGTGCGCTGCTCAACTTCGCCGGGTTCGACTCCAGCTTCCAAAGTGGAACGGTCGGCCTGACGCTGCTCGGCCCGATTGTTCGCGATAAGGTCTGGTTCATCGGCTCCTACCAGTACAGCCGCTCCCTTTTCGCGAACGTCGGCATCGACCAGCCGCGCGACTTCGACGGTCACTATGGCTTTGCCAAGCTGACCCTGCAGCCGGTCTCCAAGCACCGGCTCTCGCTCCAGGTCAACATCGACCCCACCACGATCGACAACATCGATCAGGGCGACCGGTACACGCTTCCGGAAGCGCAAGCCCGCCAAATGCAGGGCGGCTACGTCGTCGCTGCAAAGTGGAACTGGTTCTTCAACGAAGACGCCAACCTCGAGACCACTGTTTCGCTGCAAAAGTCGTTCATCGAGCAGAGCGGCGTGCCGTGCACCCACGACGAGGTGTTGGAGTACAACCCGTGCGAGGCTGACGAGGCCGAAAACACGATCGACTACGACACGCCAGGACGCTACGGATCATACGGCGCCTACAACCGGGACAACTTCACCCAGTTCACCTTCGACGACCGTTGGCATGCCGAGGCGAGCACGAAGTTCAGCGTGCTCAACATCAACTTCCTCGGCAAGCACGATCTGAAGGCCGGTATCGACATCAACTACAGCTCGTGGGACCAGATTTTCGGCGTGACCGGAAACATCTACTACGTCGACCTGTACGAGAACCAGTTCGACCCGGAAACCCTGAAGAACTGGTACTTCGTCGAGTACTCGGGCTACTCCCGGTACAAGGCTGATGCCTACTCCGCCGCCGGCTTCATCCAAGATGTGTACAAGCCGGTCGACAACCTGACGTTCCGGTATGGCCTCCGGTACGACCAGTCGCAGGTGCGTAACGACGCCGGTGATGCGATCATCGATGTCGGGGTCTTCGGCCCCCGCGTCTACAGCATCTGGGACCCGTGGAGCGACGAAAAGACCGCGATTGCGGCGGGTTACGGCCGCTTCAACGATCTCGGTCGGCTCAGCGTGGCCAGCTACCTCTCTCGCTCCTCGCTCGCCGGGAAGATCATCTACGACGGCAACCTGGACAACGGCACCAACTACGCCAGCCAGGCCTACCTGAGTGAGACCACGGACAACTCGTTCACGTACGGCGACCTCTCGGCGCCGCACTCTGACGAGTTCACGGCGTCGGTGGCGCGCGAGGTGGTGACGGATGTGCGGGCGAAGGTCAGCTTCACCGGTAAGTTCACCCGCAACATCTACACCTTCGACGAGACCAATCTCGTGTACGACGAGGATGGCTACTCCTATGTCGGCGTCAGCGAAGGGTTCAGCGACTTCAACGCCTACTATCGCCTGCGTTCGCCTGCAATCGCCCGGCGTGACTACTACGCGGTCGACTTCGAGTTGCTGAAGGCAGACTCGAAGCGGTGGTTCGCCACGGCGACCTACAGCTACGTGTCCAGCCGCGGAACCACGCAGAACTCGCTCAGTGCGGGGTTGTCCAACCCCTCGCAGGTAGAGCTCATGTATGGCGAGCTCGGCAGCGACGTCACCCATCAGCTCAAGACCGCCGCCTACTGGGACATTCCCAACGATCCTTGGACGACCCAGGTGGGCATGCAACTCCAGGGCTTCAGCGGAAGCCCCTACAGCCGGTACTACTGGCAGGCGGCCGACACTGACTTCACGGGCGGTGGGTACGGACTCTTGAAGGAGCCGCTCGGCAGCTACACGGACACGCCCGGCTACTGGTCGCTCAACATCCTGGTCAAGCAGGAAATCGTGGTTCCCAAGGGCAAGCTGAGCGTCCGGGTGGACTTCGCGAACGTCACCAACAACAACACCACCCTGGCCTACAACTCCGGCTACATCGCCGTGCAGAACCGATACGCGGTCACGAGTCACCTCTCCGGGGTCTCGGGCACGGTCGGCGTCGGCTACGAGTACTAATCGCATGATCGCCCTCCAGACTCTTGTGTTCCTCGTCGGTGGTTGTGCAAACCCTGAGGTCATCAACGACGGCGACGTCGAAGCCCGGGTCGTCATCCCGAAACTGGCCGCCACGCGTACGGTGGTCAGCGCGATCGATCCCGATGGCGACGGCGTCTACCAGTACGAAACCCGGGAACTGACGGACGTCCGGCTCCTGGGCCCGGTGTACGTCGGCGCTTACGGGGCGATCGACACCATCTCGTTCCGGTATCCGCACCCGACGATGGGCCCGATCATCGGCGGTGGGATCGGGGACACCTTCCCCTACGGCGGGGAGACCGTCGGGAGGCTGGACTTCGCCTGCTACGAGCTGGTTTCGTGCAAGGTCACCACCGGCAGGTTCAAGGATTACTCGGACCTGCTCGACCACTTTCGGAACAACCTAGGCATCCCCATGAAGGACGGATTCGGCAGCGAGGTGGTGAGTCCGGAGGCGATGCGCGCTTGGTGCTATGACTACTTCTCGGCCACGTCGGATACGGAAATGTCCTTCATCGGGGAGGATGTGCTCGACTTCACCGAGGACGGCGACAACTACGTGGCCGACATCACGTTGCACCACACCAACCGGGTGGACGGGATGTCGCTGTGGGGCTTCATGGACGCTCCGGAGCTCAACGTCGACCAGATCGACGTCAACGGCGCGTTCACCACTTGTGGCCAGACCTACGGGCGGTCGGTGGATGAGTACAACTCAGAGTTCACGGAGGGCGGGTCCTTCTTCGACATTCTGAACCGCCCGAGCACCTACATTCAGTATGAGGACTGGGTTTCCGACGGGCTCACCACGGTCGCCTTCGACGCCGACATGGTGCAGACTGAGGTGCCCGACGTGAAATTCACCTACCACCACCAAGAGGAGCAGTGATGCTCTCTACCGTCCTTCTTCTCCTCGGCGGATGCGACCGCGAGGGCGGCATCTACATCGCGGCGCCGAATCCCGACTATCCGTTCATCCAGGATCTCGGCGAGTTCCGAGTCATCCCGATCGACGAGCAGGAAGCCAATGTCGTAGACAACGGGAAGGCGTTCATGTCGTGGGGGGACGACCTCCGCGCCGAAGACGAGTCGGGGCGCAAGGGGATTCACTACGGTGGCATCGGCGCGCCCGAGGATCCCTCGTACTTCGGGGGGGCGACGTTCACCTTCTTGGGTACCGGTGGCGAGGTCTGCCTGGTCGTCGACCCCGAGACCGTCTTCTGGAATCAGGCGCTCGCCGGGGATGTCACGACCTCGGAGTACCTGTACGTCGATTCGGTGACGGACGACGCCGACCTCGACCTCGATGGGGGCCTCAGCGCCTACTACAATGGGTCTCCGGGCCTGGAGATGGGCGAGTTCGAGATCATCTACACCGACGATGGCGGCGTGGATCACGGCCTTCCGGCCAGCGAGTGCATCCAGCTCGGCTCCCAGAAGACCTCGGCGCACGCCGGTCGCTCGGCTCTTGAGTACTGCACCATCGACACCGACGGGCGTCTCGGCGTGGAGTTCACGGCGGTTTTGGACACCTTCCTGTTGCCTCTGGACGACGGCGTCATCCACTACGCGGTCGCCGCCTTCGAGGGCAGCTGCGGCACGTTGACCGCCGCTCCGCGGGGAATGGACGAGTGCGTGCTCAGCCGTGAGGGCGGCGGCGCGCTGGACATCCCCGAGGACATGACGACCGAGGAGTACTGTAAGGATGCGGATAATCCTTGGAACGACGTGTGCCTTGAGGAGGCGTTCTGTTCCAAGACGAAGGATCTGAACCAGTACTGCGTGGATCACTTCACCGACGACGACGCGCCGTGCACCGACAATGGCGTACACCCGCCCCCAGACGACGAAACCGTCGACCCCGGCACCGAGCTCTAGTCAGTCCGGGACGGCCCGCTCGGTCACGATGCGCTCGCCGGCGAGCCAGCGCATCTTCCACGCTCCCGACTTCGCCTGCCAGGCGCTGGCCGCCGGGAGCTTCCCAAGCGTCCGTGGTGCCATTCCGGCCTGCCCGAAGACCGTTTGGCCGGTGGCATCGCTGCCGACGTAGTGAAACGGTCCGTGGCCGCCGGGGAGAAAGGCGCTGATCGACGGGGGACCCAGCCACGGCGCGGAGGCCGTCGTGTCGAGCAGCTTGCCGGCGAGGTCGACGCGCAGCGAGCGGAATTGAGGCGGCAGCTCCGTCAACGACGGCAGAAGCTGCGCGGCGACGATGGCGAGCCCGCCCGCCCGCCCGTCTTTGTCGGGCAAGACGTCGAAGCCGACCCCTGCGGTGACCCAGCCATCTGTCGTCGCCTTCCAAGCACGTTCGCCCTCGAGGGGCAGGCGCGCGTCGCGGTCGGGGTTCAGGCGGTAGGTGTCGATCCCTTTCTCATGGGCGAGGACGAGGATCGCGTTGCCATTTGCGTCGAGGCCGGTTTCAGCCATGGGCGGACGCCGCGAAAACTCGGCGACGGTGCGGAAACTCAGCGCTCCGCGCTCCGCCATGACCAGCATGCGGACCGACCCCGCGTCGCCCTTGGGATCGGCGACCCACAGCGGCAGCGCGAACCCGCCCTTGCTGTCGCTCGCCCCACGGGCCAACGGGACCGCGCCGGACCACGGCAATCCCAACGAGCGGATGTCTCCGGACAGACGGTTGCCCTCGATGCGGGCGACGCGGAGCTCGCCCGGCTCTCCGGTCCAGTACATCCATCGGGACCTGGATGCGCTTGGAAGCGTCCGAGACAGCGTTGGCGACAGGCTTCTGGAGCTGCGGAACAGCCGGCGATGGGCTAGGAGGCGCGAGGCGTCACCAATGGCGTATTGGTTCAGGTAGACGTCGAAGCCGCCCTTGGCGCTATGCGTCCACGGGACGATTGCTCCACTGTTCTTCTCGATGGTCGGCTCCCAACTGAGGTCGCCGCCGACAGGCTTGGCCGGGGCGATACGGAACTCATGAAGGGGAAGTACGACGGCCTGGGCCCCGTCCCCGATGAGCACGTTCACCTTCCACTGCCCGACGTCGAAGCCGGCCGACGACGGAATTTCGAGGAGAACGCTCCGACGGGCCCGAGGAGCCAGGGTCCAATCGCCGCCGGTGTCGAACTGGGGTGGCGTGGTGAAACGTTCAGAGCTCTTGCCACGAGGATCGACCAGCTTGAAGTGCACGAGGTGAGGGCGCGCGGTCAGGTCCGCCGTCACGCTGCTCTCGGCGGTCGGGTTCTCGACGGTAAGCTCGACGAGGATCGGGAAGCCTTCCAAGTATTCATCTTGGAGCTCGGCGGAGAGGATGAGGCCAGCCGGTGACTTCCCCGAGATGGGCACGCCGAAGCTCTCCCGTGGGGTGCGCGGCGCCGCCGCAGGGGGGGCTTGACCGCCAGCTGGCGTGGTGGCAACGGCGGGACTCGCGGTGAGCAGGGCCAGAAACAGGAGCGGTGACATGGCGCCTACTATGTCACCGCAAACGTGTCCGCGCCCAGGCCAGAGCCGCGTCCGGTGAAACAAGATGCCCATCCAATTGCTCACGGCGCACGTCGGCCAGCAGCCGGCCGACTTCCGGGCCGGGTTGCAGACCGAGGGCAAGCAGGTCTTTCCCCCCGATGAGCGGGCAAAGCGGAGCGCGGCCCACGCCGAGCGCCTTGGCGGCGTCCGCGAGCGCCTGGTCGTCGGTGAGGGCCGCGAAGAGCTCGACCTCAAGCCGCTCGGCGAGGTGGCGGGCACGCGTGGCGGGCGTCAGGTCGCCGCCGGTGTGATCCCTCGCCCGCGCCAGGGCCAGAGCCTGGTCGCGCACGGCGTAGCCCTGCCATCCGTGGAGTTGGAGCCGCACCAACACATCTTCGACCTCGGCTTCGTTCCCGGTTGCGGCGAGGAGGACCGCGAGGCGGCGAGGCTGCCCGTCGAGGGGGAGCGCGGCGATCCGATCGACCGCTGGCGGGCAGGGCTTCTGCCACGCGGGGAGGACGCGAGCCCACAGCTCTGCCTGTACCGCAACATCCCATCCGACCGAGGGTCGTGGGGCCAGCAGCAGCAGGCGCTCGACCTCGCCGCGAATGCGCTCGGGGGGGAGCTCCCCTAAGGGCATCGTGCGGCAAAGTTCGAGCAGCGCGGGGTCGACGTGGAACGCGAAACGGGCCGCGAACTGCACGACCCGCAGGGCGCGCAGCGGGTCCTCGGCGAAGGTCGCCGCGTCGACCGCGCGGAGGCGTCGCGCGTCGATGTCGGAAGCGCCGTCGAACGGGTCGATCAGCTCGTCGGTGAGGGGGTCCCAGGAGATCGCATTTATGGTGAGATCACGACGACGGGCGGCCGCGATGAGGCCGAGGGCCGGGTCGGGCGTCGCGAGGATGCCGGTGTGGCCGGCGCCCACCTTGCTGTCCCGGCGAGGCAGGCCAACGTCCAACTCCATCCCCCCTAGTCGGAGCTTGAAGACCCCGAATGCGCGCCCCACCTCGTCCACGCGGCCGAAGCGTCTGAGCACGGTGCGGAGTGCGTCGGCGTCGAGGAGGTGGACTTCGATGTCGAGGTCCTTGGCGCGGCGACCCATGAGCGCGTCCCGGACGCAGCCCCCCACCAAGAGGCCTCGCCCCCCGGCCTCCCGAATGGAACGCAGCAGTGTACCCACCCGCTCCGGCACCTCCGGTCGTGATCCGCGGTCGCTTGCCATTGTGGCCCCGTAGCACCGGGTGTTATCTGATCGCCATGCTGCTCTCGTTGCTCGGCCTCTCTCTCGCCGGCGTTCCCGGACCGGCGCTCCATGTGGGCGATTCGGCACTGCTTTTCTCCCTGCAGGCCATCAACGAAGATGCGGCGTTGCATGCCGTCGCCCGCACCAACGTGTCCTTGGCGGACTTCACGGGGGTCATGCCTGGCTTCCCGGCCAAGGCGGTGGTCGTCCACTTCTTGCACAAGGCAGGTGGCGAAACGCAGCTGGCGGCGCTTGCGCGGCTCGACAAGAAGTACAACGCCAAGGGCGTGAGAACGATCGCGATCCTGGCCGGCCCGGGCGACATCGCGGCGGTGTCCGACTGGGTGGAGACCCAACACCTCGACTTCCCGGTCCTCCGCGATGCCCATGGCATCGTGGTCTCACGCTACGGCGTGCGGCAGTTCCCGACCACCTTCGTGGTCGATGCCGAGGGCGACGTCGCGGCGATCGGCGTGGCCAAGGCTGAGCTGGAGACGTCGCTCGATCAGGTGCTTCAGGGCTTCTTCTCGCGCTAGCTTCGGGGCTGCGGGAGCAGCCGGCGACCCCGTGAACTGGCGCCCACCTGCTTAAGCTGCGCCCCCGACCCTTCGGACCAACGCCGAGAGTCCGCGTGCTTCCAGTGCAGCGAGCAGCTCTTTGAGGGTGTGCGGGTCAAGGACAGCTTCGGAGTCGGACAGCCAGCCCAGAACATGGGCGTCGAGGTTCACGACCGCACGGAGCTCGTCCAGCGCGCCCTTGTCGCTGACCCGGAGCAACGCCACGTTTCGGTGAATGACCGGAGTCATCGCGTTTCGATCCGGTAGGCGTACCCCTGTTCGGTGAGGAATAACTGCCGCTTCTCGCCGAATGTCTGCTCGACCGTGTCGCGGGTGACGAGGCTGAAGAAGCTGGCCTTGTTTTCGCCGCCCTTGGGTCGCAGGATTCGCCCGAGGCGCTGCGCTTCTTCCTGCCGACTCCCCCAGGTGCCGCTCACTTGAATCGCGACGTTGGCATCGGGAAGATCGACGGAGAAGTTGCCCACCTTGGAGATGACGAGCACCCGTTCCTCGCCGCGGCGGAAGCGATCATAAAGCTCGTCGCGGCGCTTCTGCGGCGTTTTCCCTTCGATGAGCGGGAATCCCAGCTTCTTGGAGAGCCAGTCCAACTGGTCCACGTACATGCCGAGGATCAGGATCCGATCCTCGTCGTGGCGGCCGAGGATCTCTTCGATGACCGGGAGTTTCCGCGCGTTGGTGCTGGCGATGCGGAACTTTTCGCGGTCGTCGGCGACGGCATAGCGGAGCCGATCTTCGTCACCAAATTCGACGCGAATTTCGGTACAAACCGCCGCGGCGATCCAGCCTTGGTGTTCCAGATCCTTCCAGGGCACGTCGAAGCGCTTCGGGCCGATCAGCGCGAAAACATCAGTTTCTTTGCCGTCTTCGCGCACCAGTGTCGCAGTGAGTCCCAGGCGTCGGCGCGCTTGGAGGTGGGCGACCGCGCGAAAAACCGGCGCCGGGAGCAGGTGGACCTCGTCGTAGATGACCAGCCCCCAGTTCTCGCGGTCGAACAAGCCGAAGTGGACGAACTCCTCGTTTCGCGACTTGCGGAACGTGAGCATCTGGTAGGTCGAGAGCGTGACCGATTTGATGTCCTTGAGCTCGCCCGAGTACTCGGTGACGTCGGCCACCGTGAGCGTCGTGCGCTCGAGGATCTCGGAGCGCCACTGGCGAAGCGCCGTGACGTTGGTGCACAAGATGAGCGTTTTCATGCCCAGCCGGGCCATCGCCGCGATGCCGATCATCGTCTTGCCGGCACCACACGGCAGCACCACGACGCCGTTGCCACCTTGCGCAACGCTGTCGCCAAAGAAGGCATCGACCGCGTCACGTTGGTACTCGCGCAGCCCCCACGGGGTGCCCGACTTCGTCTCGGGGAGCATCTCCACCTCCAAGACAGCCCCATCGCGGTAGCCGGCGAGGTCCTCGACCGGCAGCCCGGCGTGCGTGAGCACCTGCTTGAGTTCGCCACGGTTCCCTGGATCGACGAGCACCGACAGGTCCGAGATTCGCTTGCCCAACAAAGGCATGACCGGCTTCAGCGAGCAGACCTCGGTCATCAGCACCGCTTCGTCAGCGTCGAGGCGCAACCCACGTGGGTCCTTGTGGAGCTTGAGCCGTCCCCAGCGGCCCATGGTCTGGCGGATGGACACGGGAACGTTGGGTGGGATCTCGTACTTTGCCCATTTTTCGAGCGTCGCCAGCACGTGTTCAACGGTGATTCCCGCGCTCGCTGCGTTCCATAGCGACAGCGGTGTGACCCGGTAGGTGTGCACGTAGTCGGGGGACTTCACCAGTTCGGCAAAGCGGACCAGCGCGTCGCGAGTGGCCTTGAAGTTCGGCCCCATCGTCTCCAGGAGGAGGGTGTGGTCGGACTGGACAATCAGCGGGTTTTCAGGGACATAGCGCATGGGGCCGCGCTTCTATCATGCAACAGGGGGAAGGGGCACTCGCCCCTTCCCCTACCGCGCCATTCCCTCCGGCCTCCAACCTGCGGTTTCCGGCCTGCGGCGCCCGTCGGGTAAAAAACCCGACGGGACGTGGCGCTCTCCCCATCCCCGCAGCCGCAGAGCGGCACGGCGTTTCATGGCTCGTGGAGCTGGCGCGTCCCGAAGGGCGGCATGGGTAACTAACCCGGTCGGAGCACCGTTTCGACGTCCACCCCACTCCAGGCGGGAATCGGTTCGGTGGCGGAGGCGAGCACAGACGCCGCCACGTCGCGAACGAGGTGACGCGCGACCGAGGCGGAGCGGGCGTACGACCCGCCAAGGCGCCAACTCACGACCCGGGCACCGGGGGCGGCGGACCGCACGACATTCTCCAGCACCTCAGCCGCTGCATCTGGCGACAGCTCGTCCAACGCATCGGCCAGGAAGTAGGCGTTCCATCCGCCGACAGGCGGGTCTCGGAGCGCGTCGAGGAGGCGGCCATGCACAAACGCAATTCCGGCGGCGCCAGCGCGGAGGGCCTCGTAGCGGGCACTCTCCAGCCACGTCGGTGCATGTTGATCGTCGGAGATGCCGGTGAGCGCCCAGCGAAGGCCAGGATGGCGACCGACGTGCACGGTGTCGAAAACGCGCCGCACTCGGTCCGCGAACGGCGTTGCGTAGTCGGCCCGCACCGCCGCGAGCCGGGGGCTGTTGAGGCCGACGCTTGCCAGCGCCAGCGGGGCGAAGGCCATCCGTAGCGCCCCGTGCCACCTCCAGGTGTCCCAGCGCTCACGAAACAGTTGGCGTTGCTCATCCATGGTCTGGGCAGCCAACACGCGCGCCAACACGCTGGCGGGGACGGCCAACGGAAGAACGCGGGCGCGCAGCGTCGCGACACGGCGCTCGACGCTTCCCTGGTCCACGACGCCCAGGCGCAGCGCACCCTCGTGAGCGTCCCAGAAGTCACGACTGCCCTCATCAAGCGCGGCGCGAACGTGGTGATAGAACCACAGCCGGCGGCCGAAGTGGGCCATGCCCAGCATGGAGCGCGTGCTGGCTGGTGGCAGTGCGACCACGCCGGCCAGCACCAAGCGTGCATAGGCGAGCTGCGCCTGCCGGACATCGACAGCGTGGACGGCGGCGCCTGCGGCCGCGAGTGAGAACGCGACCTCGCCCGCCCCGCAGATGGCGAGCACGCGAGCACCCGGGGTGACCGCCAGCGCCGTGGTGGCGACAGCAGGCTCGAACCAGCCGCGCGTTGCCAGCAAGCCCGGCACGGGCGCTTCGCGTCGCTCGAGCGAAGGGGTGCTCACCGGAAGCCGACCCACATCGCCGCGAGCACGACGGCGGCGAGGTTTCCGGCGGTCCCCGCCACAACGAGCCGGCGCGGTCGCCCGGAGCGGGTGCCCATCCGTAGGATCAACCAGCCAGCCAGAACCAGGCAGCCGGGACCCCACGCGGCCGACTGACCACTGACATGGAGCAGGCCCGCCCCGGCCGCGAGGGTGCCCAGCGCGAACGTCGCCAAGCCGGCCCGGTCGCGTCCCAGCCTTCGGGACAGGTACAGTGGCGCCGCGTCGGGGAGCCCAGTGTGGGCGCCTGCGACCAGTGCGGTGAGCGCGAGAGCGAGCGAGAGACCCAGCATGCCGACGCCGACTATAGTGGCGGAGCATGGCCTGCCTGATCCGAACCGACGAGGAGCTACATGTCCACTTGCCCGAGCTGGCATCTTGTGAGCGGATTTCGGTCGACACGGAGTTTCACCCGGAAAAAGCCTATTTTCCGAAGCTGATGCTCCTCCAGTTGCGGGCCGACGAGGGCGAGGTCCTGCTCGTCGACCCGCTGGGCCCCGTGAACCTGACGCTGCTTGGCCCGGCGCTTTCGGCGAGGCCGCTCCTGGTGCATGGGGGCGCCGCCGACGTCCAGTTGCTCCGCCGCCACTGCTCGGCGACGCCGTGCCGGGTGGTCGACACGCAGATTCTCGCCGCTTTTGCGGGCCTGGGCTGGCCGCGGCGGCTCCAAGATCTCGTGGCCGCGGTGCTTGGGAAGGGGCTCGACAAGCAGGAGACCCTGTCCGACTGGTCCAGGCGCCCGCTGAGCGCAGCGCAACTCCAGTATGCGGGAGACGACGTTCTGCTCCTCGAACCGCTGGTGCGCGGGCTCCAGACCCGCGTCGAGGGGTTTGGCAACACGGCCTTCGTTGAGGAAGCGCTGCGCGAGTCCCTTGGCGCTCTGCTGGCGCCTCCCGACGACGCGGGCGTCTGGCGTCGCGTTCCCGGCGCCCACCTGCTCTCCGAAGTGGAGCGTGCGGCCCTCTCTGAGCTGGCCAGCTGGCGCGAGGCCAAAGCCCGCTCGTTGGATTGCGCGGCCGCGCACGTCGTTTCCGATGCGATGCTCTTCGACCTGGCTCGCCGGCGGCCGGAGACTCTTGACGGATTTCGCGAAAATCGGCGGATGCCATCGCAAGTGTGGAGGCAGCACGGTCAGGAGTTGTTGACCGTCCTGGCTCGCGCCGAAGCGACAGCCGCCCCGCGAGCGCTCCGGCGCGGCGCCGACGCCGACGCCCTTCGGCTGGCGGCGCGAATTTCCGCAGAGGCCGGGGGTGTAGCCGCGGAGTACGCGTGCAGGGATGGCGAAGTAGATTACATTCTGAGCGATTCGGGTACAGGGGGATGGCGGGTAGCCGCCTTGGGGGAGCCATTCCAAGATTTCCTTCGTGGCAAGAAGGTGATCATGCACGGGGGACGGCTCGAGTGAGCGGATGGTCAAGCCGACGCCGGCCGAGTCGCTAGGCGTTTTTTCGTATTTACGATTTTTTCGTTTTTAGAATCCGCGCTATGCTTGTTGGGCCAGCACGGCTCCCAACCAACACTCGTGAGGAACTCCCCCATGTTCAAGCAGCTCATTCAGGACGAATCCGGCGCCACCGCCATTGAGTACGGCCTCATCGCGGGCCTCGTCGCCGTCGCGATCATCGTGGCGCTCACCGCGCTCGGTGACAGCCTCGACAGCCTGTTCTCCCAGATCTCTGACGCGGTCGATAGCGCCGCAGGCTAATCGGGCGTCGGCACTCGGGCGGGCGGTCGAAAGGCCGCTCGCCCTTCGTGTTTTTTGGGCGCAACCCCACGATTTGTGAAGTTTGCGTATCGGGCCAAAGGTCCATACATGGGGCCGCAGCCCTCCTACGGAGTAGTCGCAGATGCAGAGGCAGCAGAATCCGGGGCGCGCGCGGGCGGGCTTGTTTCTCGTGGGCTCGGTCCTTTTGGCGCTCGTCGCGTCCGGTCTGGTCTTTCGGATCATCAAGTCCAAGCAGGATCAGCTCACCGAGGCGACTCGCCCGAAAGAAACGCTCGACGTGGTCGTCGCCGCACGAGACCTGCTCGTGGGTCTGCCCATCGCCGAACAGGACGTGGTGGTGATCGCCGTGGTGCCCGGCAGCGTTCCGGAAGAGACGACCTTTTCCAAACTTGAAGATGTCATCGGTCGAACCCCGCGCGAGCGGATTCTCACCAGCGAGCCGATCCGCGATGAACGAATCGCGCGGCCGGATGCTGGAATCGGCCTGAACGCGATTGTTCAGCCTGGAAAGCGGGCCATGACCGTGGCCACCAACACCGAAGACGCGGTGGCCGGGCTCCTGCACCCGGGAAACTATGTCGACATCATCGTCACCATCAAGCCGGAGGAGAACTCCGCGACCACCGCAAAGTGGGTGACCGACACGATTCTCCAGTCCATTCGGGTGCTCGCCGTGGGCGGCTCACTCAACGATCCGCTGGGCAAGACCACCGCGGAAAAGAAGGTGGTCAACACCGCGGACGGCAAGAAGGTCGAACTGAAGAAGAAGGACGGCAAAGACAACGCGGCGCGGCGGCTGAAGCCCAGCATCACGCTCGAGGTCACCCCGGACGAGGCCGAGAAGCTCGCATTGGCGGTGGCGCAAGGTGACATCTACGTCGTGTTGCGCAGCGACATCGACACCATGCCGTACGCGGACAGTGGTGTGAAATCGTCCAACACGCTGATCGGCCTTCCCGGTGTCCCGGCGACGGTGCGTCCCACCGTCATCCGGGCCGACACGCTTCCGGCGGGGCCTGGGGCGGTGATCATTCAGGGCTCGGACCGTACCGACGTGAAGTTTGGCCCAGGTGGAACGACCGAAAGTAGTGATGGAAAGAAGAAAAGGAAGGAAAATCGATGAGCTGGTTGCCCGTTGCCGCGGTCTCGGTTTTGGCCCTCGCCTCCCCGTCCGCCTATGCGGCGGATGCCGCGGGCGTCGTCGACGTAGGGGTGGGAACCTCGGTCATCAAGAACGAAGGCCGCGTGATCGCCCGGGTGCTGCTCAGCGATGCGGCGGTGGCCGAGGTTCGCCTGCTTGAAGAAGGGCAGTACCAGGTGCGTGGTCTTCAGATCGGCAACACGGACCTGTACGTCTGGTTCCGGGGCGACGAGTCGCGACCGAAGGCCTACCGCATCATCGTGACCAACGATCTCAGCGACATGGAGCGTCGGATCCGCGAGACGGTGCACGGCGGAGAACCGCCGAAGGTCTACGCCCTCCGAGATCGCCTGGTGGTTGAGGGAACGGTGTCGGACATGGACACGCTGGAGCGAATCGCGGCGATCTCCCGGGTCTACGACAAAGAGTTCATCAACCTCATGGCCGTCACCGGCGACCACCAGGTGCAGCTCAAAGTGGTTTTTGCCGAGTTGAGTCGGTCGGGGCTACGCGAGCTGGGCCTCAACGCCATCGGCGGGGTCGGAACGGTTTTCGGGGGCATCCAGACGCCGACGAACACCGCCGCCTACGACACCCGCATGTGGTCGGCCGATGCCGTTCCCAACATCAATGGCGGCCTCAGCCAGGCGACGTCCGCCGAGGCGTTCAACATTGTCGGGATGGTGACGGGCGCGGTCAATATCGCGAGCGTTCTTTCGGTCCTCGAGCAGTATTCCCTGGCCAAGACGCTCGCGCAGCCCACGCTGGTGGCGCTGTCGGGGCAACAGGCGGAAACGCTCATCGGCGGCGAGGTTCCGGTGCCGGTTGCGCAGGTCGGCAATCGCATCACCATCGAGTACAAGGAGTACGGGGTCAAGCTCGTCTTCGTGCCGACGGTCCTGGCCGGGGAGCTCATCGACGTTCGCACCTACGTCGAGGTCTCCGACGTGGACCCGAACACCTCGACGCGTATCGCCGGTATTGAAATTCCGGGCATGCAATCTCGCAAGGTGAAGACCCAGCTCCGCATCGAAAGCGGGAAGACCTTCGCGATGGCGGGAATGCTGGACGAGCGCATCGAGTCCACGCGCGCGGTGGTCCCCTTGCTGGGCGACCTTCCCATCATCGGTGCTCTCTTCCGATACGTCCGCCACGAGCGGAAAGAGACCGAGCTCGTCGTCTTTGTGACCCCCACCCTGGTTCGGCCGATGGCCGCGGGGGAGGTGCCCGCACCCCCGGGCGCAAGTGAGGGGTACAACCCCAACGACTTCGAGCTTTTCATGATGGGCCAGCTCACCGAGTCGGGCAGCCGCACCGCCCAGCCCACCGGGGCCTACGGGATGAAACGATAGGCATGCCGCCCACTCATCCCAACTCGCCGGCCAACGCGGCGTCGGTCCTGGTCGTCGGGGTGGATGCCCGCGCCATGGGTCAGATCCGCGAGACGCTCGGGACCGAGGCCGTGCTCTCCGCGGCTCCCGTACCGTACGAAGAGGCGGTCGCAGCGGTCCGCCGGCAGCGTCCGGACGTCGTCGTCACCGGGTTCGACGCCGACCCTGAAGAGGCCGTGCGTTTGGCGCCGATGTTGTTGGCCGAGGCGGGGACCAAGGTACACCTGGTCGCGCTGAGCAGCGGGGCGGACCCGGACCGAATCCGGGCGGCGATGCGGGCTGGCTACCGCGAGTTCGTGGTTTTGCCTGCCGATGCCGAGCTTTTGCGGCAGGCTGTCCACGAGGCCACCTGGTCTGGTGACCGAGACGAAGACGCGGGCGAGGTCGTTGCGCTTTGGGGGGCCAAGGGCGGGGTTGGAACAACCTTTCTTTCGGTGAACCTCGCGGGCGAGCTCAGCCCGGTTCATCGCGCGTGTGTGGTCGACCTCGACTTCGCGATGGGGGACGTTGCGGCCTTCCTCGACCTGACAGTCACCCAGTCGATCGCGGACGTTTTTCGCAATATCGGCCGCTTGGACGAGCGAATGCTGGCGGGAAGCGTCGCCATCCACGCCAGCAAGGTTCATGTTTTGGGCCAGCCGACCGAGTTGGACACCCGTGAGGAACCTCGCGGAGACCTCGTGATGCGCGTGCTCACGGCGGCCTCGCGCTCGTATCAGTACGTGCTCGCCGACCTGGGCGCCTCGCTTGACGAGGCTTCGGTGACTGCGGTGACGGTGGCCGATCATATTGTCGTCATCACCACCCCGGACATCCCGAGCGTCAAGGACGCCTGGCGGCGGCTCCAGTTCATCGACAAACTCGGGCTGGAGCGGGATCGCATCCGTCTGGTCGTGAATCGCTGGGACCGCAAGACCGCCCAGGTCAGCCTGGCGGACATCGAGCAGAACCTCGGGCGCCGGGTCGATGCGACGGTGTGTGACGAGCGGCAGGCCCTGCGGGCGGTCGCGGAAGGGGTGCTCTTGCGAGAGTTCGACAAAAAGTGCGAGGGTGCTCGCGACGTTGGCCGACTGGTGGGATTGCTCACCGGGGAAGAGATGGCTGACGACTCCAAACCAACAAGCTTTATGAGCCGGCTTTTCGGCCGCTGAGGTAGCCGTGTCCTCCCGACTCATCGACCGTGTCCGTGGGGCCCAGGCCCGTTTCCGTCAGACGCCGGGCTCCACCAATCAGGAGGAGTACGGGCGCATCAAGCGTGCGCTGCACAATGAGATCATCGAGTCTCTCGACTTCGAACAGGTGGGCTCGACGCCCAGGGACGAGCTCGCCGAGAAGCTCCGCGAGACGCTTACCATCGAGGTGGAAGGTCGCGCGCTGCCGCTCAATCGCATGGAGCGCGAGCGGCTCGTTGAGGAAATCCTCGACGACATTCTCGGTCTCGGGCCGCTCGAACCGCTCTTGAAGGATCCGGATGTGTCAGACATCCTGGTCAACGCCTACGATCAGGTCTGGGTCGAAAAGCGCGGCTTGCTTCAGCGGGTTGATGCTCGGTTCCACGACAACCGGCACTTGATGCAGGTGATCGAGCGCATCGTGTCCGCAGTCGGGCGCCGCATCGATGAGACCAGTCCCATGGTGGACGCGCGCTTGGCAGATGGCAGTCGTTTCAACGCGATCATCCCGCCCCTGGCGCTGGAAGGGCCCGCCGTCTCGATCCGCCGCTTCGGCACCCGCCAGATCACCAGCGATGATCTCGTGGCGATGGGATCCTGCCCTCGGCCGATCATGGAGGTGCTGCGCGGCGTCGTGCGGAGCAAGCTCAACGTCATCATCTCTGGCGGCACCGGCTCCGGAAAGACGACGTTGCTCAACGTGCTCTCGGGCTTCATCCCCGATGGCGAGCGCATCATCACCATCGAAGATTCGGCGGAGCTGCAAATCCAGCAGAATCACTGCGTGCGCCTGGAGACGAGGCCGCCCAACGTCGAGGGCAAGGGTGAGGTCACCCAGCGCGACCTGGTGAAGAACTGCCTGCGCATGCGACCTGACCGGATCATTCTCGGTGAGATCCGCGGCCAGGAAGCGATTGACATGTTGCAGGCGATGAACACCGGCCATGATGGATCGCTCGCCACTGTCCACGCGAACACCACGCGCGACGCCGTTTCCCGCCTCGAAACCATGGTTGGCATGGGCATGCCCAACCTCTCGGACAAGAACATCCGTGAGATGATCGCACGTGCGGTGGACGTGATTATTCAGCTTGATCGTATGAATGACGGAACGCGGCGAGTCCTCGCCGTGACCGAGGTGGTCGGAATGGAAGGCAACGTGGTCACCACGCAAGACATCTTTACGTTTGAGCAGCGGACCGTGGACGAGGAAGGGCGCGTGCGCGGCACTTTCAAGGCAACCGGAGTCCGACCGCGATTTGCGTCCCGCCTGCAGAAGTTCGGTATCGAGCTTTCCCATGAGCTCTTCCGGTTCGAGCAGGATGTCTGACCCGTCGGCAATTCTCCTGGTGCTGGCGATCGCCTTTTTGATCGGCGCCGTCTTGCTCATGGGGCAGTTCGCCTTCTGGTCGCTGTCGGCGCGGCAGGAAGAAGATCAGCGTGAGTTGTCGCGACGAATTGGTGTACTGAGCGACAAACAGACGTCCCCGCTGCTCCGCTTTGGCGCCACAACCGATCGGATGGCCGGATTTCTGGACGAGGCGCTCCGTTCGGCTGGCATGCCCTACACCATTGATGCGCTGTATCGGAACATGCTCCTGTGGGGCGTGGCTGGCATGGTCATCGGTCTGATCGTGCTGCGCGGTCCCGGCGCGCTCATCGGGGTGGTTCTTGGTGGGGTCCCGGTGTTCCTGCTCACGCGCGCGGCCAACACCCGCATCGCCCGACTGACCGAGCAACTGCCGGACGGTCTCGATCTGCTCGCGCGCTCGCTTCAAGCCGGTCACGGCCTCGGCGAGAGCCTGCGCCTGGTTGCCGAAGAGATGCCCGAGCCGATTGCGTCGGAGTTCGGACGGGTGTTCGAGGAACAAAATCTGGGTCGCGATACGCGAGAGTGTTTTCACAATCTCTGCCGCCGCAACCCACGGAGCTTCGACCTGCGGATATTCGTGAGTTCGGTGTTGCTTCAGCGGGACACCGGCGGCAATCTCGTGGAGATTCTTCAAGGCATCGCGCACACCATCCGTGAACGGTTCGTCTTCCACGGGAAGGAGGGTGCGCTCACGTCAGAGGCAAGGTTTACGGCCTATATTCTGGGTGGGCTGCCCTTTGTCATCGGCGGCTTGATCACCGTCTTGTCGCCGGGGTACATCGACCCGCTGTTCATCGACCCACTCGGGAAGCTCATGATCGCCGGCGGCGCGATCTGGTTCCTGACCGGCGTCTTCATCATGCGTGAGCTCGCCAAGGTGGAGCTCTGATGGAGCCGACGGTCCTTGCCGCCATCACAGTCTCGGGTGCCGCCGCGCTCGGGCTGGCCATCGGCGTTTGGCAGCTCGTCAACCCCGACAAGAGCGCTGGCGAGCGGCTCGCGGAGTACACGGGCGGCGGCGCTCGCGACGGCATGCCGACGCGGCTGCACACGATCACGCGTCGGGCGGCGCGACTCTCATCGGGGACGGAGTCCGAGGTCGCTGAGACCCGCCGGTGGCTGAGCCAGGCCGGCATCCGTGGGCGTAGCGCCGGAGAGTTGTACAGCGCAGCCCGAACGTTGGGGCTCGTTTTCGGGGGGCTTCTCGGCTTTCTGCTCGTGCTTTTGTGGGTGCAGCGCTTCGGGGCCGATCCGGTGGCGGGCGCGACCTCCGATGCGGCCGCCGCGAGTCTGCCAGCCACCGAGCGGCTGCGGGTCTTGGCCAAGTACATGGGCGGGCTCGTGGTGGGGGCGGCGGTCGGCTACTACGGGCCATTCATCTACGTTTACAACGCGGTGCAGAAGCGGAAAGACTCGATCCTGAAGTCATTTCCGGACTCTCTGGACCTGCTTGTCTCCTCGGTCGAAGCGGGTCTTGGGCTTGACGCGGGCTTCCGTCGGGTGGCCGATGAGATCGAAGTGGCGTCACCGGAGCTCTCCCAGGAGATGCAACTGGTCAACCACGAGGTGACCGCGGGAGTGGCTCGGGTCGACGCCCTGCGCCACCTTGAGGAGCGTGTGGGCCTCGACGACGTGACGTCACTGGTCAACGTGCTGATCCAGGCCGAGCGCTTTGGCTCCAGCGTGGCGCGAGCGCTTCGGGTGCATAGCGGCCACATTCGCGTCAAGCGCATGCAGCGTGCCGAGACCAAGGCGGCGCAGGTCTCCCCGAAGTTGACCGTGGTCATGATCATCTTCATCATGCCCACCCTGCTTTTGGTCCTGCTCGGCCCCGCCGCGATCAAGATGAAGAACATCCTGTTGCCGGCCGCCCAGGACAAGGGGCTCACCCCATGATCTGGTCCGTCCTGTTGAGCATCGCCCTGGCGGGACCCCTGGCCAAGGCTGGCCCCGACCTCAGTGACGCGCGCGTGCGGCTCGCGACGCAGCTCGACGTGCTCGACACCATGCTGGAAAACGGGATGGCGGAGCAAGCGCTGGCGATGATCGGCGAGATGCACAAACAAGGCGCGAAGGACGCGCGGATCGACATCGCCAAGGGTCGCGCCATGCACCAGCGCGGTCTCGATCACGACGCCGAGCGGGTGCTTCGTGAGGTCACCAAGAAGTACCCTGGTCGGGCGGAAGGATGGGCCCAACTCGGCGTGCTGCTCGCCGACGTCGGCCAGGTCCCCGAGGCGGTCACCTCGCTCAAACGCGCTGCCCGCCTCGCTCCCAGCGACGCTGGCATTGCCAACAACCTTGGCTTTGTGCTTCTGGCGCAAGGCGACGCGGAGGGCGCCGTCGACGCGCTGCGAGACGCGCTCGAGCTTGAGCCAGCCGCGACGCGCACGCGCAACAACCTTGGATTCGCCCTGGTCCGCCTCGATCGCTATGATGAGGCGATGGAGACTTTCCGGGCCGCTGCGGGCGAGGAGTCGGACGCCCGCTACAACTTCGGTGCGGCCTGCGAGGCCGCGGGCGACCGTCCGGCAGCAATCACCGCCTACGAACGCGCCATCTCGATTCGCCCGGGGCACTCGCAGGCGGTCCCGGCATTGTCCCGCATCCTAAAGGAAACCAACAAATGATCACTCTCCTTCTTGCGGTGGGTTGCGGCCAACCGGCGCACATCCAATACGACTACGGGCGTGCTTTCAACGAGGCGATCTCCACGCAGGCAACGCGCGACCGCGCCTCGGCGAGCGACGACGCCTACCCCATCGGCGGTGCGGAAGCCCTCGCCACCCGCGAGAACGCCCGGAAGGCCGCGACCGACACCGAAAAAGGGATTCCGACCATCACCGCCAGCGTGGACACCAAAAAGTGACCCTTCTCTTGTTGGCCGCGTGTAGCTCCTGTGCGAGCCGTCCCGACAGCGTGCCGGCCGGTGCGGGCAAGATCACGGCGGAGATGGGCCCCGATCTGCTCACGGCGACCTCGCCAGACCTGCCGATCTTGCCCTGGCTTGCCGTCGCCAGGCTGCTTCAGGAGGACTACCGCGACTGCCCGCTGGTCTACGTCAATGATTCCAGCATTGCCATCGACGCGGGCCCTGACGACGAGGGATGCTTGGACTCGGCCGGCGTTCGCTGGCGCGGCCAGGCCTCGGCTGCGTTCGCGGCCGGCGGCGACATCTCCTTCAACTTCGAGGACTTCGGCCCCATCGAGGGCGTGGACAGCCCGTGGACGGCGTTTGGCAGTCTGCTTGTGGGCCTGACCGACTCGGGACAGGGAATGCGAGTCGAGAGCCGGATCGAGCTGACGAGTCACGGTCCCGGGGAGAAAAAGATCTTCTGGATCGAGACAACCGGTGGGTACGCCTTCTACGACGCCGTTTTCTACGTCGATCACCTCTACGGCACGGTGGGGATCGGAGACTGGGGGACCGCCGAGATTGACGTCAATCGGGTGCCATTGTCGGTCACCAACGGGTGTGCGTACGGGTCGCACGCCGCGGGTACCATCGCCATGTTCGCCTCCAACGACGGCCTGTTCACCTTCTCTGCTGCATCCGGCGGCGGCGACGAGGCGGCGGCCGGGCCGCCGGCGCCCAAATCGTCACACACGGGCGGCCTGCATACCGGGCATACCGGGGCTGGCGGCGGGGGCAACGGCGGTGGTGGATTGGAGGTACCCAATCCGATGGGCACGCCGTCCGGGTTCTGCGGCGAATGCACGACGATGAGCATCGAGGGCACGGCGGTCCCCGGCTGCGTCGTCCCTGAGCGAGTGGTGAGCTGGCCCTTCTACCTGCCCTTCTGAGGCGGCCGAGCGCGACGAATGCGGGAGAAGGAATGGTGGGCGGTACTCCAGTGGTTACAGGGGTACCATGCGCCTCTCCCTTGTCGCTCTGCTCTTCCTGCCGACCGTAGCGCTCGCCAAGCCCAAGAAGGCGGAGCCCGCGCCGGTGCCGGCCCCCGCCGCTGCAGCTCCTGTGCCGGCCCCCGAGCCAGCCCTCGAGCCCACGCCGCCGCCGCCGCCGGAAGAGCCGAGTGGCGCCCGAAACGTCAGTTTCACCGTCTCGCTCACCCGTGCCGATGGCACGAGCCGCTCCGGTCACGTCAAGGGCATCGAGCGTTCGGCGGACTTTCACGGCGATCAGGGCTGGGAGTCCGGCGCCAAGGACATCACCTTCGAAATCGAGACTGCCAAGGGTGAAAAAGTCGTGGCGTGGACGGATGTGAAGTCCATCAACATCGCCCCGGGCAAGATGCCCGACGACGTGGACTGCACCTACAGCAGCGACTTCAACCCCTTCATGTACGAGTGCTCGATTCGCACTACCACCGTCGCCAATCTCAAGGACGGTAGCAAGGGCAACGTCATCACCCGCAACAAGTGGCGGTTCACCTTCGATGATGGCGCACCGGTCGAGCTGTATTTGTACAAGCACACCGAGCGCATGCAGGCCGACGCCACGCCGGGCGAGGATCAGGAAGAAGATCCCGGTATGTACACCAAGCTCCAGCAGGCACTGCGCGAGACCCTGAAGAAGTCGATCGTGAAGTCGGTCACGGTGCAGTAGGAGGCCGTGCGCTTCTTGACGCCGACGGTGTTTCTGGTTGCGGCCGCTGGGGTCTGGTGGTTCAACGCCTCGAACGAGGTATCGAAGGTATATTTTCCGTTCGAAATGCTCAGCGCGCCCCTGAAGGGCGACTACGCGACCCAGGGAACGTACACGGTGGTGTCCTTCGTCGCTCTCGCGCTCCTCACCGGCGCACGGGCGTTGTCGCGCCGACCGGAGGAGTAGGCCCGACACGTCGCGACGGTATGAGTCACCCATGTCAGCCGTTGACGAAGAGCATCTCGCGGTACTTCGGCAACGACCAGCGGTGGTCGGCGACGAGCTTCTCGGCGGTGTCGGAGGCCCGCCGCAGCGCGTGGTGCGCGGGAACGACGGCGCTGCACAGGTAAGCGGCAACGTCCGCCGGACCCGCATCCGGCACCCCTGCGAGCGCGGCGTCAAGCTCGGTACGGCGGGCGAGGATGCCATCAGCCGCGTCTTGAACGGCGGAGAGCCGCGCTTGGGCGAGGCTGCCAGGAACGCCGGAGGTTGCCTGAATTTCGGCGAGCACCGATGGGATGACGTAGGTGTCGACCAGCTCGCGGAGCACGTCTCCCTCGATCTCAACCTTCTTGTTGTAGAGCTCCAGCCGAACGTCGTAGCGGCTGTGGAGCTCTTCGTGCGACAGGATGTGCGTGCGCTCGAACAGCGTGCGCGCGGCGTTGGTATTGAGGAACGCCAGCGCGGCCGGCGTGTTTCGGGCGTGGGGGAGGCCGCGCCGCTCCGCTTCGACCACCCACTCCGACGAGTAGCCGTTGCCGTCGAAGCGGACGGGCGCGGATTCGGTGAGGGCCTTGCGGACGGCGGTCATCACATCGTCGCCCCCCTCCATCATCGCGACGATCTCATCGATTCCGTCGGTGACGGCGGCGTTGAGGCAGGCCGTCGGGAAGCTGATGCTGGCGGAGGAGCCGACGGCGCGGAACTCGAACTTGTTCCCGGTGAAGGCGAAAGGTGAGGTGCGATTGCGGTCGGTGTTGTCCTTGGCGATCGCGGGGAGTCGATTGACGCCCAACTCGATCATCGCCTGACCGGCAGGCAGGTTCGCGACGCTACCCGAGACGATGCCATCGACGATCCGGGTCAGGAAGTCGCCGAGGAACACCGAGATGATCGCGGGCGGGGCTTCGTTGGCGCCGAGCCGGAAGTCGTTGCCGTGGCTGGCGATCGCGGCGCGAAGCACACCCGCGTGGCGATGAACGCCAAGCACCGTCGCCGCCATGAACGCAAGGAAGCGCAGATTTTCCTGGGGGTTCTGCCCCGGCTCCAGCAGGTTTTCACCCGTGCTCGTCTGCATTGACCAGTTCACGTGCTTGCCCGAGCCATTTACGCCTGCGAACGGCTTTTCGTGCATCAGCATGGCCAGCCCGTGACGGTCGGCCACCTTCCGCATGGTCTGCATGACCAGTTGGTTGTGGTCGGCCGCGACGTTGGCCTCGGTGAAGATGGGCGCCAGCTCGAACTGCCCGGGAGCGACCTCGTTGTGTCGGGTCTTGGCCCAGACGCCGAGGGCGTAGAGCTCCTCTTCCATCTCCTCCATGAACGCCAGCACGCGCGGAGGGATCGAACCGAAGTAGTGATCTTCGAGGCTTTGGCCCTTCGGGGCGGCGGCGCCGAGAACGGTGCGGCCGGCGACCATGAGGTCGGGCCGGAGGGCCGCCCAGGCCTTGTCGATCACGAAGTACTCCTGCTCGGGGCCGACGGTCGGGGTGATGCGCCCGACGGCGCTGCCAAGCAGGCCGCACAGCTTGCCGGCGCTGCGCCCCAGGGACTCCATCGAACGCAGCAGCGGCGCCTTCTCGTCGAGCGACTCGCCGTGGTACCCGAGGAACGCGCTCGGGATGACGAGCGTGCGTCCCGACGGGCCATCCATCAGGAACATCGGTGATGTCGGGTCCCAAGCGGTATAGCCGCGCGCTTCGAAGGTGGACCGCATGCCGCCCGAAGGGAAGCTGGAGGCGTCGGGCTCGGACTGCAGCAGCATGGCGCCGGTGAACTTTTCCACCGGGCGGCCGGCGCCGTCGAACCACAAGAAGCTGTCGTGCTTCTCAGCGGTGCTGCCGGTCATCGGGTGGAACCAGTGGCAGAAGTGCGAGGCGCCATTTTCGAGCGCCCACTCCTTCACGGCGTGAGCGATCGCGTCGGCGACGGGGCGGTCCAGCCGGGTGCCCCGTTCGACCGTCTCACTCCACCGGGCGAAGATCTCAGGGGGCAGGCGCTGCTTCATCCGCTCCCCATGGAAGACGCGAGCGCCAAAGGTCTGCGAGACGCGTTGGGGTCGGCCATCCGCGTCGACCTGACGGGCGATGGTGCGCGTGGGGCGGCTGGTGGCGGTGGTCAGGGCGAGGCGGCGGGCGGAGGCGTCGGACATGGCCGGGGAGCTAACGAGAGTACGATCGGCCTGCACGGGGAAAAATCTCGGGGTATGTCAGGTCTGACATGTGGACCCTGCTCGCGCTCGTCGGCTGTGAGACGCCGGCCACGGATAGCGCTGACCCGGTCCCCGAGGTCGTCCCGTGGACCGGCCTGAGCACGCCGCTCGATCCTTTTCGGGAGATGCTTTCGGTCGCGGTCGGAACCGGCGCTGATGGTCGGTTGGCCGCAGTCAGTCTGATTCCCGCGCTGGCGGCGTGGCCCCGAAACGACGGCGGCGCCGCGCTCCTGGACGCCCGCTACCGGGTCGGGGAGGGGCCGGGCTGCTTGGACGCCGCCCCCTTCCCGGACGCACAGGACGGGGTCGATCGCCAGGGCGCCTGCGCCGCGGGCGAGGTCGAGCTTGACCGCACCCACCTCGCGTCGAATGAGCCCGTGCTCCAGGTCGTCGACGACGCCCTGCGGCACGAGGTGAGCGTACTCCTGGCGGGCGGCCGGGTCCGATCGGCGAATACGGATCTCGGCGTGGGGAACGCCTGGGACTGGCTGCGGCTCGGCGCGGAGCGCGTCTTGCTCACCGACGCCGGGGCCGTCCCGGGCCAGATCGCGCCTGATGGGCGCGGCGGCTGGTGGGGGCTCGCTGCGGCGGAGCTGGTGCACTGGGCGGCCGACGGATCCGTCGAGTCGACTCGCACGCTCGCCTCGCCGGGGCGCGAACTATTCGCCGACCCACATCGCGTATGGGTCGCGACGCAGACCACGGTGGAGTCCTCGGACGGGTTGGTCGCTGACCTCGCCGGGGTGACCAGACTCAGCTCCGATAGTACCGGTGGTCTGTGGGCGGCCAGCCCCGTCGCCCAGCGGCTCGATCACGTGGACGACGCCGGTCGCGTCGATCTCACTGTCTCCATTGGCAGCGTCGCGGGCCCGATCGCGTTTGATGCGCGACAAGGGCGACTCTACGCTTTGGTCGCCGGCGAGGTCGTGGTGCTTTTGGAAGGCGCCGAGGTTGGCCGCTACCCGCACCCCGACGCCATCGACCTTGTCGTCAACGGCTCGGGCGAGATCGCGGTGCTCGACGGCGCGGGGCAGGTCACCGTCTTTGTCGATGAGACCGCGCTCTTGGGGCCGCCGCCGTTGGACGCCTGGGTCGCGAGCTTCATCGAGAACCCGCGCTCGGAGGCATCGGAGGTCGATTGTGAAGGCAGCGAGGAGGGGATGGCTGAGCGCGCCGCGCGGGCCGTGGACAACCGGGTGCTCCTCTCCGATCTGCCCGCCACCACCGCATTGGCGGTTTCGCCGCCGGTCGGTCCGCACAGCAAGCGGTGCAAAGTCGCGGACACCTTCGCGAAGGTGTTGGAGGGGCCTCGCCTCGACGTCGGCGTGCTCTTCCACGACGCGCCGGATTGTGTCGACCAGGCCTGCCTCGACGCTGCGCTTGTGGACGAGCTGGCGGACCTCGCACTCCTCACCGACGCGCCCACCTGGGTGGCCGGTGCTGCTGGTTGGGAGAGCGGGGGCGACTGGGTGCAGGCGTTGATCGCGACGGGCTTCGATCGCCACGCCTTCGTGGGGATGTCCGCGCTTCCCGACGTTGCGATGACGGACCCCCGGGCGAAAGACGCGTTGCCGTGGGCTGGCGAAGCCGCGGCCACCCCGTGGAGGGTCAGCGCGGAGGCCAACACGCAGCGGGACGATGTGGCGGGAAAGCTGTTGCTCATTCCTGGCACCACGCTGGCCATCTTCAATCTCTCGGGCTGTCCTGGGGCGCTGCAGGCCGAATGTCGCTTTCTCAGCCTTGGTGGTGGTGAAACGCTTGAGGACGACGACATCGCCGTTGCCGACTTGCTCTTGCATCGAGCCGCGGCGAACCGGGCCGATTCGGGAGGAAGCACCTGGTACGTGCACCTGCCGGCGATCGAGGAGTTTGCCTACACCGAGGGGTGTGTGCGCAGCGATGAGCGGCTGTGGTCCGGCGAAGCGTGCCAGGCCGCTCGCCTCCAGAGCTGGCTGATCGATGTCCACGCTCGGCTCGAGACCGCGGGCATCGTCCGCTGGGGGCAGCCGAGCGCGGTGGCCTGGCCGGAGTGAGCCCGCGTCAGCGCGCAGAGAATCGGTCGGAGCTGGAGTCTGGGCCTGCCTCGACCGCGACCCCCCGTTCGTTGACGGAGAGCCGCCACAGCAGTCCCTGGGCGGCAGCGAGCTCGTGTACGTCGGCCCCGCGTCCAGCGCGTCGCAACAAATCGGCGGCGGTACCGGGACCGTCGGCCAGCGCCGTGAGCAGGAGCGGCTTCAGCGCCAAGACGTCGCCGGCCGCCCGCTTTCCCGCCTCGACTCCGGGCTGGTCGTAGGCGTTCACGTTGATCAGGGCCGCGAAGAGCCCGACCGCCCGCTCGTGCAGCGCGATCACCGCGCCGAGCCGCACCGCATCCAGCTGTCGGAGCGAGAGGGTGATCGAGGGGTGCCCGCTCTCGTGCAGCGCCCGCCGCGTTCCCAGGAGCAGTCCCTGCAGGTAGTCGCCGCTGTCCACCCCGGGCTCGACGTCCTCGGCGCCGTACCAGCCGTCGTCAAGCACCTGGACGAAGGTGACGACGTGGTCGTCCGGTCCGTCGCGGAGCTGCTGGACGTAGGCGTGCTGGTCGGTGCTGCCCTTGTTGCCATAGACGGTGAGCCCGGCACAGACCTCGGTGCCATCGCGATCGTAGCGCTTGCCGACCGACTCCATCACCAGTTGCTGTAGGTAGCGCGAGAGCAGGAGCAGCCGGTCGCGGTAGGGCAGCATGACCAACGCCCGCCGGTTCTTCCCGGCGCCGGAAAGCTGGTACCAGCTCCACGCAAGGCGCGCGGCCGGATTGGTCTCGTAGTCGTGACTGCGCGTGTGTGCGTCCATGCGCGACGCCCCCTCCAGGAGGCCGTCCGCATCGATGCCCTGGAGGAACGCGGGGAGCAGGCCCACGGCGGAGGTGACGCTGGTGCGGCCGCCGATCCAATCCCACATCGGCACCCGCGCCCGCCACGCTTCCGCGTCCGTCCACAGGCCGCTGCCCTCGCCGGTGACCGCGATCGCCTGCGGAGCGAAGGCGACGCCGGCGCGGTCGAACGCGGCTTTCGTCTCGATCAGGGCATTGCGCGTCTCCGGTGTACCGCCACTCTTGGAGATGCAGACCACGAGGGTGGTGTCGAGGTCAAGACGGCCGAGCACGCGAGCCATGCCGTCGGGGTCGGTATTGTCGAGGAATCTGACCGCCAACCGGTCATCGGGTTCGGCCAGCGCGTCGGCCACGAGCTGCGGCCCGAGCGCAGAGCCGCCGATTCCCAACACCAGCGCGGTCTCGAAGCGCCGCTCGGCGTGGATGGAAGCGGCCAGCGTGCGGCAAAGCTCCCGAACCCTGACGATCTCCTCGCCGCGCCCGTCGGGCGCCAGGTCGGGCGTCCGGAGCCAATAGTGGCCTACCTGCCGCCCTTCGTCGCGATTGGCGATGGCCCCGGCCTCAAGCGCGTCCATCTCCTGAAACACCGGCGCCAACGCGCTCGCAGCGCCCACGTCGTCGACGCCGGCGAACTGGAAATCAAGGTCGACCCCCAGGCCGAGGTCACGCCACGCTTGCCTACCCATCCTTCCGCTCCCGGCGGCCCGAAGGTAGCCCGGCAGGATAGCCGGCGCGTATGTCCACCCTCTCCTTGCTGCTCTCCCTGTTCGGCTGCGGCGGAAATGCCGCCGCAAATCCCGCTACCGCGTCGCCAAGCAGCGTCGCTGCCCTGGTTGAGCAGCGTTCGGCCTCGGGGATGAAGTTCTTCGTGCTCCGACCCGGCGCCGGCGCGTCGCCGCAGCCGGGTCAGACCGTTGCGGTGCACTACACCGGTTGGCTCACCACCGGCGTGAAGTTCGACTCCTCAGTGGACCGCGGCACGCTCTTCACGTTCCCCGTCGGGATCGGCAAGGTCGTGAAGGGCTGGGACGAGGCGGTCCTGGACATGAAGGTAGGCGAAAAGCGCCAGATCCACGTCCCGCCCGAGCTCGGTTACGGCAAGAAGGGCGCTGGTGGGGTCATTCCCCCCAACGCCACCCTGGTGTTCGACGTCGAGCTCGTCGAGCTGCGCTAGCCCCGACGGCTACTTCTTCTTGTCTTCCTTCTTCTCTTTCTCGGGCTTGAGCCCCATCCTGACCCGGTAGTCCTTGCGGTAGGCGTCCAGGTCGACGACCTCGACCGGGATGCCGAGCTTGTCGAACTGGGGCTTGATGATGGCCAGCGGACCCACGGCGGTCACGATCTCGTGCCCGACGCACCGTTCCATGAGCGGGGGGAAGTCCTTCTGCGAGACGTTGCCGATCCGCTCGGCGATCTTGTCGAAGTAGGCGAGGTCACGCCCCCGGGTGTAGTTGCCCATCAGCCGCCCGAGCATCGCGGAGGTGCTGACCTGACCGAGCACGTAGGCCTGGGCGTTGTTGAACTTCTGGGTGGCGATGATGCGGTCGTCGAGTTTGCCGGCCTTGACCCGTTCGCCCTGGTCGAGGAACACCTTGACGGCGTAGCCCGCGTGGTCGTTCTGGGCGCTGGTCGCCTGCCCGAAGATGCCGACCCCGCCGCCCGCGTAGCGGAGGTAGGGGTAGGCGCCGTAGCTGGCGCCGGTCTGTTCGCGCATCGCCAACCAGAGCGCATCGCTGACCACGTCGGACATGACGTTGACGGCCCACTCGTTCTCGTCGTTGATCGGCGCGAGCTGGCACTGGTAGTTGATGCCCGTCTGCGAGGCCAGCGGCTTGTCGAAGAGCATGACCTTCCGGTCGGGCGGGGGCGGGGGGGGGGG
>CANLGL010000051.1 GCA_947490345.1 Deltaproteobacteria bacterium
GGGAAGCTCTTCGTGGCCCGGTACACGTCGAGCGTGAGGCGGTGCGCCTTCTGCCACACCAAGAGGTCCCTGAAGTCTCGCATTCCGCCTCCGACCGAGCTAATCGCTGACGGCTAACGGCTGACGGCTCATGCTGCGCTGCCTAAGTGACCAGCATTGCGGTAAGGGGAGGGGCGGAGCCCCGCCCCTTTTCGACATCAGAGCGCGCGGTGCGACCCATCGCAGAAGGGAGGGTTCTTGCTCTGCTTGCATTGACACAAGTACACCGTCTTCTTCTCGGCGAGCTCGAACTTCTGAGGGAAAAGGCCGCTCCCCTTGTGCGCGCCAGTGCAGAACGGCTGCGGATCCGCGCGACCGCACGCGCACCAGAAGTACGCGCCGGGCTCGAGCTCCACGGCGGCGGGGACCTTGGCGGCGATGAGGGCATCAGACATGGTGACTCGGGGGTACGCGCTCAGGTAGCTCGTTTGGGCCTGCGCTACGCCCCCGGGTTTGATATCCCTCGCCCCCTTTGACGAGGCTACCGTGGCCGAGCTTTACCCCCGCGTGGAGTCCTGGATCGACTGGATCCGGATGGAACACGACATGCAAGACTTGTGGACCCAGGGGCGCATCTTCGAGCGCCTGCGAGCACAGAATGCGGGCGGCGAACCCTGGTCCTTCTTGGACGGGCCGATCACGGCCAACAACCCGATGGGGGTGCACCACGCCTGGGGCCGGTCGCTGAAGGACCTCTATTGTCGATACTGGGCGATGAACGGTCGAAAGCTCCGCTACCAAAACGGCTTTGACTGCCAGGGACTTTGGGTGGAGGTCGAGGTCGAGAAGGAGCTGGGCTTCAAGAGCAAGCGCGATATCGCCGCCTTTGGTCTTGATAAGTTCGTCAAGGCCTGCAAGGAGCGCGTCCTGACCTTCGCGGCTCGCCAAACCCAGCAAAGCGTACGCCTGGGCCAGTGGATGGACTGGGACGACCCGGCGTTGCTGCTCCGCCTACGTGACGGCTTGCGTGACGGAACCCCAGAGCTGACCGTCACCGCCACCAACGGCCGCGAGCTGACCGGCACGCCCGAGGCGCTGATCGGGAAGCTGGGCACGGCCGCGATGGGTGGGAGCTACTTCACCTTCTCGAACGAGAACAACTACACCATCTGGTCCTTCCTCAAGAAGTGTCACACCGAGGGCCACCTCCGCCGCGGAAACGACGTGATGCCGTGGTGTTGCCGTTGCGGCACCGGCCTCTCGCAGATGGAAGTCGCGGAGGGACGCAAGATCGTCGAGCACGTCTCGACCTACGTTCGGTTTCCCCTGCACGGTCGCGACAAGGAGGCGCTCCTGGTCTGGACGACGACGCCGTGGACGCTCTCCTCCAACGTCGCGGCGGCGGTGAATCCGGAGCTTGACTATCTGAAGGTGTCCCACCAGGGATGGACGTTGTACGTCAGCAAAGGCGCATACGAACGGGCCCGCGAACGGAACCTGGAGGCGGGCTCCGACAAGAAGAGCTTCAAGCTTCCGAGCGTCGAGAAGCTGCTCAAGGGCGTCGGCGACGCCCACGTCATCGGCAGCGTGAAGGGTTCGGAGCTGGTCGGCCTGACCTACGATGGCCCCTACGATCACCTTCCCGCCCAGTCGGCAGCGCGAGACATCGGAAAAACGGGCCGGCGGGCGAGCGCGATCGGGTGTCATCGGGTGCTCGCCTGGAACATGGTCAGCGACAGCGAGGGCACCGGCATCGTCCACATCGCGCCCGGCTGTGGCGCCGAGGACGCCGAGCTCGGTCGGCACGAGGAGCTTGTGGCCATCGCCCCGCTCTCTGAGACCGGGGAGTACGGCGAGGGCTTCGGCGAGCTCAGCGGCCGACACGTCCTGACGGTCGGCGACGACATCGTCAACGATCTGAAGGCGCGCGGCGTGTTGGTGGTGCGCGAGCGCTACCCGCACGTGTACCCCCACTGCTGGCGTTGCAAGGAAGAGTTGGTCTTCCGCCTCGTCGATGAGTGGTTCATCGACATGGGCTGGCGCGAGCGCATCAAGACGCTGGTCCCCCAGATTCGGTGGATCCCCGGCGAGGGTCAGGCGAGGGAGCTGGACTGGCTGCGCAACATGGGCGACTGGATGATCTCCAAGAAGCGCTTTTGGGGGCTGGCGCTGCCGATCTGGGTGTGCCGCGGCTGCGAGCGCTTCGACGTGATCGGCTCAGAAGACGAATTGAGGAGCCGGGCCACGGGGGGCTGGGAGCGCTTCGAAGGCCACGCCCCCCATCGACCCCACATCGACGCGGTCACCCTGTCCTGCCCCCACTGCGGCGACACGATGGATCGGGTGCCCGACGTCGGAAATCCGTGGTTGGATGCGGGTATCGTCCCCTACAGCACCCTTGGGTTCACCACCGACCGCGCCCACTGGGACACCTGGTTCCCGGCGCAACTGGTGTTGGAGTGTTTCCCTGGCCAGTTCCGCAACTGGTTCTACGCGCTGCTGTCGATGAGCGCGATGATGTCGGATCGTCCTCCCTTTATGACGCTTCTCGGCCACGGACTCGTGCGCGACGAGAAGGGCGAGGAGATGCACAAGTCCAAAGGCAACGCGATCTGGTTCGACGACGCTGCCGAACAGTTCGGCGCCGACTCCATGCGGTGGCTGTACGCACGGCAGGACCCGGTACAGAACCTGAGTTTTGGCGCGGGTCCACTCCGAGACGTGCGCGGCGGGTTCCTGAACCAACTGTGGAACACCCACGCGTTCTTCGTCAACTACGCGCGGCTGGCAGGGTACGCGCCCGAGGCCGAGCCGATCCCCTTCGCCGACCGCCCAGACTTCGATCGATGGATCCTCACCGAACTGCAGGAGACCGTCGCGACCTATCGAAGCGCGATCGAGTCCTTCGAACACCACCTCGCGGCGCGAGAAATCGAACGCTTCGTCGAGAGTCTCTCGAACTGGTATCTTCGCCACAATCGTAAGCGCTTCCGTGCCGAGGTCGCCGACGGTCCGTCCGCGTTCGAGACCTTGGAGACCTGTCTTCAGACTGTGATCCGACTCTTGGCCCCGATGTTGCCTTTCACCGCCGAGAAGTTGTGGCAAAACACCATGACCGGAGGGAGGCCGGACGCCGCGGACAGCGTCCACCTGACCTCGATGCCGGTCGCGGATCCGGCCCAGGTCGACGCCGTGCTGGCCGAGGACATGCGCGCCCTCGTTCGGTACACATCGCTGGCGATCGCCGCCCGTGACGCCGCCAAGTTGAAGCTACGGCAACCGCTCCAACGGTTGAGCGTCGGGACGACCACCGAACAGGAACGGCGGGCCCTGAGTCGGTTCGCGGACATGCTTTCCGATGAGCTGAACGTCAAAGAACTCGAGCTCCACCCCGTCGGCGCTCCCAGCCCGCTGGCGTGGACGCTCAAGCCAGACTTCAAGGCTCTCGGCGCCAAAGTCGGCGACCGGATGGGGGAAGTGGTCAAGGCGATTCAGCTCCACCAGGCCCAACTGGCCGTGGAGCTTCGCAAGGCAGACAGTGTTTTGGTTCCTGGCTTCGAAGAGCCTTTCCGGCGCGGCGACTTCCTCATCCACGTGGTGCAACCCCCGGGGTTGTCTGCGGCCGAGGACAAGGGGCCCTGGTGTGCGGTGACGACCGAAATCACCCACCCCCTGCGAATCGAAGGCCTCATGCGGGACGTATCCCGTCGGCTCATGGCGCTCCGAAAGGAGCAGGGCCTGGAGATCTCCGACCGCGTGACGATCGACTGGGACAGCGATGACAACGACGTCGCCGAGGCGATGACCACGTGGGGCGCTTCGCTCGCCGAAGACCTGCAATGCGATCGCCTGGCGCGGGTGCCCAGGTTGGACGCGCCGCCGCTGGACTTGGGGGGACGCGCGCTCCGCGCCCGAATGGCCCCGACCGCGTGACCCCGACACGCCGGCTGACCTTCGCCGACCACCGTCGGGACCTGGGAGCGAATCGATACATCTACGCGGTCGTGTCGCGACGCGCGGGCGGACTCAGCATCGGCGTGAACCTGAACCCCGACAAGGTGTGCAACTTCGCCTGCCCCTACTGCCAGGTAGACCGCACGATCCCCGGCGCCGACGCGCGCATTGACGTTCCCCAACTGGAAGCCGAGCTGCGCGACCTCTGCGAGCGCGTCGCCGCCGACACCCTCTGGAGCACGCCCCCCTTCGACACCGCGGCGCCCGAACACCGGCGTGTCGTCGACATCGCCTTCGCGGGCGACGGCGAGCCGACCACACCTCCAGAATTCCCCGCCGCAGCGGCTGCCGTGCGACGGGTGCGCGACGCGATGCTCCCGGGAACCCCCATTCGTCTATTGACCAACGCCACGATGCTTCATCGCGCGCGCGTCCGCGCGGCGCTGAGCGACATCGACGACCTTTGGTGCAAGCTCGACGCGGGCACGCACGCCTGGTTCGCGAGGGTCGACGGCACCCGGTTCCCGTACTCGCGGGTGCTGAAGAACCTGACGAAGCTGGCCGCGGAGCGGCCCATCGTGATCCAGGCGATGTTCTGTTCGCTGGACGGCGAGGCCCCGGACGACCACGAGATCGGGGCTTGGGTCGGACGGCTCCGTCACATCGGCGCCACCGGCACGATCGCGGAGGTGCAGGTGTACACAGTGGCGCGGAAGCCGGCGGAGGAGACCGTCGCTCCCCTTTCACGGGATCATCTGACGAAGATCGCTGAGGCGGCGACGGCGGCGGGTTTTTTGGCGAAGGTGATTTGAGTGAGGTAGGGAGGGAGGATGCTTTTCTGGCTCCTGGCGGGATGCGAGGGGGGCGAGGGGACGCCCGACGCTGCGGCGCTGCCCATCACCGGGCTCGTGCTGACCGTGGATACGGTGCTTCCGACCGTCGTTCACGCCGCGTGGGACGCCGGCCCCACCGGCGAGGCCTGGCTCGAGTACGGCGAAAACCCAGAGGACCTGACCCGACGAACCGCCGCGGGCACCGGGATCACGGCCACCGCGGTCGCCCTCGCCGAGGGCCGAAATTGGTACTTCCGTGCCGCTGCGGTCGACGCCGAGGGAGCCCGTTGGGAGTCAGAGCCGGTGTCCGTCGGCATCGCCAGCGCTCCGGCCGCGCTGCCGCGGTTCACCATCAGCGACGTGTCCGACGCGGATGTAGACGCTGACGCGCTGGTGTTCACGTCTTTGCTCCAGGAAGGAACCAGCTGGGTGGTCGGGCTCGACCGGCAAGGCGACTACGTTTGGTGGTGGCAGTCCGACGGGAACATCGAGGTCGACTCCGTGCACGCCGCCGCCGACGGCAAGGGGCTGGTGTTCACTCATTTTCGTCTGGTAGAACGACCATATGCCGGCGTGGTCGGCGTCCGCTTCGACGGGTCGTCATGGGCGACCACCTGGGCGGCGGACGGCCACCATGATGCCGCACAACTACCGAGTGGCGAGATCGCCTACATCGCGGGGCAGCGAGCAGATGCCGTCTCGCTGGAGGACGGAACCACCGCAGACCTGGCCAGCGACCGGCTGCAGCTCGTTGCCGAGGGTGCGACGAGCGCCGACACTCCCGAGACGGTGTTCAGCTTTCTCGACGACTACGCACACCAACCCTGGCGGGTCTGCTCCCATTTCGATGACGAGACCCCGGGCGGCGGCCTGAACTACACCCATGCCAACTCGGTCATGGTCGACCCTGACCGCAACACCCTGCTCGTTCAATCAAAGAACATCGACGCGCTCATCGCGGTGAATCGCGAGTCGGGAGCGGTTCTGTGGCAGGCCGGCGGGCGCTACAGCGACGTGACCGACGTCGACGGTGACGTCATCCCCACCGGCGAGGATGCTTGGATGGTGGAGGGCCCGAACGGGACGTGGTGGAGTCACGGACACATGTCCCACTTCTGGGGCGACGGTTTCGCGATGTTCGACAACGGCTACCACCATCCCGATCAGGTGTCGCGCGCTGTGGCCTATGCCCTGGATCAGGACAAGCGGACCATCGAAAAGGTGTGGGAGTTCCGCTCCGAGACCGACAGCTTCAACCCCCTTCTGGGCGACGTACGCCGGCTCAGCAGCGGCAATTACCTCATCTCCTGGACGATCCAGGGCATGATCACCGAGATCACCGCGGACGCGCGCGTGGTCTGGCGAGCCTCGGTCGCGCTAGGTGCCGCGACCGGCCGTCTGGTCTACGTGACCGACGTCTATGGCGGAACACCGCCGCAGTAGCCTCCGCCCTACGCCAGAACCGTCCAAACGCCGACGCTCAGCCCGCCGTTCTTGAACTGAACCACCCGCTCTACGCGCTCGTCCACCTTGAGTGCCATGCGGCGATCCGGCGCGAGGAACAGCACACGCCAGCTTCCAAAACGCTCGCGGAGGACGCGTCCGAAGGTGGCGTACACCTCGTCGACGGACACGCCGAGGCGCTCGCCGTACGGAGGGTTGGTCACGATGGTGCCGACCACAGCCGGCGCCTGCATCTCGGCCACATCGAGCAGCCGGAAGGGGACCGTCACGCCGGCTCGCCGGGCGTTCGCATTCGATGTCGCGATGGCCTGCGCCTGGTGGTCACTCCCGAAAACCATCTGACCCGAAGCCACCTTTGGCGCTGCTTTCGGCGCCGGTCGAGCCGGGGGTGCCGGAGCCGGCGACCGCCCCCCGGCGCGGGCCTTCCCGGCGACCGGCTTCCCCTTGCCCCACTCGTCGCAAGCAAAACCGTTCCGCCCCTGAAACGGGGGCCTCCCGGCAGCGAGGAGGGCGCCCTCGATCGGAACGGTCCCCGCCCCACAAAAGGGGTCATAGAGCGCGTCCGTCCCGTCCCATTCTGCCAGCGCGAGCATGCACGCCGCCAGGTTCTCGCGGATCGGCGCGCGGCCGGCCTCGGTGCGCCACCCCCGCTTGTGAAGCAGGTCCCCGCCGGCGTCCAGCGAGACGGTCACCTGGTCCTCCACGATGCGCACCTGCAGCACCTGGACATGCCGCGGCCGCTGACCACGGTCGGGCACGAACGCTCCCTTCCGCGCGTCCCGGATCATCGCGGTCAGCGCCCGGGACACCGTGTCTTTGAAGCGGAGTGCGCTCGCCCGAGAGGTGATCTCGATCTTCAGCTCGGCCTGCGGCTGCAGAAACTCCCGCCACGGCAGGCTGCGAATCAGGACCCCCAGGGCCTCGCTGCTACGGGCAGTGCCGCTTCCGAGCTCGTAGAGCAGCTGCGACGGGGTACGCATCGTGCGCGCAAGCATCGCGACCCGCGCCGCATCGGCGGAGAAGCGCACCCCGCCCGGGACCACCTCGCCTTCGATGCCGAAACCAGCGAGCTCGGCGGCGACGACGTCCTCGAGGCCCGGGTGGATGACCGCAAAACCGTGCCCCATCAGGGCAACAACCACCCGGCACAACCCGGGCAGGTGTGCACCGCGCGGGCCAAGGTGGTCTCCACGATTCGCTGGCCCGGAATCCGGGTCTGGCAGCTCTGGCACATCTGGTCGCGCGTGTTGACGAGGGCCGGTCGTTTGCGCTGGCGCTGGTAGGCGTAAGCGGAGCGATAGTCGACCGGCAGGTCGTCGGCGGCATCGGGGCGGCATTCGAGGAGTTCGGTCAGCTCCGCCCGAATCGGCGCGTCGCGAGCGCCGAGCGCAGCGCGCGCCGCTACCAGCACCTGCTTCCCGAGCTCCAGCTCCCGCTGAGCGCTCGCCCGCGCCTGCTCGACAGCCTCGACGGCCTCCATCAGCTCCAGGGCAGCGGTCTCCAGGCGATCGACGATCTCGAGTACCTGAGCCAACTGCTTTTCGGCGGCGGCGTAGTCGGGCGCGGTGCCGGTATCGATCATCTTGCGCGTTCGATCGCGTTTATCCAGGTAATCGGCCAACTCTCGGTCGTTCTTCCGCGTGCTCTGAATCGCCTCATCGCGCTGCACGGCTATGGCCGCAAGCTGAGCCTCCACCGCCTTGACCGCGGCATCGGCGGCGCGCACCGCGTTGGCGAGCGCTTCGTGCTCGGCACGAAGGAGGTCACATTGGTGATCGATCTGCCAGAGGTTCGAAATCAAAACGAGCTCAGGATGCAATTCCACTCCGAAGGGTAGGCCCGGCTGGGGTCGAACCAGCGACCGGGTGGATATAAGCCACCTGCTCTGACCACTGAGCTACGGGCCCGATTTCAGCCGTCCATGAACGCGCGGAGGCGTTTGCTGCGGCTGTGATGGCGCAGTTTGCGCAGCGCCTTCGCCTCGATCTGCCGGATGCGCTCGCGCGTGACGTCGAAGTCCTGCCCCACCTCTTCCAAGGTGTGGTCCGAGCGCTCTCCGATGCCGAAGCGCATGCGCAGCACCCGCTCTTCCCGCGGCGTCAGCGTCGCCAGCACCTTTCGGGCCTGTTCGACCAGGGCGCTGTTGGTGACGTTCTCGCCAGGAGAGGGCACCAATTTGTCCTCGATGAAATCGCCGAGATGGGAGTCCTCCTCCTCACCGATGGGCGTTTCCAGGGAGATGGGCTCCTTGGCGATCTTGAGGATCTTGCGGACCTTGTCGGCCGGCATGTCCATCTTCTCGGCCACTTCTTCGGGGGTGGGCTCGCGTTCAAGCTCCTGCACGAGGTACCGCTGGGTACGGATGAGCTTGTTGATCGTCTCGATCATGTGCACGGGGATGCGGATCGTCCGGGCCTGGTCGGCAATGGCGCGGGTAATCGCCTGCCGGATCCACCACGTGGCGTACGTCGAGAACTTGTAGCCGCGCTGGTATTCGAACTTCTCGACCGCCTTCATCAGCCCGATGTTGCCCTCCTGGATGAGGTCCAGAAACTGCAGCCCGCGGTTGGTATATTTCTTGGCGATGCTGACCACGAGGCGAAGATTCGCCTCGATCAGCTCGTTCTTGGCCACCTCGGCCATGTGTTCGCCCCGCTTGAGGCGCTGGGCGATGACGCGTAGCTCATCGGCATCCACCAGCAGGTCTTCTTCGATCTTGCGGATCTTGCGGAGCTCCCGGCGAACGCGGCTGTCGAACTCCGCCCAATGCGCTTCGGTGATGCCGCTGTCCTCGACGAGTTGGCTGCCACCACGCTCAGGGGCGCGGCGCACCCGACGGATGCTCCGGCGAAGTTCGCGAACCGGGATGCCGGCCTCCCGCGCGACGACCTCGATCTCCTTTTCGCAAGCCGCAACGCTTGCCCAGGAGCTGTGGATCTCTTTGGCGAGGTTGTTGACCACGACGCGTTCCAGCTCCAACCCGTCCATGATCTCCAGAATCTGGAACTCAATGGCGGTGACCTGTGCCGCCGCGGGGAGCGCGCCGACGTCGGGGCGGGGGCGATCCCCCTCTTTCAGGAGCGAACGGCGGCGCCCGTGGAGGTCGGTCAGGTCCGCCACGACCACATCCAGGGTGCGCCCGCTCTTGGTCTTGACGCGGCGGAGCTTCTTTCCCGCGCGCGTCGCCTTCTCGATGCGTTCATCCTCCTCGCCCAGGAGTCCGACCGCGATGCGCACCCCGAGCGGCGAACCGATCGTGTTCTTGCGAATGGCGAGTTCTCCCTCCTCGATGCGCTGGGCGATCTCGATCTCGCCATCGCGAGAGAGAAGGGCCACGGAGCCCATTTTTCGGAGATACATCCTTACCGGATCGTTGCTTCGTCCCGATGGCGTGGTCTCGTTGAGCTTCTTTTCCTCCGGCTGCACGCCGCGGCGCTCCTGGTCGGCGCGTCGCTTGGCCTGATGCACGACCTCGATGTCGAGATCCGAGAACATGATGTTGATCTCATCCAGGTTCTCATTCGAGATCAGATGGACAGGGAGGAGGGTGTTCACCTCGTCCTGGGTGACGAACCCCCGCTCTTTGCCCATGGCGATGAGCGCCTGAACGTCACGCATCTCTTTGTCTTTCAGCATCAGTCCACGACTCCCGCCCTGCGGTTCACCGACTGTTTCAGTCCTGCTTGCTGCGCATACAGCGCCGATAGCTCACGCACCAATGATCCATAACTTGACTTGTCGCCAGTTGTCTCGCAACGGTGAATCTCGCGGTTGATCGTGAGTATCCGCGCTTCTACTGATCGGAGCTGCAGGCGGGCAACGATCGAGCGAGCCGCAGGAAGTGACGCTTCGAGCTTGTATAGGTCCGAATTTGCCGCGGCCGCAGCCAGGACGCGCGCGAGGTCGGGCGCGTCTAGTTCCGCCCAGGCGAGGACGTCGGCGAGCGGATGCAGGCTCAATAGTCTGGCGATCGCGCCGAGCACGTCCGACCGGTCGGAAACGACGCTGGGATCGACCTCGGCGAGGGCTGGCGCAACCCGGTCCGGGTACTGGACCACCAGCCACAAAAGATGGGCAAGATCCTTGTCCGGCGTCCATCGACTCGGCGTCGGCGAGTGGACACCAGTTTCCGGAGGCCGCCCGACCTCGCGGATCAGCTCTTCCTCGGGAATCCCGAGCCACCCCGATGCCCGCCGGATGGTGACGTCGCGGACGGTGCCGACGAGCTTCCGCAACGTGGGCGCCAACGCCGCGACTGCCCTGCCCCGCCCCTCCGAGCTGCTGCCGTGTTTGTCCAGGGTTCGGCGAATGACCAACTCAAGCAGGGGTTCGGTGCGCTCCAAGCGCTCTTCGAAGGCCGGGGCGCCGAACTTCTGGACGAACTCGTCGGGGTCCTTGGCGCCGGGGAGGTCGAGTCGCCGGGCCTCGATGCCCGCCGCCAGGAACAGGTCGAGGGCACGAACCGCCGCGTTGATCCCCGCCTCATCGGTGTCGAAGAGCGCGACGACGCGCGTCGTCAGTCGCCGGACGATCTCGAGGTGCTCGACCGTCAGCGACGTACCGCAGGGCGCGACCGCCTCCTCGAATCCTGCCTGCCACAGCGACACGGCGTCGAAGTAGCCCTCGACGACGAGCAGCCGGTCCCTCCGCTGCACCGCGCCCCGCGCATACGACAACCCGTAGAGGATGCGCGACTTTTCGTAGATTTCCGTGCCTGGCGAGTTGAGGTACTTCGGCGAGTCCTTCGGCGCCCCGGGCAAAACTCGGCCGCCGAACGCGATGGGGCGCCCCCGGTCGTCGTGAATGGGAAACAATAGCCGACCCCTGAAGACGTCGTAGGTCGTGCCGCGAGCCTCGTGTTTCTTCACCAGGCCGCACCGAAGCAACAGCTCCGCGTCGAACCCTTCCCGGGTCAGGTGCGTCTCCAGGTTGTTCCACCCTTCCGGGGCGAACCCCAGGCGGTACTTCTTCGCGGTGTCGAAGGTGATGCCCCGGTCCGCGAGGTAGGCCCTTCCCGGCGCCCCGTCCTTCCCGACCAGCAATGTCGCTTCGTACCAGCGACAGGCGGCCTCCGCGGTCTCGTGCAGGTCCTTCCGCCGTGAAATCCTCGCCGTTTCCTGGGGAGAGAGGGCCCGCTCCTCGATCGTCACCCCGGCCTGGGCCGCAAGCTCCTTGACTGCGTCCGCAAAGCCCACGCCGCGGGTCTTCTGCAGAAAGGTGAACACGTCCCCGCCCGCACCGCAGCCGAAGCAGTGGTAGATCTGCTTGGAAGGAACAACGTTGAAGCTGCCCGTCTTCTCATTGTGGAAGGGGCACAATCCGACGTGGCTGGTCCCGCGACGCCGAAGCGTCACCGTCTGACCGATGACCTGCACGATGTCGGTGCGCGCACGCACCTCGTCGACCACGTGCCTCGGAATCGACATCCGCCCCTCGGGCGCTCGCTAACCCTTTCGGCTACGCGACCGCGGCCGGGGCGGCAAAGCGTGGGCGACCTTCCTGACCGCGTTCTACCACCGCACCCACCGCCGAGAGCTTCTCCACCAGGCGCTCGTAGCCCCGATCGAGATGGTACAGGCGGAGGATCTCCGTACGACCCTCGGCCGCGAGTCCTGCCAGCACCAACGAGGCCGATGCCCGCAGATCGGTCGCCATGACCGTCGCCCCCGACAGCGTCGGCTGACCGGTGATCGTCGCCGTCCGCCCGTCGATCTGAATTTGCGCCCCGAGCCGAACCAGCTCTGCTGCATGCATGAAGCGGTTCTCGAAGATGGTCTCGGTGACCCGGCTGGTGCCCTTGGCGAGCGACAAGAGCGCCATCAACTGGGCCTGCATGTCGGTGGGGAAGCCCGGATGGGGCGCCGTCTCGATGTCCACCGCCCGCACACGACCGTCAGCGCCGGCGCTGACCCAATCCGGACCCACCTCGACGCTGGCGCCCGCAGCCCGCAGGATGTCGATGACCGGCGTCAGGTCGCCGGGACGCACCTGCTCGCAGCGCACGTTCCCGCGGGAGATGACGCCAGCCACAAGGTAGGTGCCGGCCTCAATGCGATCGGGGAGAATCGCGTGGGCTACCGGCGAGGGCCTCAGCGACGGCACCCCGTGCACCACGATCCGTGACGTGCCCGCACCCTCGATCCGCGCGCCGCATCCAACCAGGAAGCGGGCGAGGTCCTCGACCTCGGGCTCGGCCGCCGCGTTGTCCAGCACGGTGGTGCCCTCAGCGAGCACCGCCGCCATGAGCACGTTTTCGGTGCCGGTGACGGTCACCATGTCGAAGGCGAATTCGGCGCCACGCAAGCGGTCGACGCGCCCGTGGACGTAGCCACCATCGAGCTCGAAGCGGCAACCAAGCGCCTCCAGCCCCTTGAGGTGCTGATCGATCGGACGGCTCCCGATCGCGCAACCACCCGGAAGCGAGACGTGGGCTTCGCCGCACCGAGCCAAGAGCGGACCGAGCGCAAGCACGCTGGCGCGCATCTTCCGGACAAGGTCGTAGGGGGCCTCACAGAACGCCACCCTGGAGGTGTCAACCCGCATCGTTTCCCCGAGGAGTGACGGGCAGCCGATCCGTCCGAGGAGGGAGAGCATCGAGGAGGTGTCCACCAACTCGGGCACGTTGCGCAGCCGATGTTCACCCGGCGCAACGACGGTTGCGATGAGGATCGGGAGCGAGGCGTTCTTGGCGCCGGAGATGACAACGGCGCCGGAGAGGGGGCGGCCGCCGTCGAGCAGCAGGGTGTCCATGGAGGGTCCGAAGGCGGGGGGGCGCGGGGGATGAGGCGGGGACGCGATTATACGCGCCACCGCGGTGTGTAAAGCAACCGCCTTCGCACGCACAAAATAGCAAGCGCCGTGCCAGCCCCAAGGCGATAAATCGGAGAGCGTGCCCCTGCTCGCCTTCAGGCCTCGGTACCGGGGGGCCGACCTACGCGTAGTCGATCTCTCAACTACAAGCCTCAAGGGCCAGGATCTGGCCGGCTGCGATCTCCGCGGCGTGGACTTGAGCGGTCGCGATCTCTCCGGCGCCGACCTCAGGGGCGCTCAGCTCGGCGGCGCCACCCTCGTCGAAGCCGACCTCCGCGACACCTTTCTCCAGGGCGCGAACCTCTGCGACGTCGACGCCCGCGGGGCCCGCTTCGATCGTAGCCGCGGCGCGGACGTCATGGGCGCAGGCCTGGACGCACGTGGCGCATCCTTCCGCGGCGCGGAGTGGCCGCGCTGCCGGCTGTCCGATGCCCGGCTCGGTGGCGCGCGCTTCGGCGGCGCACGGCTCGACGGCGCGGACCTGGACGGGGCCTCCTTCGTCGGCAGCGAACTTCGACGGGCAGTCCTCGACGACGCCACCCTCGACGGCGCCGACTTGAGCCAGATTGGCGGCCTCGGCCTTGCGCTGGCGGGGGCTCGCGGGCGATTCCGGCTCGTCGGGGCCGATCTCCGCGGAAGCGACCTCCGGGGCATCGCCCTTTTTGACTTCGAGGTCGAAGACGCTCGGCTGGAAGGCGCCCGGGTGGATCGACAGCTCGCCCGACAACACCCAGGGCACCTTCGTGCCCTGGGCTGGTCGCCGCCGGTGCTCGCCCGCGCCGTGGCGCGCGTCCTCGAGGCGGGCCAGTGGCTCGACGGCTTGCGGGCGGCGATCCCCAAACGGGACGCCGCCTCTGCCCACGGTGACCAAGACGCTGAGCCGGACGACGAAGGCGTCGAGGACCTCTTCGCCGGACACACCTTCCGGCGCGAACGGGAAGCCGCGCGCCAGGCGTGGACACGCGAGGCCGCCGCACGTTCGCGCGCCGCGGTCGAGCGCCCCGCCAGCCGCGTGGTGGCGCCGTTGCCAATCCCGGCCGCGCCCGCGCCAGCAGCCACGCTGCGACTGGGGGTCGAGACCCTCGCCCCCAGTGAATTCCTGGACGCCTTCCGCGACGGCGCCGAGGCGCGGGATGCGGTCGTCCGCGCCGCGGCGCTGACGCGTGAGCTCAAGGCTCGAGCGATGGTGCGACATCGGGCGGCCGCCGATATCCGCGAGGCCGCGACCGCCGCGCAGCGCCAGGAAGCCGAGCGGCTTCGCGCCGCCGAAGAGGCGGCGGCTCTGGCGTGGCACCAGCGTCAAGAGGCGATGCGCCTCGCGGAGGCCGAGGCCCAGCAACAGGCGGCCGCGCGCGGCGCGGCCGAGGCTGAGCGCGCCGCACTCGCGCGGGCGGAGCAGGAGTCAGCCGCGCGTGCCGCCGAAGAGGCGGAGCGCGCCGCGCACGCCCGGGCGGAGCAGGAGGCTGCCGCGCGCGCCGCCGAGGAGGCGGAGCGCGCCGCGCTCGCCCGTGCGGAGCAGGAGTCTGCCGCGCGCGCCGCCGCCGAGGCAGAGCGCGCCGCACTCGCCCGCGCCGAGCAGGAGTCTGCCGCCCGCGCCGCCGCCGAGGCAGAGCGCGCCGCACTCGCCCGCGCGGAGCAGGAGTCTGCCGCGCGCGCCGCCGCCGAAACGGAGCGTGTCGCCTCGGCGCGCTCGCAGCAAGAAGCGGCCGCACGCGCCGACGACGAGGCCGAGAGCGCCGCCCCGACGTACGCGCGGCAAGAAGTTGCCGCGCGCGCCGCAAACGAGGCGGACGCGGAGAAGCAGGAGCGATCGGACCGCGCGCGGGCCGATGCTGACGCCGCGCGCGCCCGGGCGGTGGAGGAGACGACCGCCCGCATGCGCGCGGAAGCGCTCGCCGCCAGAGCGCGCCTGCAACTGGAGCTCGCCGCCCAGGCGCGAGCGAACGATGCGGCACTTCCAGCCCCGCCGGCGCCGCGCGCGGTCCACGCGGTCGATCCCGCGGCGGCCCCCCGCCGGCGGGCGCGCGTCATCGCCGAACACCTGCGCTCGGCGCGCGATCCCGCACAACAGCGGGGCCGCCGAGAGCTCCTCTACCAGCTCGATGCGGCCGAGGCCGAAGCGCGGGCCCGCCGCGACGAGCAGGATCTCGCGGCGGCCCCGGTCGGGGTCTTCCTCAGCCGCCCGCTCACGGTCGCCGGGCGGGTGCTGCTCTCCGCGGCGAACCGCGCGCTGCGGGCGGCGGGGGGCCAGGCACGGGACTTGGCGGAGCGGGCGCGCGACGCGGGCGGCCGGGCCATCTCCGGCGCGCGCGCCGCCGCCGAAGCGCTGGGCGGCACCGCCCGCGCCTTGGGCCGCGCCGCCGCCGAAGCGCTGGGCGGCGCCGCCCGCGCCTTGGGCCGCGCCGCCGCCGAAGCGCTGGGCGGCACCGCTCGCGGCTTGGGCCGCGCCGCCGGACGCCCCCCCGGCCTCCCGGTCGAGGCACCGGTGGCTCCCCCCCCCACGACGCTGCCGGCGAGCGAGGACGAACGGATTCTGGCAGTACTGGCTGGTGGAGACGCCGCTGCCCCCGCACGAACGGGTCCCGCCTGGGGCTCCACGACCGCCGCCTGGCTCCGTGCATTCGCCCGCCGACTGCGAACGCGGGCCCGCGGCGCCTCCCGCCTCGCGCGAGTCTATTACGCCTTGATCGGCGCGCTCTCGGCGGTTGCCGGACGCCTCGCGCAGCTCCCCACCTGGGCTTGGCCCACCGCGGCGCGCGCGGGCAACGCAGTGATCACCCTGACGCTGGTGATCGCGACAGGCACCATCGCGTTGGCGATTGCCGCCGCACACGGGCTCCGCATCGCCGCGCCGAAGGTGACCGCAGCCGCCGACGTCTGGCTGTGGGCCCCCCTGAAAGACGCCGTCCGACGTGCCGCGCCCAAGCTCCGCGAGGTGCTGGAGCGGGTCGAAATCGACGAAGCCGCGCCCGGCACCCTGGCCACGCCCCAAACCCCGGCCGAGCGGACCCCGGAAACTGAGCTGCGAACCCGCGTCGGGCGGGCGATAGGCGTCGCGACAACAACCGCAATGCGGGCGGTGCCGGCGATCGTGGAGTTCGCGTCCGCGGCCCGCGCGCTGCTCGATCGCCTGGAACCGCCGCCCGAGCCGGACCCGGCGGCAGTCGAAGCCGCCGAGGAGGCCCGGCTCGAAGCCCTGCGGATTGAAGCGCGCGCGCGGGCCACGGAGCGCCACGCCCGAGCCGCCGTCGCGGTCGAGGCTCGCAGTGCCGGTGACCGCATCCGCGACGAGGAGGCCAAGGCACTGCGCGCTCGGCGGGCGCTTGTCGTCCAGGCCAGGCGTGAAGAGGCCAAACGTCGGCGCGCCGTGGTGGCCGCCCGGCTCGATGAGTTCAGGACGAGCACGGCGCGACGCGCCGACGAGCTGATCCGCTCCGCGCGGGCGGTGGCGTTGGCGGCGCGCGCCGGCGTGGGTCCCGCCTTCGAGGCGATGGTGGAGCGGCTCGCGGTGCTCCTCGCTCCGCTGGTCAGTTGGATTCAAAACGTCCGGGCGCTCGGCACGAGCGAAAACCTGCGCGGCGCCTCGCTTTGGCTCTGGGGGGCGGATGACGACGCAGGGGTTTCGGTCGCTACCCTCGAGGAGGGTCTTGAGTTTGCGCGGCATGCGGAAGACCGGACCCGCACCGCGCGATTCCTCGGCGCTGAGCGCCACCTCAGCGTGTTGACCACGGTCCGCGTATCCGCGCGCGACCGCGCCACCGGCGGTGCCGCCTTCCTGCCCCGCGTTCTCCGCCGCGAAGCGGCCTTCGCCACCCGCGGGCGTCGTGACGCGACCGACGCGATCATCGTGGCCCGGGTGCTCCGCGCCGAAGAATCACTGGCCTCGGCGGAGCTGCTCGTCGCCGACCGACAACGCGGCGAGGCGTCGGCGCGACGGGCCCTCGCCGATGAGGTCCGCCGCGCGCAGGTGGCGCGTGAGACCGAGCGGCGCCGGCGCCGGGAGGAGGCCGAGCTCGACCGGCTTCGCGCCGAAGCGGAGGCCCTGGAGGAGCGGGCGGCGCGCATCGTGTCCCAGGAGCGCTCGGATGCCGCCGCTGGTGCCGATACAGCGCTGCTCCGGGAACTACGTGCCCGCCTGGATGACCGCCAGCGGGCCGTGCGGGAGCAAGCCGAGCGGGTCGCGTCGGCGCGCGCCGCGCAAAGCGCCTCCGAGGCCGAAGCGGCGGCTCAGCGGCGCCGCCGGGTGCTGGCTGCGCTCAGCGTGGGCGTGGGCCGCTTCCGCCGCCGGCTGGCGCGCGAGCCGATCGACGTCAGGCCGGGCGCTGACCTGTCCGGACGTTCGTTCGACGAGCGGGATATGGCGGGGGTGGACCTGCGCGCCGCCCAGCTCCGGCGCTCGACGTTCGTCGGCGCCGACCTTCGGCGTGCGGACCTGCGCGACGCGGACCTGACCGAGTCCGACTTCACCGGCGCGCGGCTGGAAGGGGCCCGCTTCGATGGCGCGTGCCTCGACGGGGTGGTCCTCGATCAGGTGCTCGTCACCGGGGCCACGTTCGCCAATGTCCGCGCGGCCGGCACCCAACTGGGCGCGCTACGCGGCCTCTCGGTCGCAGGACGACAGGCCCTGATCGCGGGTGGGGCTCAGACACCGACGGCCGCGGAGTCTGGAGGCGGCCGCCTCGCGCTCGGGGCGGTCATGCTCACCTTCGCGGTCGGAGGTGGCTTCTACGCCTACGGACAGTTCGGACCGCGGGCGCTGGACGCGGCAGGGTTGGAGCAGGCGGCCACCGAAGCCCGACAATCTGGGCGCTCCGGCGACGCCGCCGATGCGTTCCGACGCCTCTCGGAGCAGGCTGGCGATCTCCAGAGCCGGGTGGACTACCTCCTTGAAGGCGCCACCTCCGCCGAAGATGCCAACGACCGAGCCCGCACACTGTCGCTCTTCGAAGAAGCTGTCGCGGCCGCCAAGGACACCCCCGACCTACCGCGGGTGCTCTTGGCCCGCGCGGGTGCGTGGGAACGACTCGGGCTGGAGCTCCGCGCGGCCACCGAATTCGAAGCGCTCCTTGCCCGCGCCGACATCTCGCCCGACCAGGCCGCCGCCTCCATCGTCGGGCTGCACCAGGCGCTCCGAGACGGCGGCGATACCGCTTCGCGCTTTCAAGAGACTCGCCTTCTCCGCCTCGGCACCGACACCGAGCGGAGCGCCTTCGGGCTGGCGCTCGCTGACGCCTGGGCCGCAGCCGACCTGCCCGCATCGGCAAAGGCCGCCCTCGAAGCGGCCCTGGCCTCGATCGAAAGCCCGCCCGACCGTGCTGAGGTGCAGCTCCGGCTGGCCCGGGCGACTGCGGAGGGGGGTGAGGTCGACGCGGCCCTGGCCCTCTACGCGGCGCTCGACGGCTCGACGCGCGAGGAGGACGCCCGCCTCGGCGCCGCCGAGCTCCTGGAGCGAGCCGGACGCACCGAAGAGGCGACTGCGATGCTCACGCCGCTGTTTTCCGCCTCGGCCGCGGACGTGCGGGCCCGAGCCCACCTCGCCATGGCGACGACTGCCGAGCGCGCCGGCGACAACGAGGGCGCGCTGGAGCACGTGCGCGAGGCCCTGGCCATCGGCGGCGTGCCCCCTTCGGTCTCGGACGGCGCCCGCATCCTCCTCGCCCGGCTCGATCCCAGCGCGGTGGATGCCCTGGTCGCCGAGAATCCTGGACTCGCGACGCAGCTGCTGTTGGGGCGTGCCCAGGCGCTCCGTGAAGCCGGGGAACGCAGCGACGCGCGCGCCATCTGGGTGAGGGTCGCCGAGGACCCGACGACGACCCCGGAAGCCCGAGTCGAGGCGACGTTGGCGATCGCGGAGCTCCAGCTCGATGACGGCGACGCGGAGGGCGCGATCCGGCGCTACGACGAGCTCTTGGCTAGTGCGCTCGTCGATCGCGACACCCGGGTGCGCGTCAGCCTCGGTCGGAGCCAAGCGCTGCTCCGGTCCAACCGGGTCCAGGAAGCGGAGGCGGGCTACATCGCGCTGATGGCCGGGGCGTCAGCCGAGGTCGAGGCCCAATGCCGTTTGGGGCTGGCCAACGCCAAGGAGCTGCGTGGTCAGGCCGCGGCCGCCGGGGAGCTCTACCAGGTGGTCGGCCGGGGACAAGGTCCGTGGGCGCTGGAGGCGCTGCTCTCGTTGGGCCGGCTCCGCGAGACCGCGGGGGACCTGCCGGGCGCCATCGAGGCGTATCGGCTGGCGCGCGGCCGCCGGGGCGGGGAGGCCAGCCGCCGCACCGCAGCCGACCTCGCGCTGGCCCAGGCGCTCGATGCCTCGGGCGACGCCGCCGGCGCGGCCACCGTGTACGCCGCGCTCCTGGAGGCCCCCGACGCCGGCATCCGGGTGCAGGCCCGAATCGCTGTCGCCGAGGCGCAGCTTGCCGACGACCCCACCCGGGCACGGGAGCTGCTGGAAGCCGCGCTCGCGGAAGTGACTGCCGGACCGGAACGCAACGCCGCGAGGGCGCTCTGGGTGCGCGCCGCAGTGGCGGCCGGCGACGCGGCGGGCGCGCGCAGCCGACTGGACGCGTGGCTGGCCACCGACGGCGACCGCGGGTCCCGCGACGAGCTGGTGGCGGCATCGATCCGCGCGCTCCGCACCGAAGGCCAGATCGAGGCCGCCGCGGAGGTCGCGACGCGCTGGGCCGACGTGGGCTTCGAAGCCGGGATGGAGGCGGCCCTGAGCCTCCGCGAGGCCGGCCGGACCGCGGAGGCGGTGCGGGTGCTCAAGGATCTCGAACCGGACGGCGCCGACGACCGCCGGTGGCGCGACGAGGTGTACGCCGAGCTTTTGGTCGAGGCCGACGACCTCGACGCGGCCGACGAGGTGTGGGCGCGCTTGCAGCGCACCGATCCCGACGCAGCGCACCTCGGCCGAGCGCGAATCGCCCGGATGCGCGGCGATCCTGAGCGCGCCCTGACCCTGCTCGCCGACACGCGGGACGCCCGCGCGGCCGAAGAGCGCGGGCTCGCCTACGAGGCCTTGGAGCGTTGGGACGAGGCCCTCTCGGCCTACGCCTCGATGGCGTCCTCCGCAGACGTGGAGCGACGCTCAGCAGCCTACGTCGGGCAGGCGCGGGTGTGGCTGGCGCGGGACGACGCCCGTGCGGCCCTCTCCGCGCTGGCGCAGCTCTCCGTCGTCGACCCCGGATACGTCCTGACGGTCGGCCAACTCAAAGGGGAGGCGCTGGTGGCGCTCAAGCGCTTCGACGAGGCGCGCGACGTCTACGCCGCCCTGGACGGCGATGCGGAGTCGAGGACCGTCGGCGCGCTGGGGCTCGGCGAGTGCGCGCTGGCCGCGGAAGACCCGCGGACGGCCGTCACCCGCTTCGGCGACGCGCTGCGCGAAACGAGCGACCGCTACTACCAGGCTGACGCGCTCTCCGGACTGGTACGGGCCTTCGTCGAGGCTGGCCGCGGCGACCAGGCCGCCGAACAGTTCGAGAAACTCAAGGACGGCTACCCCGAGCGGCCTGACGCGATCGCGCGCGCCCAGGCCGCGCTCAACGATTGAAGAGGGGGAGAGCGGTGGCCGGGGCGCGTTACTCGCGCGCCCCGGACCGTAGGCCGGAAACCAAAGGTTGGAGGCCGGAGGGAACACCGCGGTAGGGGGAGGGGCCGCCGCGCCGCCGCGGCCTCTCCCCCCCTACGTTGAAACGACGCGAGCCCAGAGCGGGCCGAAGGGCTCCTTGAGTACGTCGCCCACGCGCTCGGCCAGGCGGGTGTCGCGCCGTGACGCGGTGACCCGGCCCTCCCAGGAGATGGCCGGACCATCCACGAGCGCCGGCGCCCCAAGCCGCAGGCCGAAAGAGCGCGCCCGCGCGTCAGCCTGGTCGGCGTGTACGCCCGCCAGGGCCGGCTCAGCCCATACCTCCGCGTCGGGAGGGAGGCCGGACAGGAGGAGCCCACTGGTGTGCAGGACGATGCGGTCCGCGCGGCCTCGCAGCGCCGCCAGTACGCCCGCAAGGTCGGGATGCAAGAGCGGCTCTCCCCGCCAACGCAACGCCACCGTCCCGAACCGGAAGCCCGCCGCCGCGGCGGCATCGAGGATGCGGGCCACCACCCCGGCGCCGAGAAAGCCCCGGCCGAAGTCGACGTAGTGCTTGTCGCGCAGCTCGGCGAGGCGGCGCGGGTCGGCGACCACCGCAGCAAACGGAACGGGCGAGCGCACGAACAGGGCCTGAAGGGTGCGACTCTCAGCGTCGTCGGACACGTCTGAAAGCTCGAACGCCACTGGTAGTTCGATGGTGTGCAACTTTCGTGGAGTCACGATGGCCGCACGCGCAACGGCGACCAACTCGCGGACCAGCGGCACCACCGCGTCGCTGTCGCGTCGGAGGTAGCAGTTCTGGATGCACGGCGTGGCGCAGCGCTTCACCACCTCGCGCCGCTCTTTCAGCGTTGGGCTCGACCAGAGCTGGCGCAGCGTCGCCTCGCGAACCGAGCCGTAGCGGCCGGCGAGGAAATCGAGCTTGCCGTCGCACATGATCACGCTGCCATCGGCGTTGACGTACAGCTCCTTCCAGCCTGCCCAGCACGGCGCGTCGAGCGGCGACAGTCCTTGGCGGTAGTAGCGCGGCACCAACCGCAGGTCCGCGGCTGCATTGAGCACCAGCGCCTCCGCCTCCAGCGCCAGCACCACGGCGTCCAGCTCGGGCAGCGAGTCCTCGTCGAACCACATCCCTCCCACCGTGTCGTCGTCGCGGTCACGGAAAAGGTTGAGCACCTGCACCCCGTCGAAGCCGAGCGCGCCGAGGCTGCGCACGAACTCGACGAAACCGTGGACGTTCCGTCGGTTGAGGATGACGTTGGCACAGACCTTTCGGCGGGGATTTCCGTGCGTCTCGTCGGCCTCACGCAAGGCTCGGTAGCCCGCCATGGTTCGCCGCCAGCTCCCCTCCCCGCGCACGGCGTCGTGCGCCACTTCGGGCCCATCGATGCTGATGTTGACGTGGAGTTTTTCCACGGGGATCTTGGCGATGGCCGAGGCACGCTCCGGCCGGATCAAGGTGCCGTTCGTCGTCAACGTCGTGTGCATGTCACGACGCGCAGCGTGGGCGAGGATGAGCTCCAGGTCGCTGCGAATGAAGGGCTCACCACCGAGGGGGTTGAAGACCCCGATCCCCCAGTCGGCGGCCTGATCGATCAGGTCCATGACCTCGCGCGTCGTGAGCTCCGGGCTGTCGTAGCAGGTGGTGCACATCACGCACGTGAGGTTGCAGCGGAGCGTCAAGTTGACGCTGAGCCAGTCGGGCGGGGCAAGGCTCGTCGTGAGCGCGCGGGAGGCCCACATGCGCAGGTCGCGGGTGATGGCGGGGACCGCACGGAGCACTGACGCCGCCATAGCCGAGGCCGGAAGGCGCCGCACCGCCGACGTCTCCCGGCCCAGCCGGCTACGCTCCCGCGGTGCGCATCCTCGTCGTCCACCACGGCTCGCTCCCCGACCTCGGCTCTCCCACCACCGGGGGCGCAATCCGCGCCGCCCAGCACGTCACAGCGCTGCGGGCGGCGGGGCACGACGTCGCGACGCTCTGCCGCGAACAGGACGGCTCAGGCGGGTTCACCGGGCCGGCGAACCTTCGGTCGCTGGCCCGACGCAGCCGCCCGGACTGGGTCCTGTGCGTTGCCCCGGAGGAGGCGCCGGCGCTCTTGGGGGTGGCCCCGCTGGTGGTCGATCTCTACGCCCCGCGGCTGCTCGAAGCGGCATGGGAAGGGCAGCAGGAGGACGAAGCTCGACGGGCGCTCTTGGCGGTGGACGCCGCCGACGAGGTGCTCTTCTCCAACCCCCGGCAGCGCTGGTTCTGGCTGGGAGTCCTCGGCCTGACCGGCTGGGACCTCTCCCGCGAGGTGGGCCGCATCGTGCCCCTGGCGACATCAGCCATCGTGAGCGGAAAACGGCCGAAGCGGCCCCGCGTGATCCTCGGCGGCCATCCCTGGCCGTGGCAGGACGGCCGGGAAGTCCTCGCGCGGGCGGTGCGACACCTCGACGGGCGAGCCGAGGTCGTGAGCTACGGGCTTCCGGCGATCGCCGGGGTGACCGCGCACGGGTTGGTGTCGGTTGGCGAGTGGCGGGCAGCCTGCGCGGGGGCGACGGTCGCGCTCGACCGCTACGCACCGCACAACGAGCGCGAGCTGGCGCTGAGCTTCCGGCAGCTCGACTACCTCTCCGCCGGCCTCCCGATCATCACGGATCCGTGGACGCCGGTGGCCGACGGGGTGCGGGCTCACCACGCCGGCTGGGTCGACGAGACCCTCGAAGATGCGCTCGACGCGGCGCTGACGGATGACCGGAGGGCAGGCGCCGCCTCGCTCGCAGCGACGTATGCGCCCGAGCTCGCAGCCGCCGCGTTGTGCTCGCTGCTGCCCACCTTCCGACCCCGAACATGGAGCGCGCTGCGTTGGTCACGCCAGGCCGCGGCGGCGAAGCTCCGGTCTGAGGCCGACGCGCTTTTGCGCGAGGCCGCCGAGGCCGAAGTACGGCAGAAACGCGACGAGGTCGATGTCCTGGTCGGTCAGCTCCGGGCGCTGACCAGCGCCGTGGAGAGCCTGGCCTCGTCGCAAGCGGACATGGCTGGGTTCCGCCGCGAGACGGTCCAGGTGCTGGGCACGCGGCTGGCGGGCCAGACTGGCGAGGCCGAAGCGCTGCGTCGCGAGCTGGCGATCACCCGGGCCGACCTGGAGAAGAAAGAGCTGGAGTTGGCTCAGGTGCACACCGAGCGCGATCGGCTCGGAGGGGTGTTGCGGAGGTTGAAGGGGTAGGCCCCTCCCGATTCGCCAGGTGACCCCTACTCGATCACCTTCGCCCGCCCGTCGGGAAGGCCCATTCCAGTGTCATAGAGTTCATGCCACGGATCGTACGCGGGCGGCTGCAGCTTCACGAGGTCGTGGGCGAACCAGCGCGGCTCGAGCTCGAAGTCGAACAACATCGGCTCCAGGCGGATGCTGTGCTCACCCTGGTGGTTGCGGATGATCACGTTGACAAGGTACCCGTCGCCGCTGGTGAAACCGAAAAACCACTGTGCGGGACCGAAGGGCGGCAGATCAGCCTCGATCCGGAACCAGTCGCCCCCCCCCCGGCGCGAACACGATGGAGTCGATCCCGAAGCTCGCCTCCGTACCGGCCGTCGCCGGCACGGTGCCGAAGCCTGAGCGCAGCACGGAGAAGGCCGACTCGAACAACGGAATGAACATGACCGGTACATCGGGTGGAGGAGCGGCGCGGGCGAGATCATAGGTGCCGACCTCATAGCGGTATATGTTCGGCGGTTCGAACAGCGTGCGACTGACGTTCACCGAGATCGCGCGCTCCCAGGACATACGCCCGTCGCCCATCACCGTGAACAGTCCGCCGAGGGCGCAGTCAGGCCGGAACTTCCGCTGGGGACACCCACCCGGGACGCTCCGTTGTTCTTGCTCCCTCGCCAGGGTGGCCGGACCGTGGTAGGTCGCCCCGAAGCGGAGCGAGCCGAAGGTACGCAGCCGCGCCCTGAGGGTTTCGAACGGTGTGGTCTGTTCGGCTTCCGCAGCTGGAAGGCGTACGGCGATGGCGCCAGCCAGGGTCACCGTGGCGAGGGCGAGGAGGATGCCGATCAGGGTGCGTCGGGTCGACATGTGATACCCACGGTGTTGCAGGTGAAGCCGTCGCAATTCTCATCGACGCCCACATGCGGCGTCAGTTCGGCGAAGCCGGGGTAGGCCAATAAATCGACGGGCCGGCAGTCCGTGTTGTCGGGCCAGCCGTCGGCATCCAGATCGGCGGTACACTCCGGAAGTGCAGAGCCTAGCGCACAGAGAGGCTGGTGGTGCGCCTCAGCAAGGTGCGCATCCAACGACGCCGGCCACAAGGCGTGATTCGCCACTACGTAGACATCTGCGGGCAACCCCCCGCTGCCGCCGGTGGCGGCGGTGACCTCCGTGAGCACCACGCCGACCTCGCGCCCCGGGAGTACCCGCAGCGTCGAGCCCGGCACCGACGAGGTTCCCGAACACTCCGAAAAGGGGACGCCGGCGTGCGATGGGGACTCACAGAGCAGCGCGTACGGTGCCTGCGAGAACGTGGCCCAGCCGTACAGGATATCCTGGACCTGGGCCACTTCCACCATCGTTCCCGGCAAGACCCGCTCGCCGGTAGGCGAGCTCGCGTCCACGATGGCTGGCGTCCGGATGAACGTATCGAACGACACGATGGGCGCCCCGATCCGCCCGTTCGCCACCCACTCGGTGTAGAACCAGTCGGCGGTGCCGTCGAGTCCGTTCAGTGTCGCCTCGACCTCCGTCGCACCCACCTCCGTTGCGGTAGCGCTGAACAAGGCCCCGAAGGCGCTCCAAAACGAGCTTGTCGTGCCACCGTGGCCGAGATGGATGCCGTGCAGTTGTGCGAGTGTGTAGGTGCTGACCGCGTACAGGATGTCTCGGGCGAACAGCACTTCCCGGTGGTTGGTTGCGGCCATCGCGTAGGCGACCGCCTTTTGGAGGTCTGTTTCTTGTACCGCCCCGCCCCTCGTCAACAGGCGCTTGAACCCTCGTGTGAGCTCGTCGTCCGTGAGCACGACCCCGAACAGCGCTTGTCCGGGTGGGGCCGAGCGCTCGAACATCACGAGGTTGCACAACCCCTCCGACAACCACTGCGCCTCGTCCCCGACGGTCCGACGCATCCCGAACCACTGGTGGGCGAACTCGTGCAGCGCGACCTCGCGGAGTCGAGCCACCCGCACCAGGCCCGCAGGCGCCACACCGACGCCCACGGTCGACATGCCGAACGCGGTCGTGCCGGGGTTGGCGCGTGCGTTGGGATACGGAGCCAGAAAGACCATGTTCCAAGGTCGTGAAAGCTCGCCGACGTTGGACTCCATCCACGCGAGATCGCCCACAAAGTCCCCCGCGAGGTACAGATCCGCTTCACCACGAACGTCGGCGGGTCCGTGGTCCACTCCCGCTCATACCTGACGCAGTGGTCCGGGCACACCGACCAGTCCTCAGCGCACGCCGACGCGTCGTCGTATCGGGCCGCGGCCGGCAGGTCCTGATGGAAGGTCCCCCCGAACGCCACCGCCTCGACGCCCGTGCCGGCATCGAAGTCGCCGGTGCCACGGTCCCAGTACCACCCAAAGGAGGCCGCGCAGGCGCCCCGCAGGCCAACCGTCGTCGCCTCCGTGCCATCGTGCTCGCCGGAGTAGACCTCGGCCGCCCAGCCGAGGTCCGCGTCGTCAAGGGAACTCGCGCCGTCAGCCGAAGTGGCGGTCAGACCCGGCAGGTTGACGGCGTTGAGCGTGAATGTCGCGGCCGGATCCACGACGTACAGATCGGCTCCGGCCATGTCGCCGCAAGCGCCGTCGCGACAACCAGATGTACCACCAGCCAGCCAGAGAGTGCCCGCGCTGGGATCGAACCAGGATGCGGCCTCCGCCACCGGGCTGATCGCATCGCTGACGTAGTGTTGAGTCTCGCCGAATTCGCACGCCGGGTCGGCGGTGCAGTCGAAGTCGTGATCCAGGCCATCGGCCGTCCACGGCACGACGCAGGCGTCGGCACCGTCGTACACGCCGGTGTGGGCGCAGGACGCCGGATTGATCCCCTCATGCCAGAACACCCCGCCCTCGCAGTCCGAATCCCCCAACTGGAGAACCGTCCCGTCCTGGCTGGCGAGGCCCCCGGCGCTCATCAGCCCGCTGGCCGGTGACCTCGGATCGAACGCGCGGATCGTGCTCGATGCCCGCTCACTGCTCACGCCGTCCAGCACCCCGCCCGCGACGAGAAATCGTTCGCTCGTCGGATCCCAGGCCGCCGCTCCGCCCCAAAGCGGCACGGCGGTGTCCATGATGTACGTCCACGGGCAGCTGACGGTCTCGTCTACGGAAAGATCGTACACCCACAGGTCGGACAGCGCGCCGGATGCGTCGATGCCCCCGTGGAGCAGGAACCCGTAGCCGACCGGGGTGCCGCCGAGCGTGAACGGCTCAGCGACCGCGAAGCCCGCCATGTGGGCGTACCGGCGCTCCGCGGGAGCACTCGCGCAGCTCGCTGACACAACGAGCTCCTCGATCTCGTAGCCCGCCCCTGCCTCGTCGCCGGTGTCCTTCCCTTCGTCCTGCGGGCAGGCGGTCAGAAGACTCAGCGCCGAAGCGCAAAGGGCGAGCGGCGAGCGGCATCGACGCCTACAGTATCACAATCGCGACCCATTCGCCACGGGCGAGGCGGTCCCTTTCGACCTGCCCTCGGCGGCCGCCCTGCGGGACCCGGACTTCCCGGCGCCGGGCTCTCGCTCCGGGCCGGCGCCCTCCACTCGCTCCCTGCCGCGCGAAACCGCCGGATTTTCAGTGAGCCGGCGCTGCCTTGATGTCCAGCCCCTCGCGCATCAGCACGAAGGCCAAGAAGGACTCCGACTCGGTCATCGCCGCGTGCAGCCGCTTGGTGGCGTCCTTGTCGCCCGACAAGAGGCGCAGGCGGCCTTCGAGGCCGATGAGCGCGCCTTGCCGGTCCGGCGCGAACCAGTCCAGGCCGCTCGGCGGGGACTGCTCCAGCAGCACCAGTAGCGCCTCGAAGAAGTGCCCGCGCCGGGAAAGCTGGCGAATCGCACCGTTCTGCAGGGCGAGGGCCTGGTAGTAGCGTTCGCCCTCCGGACGATCGCCGAGCTTCGCAACCTCGCTGCGCACGGCGCGAGGGACCTCGCCCTCGCGGAGCGTGCCCCAGCGCACCGCCAGGCGCTCGGCCAGAGCGCGGAAGGCGGCAGCGTCGGCATACTCTGGCTGCGGCGTCACCACCGGCGCGCCGAAGCCGCCGACATCGACCCAGGGGTCGGGGAGCGCGATGCCCGCGAACTCGTCCGCGGTCCAGGCCACGCGCTGCGGCACCAACGCCGCCGCCGGTCGGTGAAACAGCCCCTTGGTCTCCCCGCTTCCGATCGCCGTCAGCGCCGCGGAGAGCCCCTCCATCTGCCGGCGGCGCTCGGCGGGCGTCCACGCGCCCCACGCCTCGGTGACCACGAGCGGATCGACCGTGTCATCCCAGGCACGGGCCAGCCACAGCGCCTTTTCAGCGGGCGCCGCGGAGGCCCCTGGAGCCGAGTCGAAGGACTGCGCGGCGGCGGCCACCCCCGCTGACAGCGTCCGGGCGCCCTCCCGGACGTCCTCGCCCTTCTCCGCCCTCAGCGCCAGCGCGTAGTACCGCAGGCGCATCGCCGACAGCGACGGTCCGGTCGCCGCTGGAACGGTCCGCGTCGCCAGCGCCGCACACAGGGCGCCGTCCCGTTCAAGTCCGCTCGCGAGCACGTCGCGAACCGGCGTGACCGTCGCGCCGGACAGCGGCACCGCTCGCACGCGCCCCGCCGCTGCAAGGTAGGCGGTAGCGCACTCCTTGAAGTCGCCGCGCGCGGCGTCATTCCGTGCCAGGTCGCGACCGCTGATCGCGATGTGGGACACCGCCGCCAGCCGCACGTGATCCCAGTCGGGCTGGCCGTACTCGGCGGGGCTGAGCCGGTAGCTGTCGGCGGCGACCCACGCAGGATCGTCGCGTCCCACCCGCCCGCCGCTGACGGCGGGGATGGCCAGCGGCTCAGGCGGCGGAGGCGGCACGACAGGCTTGGCTTCAACCGCCACCTTTTTCTGCACCTTGGGTGCCTCGCCGTCCTTCTTGGAAGGTCGGCAAGACGCCAGCGGCAGGACGAGAATTCCGGCGAGGAGCAGGCGAAGCATGAGCACCCTACTGGTAGCGGCTCGGGGCCGTCGGAACAAGAGGGCGTGGCCGAGCGTCGCGTTACCCGTCCGGGTGACCTGCACCCCGATCCCCGACGTGCTCGATGGTGAGCCCGCGAACACCGCGTCCACAGGCGTTTGGCTGCTGGTGAAGGCCGCGGTCGCATTCGGTGCCGTGTTGGTTCTCTTCACGCTCCTGCTGCCGCTTTGGCTCCCCTACCTCACGCTCGTGGCGGCCTTTGGGCGACCGCCGAATGTGCCCCGCCGCGCGCAGATCGGCCGCTACCTTGGAAAAGCTTGGAGCCTTCCGGCCGCGCCGTCTGGGCTCACCTTCGGCCGGCGGGGCTGGATCACGGTCTTGGTGCTTCGAAAGGTTGCGACGATCCCGCTGTGGGGCATCGCCTGGCTCCTCGACGAGCTGCTCTACGCCCGCCGCCTCGACGCCGTGGAGCTTCGGGCTCCGCTCTTCGAGATCAGCGCCGGCCGCAGCGGCAGCACCCAGCTCGCGCGCTACCTCGAAGACGACGCCACGCTGGCCGCACCGAGCTTGATCCAGGGCTTCTTCCCCTACCTCTGGATGTGGAAGCTCGCGCCGCGAACGCTGGGGCGGTGGCTCAGCAAGGAGCGGGTGCGTCACGAGTTCGAGCGACGCCTCCCTCCCGAATTCGTGGAGCGGCACGAGGGCGATCCCTTCCGCACGGACACATTTGATGCGGCGCTGTACGTCGCGCACCTCAATCACCTCAGCCTGTTCTACGGGGCAGACTTTGCCGTGGAGGACTTCGCCACCGGGCGGCTCGTCCCGCACAATCGGGTGTTGTGGGAGGAAGACTTCGTGGCCATTTTGGAGCGGATCGGTCGCAAGCGCCTGGTTGAGGCGGGGCCCACCCTGGACGGCAGCGCCCGGCGGCTGTTCGTCAAAGGCCACTTTCTCGCGGCGGCGCCGGCGCTGGCCCGGCGGTTCCCCGACGCCCGATTTCTCACGGTGATCCGGGCGCCAGAAAAGCGGCTGCAAAGCGCGATCAACTACCTGCGCGTGAACCCGCTGGACAGCACCCTCGGGCCGCCGCTGTGGAGCTGCCTGGTTCCCGCTGTCGTTCGCTCCGAGATCGACTACAGCGACGACGAGCTCGCGTGGTTTACGGCCCCCACCGGGCCCCGCCGGTGTGTCATCCGCTTCGCAGACTACGTCGCCGATCTCCAGGGTACGATGAAGCGAATCTACGCCGAGTGCCTGGATGGGCCCGTGCCCGCCCATGTCCCGACGGAGCACCCGCCGCGGCGACGCTCCCAGTACCGGGTGGATCGCTCGCTCCCGCAGTTAGACGTGGACGTTCAGGCGTTGAACGCTCGGCTTGCGGCGTATGTGGCTTGGTGTGGGGGGTAGCTTCACCCCACCCCCAACTCCCCTGCCCGCCGCCTTGTCGCCTCCCGATGCGCGGGCTCCAGCCGGTACCAGTTGACGCCGCCGCAGCGGGCGCATGCACCCTCGAACCGGCCGGCGAGGTGCTGCATCCGCAGCCGCGTGGCCTTCTCGCCCTCCCACAGCGTGCGGAAGTCCTCCACTGCGAGCGAGCCCAGATCGAGCTCGCCCCCGAGATCGGCGCAACACATCATCAGGTGGCCATCGTGCCTGACCACGGGTGTGAACCATGCGCCCGGGCAAGCGTCACGCGTGGCGTGAGCGTCGTCAGCCTGCCAGGGTCGGTCCGCCCACACGCCGACCGAGAACCCCTGCTCGTGGAGCGCGACGACCCCGGCAGCAGCCAGCGCATCGTCGTACAGCCGGTCGGCCGCCGCCTGCCCCGCGGCACCGCCGCCGACGCTCAGGCGCTTGAAGAGCACCTCGAGGTGGCCGCCGGGCGAGGGGTGACAGCGCGCCAGGCCCGACCAATAATCCAGGAACGGCCGCACCTCGTGTGCGTTCCCCGGCTGGACCACGAACTGGACCTGGACGTCGAGGCGCCCCACGTCGCTCCGGTGCGCGAGCAGATAGCGCGCCGCCGCGCGTGCCTTGGCCAGTCCGTCGCGACCCTTCATCCTTCGGTAGGTGGCCGGCGTCGCCGCATCGATCGTGAACACCACCAGGAGCGGCACGTCGCGGGCCTTCTCGGCGAGGAGCCGGTCGAGGCGGGCGCGATCGAGCAACAGCCCGTTCGTATCGATACGAACGTGCCCCACCCGATGCCCGAGCACCCGACCCGCAAGCCCGACCATGCGCTCCAGTTCGGGGTGCATCGAGGGGTCGCCGAGCCACTGTAAGATCACGTGATCAAAGTGGCAGTCGCCGTCGACGAGGCCGGCGAGAACGTGCTCGTAGAGCGGGAGGGGCATCAGGCCCTTGGGGATGCCGTGGACCGAAGGCCAGCGGTCGGCGTGCGGGGCGCACATACGACACGCGAGGTTGCACAGATCGGTGGGCTCGATCTGGAGCACGCCCATGCCGGAGGGAACGGTGGCCACGGGGGCAGCCTATGCCGTCAGCCCTAACGCGGGCCGGTGCGACAGGGGCGGCCGCGCTTGCCGGGCTCATGCCGTCGGGGCCGAGTGGTGCGTGTCGCCATCCTGCAGGGGGGACCGCTTCGGGCTTGACGGCGTGGTGACCATGGCTATATGACTATGGTGAGGTGCCCGATGGATATCCCTGCTGGCGAGTTCAAGGCCCGTTGTCTTCAGCTGATGGACGAGGTCGAGGAGACCGGCCGTGAGCTGATCATCACGAAGCGCGGTCGGCCCGTGGCGAAGCTCGTTCCGGTCACAGGGGCCGGCGCGCGGGACGTCTTCGGCTGCATGCGCGGAACCGTCACCGTGGTCGGGGACATCGTCGCCCCGCTGGAGGAGCAGTGGGAAGCGGACCAGTAGCCCTGCACGTCCTCGATACGCATGTCTGGATCTGGCTTGTCAACGGCGGCCCAGAGCGCCTGCTCGGGGGCGCCACCGACGCGATCCGGCGGGCGTCCGCCGAGTCGGCGCTCGCCATCTCCGCGATTTCCGTTTGGGAGGTCGCGATGCTGGAGTCCAAGGGGCGGCTGCAACTGCAGATGGACTGCCTCCAGTGGGTGTCCGAGGCCACTAGACGGGCCGGGCTCCGCATCATTCCGCTATCGCCCGAGATCGCGGTCGCCAGCACTCGTCTCCCCGGCGACCTGCATGGCGATCCATCGGACCGCATCGTCGCTGCGACGGCGCGGCACGAGGGCGCCATCCTCGTTACCCGTGATCGGGCCCTGCTTGACTACGCCGGACGCGGCCATTTGCGCGCAATCGAGGCGTAGATACCGCTGCGCGGCGGCGCCGCGAAGTGCGGGCCACGCGATGCCGGACTGCCTGGCCCCAAGGCCAAGGCGGCCAGCGCCTGCGGCATCGCCCAGACATGTTAGACTGTGTCGATGTTGGTCCTCCTCGTCCTCGCCGGCTGCCAGAACGCATGCCAGACCCTATGCCAGACGATGGCAGACCGGGCTGACGGATGCGGGCTCTCGGTCAGTCAAGACGAGCTTCAAAGCTGTGTTCTCGCCAACGAAGAGCCGACCGCAGAGTGGGTACGCCAGTGTGCGGACGCCGACGAGGCCGTGCGGTTGGAAGAGTGGTGGACCTGCGAAGAGGTCGCGGAGAACTACACCAACGGCGCGAAGTAGATCGCCGTCGGTTAGCATCGGCACAGCATGTCCGTGCCCGGCACCTCGACCGACCCGACGCCCGAGCCCACCCCCGAGGCGTTCGGCAAGTACTACCTGATCGACAAGATCGCGGTGGGCGGGATGGCGGAGATTTTCCGCGCCAAGACCTTCAGCCACGGCGGCTTCGAAAACCAGCTCGTGGTCAAGCGCATCTTGGCGCACATGTCGGAGAACGAACAGTTCGTCCAGATGTTCCTGGACGAAGCGCGGGTCACGGCGCTCCTGCAACACGCCAACATCGTGCGCGTCTGGGAATTCGGGAAGATCGGGACCAACTATTTCCTGGCGATGGACTGTGTGGAAGGCAAAGACGGCAAGCTGCTCTTGCGCAAGCTCTTCGAACGGCGGAAGATGCTCCCGCGTGAATTCGCGGTGTACATCGCGGCAGAAGCGGCCAAGGGGCTCGACTACGCCCACCGGAAAAGCACCAACGCCGGGCAGATGATGAACATCGTCCACCGGGACGTCAGCCCGTCGAATTTGATCGTGTCCTACGCGGGCGAGGTCAAGGTGGCCGATTTCGGCATCGTTCAGTCGAGCACGGTGGTGGAGACGACGGCCAGAGGCACGCTCAAAGGCAAGGTCGAGTACATGTCGCCCGAGCAGGCGACAGGTGAATCGCTCGATCGGCGTAGTGACATCTTCTCGCTGGGCATCGTCCTGTGGGAGATGTTGACCGGGCGGCGCGCATTCAAGACGGACAACGAGATCAAGACGCTCGACAAGGTGCGCGCTGTGGACGTGGAACGGGCGTCGGTCGTCAACCCGACGGTGCCGGCCCGGCTGAGCGACATTGTCAGCCGTTGCCTCGAAAAGAACCCCGACGACCGCTACCAGGACGCGCGGGAGCTGCACTCCGACCTGCTCAACTTCCTCTACCCGGCCACGCCGGACGTCATCCAGCAGTCGCTGGGCCACTTCATGCAGGAGCTGTTCAACGAGGAGATCGCGGCCGAGCACGCCCGGCTGGAGGTCGGAACCCGCCTGGCCAGGTTGGTGCACGACAGCGCACCCAGCGTCGACCTGGAAGAGGATTGGGAAGAGGGTCCGCGCACCAACTCGTCGCCGACCGTCGCGCCGACCGCCGCGCCGCCCAAGGCGTCAAAGACGCCCCTGCTGATGGGCATCCTCCTCGCGCTTCTCGGCGTGACCGCAGCCGTGGGCGCCGCGACGTGGGTAGCCCAGAAGGAGCCCGAAACGGTCGTGGTGGAGAAGGTCGGACCTGTCGCTGCCACGAGCATCTCCGTGCGCGTGAGCCCGGTGGCCGGCTCCCTTTTTGTCGATGGCGTCGAGTCGGGAGTGGGAACCAACATCGTCAAAGAGCTGACCATCGGTCCCCACAAAGTCGAGGTGCGCGCCGAAGGGTACGACACCTGGACCGACGAGGTCGAGATGAACCAGGGCGAAAGACTACGGTTGGACGCCAAGCTTGTAAAGACAAAGGCCGCCGTGGTGCCGACCGTCCGCCCGCCGCCGACGGGTGGTGGCGCGGTGGTCCGCGACACCCCGCCGCCGATTGTCACCGACGCGCCCCCGCCGCCCCCGCCGGTCGAGCGCGCGAAAGGCAAGCTGAGCGCCAATGTGCCGGGCGGCTGGGCCGACATCTACGTCGACGGAAAGAAGGTTGGGACGACCCCGCTGATCGGGTATTCGTTGCCACCCGGCACCTACCAGATCCGCGCCAAAAACGATGCGTCGGGACTGGATGCCACCCGGCAGGTCACCGTGAAGTCTGGCGAGACGTCGCCGGTGAGCTTTACGGCGCCGTAAAGCGGCCGTTCACGGCACCGACGTCCGCCACGGCACGTGCTCGCCGGTGAACATGATCAGGCCGGACACGTCGAAGCCGAGCGACCAGACCAGCTCGCCCGCGGGCGTGCGCTCTTCGAGGCGAGGGGGGCCGTGGCCGGCCCCGGAATCTTGCGAAATCGTCGTGAGAAAGTTTCCGTTCGGCATGGCCTCGACATCGCCACCGCCATGCACCCTGGCGTCGACGGGGAATCGGACGACCTCCGTCGCGATCATGCCCGCGTGGTCCAGCGAGAGCACCTGGACGGCGCTGACCTCCGCGGAGATCGCCCGGTTGTCGAAGAGCAAAAGGCTGCCATCCGCGAGCAGCTGAGCGGAATGCTGCGCGTCGAACCACGTGCCGGTGGTGAGCGTGAAGTCGCCGTCAGCGCCGAGCCGCCACGCCAGGCTGGCGTCGGCGTGGTTGACGCCAACGACCCAACTCTGGTGGCGCAACGACACCAGCACCTCGTCTCGAAGAGCGTCGTAGTACAGGCGGTTCGCGTGCGTCCAGTCGACGTCGATTTCCTCGATATTGCCGCTGATGTCCGCGTCGATCCGGGAGGTGTCGAGGTCGTCGAAGGTGGACCACGACCACACGTTGACGTCGTCTTTGTCGTACTCACGGATGACGTTGCCGCGGACCATCTGCCCCGCGATGTCCTGATCCTCGACCTGGATGGTGAGGACGTTGCCGTCGGGCAGCACCTCGACGTCATGTCCCACCCCGGACACCGTCAGGTTGCGCTCCACCGAGGCGTCGGGGGCCACAAACCAGGTGCGCTTCGCCGTGATGACCGACACCGTGCCGTCGGTCATCCGGCGGGAGAAGCGCGACAGTGCCAGCTCCTCTACGAGCTCGCCGGCATCGAGGTACCAGACGACGTGGCCCTCGCGATCGTACCCCAAGAGCGCCAGTCCGAAATCGGGATCGTCCTTGGTGACCGGAGTCGCCAGGAAGATATCGCCCGGGTCGCCGCCGGCCTGGATGACCGCCGGCCAGGTGAGGAAGTCGCCGACGGGCAACGCGCCGGTCGTGAAGGTCTGGGCCTCCATCCGCGAGACTTCCACGCCACCACGGTAGACGATGGGCGTAAGCGTCCAGACGGTCTGGGCGCGCATCCCCAAAACGTCCACGGTGTGCCAGTGACCGAGCGCGCTGCGCTGGGTGCGGAACGTACCGGTGCCCTCCGCGGTGAACTCAAGCTCGATCTCAGCCTGCTCTACCACCGCGATCGTCGCGATCGCCGCGACCGTCATCCGGGGGTTCGCCGCGACGCTCCAGGCATCTTCGGTGGGGGGTGCGCGGCCGGTGTCGGCGGTGTCCGCGGTGTCCGCCGTGTCGACCGCGGCGGTGTCGCCGGTGTCCGTTGCACCCGGGGCAGCCGTGCAGCCCAGCAGAAGGAGCAAGGTCATCAGAAGTGGTCCCGGCGGCGGCGCAAAGCCGCGAAGGTGGCAACGCCCGGGACGGTGCCCAAGGTCGCCGCGAGATCGACGTCAGCAGCGCGAAGGAAGAGGTTGGTGAGCACTTCGAGCCCCATCGTAGCCGGCGGCGGCAGCGCCTGCCGGTCGGTCCTGACGATGCTTCGCGTGAACGCGAGGTTCTTTTCGGCGTAGTCGTGACCGAACCACACTCGGGTCGTCGGTGGGAGCGCGGCAAGGCGGGCGAGTGAGGCGAACATCATCGCCGCGTCCCCCTCGAAGAGCCGGCCGCAACCCATGGCGAACATCGTGTCGCCCACGAAGACGTCGCCGTCGGGATCGTAGAACGCCAGCGCGTCCAGCGTGTGACCCGGCACCGCCATGATCCGCACCCCATCGAGCTCATCGCCCTCGGCAAGGTGATGCGTGAGCCCCTCGATCGGGCGCCGCCCGCTGCCGTAAACCTTCAGCCCGGGGAATCGAGCCGCGAGCTCGACGACGCCGCCGACGTGATCCCAGTGATGGTGGGTGCACCACACCGCATCGAGCGAGGCGCCATCGAGCCGATCGAGGACCGCCGCCGCTTCGGAGGGGTCGATGATCACGCGGCGCTCAGGCAGCCAATAGGCGTAGTTGTCGGTGAGGCAGGGGATGGGGACGACGTTCATGACGGTGAGTTATCAGCCGCTCACCGATGAGGAAGCCGCCATCCTGATCCACGGATAGCCCTCGCGCGTGGTGCTCCTCCTCTGGTCCTGCACGGCTTCCCAACCCGCTGCTGACGAAAACGCGGACGCGCGCAAGTGCGGCCCGCCGTCATTAGCGGAGGAGGGGTGCCCAATCGATGCTTGCGCGTCAGGGTGCTCTTCGGTCGAGTCGGGCATCGCCTGCTGCGCCGAGGCACATGGTTACGGGAACTTCGATGACTACAACCTCGAACGGCTGACGGGCGCGTGCGCGGGGGCCGACTGCAACGAGGACCTCTACCTCAGTCCACCTGCGGCCCTGTGCGCCGCCCAGGTGCACGGGCTCGAATCGGGGATCGGCTGGTGTGGTTCGACGTTCGAATTCGTCGGGCACGCGGCCACGTGGATGGGCATCAACACCGGCCTCAACGAGTGTGTCGACGGCCGCGAGTTCGGGGATGTCGGCTACGACATGATCCACATAGACGCGCGGACCGGCGAGTACACGGATGCTTCGCAGGCGGTGGGCATCGCCGAGTGCCCGGAGTAGCGTCGGGGCGCTGTGGAGGCACAAGTACAGGCACGCCGCCGACGCGTAGTCGCCCCGAAAAGCCCGCCGCCGACGCGTAGTCCCCTCGAAAAGCACAATTGGCGCGTCGTCGGGGATAGGGCGTCGAACCAACGCCGACAATTCGCGCTCACCACGGCGCGATCAGCCGCAAAACTGCTTTTGGAGCTGGCTACGCATCGGAAAGCTGCTTTTCGAGGCGACTACGCTGCTTGCGCAGCGGCGACGCCCTCCGCGGCGGGGCCGCCTCCGCGCAGGCTCAAACAGCCCGCGATGGGCGGCACGCATCGCGGCCGTCCCCCGCGATAAGCCGCGCCCGCGGAGGTGCGATGCGTGACTTGCGGGCTTTCCTCGACGTGCTCCGTCGTGAGGGCGAGCTGGTGGAGATCGACACTGAGGTCGATCCCCACCTTGAGATGGCGGAGGTGCACCGCCGGGTGATCGCCGGCGGTGGCCCGGCACTGTTGTTCAAGAGGGCGAAAGGGTCGAGCTTCCCGGTCGTCACCAACCTTTTCGGCTCGAAGAAGCGCGTGGACCTGGCTTTCGGCACCCGCGCTGCGGCCTTCGTCAAACGCGCCGCCGGGCTGCCCCACGAGCTGATGCCACCCTCGCTGGGCAAGCTCTGGGGTCTGCGCGACTTCGGCATGCAGGCGCTCAGCGTCGGCCTGCGCCAGAGCACCCGCGGCCCCGTCCGCGAGGTCGAGAGCGCCCCGAAGCTCACCCAGATCCCGATGCTCACCAGCTGGCCCGAGGACGGCGGCGCCTTCGTGACCCTGCCGCTGGTCTACACGGAGCACCCCGAGACCGGCGCCCACAACCTGGGCATGTACCGCATTCACCGCAAGGCCGACGATCGTACCGGCATGCACTGGCAGATCGGCAAGGGCGGCGGCTTCCACCACCACCTCGCGGAGTCACGCAACCAGGCGCTGCCGGTGAACCTCTTCGTCGGCGGTCCTCCTGGGCTCATTGCCAGCGCCATCGCACCGCTGCCCGAGAACGTCCCCGAGCTGCTGTTGGCCTCGCTGCTCGGCGGCGAGCGCCTGCGCCGGTGCGACAACCCTGCCGGCCCTTTGCCGCTGGTCGCCGACTGCGAGTTCGCCTTTGTCGGCGAGGTCCCGCCGCACCTCAGCGAGCCCGAGGGCCCCTTCGGCGACCACTACGGCTACTACTCCCTGCAGCACGACTTCCCCGTGTTCCAAGTCAGCCGGATGTTCCACCGGAAGGACGCGATCTGGCCGGCGACCATCGTCGGGAAGCCGCGGCAGGAGGACTTCTTCCTGGGCGACTGGCTCCAGGAGCTCTTGTCGCCACTGTTTCCGTTGGTCATGCCCTCCGTGCGGCAGCTGTGGAGCTACGGCGAGACCGGCTACCACGCGCTTTCAGCGGCGGTCGTGCAGGAGCGCTACCGACGCGAGGCCATGGCCAGCGCCTTCCGGATTCTCGGCGAGGGCCAGCTCTCGCTCACCAAGTTCCTGCTCCTGCTCGACCAGCCGATGGACCTGGGCGACTTTCCCCGGGTGCTGGAGCACGTCCTGGCCCGTTTTCGCCCCGAGACCGACCTCTATGTCTTCTCGAACCTGTCGATGGACACCCTCGACTACGCCGGGCCCGCCATCAACGAGGGCAGCAAGGGGGTGATGTTGGGGGTGGGCGAGCCAGTCCGTGAGCTGCTGCGCTCTTTTCGCGGTCCCCTCCCCGTCGGCGTCGACAAAGCGGTCGCCTACTGCGGCGGCTGCCTCGTGGTGAGTGGTCCCGCCTACGTTTCCGAGCCGACCGCCGCCGATCGGCTCGCCGATTCGTTCCCGGGCTGGCCGCTGGTGGTGTTGGTGGACGACGCCGACCAGGCCACCCGGAGCGACAGCCGCTTTTTGTGGACCGCGTTCACGCGCATGGAGCCGGCCGCCGATCTGCACGCCCGCCAGCGCATTGCCCGCAACCACGTCGTCTACGAAGGGACGCTGGTGCTCGACGCCCGGATGAAGCCCACCTACCCACGCGAACTGTTCTGTGACCCTGACACCGCCGCAACTGTGGGCCGCCGCTGGAAGGAGTACTTCCCCACTGTCAACGTGGAGATGGGCGACTCGGATGTGGGGCATCTGGATGCGAGCGCGTCGCGCTGAGTGCACAAGGCTGGTGTCGACGCCGGCGGGGAGCCAAAGGCCCAGGTCCCGGTGCGGGTCGCGCCGAACCCTTCCCGGACCGAGGGGCGTGCCGGCGCCGGAGGCGCCGTCGGCCTCCCTGCGCGCTCCGGCCGGAGGCCGTCGGTCGCGACGCTGCGGGCGCCGCGACCGGGCGCGACTCAGGGTGGTGTTGCTGTCGCGACAGTGTCTGCGTCGCGCCCGCGCTTCGGTCCGCCTCACGCGGGGGGGCGCCTCCGCGGTGGCAGATCGGTCTCTCCGGGGTCCAGACCTAGTTCGGTGCTGGGAAGGCCCCGCCGGTCGACACGCAGCCAGGTCGCCGAGCGGAGTGCCGAAACGCCGGGGACGTCGGGGCGGGCATCCACGACTTCCGCCCAGACCGTCGCGGGGACGACGACCTCTCCGAAGGCTGTCGCCAGCAGGTCGAGAGCCCCTACACGCGACAGGTAGACCAGCGGTGAGCTGTCCGCAATGACCAGCACGCCGACCTCAGCTGCGCTTCGGTTCGATACGGTCGAGTTCGCGGCGGAAGTCGTCGAGATCGTAGTCGATCGCGTACAACCCGTGCTTCCCGGCCTCGATCAGGAAGGCGTCGAGCGACATCTCGAGCGCGCGCGCCGCCGCCGCCCGCGTCAATGTCCCGCCGCGTACCTCGTCAATCACCAGCAGCAGGCGCGCGCGATCAGCCAGCGCAGCCGGAGCCTGCGCCGCCAGGGGGGCTGGAACGTCGAAGGTGATCCGAACTGCGTGGGCCATCCCGATGAACATAGCCCTGAAGCGCGCTGCGGCAATGGCTGGTGCCTTCATCCACGGCTGCGCGGTGTCCGCACCGCCGCCGCGGCAGCTGGTATGCCGTCCCCACCAGCGAATCCAGCCCCGCGTACACCCGCGTCTCGTCGCTGCCTGCCGCGGCGACTGCGTGCTCGCCAAACGCGCCTGCATCCGCGAGCATCTCCAGCCCGTCCATGATGACCGACCCGTTCTTGTCGGTGCCCATCGGCACGAAGGCCCCGCCCTCCAGCCGGCCCACCGCGATCCCGTCGATCGCCACCGTCATCACCCCATCCCCGCTCCCATCGACACCCGCCACCGGCGCGTCCGACAGGCTCGGGCCCCACATCTGGGCGCGGACGTTCGCCGTGGTGTCGTCTCCATCGGCGTCTACGGCAACCGGCGTCCCGTAGGCGTCGCGGGTGATCACGTGGCGGATGCCTACCGGCGTGCCGATGCCCCATTCGAGCCCGTCGGCATCCCGAAGGATGTCCAGGCCGCGGTGATCGGTCGTGACC
>CANLGL010000052.1 GCA_947490345.1 Deltaproteobacteria bacterium
CTCCTCCAGCACCAGGCGGACCGCGCCGGCGCGGAACTCAGGCGTGAATTGACGGGCCGGGCGCGGCGACTTCTTCTCTGACGCTTTTTGCTGCATGACGTGGTCTCACTGTTCTTGGGAGAAGTGTCCACTTTTTCGGATCACGATCAGCAGTCCATCTCGGTGATCGGGACGATCGTACCGTCCGGCAGGCACTCGCAGGTGTTGCAGTCGTCGTCACAGGTGAAGGTGCTGCCGACCTCGTGCTCGACGCCGGCGCCGTCAATACAGGAGTCCTCGCAGCCCAGGTCGGTCGAGCTGATGTCGCCGCTGTCCTCGCAGGAACAGGTGTTGCAGCCATCGGGGCACCCCCAGCTCTCGCCGACCTCGTAGGTGCCGGTCTCGTCGGTGCAGGTGACCGCGCAGTCACGCTCTGTGATGGGCTCGATCGTGCCGTCGGCAAGGCACTCGCAGGTGTTGCAGTCATCGTCACAGGCAAAGGTACTGCCGACCTCCTGCTCGACTCCCGCGGCGTCGGTGCAGGTGGCCGCGACGCAGCCCATCTCCGTGGCCATGATCGAGCCATCGTCGCAACTGCAGGTGTTGCAGCCGTCCTCGCAAGTCCAGCTCTCGCCGGAGATGTGGTCGCCGGTGGCATCGGTGCAGGGGTCGGGGAGGCAGGCGAGGAGGAGCAGGAAGAGGAACATCACATCCGCCGGTATTGCGGCACTATAGCCCGCGAAACAGCACCTTCACGCGATCCTGGAGCTCGGTGTAGACGATCCGCGCCGCGGGCCGCCCCACGTCGGCGGGATCCGCATGGAACGACGCACCCTCGCGCACCGCCGCACCGCTGGCCAGCGGCCCCACGAAGAGGGCGCCGCCGGTGCTCAAGAGCGGAGCGCCTTCCGGCAACAGACACAACAACGCCCCCTTCGGCGGACCCGCGCCGAGGTCCCACGCCTTCGCGACCGAAATGAGCGCGGCGGCCGCCGTGGCGGTGTCGGGATCGGACGGCCACGGCGCGACGAGCACGGTGGCGGCGTCCCCGCGCCCCAGACAGGTGGTCCCCGGCGGAAGCGGCGCGGGAGCCGCGGTCGGCAACATCTGCATCTGCCCGAGCCGCTCGGCGAAGCGCAACGCCGGTGGGCCCTCGACGAGCAGCCGCACATCGCGACGCAAATCCTCGTGGGAGATGGCGTCCACGCCGCCCGATGGCAGCTCCACGCCGAGTGTCTCCACCGGGCAGGCGGGCAGCAGCTGGAGGAGGAAGAACACGATGCTCGGCGGGTATCATCGTGGCGAAGCTGAGTGGCGCGACCCCGTCCTCACGACTACTTTCGCCGCCATGAACGACATCCTGCTCGACGTCTACACCGACTTCGTGTGACCGTGGTGCTACCTCGGCACGGTCCGTGCCGAGCGCCTGGCCCGTGCGTACACGGTCACCCTACGGCCCACGCTCTTCCCCCTTCATCCGGGTCTGCCCCGGGGACAGGTGCCGCTGTCGCAACTTTTCGCCGGCCGCAACTTCGACCTCGACGCCGCCCACGCCCAGTTGGGCCGTGCGCTCGCGGCCGAGGGCCTGCCCTGGACGCCGAAAGACTGGACCTGTGACAGTCGCGGGGCACAGGAGCTGGCCCTCTGGGCCGAGACCCAGGCCGTGACGCTGCACGCCGCGCTCTACCGGGCCTACTGGGTGGGCGCCGTCGATCTCTCCGATCCCGCCGCGCTCGCCGACGTGGCCGTGGCGGAAGGGATGGGCCGCGCCGAGGTGGACGCCGCGATCGCCGCCCACGCGGGCGCCGCCCCCGTTGACGCCGGGTGGCGGCGCTCTCGGGCCGCCGGGGTCACGGCAGTGCCCACCTACACGGCAGCCGGCCGAGTGGTCGTGGGCGCGCAACCGTATGAATTACTCGTCAGGCTGGTGACGGCGGCGGGAGCCGTGCCGCGGCTGACCCACTGACGCACGGGATATCATCGCACCGATGTTGTGGATCCATCTCGCCTACGCCGCCAATCCCACCTGTACAGAGTGGGAGCCCTCGCAGCTGGTGACCAACGTCGCCGACATGCCCTCGAGCGAGTCCTCGGGGTTGGCGGTGGTCTCCGGGGGCTTTCTGACCATCGACGATGCAGGTGGCGACGCATCGATGTATCGCTTTGACGCCGCTGGCGAGTTCTTGGCCACCATCCCCGTGGAGGGCGCCACCAACACCGACTGGGAGGACGTCGCCGCCACCCCCTGCGACGAAGGCAGCTGCGCCTGGATCGCCGACATCGGCGACAACGACGAGAACCGCGCCACCGTCACCATCTGGCGCGTCCCCATCACGAATCAGATGACCTTCTCCAGCGCGGGCTGCGTCGTGAGCTACGAGGATGGTCCACACGACGCGGAGGCGCTGCTGGCGTTTGCGGATGGTTCCTTTCGCATCGTCGCCAAGGACCCCGATGAGGCCAAGGTCTACTACATCGACGCGCTCGTCTGCGACGGCTCCACCAACGTGTTCACCAAGGAGACCGAACTGGTCCTGGGCGCATCCGTCACGGGCGGCAGCGTCTCGGCGGATGGGTCGTTGGTGGCGCTGCGCTCGCTCGAAACGGGCTGGGTGTTTGGGGGCTGTGCGCTCGACTGGGCGGCCACCCCCGTGGACTTGCTGTTCGTGGGAGAGTTGCAGGGGGAGTCCGTGGCCTTCGACGATGATGGCTCATTATGGTCGAGTTCAGAGGGGGATAAGTTCGAGTTGCATCAACTGGAATGTGTCACTTCTGAGACCCTCGAGTGTGAGGACTGCGGGTGCGGGTCGGGGGCCGGCGGCGGGCTTTTCGCTGTCGGACTGGCGGGTCTGGCGCTTGGACGAAGGCGCCGACCCGGACGGTGAGGTCGCCCCCGGTGACCTCACCGTGACACCCTCGGGCGCGGTTTGCGCTACACCGCGCGCTCGGACGCCCAGCCATGACCCGCACCCCCATCGCCATCACCGGCGCCGCCTGCCTGCTTCCTGGGGCCCCCGACGTGGCCGCCTTCACCCGGCTTGTCCTGGACGGCATCGACGCCGTGGGGGATGCGCCAGAGGGCCGCTTTGGCGTGCCCAATGGGCGCGTCCGCGGCAATGGAGTCGACCAGGCGTGGTCGCTTGCCGGCGGGTACGTCGCGCCAGGCCCGCTCGACCTGGGAGCTGCGGTTCCCGACGTCGAGCGTCTGGACCTGCTGACGCGCTGGCTCCTGCATTGCAGCCGCCTCGCGCTCAGGGACAGCGCCCCTGCATCCGGTCCCCTTTCCGTCCGAACCGGAGCGGTATTCGGCAACCTCTCCTTCCCCAGTGACGGCATGGCCCGATGGGGGCAGGGCCTCGCGGAAGGGACGGACCCCGGCGACCCCCGCAATCATTTCATGTCCGGGCTGCCCGCCCAGATTGTCGGCCGCGCGCTCGGCCTCGACGCCGGCACCACCTGCGTGGACGCGGCGTGTGCCAGCTCGTTGTACGCCCTGAAGCTGGCTTGTGACGCGCTGGCTTTCGGGCGTGCCGACAGGATGCTGGCGGGGGCCGTGCAGCGCGCCGACAGCCTGTTCCTGCACGTCGGCTTCTCCCGGCTGGGGGCGATGTCCAAGACTGGACAGAGCCGCCCGTTCCACGCCGAGGCCGACGGCCTGGTTCCCGCCGAGGGCTGCGTGGTTTTCACCTTGCGTCGCCTGGCGGACGCAGTGGAAAACGGCGAGCCCATCCTCGGTGTCATCCGCGGCATCGGACTCTCCAACGACGGCCGCGGCAAGAGCCTCCTCGCGCCGTCGAGCGAGGGGCAGGTCCGCGCGATGCGGAGCGCGCTCGGCGAGGCGGCCTGGGAACCCGCGGCCGTGCAGCTCTTCGAGTGCCACGCCACGGGAACGCAGACGGGCGATCGGGTTGAGCTGGAGAGCCTGCGCGCCGTGTATCCAGGCGGCCCGATCGGCTCGCTCAAGAGCAACTTCGGCCACCTCATCACCGCCGCCGGCGCCGCGGGCCTGCTCAAGGTGCTCATCGGCATGCGGGAAAGCACGATGCCACGGACGCTCCATGGGGACGCGGGTCCGGAGGGGGTGGCGCCGTTCGCACTGCTCAGCGAGCCCCGGGCGTGGGACGCCGCGGCGGATGGCGTGCGCCGTGCGGCGGTCAGCGCCTTCGGCTTCGGCGGGAACAACGGCCACCTGCTGGTGGAGGACTGGGCGCCCGGCCGCGCCGTGACTCCGACTGCCGTCGCGACACCCCGTCGACCGCTGGCGGTCCTGGCGCTGGCCGAACAGCGCGGCGGCGGCGAAGTCGTCGTGCCGATCGAGGGCTTGCGCTCGCCGCCGGCCGACATCGCTGCTTCGCTTGCCCAGCAAGCGCTGGCGCTGGGCTTGGGTCGTGATGCCTGGGAAACGGCCCGCCTCCAGCCCGAGCGCGGCCGCGTGGGCATCTACGTCGGCATGGCCTGCGACGGGCGCATCACCCGGTGGGGACACCGCTGGCGCCTGGTTCACGGCGATCGTGCCCACGCCCAGCTCGACGAGATCGCGCCGCCGTTGCGGGCCGAACACGTCGTCGGGACCATGCCCAACATCGTAGCCAACCGGCTCGGCGTGCAAGTGGACGCTGCCGGTCCCGGCTTCACCCTCTCCGCCGAGGAGTTGTCGGGCTTTCGGGCCCTCGACGCCGCGTGGGACGCGCTGGAGCGCGGAGAGATTGACGTGGCGCTGGTCGGTGCCGTGGACGTCGCGTCCGACCCGCGTGCGCTCGCCGCCCGCACGGCGCTCGGGCGCACCGACGCGCAGGCCGACGCCGGGGTCATGCTGGTGCTCAGCCGGGGCGACGACGCCGCGGGCGGACGGGTGCTCGCCACGTTGTGCGAGGACTTGGAGGGGCCAGTGCTCCGACCCCACCCGCCCCGACACGGCGCCGCCGATGCGATGGTGGTCCTGGCCGACGCCATCCACCGCAGCGGCGATCACGTCGTACAGATCGCGTCACTGGGCGGCGAGCGTGCATCGGTGGGCGTACGAAGCGCCGGGCATGCCGCCAAGGTCAAGGCCGCGAAGAAAACGGGACCCTCGGTGCGCGTCCCGATGCACCCGCCCGAGTGGATGAATCAGGAGCCGCCGTCGATGGCTGAGATTCGAGTTCTGCCAAGGCCACCGGCGCTTGTGCCGGTCAGTCGGTCACCCGGGAATGTGGCGCCCGCCCCCGTCGTCAATCGGGCCCCCGTTGTGCCCACGGCGCCAACGCCAGCCGCGCTCTGGCCAGCGCCAGCCGCACCTGCTCCGGTCGCCACCTCCAGCGCCGGCTGGGAGGCCGGCTTTGCAGCGTGGCGCCGCGCCGTCGGCTCGACACACGGCGGGTTTCTGGAGGGTCAGGCCGCGATGCACGCCGCGTTCCTACACGCCCACAGCACCATGACCAGCGCACTTTTGCAGGCAGCGCGCAGCGGCACCGTCACGCTCGAAGCACCGCCGATCGTTGCGCCTGCGGCCGTGCCCCTGGCGCCCGCCGCCGTCTGGCGCCCACCCGAACCGGCACCTACGACCCTGCCGCTTCCCAGCGCCCCGACGCCGACGCCCGGTGGCGGTGCGAACGTTGTGACGCTGTCAGCGCAGCGGGTTCATCCGGAGGGGGGAGACCGCGAAGGGGTGCCCCCCCTTCAACATGTGACGCTGTCAGCGCAGCGGGTTCATCCGGAGGGGGGAGAGCGGCCACCCGGGCGCGTTAGCAACGCGACCGGGTCCCGACGCCCGGAGCCTGCGGAGGGCGGCGGGTCGGGCGCGGTAGGGGGGCACCGCGAAGGGGTGCCCCACCTTCAAGAGCTGAGCCGAGCGGAGCTCGAAATGGGCGCCAACGGCTCGCTCACCACCATCTTCGGGCCGCGATTCGCGGAGCTCGACGCGTACACCCGCCTGGTGCGCATGCCCGAGCCGCCGCTGCTCCTCGCCGACCGCGTCCTCGGCATCGAAGGACCGGTGTTGGTGCTCGGGAAGGGGCGCATCACCACCGAGACGGACATCACTGCTGACGCCTGGTACCTGCACGACGGGCGCATGCCGGCCGGACTGATGATCGAGTCGGGTCAGGCGGACCTGTTGCTCGGAAGCTGGCAGGGAATCGACTTCTTGAACAAGGGCGAGCGCATCTACCGACTGTTGGGCTGCACGCTCACCTACCAGGGCGAGCTTCCCAAGATCGGGGAGACCCTCCGGTACGACATCCGCATCGACCAGCACGCAAAACTTGGCGATGTGCGCATGTTCTTCTTCCGCTACGATTGCTGGGTCGGCGACGCGCCGCGGCTGTCGGTGAGCGAAGGCCAGGCGGGATTCTTCACGGATGAGGAGCTGGCCAATTCAGGGGGTTGTCTCTGGGATGCGGTGACACATCAGCCCGGAGATGGCCGCGTCGACCCGCCCGAGGCCACGTCCACGCGCACCTCGCTTGACCGCGACGCGTTGGAGCGGCTGGGCAATGGCGACGTTGCCGCTGTTTTCGGACCGAGCTTCGCCCGTGCACACACCCACACCTACACGCCGCGGCTGCCAGCCGACCGCATGCTCCTGTTCGATCGGGCCGAGTTGGACCCGATGGGTGGTCCCTGGGGCCGCGGCTACGTGCGCGCCGAGCTGGACATCCGCCCCGACCTTTGGTTCTTCCACGGCCATTTCTTCAACGACCCCTGCATGCCTGGCACGTTGATGTTCGACGGGTGTCTCCAGGCCATGTCGCTCTTGCTGACCGCCCGTGGGCACACCCTGCGTCGGGACGGCTGGCGCTTTGAGCCTGCCAAGGACATGCCGTTCAAGCTCCGTTGTCGTGGGCAGGTCACGCCCAAGAGCAAGAAGCTGGTCTACGAGGTCTTCGTGACCGAGGTTTCTGCCGGCCCGGTCCCACGGCTGGTCGCCCAGGTGCTGTGTACGATCGACGGGTTGAAGTGTTTCCACGCCGATCCCATGGCGGTCGAGCTGGTGCCCGACTGGCCGCTGTCGCGCCCCGAGTTGGCACACTGGCTCGATGCTGGCAAAGCACACACCGGTCCCCCGCTCGCGGCCGACTGGCCGAGTCTGTTGGCCTGCGGCTGGGGGCGACCGTCCCACGCGTTCGGTGAGATGTACGCACGCTATGACAGCCCACGCCGTGTGGCGCGGTTGCCCGGACCTCCGTACCACTTCATGTCAAGGGTCCTGAGCACGACCGGGCAGAAGGGCGCCCGCGAACAGGGTTCCAGCGCGCTCGTCGAGTACGACGTCCCCCCGGACGCCTGGTACTTCGGCGACAACGGCCATCCGGTGATGCCGTACGCGGTCTTGCTCGAAGCCGCGTTGCAGCCGTGCGGGTGGCTGGCCAGCTGGTCCGGTTGCGGGGTTGCGGACGACGATGTGCTGTTCCGAAACCTTGACGGCAGCACCACCATCCACCGCGAGATCACGCCGCGGACGGGCATGATCACCACCAGCACCACCCTGACGCGCATCTCGAAGTCCGCGGGGATGGTTCTGGTCACCTTCGTCGTCGCGGTCACCGACAGCGAGGGTCCAATCCTCGAAATGAACACCGTCTTCGGCTTCTTTCCGCCCGCAGCGTTCGAGAATCAGGTGGGTGTCGGGAGCACCCCGGGAGAGCGAGCGCGCCTCGCCGCCCCTGGCACGTCGATCGCAATCCCCCGTCAAGGCGACAGCCCCGCCGGTGCCGGCGGCCGGATGCGGCTGCTGGAACGCGCCTACCGCGGTGCGGATGGATGGTACCGCGGCGAGATGGACGTCAGCGCCGACCAATGGTTCTTCAAGGCCCACTTCTTCCAGGACCCGGTCCAGCCCGGCTCCCTGGGTATCGAGGCCCTCATCCACGTTTTACAGGTGGCGATGGTCGACCGCGGACTGGCGTCCAAGCTTGTCAAACCGCGCTTCGAGCCCGTCGCGAACGGGCAGGCGTTGACGTGGAAATACCGAGGCCAGGTTGTGCCCGAGTGCCGACTGGTCCAGACCGAAGTCCGCATCCTGGAGGTCATCGACGAGCCCGCCGGAGTGCTCGCCGTAGCCGAGGGTCACCTGTGGGTCGACGGCAAGAAGATCTATACGATGCCGCGCTTTTCGGTGCGGCTGGTCGAGGACGACCGCCCCGCGATGGTGCGCCTGCCGGTGCCGGTCGACCACCGCCCCACCTGGACTCTGCCCGCCACTGCCATGCTCACGATGGCGATGCACGCGCTCGCCCGCACCGGCGCCGACGTGCTCGAAGGGGGCGTTGCGCTCCGTTGGCTCACCTTCCCCGACGACCAACCACGCGACGTGCCGATCCGCCATCTGCCCGATGGTAGCGTGATCCTGGGGCCACAGGATGCGCCCTTCTTCCGCGCGCGCGTTGGCGGTGATCGGAGCATTCCCGCTGTGCCCGCGCTGCTCGGGGCGGTGGCAGACGACACATCCGGCGATACGGTTTATGCGTCGGGCGTGCTCTTCCATGGGCCTGGCTTCCAAGCCCTGGACCACTTCATCTCGCGCGGCGACAACGGCGCGACAGCGGTGCTCAAGGGCGGCCTCGCCCCGGACGTGTTGCTCGACGGCATGACCCACGTGGTTCCACACGACGGCATGGAGCGGTGGTTCGATGTCGCACCCGGCAAAGCGGCGTACCCGGCCTGTCTGCGACGGCTGGTCCTCGCGGGACCGCTCCCCTCGGTTCGTGCACGCGTCGAAGCTCGGGCCATCGGCGTCGAGAAGGGACGCCCGGTGGTGGGATTGTGGCTGTACTCCGATACAAGCGACACATGCATTGCATATCAAGAGCTTGAAGAAGTGCTCTTGCCCAAGGGCCGGATCGGCGAGGCGCCTTCGGCACTTCGGCGCCAGTTCCTTCAGGGCCACGCCGTCCCCGATGTATCGCTGAGCCGTATCACGGAGGGCACCGCGACCCTCTCGGGCCTCGACGTCGCCGGCTCGGATTGGCTGCCCGGAACGATCGCCGCGGTCTACGGTACCGACGATCCCGCCGAGATCGCCGCACGCGAGCTGGCGGCCACCGTGCTTGGTGGCCACCCTCGGCAGATTCGTATCGAAGCGGGCCGTGCGTGGTCGCGCCATCGGCCGCTGCGGAGCGTCGGGATCGAGCGGTCTGGCGCTGGCGTCAACCCGTGCACGGCGCGCCTCGGCACCCTCATCGAATGCGATCTCGATCGTGTCACTCGCTGGTGGCGCCGGCAGCTCGGCACCGGAGAGTGGGCGGGAGAGGCCGTACTCGCCGCACTGGCGGGCGCTTGGCTTGCCGAGCTCCGCGTGGTCGACCCGGAGGCCCTCGCCGCCGTCGACGGGCCCGTCCTCTTCCTCGCAAACCACGAGAGCTACTTGGAGAGCGTGCTCTTCACCGCCTTTGCCGCGGCGATCTGCGATCGCCCGCTTCGTGCGCTCGCCAAGGTCGAGCATCAGCCGCGGTGGTTGGGCCAACTTCACGCCGCGATGACCAGCTACCCAGGGCACCGGGACCCTCCCCGCATCGTCTGGTTCGACCAGGAGCGCCCCGCGTCGTTGCGGCCCGTCCTGGCAGCGGTGCCGCGCAACGTGTCGCTCCTGGCGCACGTCGAGGGCACGCGTCAGGTGCAGACCGGCGCCCGGATCGAAAAGGTGTCGTCGATCTGGACCGACCTCGCGCTCGAGCGCGGTTGGGCGATCGTCCCGGTGGCCTTCCGCGGCGGCGTCAACGGCGCGCGCACCGACATTCCGGTCGGACCCCAGGTCCACATCATCGGCGCCCCCGTCCTCGCGAGCACGCTGGCCGCCATGCCCTACGCCGAGCGACGGCAGCACGTTGCCACCGCGATCGATGCCTTGGGAACCGACGTGGTTGCGCCGACGGGCGTGCCCCGTGCGGTCGAGGTGCCTGGAGCGGAACTGCTGCGGGTGATCGAAGCCGCTGGCGCTCTGGACGGGGCGGATGCGGCGTGGGCGTCCCGGGTCCGGGCGATCGCGGGCTGATACCGCCCGGTGACCCCGCGGACGTTTCCAAGACATTCCCGTGCGATCGGGGGGAAGACGGGATAGCCGGCGGCCCGCCAATGCTCTTTAGTCGCGTCGCAATTGAATCCGTTGCCTACGAGCTCGCCCCACAGCGAGTCTCGTCCTCGCAACTCGAAGAACGGCTGAACGGGGCCCTGGTGCGGATGCGGCTGCCACCCAAGCCGATTGAGCTCCTGACCGGAATCACCGAGCGCGGCTTCTGGGACAGCGGCACGCGGGTGCACGAGGTCGCTACCCGCGCGGCGAAAAAGGCCATCGCCAAGAGCGGTGTCGATCCGGCTCGAATCGGGCTGTTGCTGAACACCTCGGTCTGCAAGGACTACCTCGAGCCATCGATGGCGTCGTTGGTCCATGGTGATCTCGGTCTGCCCGCCACCTGCCGCAATCTCGACATCGCGAACGCTTGTCTGGGCTTCATCAACGGAATCGAATACGCCGGGCAACTCATCGAAGCCGGCGTCATCGACCACGCGCTGGTCGTCGATGGGGAAAGCGCCGGGGAGATCGTCGACACTACGATTCGCCGCCTTCACGAGCCGCAGAGCACGCCGCAGGACTTCTGGGACAATTTCGCGACCTTTACCCTGGGTAGTGCTGCAGTGGCCATGGTTCTCTCGCGGGCCGACCTCTCGTCCAGCACCCATCGCGTCAACGGCAGCGTCGCCCTCGCCGATACGGCCAACAATCGCCTTTGCCTGGGCACCCCGGACCGCATGGTGACCGACAGCACCCGGTTGCTCAAGGCGGGGGTAAGCCTCGCACGCCGCACCTGGGACACGGCCTCTACGACCTTACCGAACTGGTCGCACGCCGGCATCCAACACTACGTGTGTCACCAGGTCGGAAAGGCCCACTTCGTCGCCCTCTGTCAGGCCCTTGAGATCGAGCCCACCCGGTGTCACCTCACCTACCCCAACTTCGGCAATGTCGGGCCCGCGGCGGTTCCGCTCACGCTGGCGTTGGCCGCAGATTCCGGCCGGGTGCGCCAGGGCGAACACGTCGCGCTCATGGGCATCGGCAGCGGGCTCAACGTCGCGATGATGAGCCTGACCTGGTAGTGCGATGAGCGCCGTGGACTGGAAGGCTGAGTACCCGTTCGTCAGCCAATTCTTGCCCACCCCCTCCGGGCGCATCCATTACATCGACGAAGGCCAGGGTCGACCCGTGCTATTCGTGCACGGAAACCCGACCTGGAGCTTCTATTGGCGTGCCGCCATCGTCGAGATGCGGACGACACATCGCGCGGTGGCGATCGATCACCTCGGCTGCGGTCTGTCGGATAAACCACAATCGTGGAGCTACCGGCTCTCCGACCATGTCAAGAACCTGGAAGCGCTGATCGAAGCGCTCGATCTGCGAGACATCACCCTGGTGGTGCACGATTGGGGTGGCGCGATCGGCCTCGGCGCCGCGGTGGCTCAGCCTGACCGTTTCCGTGATTTTGTCATCACCAACACTGCCGCGTTCCGCTCCCCACACATCCCCGTGCGCATCGCCGCCTGCCGCATCCCGTTCCTGGGAGAGTTCGCCGTGCGCGGTGCCAACGGATTCGCTGGTGCGGCGGTCCACATGGCCACCGAAAAGGGGCTGTCACCAACCGCGCGGACCGGGCTCCTCGCGCCCTACGGGAATTGGGCCGACCGCATCGCGACCCACCGGTTCGTGCTCGACATCCCCATGGACGCCAGCCACCCCTCCTGGGAGACTCTATCGGCGATCGAGGCTGGTCTTCCCCGGTTGGCCGACAAGCCCATGCGCCTGGTCTGGGGCGAAGCCGACTGGTGTTTCACCCCCTGGTACCGTCAGCAGTTCGAGGCGCACTTTCCCCACGCGCGGTCGTTCCCCCTCCCAGGAGTCGGTCACTACGTGGCCGAGGACGCCCGGGATGAGCTGGTGCGCCACGTGCGCGAGCAGGCCTCGTGAACGTCGCCCACCTGTTGGAGCTGGCCGCCAAAGAGCGCGGCGACGCGCCCGCAGTGGTGATGGCCGCCACGGGCGAGAGCATCTCTTTCTTCGACCTCCACTGGCAATCGGGGGCCATGGCGAAGGGGCTGGTGATGAACTCCATCACGCCCGGCGACCGCGCGTTGGTGATGGTTCGACCCGGGATCCAGCTGATCCTGGTCGTCTGGGCCTGCTTCAAGGCGGGAGTCATCCCGGTGCTCATCGATCCGGGGATGGGCGCCGGCAACTTCCTGAAGTGTGTCGGGCGCATCCGGCCGGCGGCGCTTATCGGCATTCCCGAAGCGCACTTCTTGTCCTACGTGACACCCTGGGCGTGGCCGAACCTCCAGAACCGGGTGTACACAACGTGGAAGGCGGGCTTGTTCGGGCCGACGATCACTGAGCTCATCGGCAGTCCCGGCGTCGACAAGCCAAGGACCGTCCTGCCAGAGGATACCGCAGCCATCCTGTTCACCTCGGGCAGCACCGGCCCCGCCAAAGGTGTCATCTACACCCATGGGAACTTCAGTGCGCAGGTCGTCTCGCTTCGCGAGACGTATGGCTACCGCTCAGGCCAGATCGACGTGGCCGCGTTCCCTCCATTCTCGCTGTTTGACGCGGCACTCGGCATGACCAGCGTCATCCCCGACCTGGACGCCGCCAACATGGCGGCCACGCGGCCCGAGAAGATCGCCGAGGCGATCACCCGCTACGGCGCCCATAATGTCTTCGGCAGTCCGGTCATCTGGCGGACGTTTGCCCCCTGGGCTGCGGCACGCGGTCTGACCTTTCCCACCGTAGAACGCCTGATGATCGCCGGCGCAAGCGTACCGCCCGCGCTCATCGCCCAGCTCCGGTCATTGTTGCCCAATGGTGACGTCGGCACACCCTACGGCGCCACCGAGGCCTTGCCCGTGGCCACGGTGTGGGGTCGCGACATCGAACGTCATGCACCCGCCTCGGCCAACGGCGCAGGCACGTGTGTCGGCAAACCCGCCCACGGGGTCGAAGTCCGGGTCCTCGCCATCAGCGATGAGCCCGTCGCTGACGAGAAAGTAGCGACCTGGCTGCCCCACGGCACCGTGGGTGAACTCTGTGTGCGCGGCCCGGTCGTCACCCAACTCTACGCCGATGACGGGGACGCGACCGAGCGTGCCAAGATACCCATCGACGAGGACCAGGTCTGGCACCGAATGGGCGACCTCGGCTACCAGGACACCGACGGAAACCTATGGTTGTGCGGGCGGAAGGCCGAAGCGGTTGGCGAGCTGTACTCCGATTGTATCGAGGGCATCTTCAACCCCTTGTGCGGGCGCACCGCATTGGTTGGCGTGCGTGGCGAGGCCTGGCTCGTCATCGAAGGGCCCGCGGATCCGGCGCTCGCGAAGCGGGTCCTCGACCACGGGCGTGTCAAGCGCGTGCTCTTCCATCCGAGTTTCCCCGTCGACAAACGCCACGCCAGCAAGATCCATCGGCGGACGCTGGCGGAGTGGGCGGCGAAACAGGGGTAGAGTAACCATAGACAGGGGGAAGCGGCCTGCGCGGGCGTTTCATGGCTTTGGGAGCCGCGCCACGCGGCATGGCGAACTATGTTGCGCCCATGCGTACGATGCTGTTCACGCCCTGGCTTCTGATGCTCGCAGGCTGCCCGGTCCCGAAGGACCCGATCGACACCAGCACGTCCGACGCCGGTGACCCCGACTCGGGCGGCGACACCGGCACCGACACCAGTACCGACACGTCCACCGACACCGGAATTGATACCTCGATGGACACGTCGGCCGATACATCAATCGATACATCGACTGATACATCGACTGATACATCGACCGACACCGGGAAAGACACCGGGACCGACACGAGCGGCGACACCAGCGTGAGCTCCGACGAGTGTTCAGCCTCGAACGAGTGTGTAATCTATGCATGCTTCTGCGGAGAGTGCACGGACGCAGACATCCAATGTGTCACCCAGACCTGGGCCGATGCCAACGCCTGCATGCTCGGCTGCCCCTCGTCCGAGTGCCCCGCGCTTGAAACGGCCGTGTGCACCTGTGATGCTGGCTCCGGAGCCTGCGTCAAAGGATGAGGGCCTTCGTCACCGGCGGGCATGGGTTCCTCGGCGCGGAGCTGGTGCGCCAGCTTCGGCAGGAGGGTCATGAGGCCACCGCCGCCTCGCGCCAGTCGGGGGTGGACATTCTCGATCGCGCCGCGTTGACGGAGGCGATGGTCGGCCACGATGTCGTCTTCCATGTTGCCGCGAAGGCGGGCGTGTGGGGGCCGGCTGCAGACTTCGTGGCCGCCAACGTGACCGGCACCGAGAACGTGCTCGCCGCGGCGCGTGCAGCGGGCGTGGGCCGCCTGATCTACACCAGCTCGCCGAGCGTCGTCTTTGACGGCAGAGACCACCTCGACGCGGGCAACGACCTGCCCTACCCCAGCCGCTGGCTGGCTGACTACCCGCGTACCAAGGCCCTCGCGGAGCAGTTGGTGCTCGGCGCCAACAGCGCCTCGCTCCGCACGGTAGCGCTGCGTCCCCATCTCATCTACGGCCCCGGGGATCCCCATTTGCTCCCGCGCCTCCTGGCTCGTGCTCGAGCGCGGCGCCTCCGCATCGTCGGCAAAGGCGACAATCGGGTGTCGCTCACCTATGTCAAAAACGCCGCGGCCGCCCACTTGCAGGCTGCCATCGCGCTCGCCGAGCCGGACTCCCACGCCGCGGGCCGCGCCTTTTTCGTCAACGACGAGGAGCCGGTCTTGCTCTGGGAGTGGCTGGGGGAGGTGTTCGCGGGAATGGCGATCGCTCCGGTGCGCGGGCATGTGCCCGCGGCGCTCGCCTACGCCCTGGGGGGCGCCGCGGAGTGGGTGTGGCGCACGTTCTCGCTCGGCGGAGAGCCGCCGATGACGCGCTTTGTGGCCCGGCAACTCGCCACCTCCCACACCTACTCGCTGCAGCCGGCCCGGGCGGCGTTCGGGTACGCGCCGCCAGTGGCGGGGGCGGTGGCTTTGGCTGAGACGTTGGGCTGGCTGAAGGCGGAAGCGAGCGCATGATACGCTGAGCCATGGCCGACAACGTCTATGCTCCGCTCCCCACTGACACGACGTCTCCCCTCAGTGACGACGCCCACCAAGCGCTCTTCGGGATGGGGCCGTGGCAGCGACTGATCAGCGTGGTGACGGCGCTGATGGCGGTGCTGATGTGTTGTGGCGCCGGCTCGATGCTCACGCTGGGCGCGGCGACGAGCGCGGCGGCGGACGCGGGCTTGGGTGCCATGTCGCTGCCGCTCGCGTTGCTGTACCTGTTCATGGCCGCGCTCTACCTTGCGCCCGCCGCGTTCCTGTGGCGGTCGGCCTCAGCCATCGTGCTCTTGAAAGAGACCGGCGCCGCGGAGCACGCCACAGCCGCGCTCGTCGCGCAGCGCTCGTTCTGGCGCTTCGTGGGCATCGCGTTCCTGGTGATCATGGGGCTCTATGCGCTGATTTTGGTGGGCGTGATGGTGATGGCCGTCGTCGGTGCTGCGAACGCTTAGCATTAGACGGGTACAACCTGCACGCGAACGTGGCCTTCGCCGCCTCGGACCGGCTTGGACTGGAGCGGCTTTGCCGCTACGTGCTCCGCCCGCTCACGGCGCGCTCTGCCGCGCGCCTCCGGGGCCGGCTGCGGGACGCTCGCCGGCTCGTCGCCGGTGTGCCTCGAATGACTCGGCACCGTGTCCCTCCGCGACGCCTGCGGCGTCCCCTTGGCGGTGGGCCGGGTCGAGCGGCACTGCACGCCCCGCGTCGCCCGGCGCACAGCCTTCCACCACGCCCACTTGCGCGCAGGCCGCGTTTCTGGTAGTTGGCGGGCATGAAGCCGAGCTACCTTCTCGCCCCCGCCGCCTCCCTGCTGCTCGCCGCGCCGGCCGCCGCGCAAGACTGCAAGCTCTGCGGTCGAGTCGACGCGGACGTCGCCTACCTCGTCTCGTCTGAGTGGTTCGCGGAGTTCTACACGGCCGCCGGCGAGCGCTACACCGCCACGGCCTCCTTCGACGCGGCCAGGGGCCGGCGCCTCGAAGGGAACATCTGCTTCGGGGAGGGCGGGCGGTGTCTCGACCTCGCAGCGACCGCCGCCGCGTCGGGTGGCGTGGAGCTGCAAGTAGGCAGCGGCGCGGACGCAATCCACCTGCGCCTCGAGCGGGACGGCGGCCGCTTGCTCAGCGTGACCTCGCCGGTTGAGATGTTCGCCGAGTGTGTGTTCACCCCGGTTGAGGAGTGATCGACCGCGCGCGGACCATCACGTTGCAGGCCACGCTCACGCGGGGGCGCTCCCCGGCGTAGGGGTGCACGTGGTGGGTGAGCCACCCGGGGAAGACCACCAGGAGCCCACGCTCCGGCGTCACCACGCACGTGCGTGGGAACAGGTCGACGGGTCCGCCCGCCCCGATCGCTCCGCGCGGATCGAGGAACACGAGGCGCCCGGCGGTGGGCGCGTGGGCAGGGGAGGGGTCCCCCGGGTCGGCGTACCAGACAGCCGACCAGTGTGCGTCGGCGTGGTCGTGGGGCTCCGAGTAGCCACCGGCGCGGAGGACCGTGCCCCAACCCTGGGCGGTGAAGGTGAGCTCTGGGAGACCGGCGCCGACCGCCTGGGCACGGTGCTCGACGAGCTCGCGGACGCCGCGGAGGATGGTGCGGACAAGCGCCTTCCAGCAGGCGTCCTGGCGCGCAGGCAGGTCCGGCGGGCCGTGCCACCCACCGACGATGCTGCGTCGCACCGTCGGGGAGGACGCGGCCTCGCGTACGAGCCGCTCGGTGATCTCCCCGGCGAGGGCCTCGTCGTCGACGTGCCCGAGGAGGATGGGGGTCGCGAAGGGGTCGAGGATCACGTGCGTCACCACCGGGCGGGCGAAGAAGCGCTCCGGTGAGACCGGATCGCGCCCGCCCGACCTCGCTATCCCGACGCATCCCCTCGGACCTCCACGCGACGTGGTCCGCAACAATTCAGAGGTTAGCTTAGCTTAGCTTAGCTTAGCACCCGAGCACCCTACACCCATGCCCCCTCCGGGGCTACGGGAGTAGCCGGCCGCCCTCGTGAGCCCGCGCCCACCTGCCTTTCCCCTACCTCTCCCTCCTCAACTCATCCCCCCGCCAGTCCCGGGTGTAGGCCACCCTGGTCTGGGACGGGGACACTTCCATCATCGCCAGATGCGCGACCAACGGGTCGAGCACGAGGTAGCCGAAGCCCAGGTGTCCCGCGAGGTAGGTGGTCTCGACCGCTGGGGGGTTCACCTTCCGGACCTCGGCACCGGCGCCCGAGATCACCTCGATTGGGGTGACCCCATCGTCGAGCACCTCCATCTGGTGTTCGTGCCCGCACAGCCAGAAATCAACGCCCCCCTTCCGCAACATCGGCTCGACCTTGGTGATCATCACGGGACCCGGACCGTGCAGCCCGGAGCTGTGGATGGGATGGTGGCCGTAGGCGATCCGCCACGGCGAGCGCGGCTGGGAAAGCGCCTTTTGCAGCCAACTCGTCTGGGTGGGGCCCAAGCCCCCCTCCGTCCCGGGCCCGGTGTCGAGCACCAGGAACTCGGCCACACCGCGCTCGAAGCGGTACCAGGCCGCCGGCTGCTCCCACTTCTTGGACTTCTTTCCGTAGGCGAACTCGGCCTGAATGTCGCCCTGGTGGTCATGATTCCCGAGGGCAACCATGAAGGGCCCGTCGAACCCCTCCCAGAACCGCTCGAACCGGTCCGCGAAGACCGGGTCATCCACGCTCTGCGCCCCCGAAGGGTAGAGGTTGTCCCCCAGGTAAGCGACAAAATCACAACGCCGCGCCGCGCACCACGTCTTGATCGCCTCCGCCACCATGGCCTGCCCCAAGCCGCCCTTCCCCGTGTCGCCCACAAAGACGAACGCCGTGCTGGTGGCGGGGTCCGGACCGGGTTCCGGAGCCACCACAGTGCTCGTGACTTCCGACCGTTCCGCTACCGGCGGCGGCCTTAGGACCGGCGCCCTTGCGACGACATCCATCGGAGCTATCGTTTCCACCTCGACCACACAACCGAGGAAGAACCATAACATTACTCCTCTCCGCCCGCCTCGCCCGCCTCGCCCGCCTCGCCCGCCTCGTCTGGCGCCAGTTGGTCCGGCGTCCAGGCGTCCTCGCCCTCCTCACCGGGCTCGAGGGGTACGATCGGCTCCCCCATGACATCGGTGCGGGCCTCGCCGAGGCGACGGCGGCGGCGGTACTCCACCTTCAGCGGGGTGCCGACAAAGCCGAACTCCTCGCGCAATCGGTTTTTCAAGAAACGGTCGTAGTGTTCGACCACTCCCTCCGGATTGTTCACAAATACACAGAACGTCGGCGGGCGCACCCGCACCTGGGTCATGTATTGGTAACGGATAGGGTGATTGTGCATCTGTGGCGGGCTGTGTGCCGCGACCGCCGCGCGTAGGAAGTCGTTGAGCCGGGCCGTGCTGACGCGGGTGTTGAACGCCCCGAACACCTCCAACGCAAGCTCCAGGATCCTGGTGCACCCCTTCCCAGTGAGCGCGGAGATGTAGAGCACAGGCGCAAAGTTGGCGTGTGGCAACTTCCGGGAGAACTCATCTTCCAACACAGTGATGTTGCGGTCTTCGGTCTCACGAACGGCATCCCACTTGTTCACCAGGACCACCAATGCACGGCCACGCTCGACGACGAGACCGGTCAGGCGCGCGTCCTGCTCCGTTGGCCCCTCCACCCCGTCCAAGACAACGAAGACCACGTGACAGCGTTCGATGGTGCGAAGCGCCGCGCCTACGGCAAGCTGCTCGACCGCGTCGTCCACGCGGGCACGCCGCCGGACCCCCGCGGTGTCCACCAACCGGTAGCGTTGCCCCCGCAGCTCCATGATCGAGTCGGTGGCATCGACGGTGGTGCCGGGCATGTCGTGGACGATGTGCCGCTCTTCCCCGAGCAGGCGGTTCATCAGCGTCGACTTGCCGACGTTGGGCCGGCCGAGCACCGCGATACGAATCTCGCCCTCGACCTCGACCTCGGGGCTGGCCCCCTCCGGAAAGCGCGACACCACCGCGCTCATCAGCTCCCACAGGCCACGACCGTGCTCCGCCGATACGGGAAGCACCTCGTCAAGACCCAAGGACCAGAACTCGGCGGCGAGGTCATCGTGCATGGCGTCGTCACACTTGTTGACGGCCACGACGACGGGCTTTCCCGACTGGCGAACGATGCGGGCGGTGGCCTCGTCGGCGGGGGTGCGTCCGCTCTGCGCGTCGACGAGAAAGATCACAACGTCGGCCTCGTTGATCGCCGTTTCGGACTGGTCGCGCATCGAAGCGAAAAGCTTGTCGTCCGGCTCCGGCTCGAAGCCGCCGGTGTCCACGAGCATGAACTCGTGGTGGAGCCACGCTGCCGGGTGGTAGTTTCGGTCGCGGGTGACGCCAGGACGGTCATGCACCAACGCCCGCTTTTCACCGAGGAGGCGGTTGAAGAGAGTAGACTTTCCGACGTTGGGTCGGCCGACGATGGCGACGATGGGCAGCACGGGGGCGGAGCTAACACTTTGCCGGCCAGGAGGGGGAGAGGCCGCACCGGCAAACAGAGCTTGGATGAGGCGGACCGGCAGCCGGCCGCGCGTGTGTGGTAGGCTCACGACGGAGGCGGCAATGGCCTGGGTGATGTGGATCGTGGCGGCATGGGCAGGTGAGGGAGTCGTCGCCTACAACGACCGGCTGCTCCTGGTCACGATGAAGATGGTGAACCAAACCACCCAATTGCAGGCGGCAGCGGCGCCTCGCAGCCCCGAGGACATCGAGCCCTTTCGGCTGAGCCTACGCACGATCGCGCTCGGCTTTGCCGAGGAGACAAGAGCGCTCCCTCCCTTTCTGGGCGACGCCGGGTTCCGCGACGCGCTGGCCGAGCAGGCGGCGGTCATCGTCGGCCTCATCGATCACCCGGTGAGAGACTTCGCGGAGATCACGCTCCGATCGCCTCCGCACTCCGCAGACGTCGCCGACGCAGACCGCGCCTACGCCGCGATCCTGGACGGCGCCGCCGCCAGCGACGAGCGGGTGCGGGCCGCCCAGCGTGACTTCGCCGCTCGCCACCGTTTGACCCTGACCCCAGCGACGCCGCCGCCTGCGCTTGACGAGGGGCCCCCCTTCGCCTGTCCGGAGATCATCCCGGCTGGCATGCGCCTCCCCGCCGAATGGGTGGGCGGCCGGACCGTGGCCTACGTCAACGGTTTTGTGGAGGACAGCAACGAAGTGGTGGGTGCGTTCAACGACGTCATCGCGGCCTCGGGGGGCGCAGGGGGGCTCGAGGCCGTGCGTCGCTCCAGCCTCGCTCGCATCGAGAAGGTCTCTGAACGGTCGCGACAGCGTGGTGACTGGCTAGGCGACAACACGCTCGCCCACGGGATCAAGGCCTTCGAGGAGGAGTGCAAGAACATCCTGGAAACGACGGTTGCCAAGCTCGCGAAGGTGGAGGGCCGCGGGCTTCGGAACCAGGCCGACATCGAGGTCTACAACCAGCACATCGAGACGCTCAACGAACGCTTTCCCCTGGCTATGGCTGGCTGGGGCTCGGCGACGACCGTGTTCTCCTCGCACTGGCACCTCGACGAATACGCAGCCTGGCAGGCTGAATATTCCGTATGGGCAGATGCCCAACGCCCGCTCGCCGTGCCACCGCCTGCGGAGCGCGCGCCCACCCCGAATGCCCAGCCAGCGCCGTAGGCCGCTACCGCGCCGCCCCCGTGCCCGCCGAAGGACACAACTCCCAAAGCGCGCACCCATCGCACCGCGGCGCGCGCGCCGTGCACCGGTAGCGGCCGAAGAGCACCACCCGATGACCAAAGGCCGGCCACTCCGCCTCCGGAATCGCCTTCATCAGGAGCGGCTCGACCTTCTCAGCCGTCTTCTCCTGCTGCCATCCCCAGCGAGCGGTGACCCGGAAGACGTGGGTGTCGACGGTGACGCCGCTGGCGATGCCGAAGGCGGTGCCCAGGACGACGTTGGCCGTCTTTCGGGCGACGCCGGGGAGCGTGATGAGGGCAGCCATCTCCGCCGGCACCTGCCCGCCGTGGTGGGCAACGAGCAAGCGCGCGGTCTCGATCGCGTGTCGTGTCTTCTGGCGAAAGAACCCCGTAGGCCGAAGCACCGCCTCCATCTTCGCGGGGTCGGCGGCCGCCATCGCCTCCGCGTTCGGCCAGCGACCAAACAGCTCCGGCGTGACCTTGTTCACCATCACGTCGGTCGACTGCGCGCTGAGCTGCGTCGCGATGAGCAACTCGAAGGGGTCCCGGAAGTCCAGCTCACATCGAGGTTCTGGAACCGCTATCGCGAGCGCGGCGAGCCATGGACCGACGTCGTGCGGCGGTCGCCGTGCCTTCATCCTCGCCGGCGGCGGCGCACCACTACCGCCACCCCGAGAAGTCCGGCCGCGGCTCCAGCCGGCGTGCCGCTTTCGCACGCGCATCCGCCGCCCCCGCCACCCCCGCCGCTGGTGTCCTCGGCGCCGTCGCCGCTGTCCTCGGCGTCACCGGTGTCCTGGTAGTCGGGGTTGGGGATGAAACCGTCGCAATCGTGGTCGATGCCGTCGTGTTCGTCGGTCGTGGCACCAGGGTAGGTGGTGGCGTCGCCATCGTTGCAATCGTCGCCGGTGCCCTCGACAGCATACCCGTCCCCGTCGGCGTCGAAGTCGTCGTTGCCCGCGCAGTCCGAGTCGCGACCGTCGTACCAGAGGTCCTCGGCACCCGGGTAGGCGAACGCGTCTTCGTCGTCGCAGTCCTCGTCCACGGTCACGTCGTCCCCGTCCTGGTCGAAGTCGTCGTTGCCGAGGCAGTCGGAGTCGACCCCGTCGTACCAGACCTCGTCCGCGCCTGGGAAGATCGTCGCGTCGTCCGGCGCGCAGTCGTCATCGTCGTCCGAGCCGTCGCCGTCGCGGTCGCGCCCCCCGAGCACCAAGGACAAGTCGTAGATGGCGGCCTCGCCCAGGCCGCTCACCGCGGTCAGGCCGATGTCGCCGGAGGAACGATCGACTCCGCAATCGGTCTCCCCTGCGTACACCTCCACGCCGTCGAGTGACACCCAGGTGTACTCATCATCCACGACGATGATCACCTCTTCCGTCGTGCCCGGATCGACACCTTCGTACACCAGCTCCTCGCCGCTACTGTCCGTCCCCACCCAGACGGTGCCGTGCCCCGCCCACACCGCACACCACGACTCGTCGTTGCCAACCTGGTAGACAAAACCGCCCGTTCCGACACCGCCGACATGCAAGGTGACGGTGATGCGCTGGCGCAGATCATTGTGCTCGGCAAAGGTCGAAACCCCGATGCCCGGCTCGGAGTGCGCGCCCAACATCGCCCCGCCGGTCTCGACCCAACCGCCGGCGATCGGCCGCCAGGGTGGCATTACGCCGTCTTCGAAGTCGTCGCTGAGCGGGGCTGTGGCGAACGCGAGGGTGGTGAGGAAGAGCATGGGGCCTCCGAGGCGCAGGCCACTCTACCCGACCCCAGAGCGCCGTGCCGCCGTTGACGAAGGCTGCGCCCCGGCGTACCCTCCCCGGCCGGAGTCGCGCCCCCGTCATGCTCTTCCTGTTCACCTTCGCCAGCGCCGCCACCGTCACCGACCTTCCCCCCTTTCTGCGGGGCGACGTCAGCGTAGGCTACACCTTCGACCGGCTTCAGGGCACCTTGAGCCAGCATGCCGTGTTGTCCGAGGATGACCAGGACGTCGCCGATCGGCAGATCAATGGCCACGTGATGCACTACGGCTTTGCCTTCGGCGTTGCGCCTGGGACCGCGCTCTTCGCCGACGTGCCCCACACCGTCTACCAGTCGGTCGAGGTCCAGGGCTGGAGCAAGATGGTCTACGACCCGGCCACCGAGACCGGCAGCTACGCGGGGACGATGTCAGAGGAGGAGGCGACGGTCAGCAAGGGGAGCGGCGTCCACGGCGCGTGGATCGGGGTCAAGGGGACACCGTTTTCCGAGGCCTTCACCTCTCGTCGTAACCGGTTCACGCTCATGATCGAAGGGGCAGTGCGCACACCCGGCGACGGCGCGTGGTTTGTGGTCCGTGACCCCTCCGACTCCGACGGCCTCGGCACCCACGGTGCCGGTCCGGGCGGTGTGGGCTTGCGGGCGGCCACGACGGTGTCCACGCGCCAGGGGCGGCACGAACCCTACATCCGCCTCGTCGTCGAGGACAACCTGCCGGTCGAGCTCGACATCCTTGATGACGACGGCAGGGTGCTGGTCAACAACGCCGAGATCGACCCCGCCAACACCGTCGACGCCGTCGTGGGCGCCGAGTTCATCACCGGCGAGAACGCCACCAGCGGAGCCCGCTCCGCCGTGGACCTGCACCTCGCCGCCCACTGGTCCAGCTATCAGGACGTGCCCACCGGGTTGGAGCTCCCCGCTGTCCTTCTCCCCGACGCGGGGCTGGTCCAGCAGGCTGAATCCTTCGAGGTCGGCGGCGGCGTCGGGCTGGACGTGCGCTTCATGAAGTACCTGCAGTGGCAACTGTACGGCGAGGCTCGGTACCACCTTGCCCAGCGGGTCGAGAGCCCCTACCCGGTGTACACCGGTGGCGACACCATCCGCATCGTCGCGGGCACCACGCTGACCATTCGCGTTCGCTAGCCGTCGAAGGCGTCGTCGATCCACTCGATGGTGCCGTCGTGACCGACGAGCACCACGAAAAAACAAACCTCCTCGTCGGGCTCGCCGCGCTCTTCCAGCCATAGCCGGGCGGCGCGACGGAGCCGGGTGCGCTTGTGTGGCCCCACGGCCTCTTCTGAGCGCGGGTCGTCGAGGTCGCGGAGCTTCACCTCAACGAAGCGCAGGCATCCCTGGCGCTGCACGACTGCGTCGAGCTCGCCGCCGGCACCACGCCAGTTGCGGGCGAGGGTGGTCCAACCCTGGGACTCCAACGCCTGCACCACTTGGGATTCTGCGTCGGCCCCGCGCAAAAGCCGGGCGCGTCGCTCGTCCGAATCAGCCCTTGCCGTAGCCTACTTCCTTGAGGCGGGCGCTCTTGCCGGAGCGCTGACGCAGGTAGTAGAGCTTGGCGCGCCGAACCGAGTGGCGCGTCTTGACTTCGATCTTGTCGATCGTCGGGGCGAAGACCGGAAACACGCGCTCGACGCCGACGCCGAAGCTGGTCTTGCGAACGGTGATCGTGGTGCGCGGACCGCCGTGCTTGATGGCGATGACGGTGCCTTCGAAGATCTGGACCCGAGACTTCTCGCCGTCGGTGATCTTTACGTGGACACGCACATCGTCACCAACGTTCGCGGTGAGGGTGCGGCCGGCGAGCAATTCCTGCTCGAGCGAGGAAACGGTCAACATGGGCTGTCTCGGAAGCAGCGCCGTCTATCGCCTGGGCGCCCGGACGTCAAGACCGGCTCGGCGGCGCATCCTCGCGGGCCAAGACCACTGCCTTCTGGCCGCCCGGAGGCACCACCCCGACTACCGTGGTCCCCTCGAAGCAGACCACGGCCACGTCCCCGCCACGACACGACGCGGGCGCGACCCCGGTTTGGATGAATCGGCGCGCGTCCAGCGGCGAAAGCGTCACCCGCGGCAGGTGCGCCAGCGCGGTGGCGGGGCTGATGGCGAAGGGGGCAAGCCCCTCGATGATCGAGGCGCGGTCACGCCACGGGACACGATCCTCCCGGCGGGTGGCGCGAAGCACATTGATCCAATCGGGAGAGCCCCCCACGATGGTGGCCAGTCGCGACATCGAAACCGCGGCGTCCAGCTTGAAGAGCCCGCTGCCTTCGCGCCGCAGCTCACCGAGGTGGCCGACGGTGCCGAGTTGTTCGGCGATCTGCTCGGCCAGAACGCGCGCATAGGTGCCGCGGCTACACCGGATGCGGACGCGAATGGTGTCCTCGGTGACCTCGAGCATCTCCATGCCGTAGATCCGGATCGGTCGCGCCCGCGCCTCGACCTCTTCGCCGGCACGGGCGTAGGCGTACAGCGGCTTTCCCTGGACCTTCACCGCCGAGTACTTGGGCGGCGTCTGCTGCCGTTCACCCACGAAGCTCTGCAAGACGGCGTCGACCTCACGGGGCTTGTAGGCACGCACGGGCGCTTCGGCGATGGTCTGCCCGGTCGGGTCACCCGTGTCGGTCTGGGTCCCGAGACGGACGAACGCGTCGTAGATCTTCTCGCTTTCGTCCAGGTAGGAGATGAGCCGCGTCGCGCCGCCGAGCGCCAGCGGCAGCACCCCGGTTGCGAACGGGTCCAGCGTCCCGGTGTGGCCCACCTTCTTGAGCCCGGTGACCGCGCGAACCACAGCCACGATGTCGTGCGAGGTGACGCCGGGCGGCTTGTCGATGACGACGAACCCGTCGGCGATCACGAGGGTTCCTCTCCGTCGCGACGAATCCGGGCGAAGAGGTCGTCCATCTGAGCCGCGTACTCGACGTTGCGGTCGAGCTCGAAGCGCAACTCCGGTGAGTGGCGGATGCCGAGCGAGCGCCCGACCGGCCCCCGGAGCATGGGCGCCACCGCCTTGAGCCCCGCCGCGATCGCCGCGCGATCACCGATGCCCCCGAAGGGCAGCCAGCGAATCGTCGCGACCGAAAGATCGTCGGTCACCGTGACCCCGAGGACGCTGACGTTGCCAACGCGCGGATCGATCACGCCCTCGCGCAACAGTCGCGTGACCTCTTCCTGAACCCGAACCGCAATGCGGTCTGCGCGATGGCCAGCCATGGGCGCGGGCTAACCCTTCCCCTCAAGCTCCGCGATGCGGCTCTCCAACTCGGCGATGCGCACGCGCTGCTCGTCCACCTTTCGGCGAAGATGGCGGACCAGCGTCGTCGGACTGCGGTGCACGATGCCGTCGCCGTCGTCGGCGGGGGTCAAGGTGACGGCGTTCTTCCAGCGGTCTACCGCCAGCCCAGGTGACGGCGGCGCCGGGGCGGCAAGGGGCTTCGGGGCGGCTGCCGGGTCGGCAAGTTCGACGATCGCGTCCTCGAGATCGTGCACGGAGCGCGAACGGCCCAGGCCGCGGGGGGCCGGCACAGGCTCGAGTGCCAAAGGGGCCTCGAGCGCCGAGGCGGGCTCTGGCGACGGGAGCGCCTCCGACTCGGACTGGCTCGGCGGGGGGGCGACCTCCAGCCCGCGAATCCGCGGCACCTCCTCCGAAGCGAAGACGCCGTCGGCCTCAGCGTCGCCGCGGCGCACGGTGACGTGCTCGGTGGACTGCCGATACGACGGCAGGTCGACGGAGAAGACCGCCTCGTCCTCAACGTCGCTGAACTGGGCGAAGAACGCGGCGGCGCCACCCCCTGCGACTTCCGCGGGCGCCGCGCGCGGCGGGGCAGCCCGCACCGGTTCCGTGGGTTGAGCCGGCGGTTCCGAAGCCGGCGGCGGCGCCCCCCCCAACTCCAAGGTCTCGGCCTCATCGAGGTCACCGTCGGCCTCGCCCAACGCCAAGGACTCGGCGTCCTCGACGCTGGCATCGGCCTCACCCAACGAGAGGATGGCCGTTTCGTCCTCTTTGGGGAGGACCACTGTCGGAGCGTCGTTCTGCCAACCCGGCGGAGGAGGGGGCGGCGGCGGCAGCACCCGTCTGGGCGACACCGTCGCGTCGGGCGCGGCCCGCGGCCGGACCACCTCGTAGTCGGCGAGGTTCGTGACCGCCCTGCCGGCCCGAGCAGGCGGAACCAGCGGCGGGGGCGGTGGGGACGGCGTGGGAGCCGGGGGTGGCGGCGGCGGCGGCTCTCCCACGGCTGCGGGTTTGCGCCCCGCGATGCCGGGTCGGGGGGCGTCGGCGAGGACGGGAAGGCCTTCCTGGCTGGGTCCGGTCAGCGACGCGAGCGCCGAGTCGGCGTCCTCGTGCTCTTCGTTGTGCACCGTCATGCTGTCAAGCGCCTGACGCAGCTCACTCAGCGACGGTCGGCGCGTCTTTGCTTTGCTCGGGCGCGCTTCAGCAGCCGGAGTTGCGATGGGCAGCGCGGCATAGCGGAAGCCGCCGTCGACGACAATCTCCATGTCCAGCCAGCGGTCGAGCTCGATTCGCTCGAGCTGACCCTCTTCGATGCGGTTGAGCAGGTGCCCCTGGCGGGCGCGCCCACCATCCCAAACGAGGATGAAGCGGGTGCTGCGGAGCTGCTGCGGCGTGAGGCGCTCCTCGATGCCCACCGGCCGCGCCGGCGGATCGATGAGCACGCCTGGACGGGCGACGCGGAGGATTCCCTTCCCTTCCTGGGCCTCGAAGCGCAACGAATACGCACCCTCCGCGACGTTCTGTCGCCGAATCCACAGGCGGAATCGGGGAGGATGGGCCTGAGAATCGAGGGGCATGGGGGGGCCCAGTGTATCGCGGACCCCCGCAAGCGGCTCACTCGCTCGGTGCGCCGTTGCCGAAGTGTTGCGCGGAAACTACAATCAGCCCGAACAGGGAGTCCAAATGGGCATCGCGCGATCGGTCCTCCGGGGCCTCAAAGACAAGGTCATGAGCCGGTACGGGGAGAAGATTGTGTCGACCCTCGGCGACACCTCCTCGGACGCACCCAACAAGTTCTCGGAGCCCAAGCGCAACCTGTACGACGAGTTGGAGAAGGAAGGGCGGATCGACAAAAAGCCTGGGGACGATCGCTGAGCGTCAGAAACGAACGGTCGCAGCGGCGTCGAACCGGTCCGAGATGGCGGACTCGCCGAGCCCGCTGCGCCACGCCAACTGCAGCTTCACGTCGTGCATCCAGGCGGGGGACTCCGGAACGTAGAGGTTGAGGCCGCCCTCGATGGAGAGTTCCGGCTGGGTGAGATCGTCGGTCACATCGGCGTCGAGGCCACCGAACCGACCAACCAACTCCAGGTGGTCGCGCGCCCAAGGAGCGGGGATGAACAGCCCGAGTTGGCCGTAGCCGCCGGCGCCCTCGACGTAGAACCCGCTCCGCTCGAGATACTCGCCTTGTAGCGAGAAGATGCCGAACGCGACCTGAATATCCGCCTCCCATGCGCTCAACAGCTCGGTCTCCGCGTCCACGGCCGTCGGATCATGGCTCACGGCAGCGCCGATCCCGATGAACGGCTCCCGCATCGTGCCTTCGACAGGGCGCTCACGCGGCCCCAGGGGCAGCAGTTGAAGGCGCGCGGTGCTCAGGACCGAGGGAACGAGCTCCCCGTCGTCCTGGTATTTCGGCCCCGTCTCAAACGCCGCCACCGAGAGGGTGCCGCGGATCTTCTGGGCAATGGGCAGGCGGAACTCGGCCATCGCACCCGGATACCGGCCGAAAGCCACCTCCGCCACCACCGGGGCGTAGTTCGGCAACTGGAGCCGGTAATCAGTGGCCAGCGCCTGCACCCCGAAGGGCACCTTGAACCGCCCGGCATACACGGCGACGACGGCGTGCGGCGACCAGGCCACGAAGGCATCCGTGCCGGAAAGAGAGCCGTTCGACGCCGCCGCAACCTCGACACGACCGCGCAGATGGAGCGCCGCCGACTGCGCTTCGATCCCGACGCGGGCGGCCGCTTCGATCCGGGGCGCGCCCTCGCCCGCCGCGGCCTCGGGCACCGATTCCTCCCAGGTCACCCGCGGCTGCACCCACGCGAACGGCCGCACGTCGAAGTCCGGATCAGCCGCGAAGGACACGCTCACCCAAAACAGCATCCGGCGAGGGTAGCCCGCGCGCTCCCCCGATGCTGGGATAACCCCGCGGCGATGTCGGTCGGGCGCACCGCACTCTGGCTCGTACCGCTGGCGCTGGTGGCGCGCGGCGCGGGCTTTGTCGTCCCGCTGGTGATCGCCTCGTGGTTCGGCGTGCGCCCCGAGACCGACGCCTTCTTCTTCGCGCTGAGCGTCCCGAGTTTCCTCCTCGTGCTCGCCAGCAACGCGATGGGGACCGTGGCTGTCCCCCCGCTGGCTCGCCTCCGCGTCGACGCCCCTGAGCGCCTCGCCCACGTGGTCAGTGGGGCGGCCGCCGCCGCGGCGCTCGTCGCGACCACGACCGGGGCGACGTTCGCCTTGGCGGTCCCGCTGGTCGTGCCGCTTTTGACACGCTTCGACGCGAACACCCAGGCCATTGCGGCGCGCCACACCTGGATGCTCCTTCCCTTTGTCGCCGGCGTGGCGGCGATCGCGGTGATTCGCGCGGCGTGCGAGGTGATGGGCGCCTTCCGCCTCGCCGCGATGGCCCCCATCGCGCGGGCCACGGCCATGCTGGGCACGGTGGCGCTCTGCTTCGAGTACGGCGTGGACGCGCTCCCCGCGGGGATGTGCGCCGGTGCGGCGGCCGAGTTGGCGTGGTTGGCTTGGGTCCTGGCGCGGACGGGCGTGCAGCTGAGACGACCGGGCTGGCCGGCAGACCTGGGCATCGCGGCGGGCGCGATCCTCCCGGTGCTCGCAGGCGAGGCGATGGTGGCGCTGAACCTGGTCGTCGACAAGGGCTTCGCCAGCGCGCTCCCCGAGGGCAGCGTCACGCTCTTGGAGTACGCCGACCGCGCGCGGGTGATTCCGCAAACGCTCTTGGAGTCGAGCCTCCTGGTGGTGGCGTTCAACACGTGGGCGGCGGCGCGGGCCGTAGGGGATCGGGGCGCCCAGCGAGAGGGGGTGAGCCAAGCGCTGCGCTGGGTTTTCCTACTCGCGCCGCCCGTGCTTGCAGGGATGGTCGTGGCCCGCGAGGCTCTGGTCCGCACGCTGTTCCTGCATGGGGCGTTCCCCGAGAGCGGCGTGCGCGCGTGCGCCGACACCCTCGGGGCGTTCGTGCCCGGCATCTTCGCGTCCCTGGTAGGCGCGCTGCTCGTCAAGGCCCACATCGTCGACGGGCGCTTCCGCTTGGTCCTGGTTCTCGGCGCCATTTCCTTGGGCACGAATGCGGCCCTCAACGCGCTCCTGGCGCCGCGCTTCGGACTCCCTGGCCTGGCAGCGTCCACCTCCGCAACCACCGTCCTCATCAGCGTTCTGAGCTGGAGTCTCTTGCGCGGACCGGGGGAAAGAGCGCCTCGCCTCGCGACGGACGGCGCGATCGTCGCCCTCTTGAGCGCGGCCGGCGCGCTGGCGCTGGTCGATCTGGGCGCGACCTCGCCCCTGGACCCGCGTCTGTGGGTGGCCGCGGTCCCCTTCGTCGTGCTCTTCGCGTGGGGCGCACGTGCCGCGCGCCGGGGCGGCGCGTGACCCACACCGCACGATTGGCCGGACCCGTCGACGCGATATTGGCGGTCGCGGCGGTGGTGGTTCTAGTCGCCTGGCCCTACATAGAGCTCGGCGGGGCCGTACCGATCGGGGCTTGGCAGGCGGATGCCCCGATCGCCGACCTCGCTGCCCTGGCGTTTTTTCCGTTGGCGGTCCTCACCCTGTGGCGAGGTCAGCTCCCGCACGGATTCGTCGGCTATGTGGTGATGCTCGGCGTCGGCGTGGCCGGTTCGCTCCTGGCCGTTGATCGGGGCGCCGCCCTCCACGAACTCGCCCGCAAGCCGATTTTCTTGGGGCTGGTGTACGGGGTGGGGCTGGCGGCGTTCGTGGCGCGGACGGCCCACATCGTCGTCGTTCGCCGTGCGCTTGTGGCGACGGTAACGGTGTGTGCGTGCATCTCGCTCGCGACGAGCGCCGGCCGGATCCTTGCGGGCGACACCTTGTGGTTCCACGCCATCAGCGGCCTCACCAACAACCACAAGACGCTCGCGGTGGCGTTGGCGCCGACCTTGCCGCTCCTGTGGGCCTGGGACGCCCCTCCCCGCGAGGTGCGCATTCAGCGCGGGGTCGTCGCGCTCGCTGCTCTTGCCCTGGCCGCCAGTCTCTCGCGCACCGCTTGGATCAGCGCCGTGCTCGCTGCGACGTATTTCATGGTCGTCGGCGGCCGCCCACTCGCGGCGCGGCGGGCCGTGATTCCCCTGCTGCTCCTCGCCGGGCTGTGGGGGGCTACCTACCTGCCGCTCTACCTTCCCTATCGATCCATCACCCAGATCGACGCGCTTCGGTCGCGACACAGCATCGACCTGCGAAGCTCGGGCCTCTTCGTCGCTCATCCCCTGGTCGGCGCGAGCCCTGGCGCCTCGGTGAGGACCGAGCTGTCGACCTTTCCGCACTACCGGGTCAACGGCGTCGACGCGCACGGTGTCGCGCAGAAGGTCGGCGCCGAGTACGGGCTGATCGGCCTGTGCGGGTACGGCGCATTCGTGTTCGCGCCGGGTCGGCGCGTTCGGTCACGACACCGAGACGGCGACGGGAGGTGGCCGGCTTTCGTTGCGCTGCACAGCAACCTGCTCCTTTCGACCGAGACCTTCTCCCAAACTCACTGGGTCGTGCTCGCCGTGGTGCTGGGGCTGACCGAGCGGGAGGAGCGCCCGTCGTGAAGCTGCTCCTGATCAACAGCTTCCTGCACCCGCGCGGCGGCGATACCACGCTGTTTTTTTCGGAGTGGGCCGGCTGGGAGGCCCGCGGCGTCGAGGTCATCCCCTTTGCGATGCGCCACCCCGACAACATCGTCTCGCCCTGGGCGGAGCGCTTTCCGGTGTGGCGATCGCCCCGCGCCGCGGCGACGCTCTCCGAACGGGTCCGGGCAATGGTTCGCGCGACATGGAACCTCGAGGCGACCAGCGCGCTGCGACGCCTCATCCGAGATGTGCGCCCCGACGCCGCGCACGCCCACCACCTGCACCGCCACCTCACGCCGGCGATCTTCCCGGTGCTCCGCGCGGCGGGGGTCCGCAGCGCGTGGACCCTCCACGATCACGAGCTGGTCTGCCCCAACGGGCTGCGGTACACCGGCGGCGAACCGTGCTTCCGCTGCCAAGGTGGCCATTACGCCGCCGCGGTCGTGCACCGCTGCAAGGACGACTCCACCTCTGCCAGCTTGGCGGTGGCAGCAGAAAAGGCGGTGCACCGGTCGCTCCGCGCGCACCTCGCTCCCGACGTGTACATCGCGCCCTCCGCCGCGCTTTTGGACGGCCTCACCGCCGACGGCCTCTCCGCCGCGCGCTGCGTGCACGTGCCCAACCTCGTCGAAGTCGAGGCGCCACCCGGTCAGCAGGGCGCCAACGTGATCTTCGCCGGCCGGCTCACGATCGAGAAGGGAATCCTGGTCCTTGCCGCGCTGGCACGCGCGATGCCGAGCGTGCGCTTCGACGTGTACGGCGATGGCCCCGCGAAGCCGGCGCTTGTGGGCCTCGCGAACGTGTGCCTGTTGGGCGCCCGGCCACGCGCCGAGGTGCATGATGCGCTCGCGACGGCCGGCGTGGTTGTCCTCCCTTCGTTGTGGCCTGAGAACCAGCCGTACGCGGTGCTGGAATCGCAGATGCTCGGGCGCGCGGTCGTCGCTAGCGCGGTCGGCGGCGTGCCGGAGATCGTGACCTCCGAGGTCGACGGGCTTCTGGTTCCGCCGGGAGACGTCGGCGAGCTGGCGAGGGCGGTGGGAAGGGTGTTGGCCGATCGAACGCTGGCCGCCCGACTCGGGAATGCGGCGCGCGCGCGCGTCCAGGCCAACCACGGCGCGGAGCAGTGGTTCTCGCGGATGGAGGAGGTGTTGGGGGTGCGCTGCGGGAACTGAACCATGCCTTTGTGCACGCGCGCCGATCGGAGATATCCTCTCCCATGCTCCTCCTCATCGCCTCGGCAGTCGCCGGATCCGTTTTCTTGACCATGAGCGAACCCTCAGAAATCGACGTCGGCGGCAACTGGGTACGGGTCTTCGCTGGCGACGGCGGTTGGCACGTCACCAACGCCGGGGGCGGCGCCTACAACTACGCGTGGATGTCGGACTCGTTGGAGGTGGACCGGGCAACCCGCACGACCCTGACCGAGCGCACCAACCTGCTGGACCACGGGCTCGCGGCGTGCCCCGACGGCACGTTCCTCCATTTTGCCTCGGCAACGACCGACCCGACCAACCCGGACGACACCATCTACTCCTTCCGCTACGACGGGAGCTTCGCGCCGATGTACAGCGCGATCGTCGCCGAGGCCGACCCCAACGGGACGAACATGGATCCCCCCGCGGTCTGCGCCTCCTGGATCCAGGCGGTCGGACACATGACGGTCATGCCCCTCGACACGTTTGTGCTCGTCCACGTCGACGACACCCTTACGGTCCTCGGCCGGTCGGTGCTGGAGGAGGCCGGAGAAGCGCCCGGGGGCGGGCTGTACGCCGACGACGACCACCTCTGGGCCGTCGGCTCCCTGGACCGTCACTGGTCGGGTCTTCACGTCAGCCAGTACGACACCAACCTGCAGCTGGAGGGTGTATGGGACGTGGACGTCGCGCCCCCCGGCCAGACTGCCTACTGGTACCAGAAGGTTGACAAGGTCGGGGACTGCTTCATCGTGGCACACATGATGCGCGAGGATGGCCTGATGTGGGCAGCGCAGACCGGAAACGCCTACCTGACCGCCTTCGACGCGGACTGGAAACTCATCGATCAGCTGGCGATCACCGCCGTGGCCGCCCCCAAAGGGGCATTCTACCCGTGGTTCGACCGGAAGGAGGACCAGCTGGTGGTGTCCTACCATGCCGAGGAAGCCGGAGCTGAGTTCAACGCCGCGGTCACCGTGACCATCGATCTGGACTTGTGCGAATCGACCGAGCCCGTGGACACGGGCGACACTGGTGAGCCTGACGACACGGGCGAGACGGGCGTTCCCGACGACACCGGCGACAGTGGCGATCCGCTCGACAGCGGCGACAGCGGCGACAGCGGCGACAGCGCCGACACGGCGCCGGCGATCGGGGACCCACCAGACGACTGTGGGTGCAACACGACGGCGGCAGGCGCGCCCGGGCTGCTGCTGCCGCTGGTCGCGCTGGCGCGCCGTCGACGCGCACGGGCCTAGGCCGAACCGTGCTTCTCGGAGAGACGGCGGAGCTGCGCTTCGTCGAGAAGCCCGCCGGGCTCCCAGTCTTCCCACCGCACGCGGATCCGGAGGGCGACTGCGTGCTGGCACGCCTGCTCGCGGCGTGTCCTGAGCAAGCAAGTGACTTCCCACGGGGGTTCGAAGGCGGCATCGCCCACCGGCTGGACACCCTGACGGGCGGTTTTGTGGTGGTGGCCAAGACCCCCGCGGCGCTGGCTCGACTTCGCGCGGACTGGACGACGCTTCGGAAGGTCTACGAGCTGCGGAGCTGTGGGGTGGTGTCCTTCCGCGAGACCGTTGTCACCGCGCCGATCGCGAATCACGCCCGCCGCGCCGACCGGGTGGTCGTGCAGCGGTGGGCGCGGGAACGACACCGGGGACAGTGGCTCGATGCCGAGACCCGCCTCTGTCGGCTGAGCGACGGACTCTGGCAGGCGGAAATCCACACCGGCGTGCGTCATCAGGTGCGCGCGCACGCGGCGTTTGCGGGGCTGCCGCTCGACGGGGATGTGCTCTACGGCGGAGCCCCCGGGACCGCACATTTGATGCACGTGGGGATCCAGGGGGCGGGCTGGTCCTTCGACTACCGCGAGTCGGTCACCCCAAACGACGATGACAAGGTGCCGGCGCCTGCGCCTGCGCCAGTGGCGGTGCCGAGGCCGGCGCCGAAGCTGTGAAGCTCCATCCGACCATCGGCCTCGCGTACACGTGCGCGTGGCGTGACTGATCCACCGGCGACCCGAAGGGGCGACCGCCCCCAACCCTCCTTGCGGTTAGCCCCCGCCCGTGCCCAGCCCCTCCCTCCGTCAGGTCGGCGCCGTCCTGGTCGTTGCCATCCTCGCGGTCAGCACCGCCGGCACGCTGGTCCGTTTGGCACCGGATGTTCACCCGCTGACGCTCGCGTTCTGGCGGGTGCTGCTGGTGGGCCTGTTACTGCTTCCCGGAGCGAGGCCCGTCACCCACCGCGAAGGGCTGCTGACCGCGCTCGGAGGACTCTTCCTGGCTCTGCACTTCTGGACGTGGTTTCTGTCCCTGCGCGAGACGACCGTGCTCCGGAGCACACTCCTGGTGTGCCTGACGCCGGTCTGGGCGGCGCTGTTGGAGTGGGCATGGTTGAAGACGCGCCCGTCGTTGCGCTTCGCCGGCGGGATTGCGGTCGCGGTGGGCGGAGTGGGCTTCATGGTGTCGGGTGGGACGCCGCAGAACGGGACGCCCGGTGTCACCGGGGACGCGCTCGCCGTATTGGGCGGCATGCTTGGCGCCGCCTACTTCACCATCGGGCGCTCGGTCCGCGCCACTGTGCCCATCGGCCGCTACGGCCCACTGTCGTGCTTGGCGACAGCGGGGTGGCTGTTCCTGCTTGCGGTCGCGACTGACGCGCCGCTTTTGGGCTTCCCGAGCGTGTCCTGGTGGGCGATCGCGGGGCTGGCGCTCGGTCCCCAACTCCTGGGCCACCTGGGGTTCAACTACGCCGTCGGCAGGCTGCCCGCGGCCATCGTCACCGCGATCGTACTGCTGGAGCCGGTCGGCGCGACAGGGGTGGCCGCGGTGGTGCTGGGCGAGTGGCCGGGACCGCGGGATGCGGTCGGCGCCGCGCTGACGCTCGCTGGGGTGGCCATCGCGGTGTGGCCGCGACGGGAGACGGCGTCCGGCTGAGACCGCACGCGATGAGGGTTGCTCGGATCAGTCGTGGTCGAGCGGCGCGCCGCCGCCGTCACGGGGGCTGATCGAGTGAAACGCATGGATATCCTTGCCCTCCCCGGGAGTTCCCTCGGCGCCCGTCCCCAGGTCGGACTCCCATTGCCAGACGACCGTATCTTCAGCGTCCAGCGCCAAGACGTGGTCGTGGCTGGCGAGCAACGTCGTCCCGTCCGGCAGGCGATCCACGTCGGTGATGCCGCTGACGCCGACCTTCTGCCAGGTCCACTCCACCACGTCCCCGCGCAGGGTGACCGCGCGGTCCGGCTCGCGAAGCGCGACCGTGACGCTGCCGTCCGGAGCCCACTCCGCGCCATGCGGGCGATCGCCGAGCAGGGGTCCGCTGGTGAGGGCGAACGTGGTGTCGCTCGGCGATTCGAAGGTGGTCTCACTCGTCACCTCGCCGACCTCGTTCACCACGACCAACGCGTTGAAGTTGCGGAGGTTCAGGCCGGTTTCGCCGTTGGCGAAGCGCTGGGCGGCGGTCGTGTGCATCCACCCGCCGCCCTCGTCGACAATGCCCGCGAAGCGTGCGTCGGTGCCGTACGCCGACACGCCGTTCCAGGTCCACAGCTCGTTCCCATCGCTGTCGACCTCGACGGCGGCGTCCTGGCCGGCGGCGGCCCAGCCGCGGGTGTACAGCGTATTTCCGTTGGGGAGCCGGTCCACGTCGTGGCTGGCCTGAGGATCAAGGTGGCTCCAGACCACCGACCCGTCCCGGTCGATCTCGAAGATGCCGTAGCCGTAGAGCGAGAAGAGGACCGTGCCGCCGGCCACCGCCTGCGCGTCGGCGACAGCGGGCTTTTCGGGCATGGTCGCCCAGTCGTCACCGAAGAGCGAGCCCACGTCCCACTCCCAAATCAGCGTGCCGGCGCCATCGACTTCGACGATGCGAGGCTCCTGGTCCACGCCGCTGCTACCGAAGAGCGTCGTGCCGGCCCTCGGCGCCGTGATTTCAGCGGCGGGGTCAGGAGCGGCCGGCTCTGGAAGGCACGCCATCATCAACAACGGGAGGAGCATGGCCACCTCCTATCTACCGCGACGCGTCGGCAACCGGCTAAGGCTCTTGGATGCTCCCCTCCCTCGCGGCCCTGCTCCTCGCCGCGACGACCAGTACCGCCAGCGCGGCTCCCCCGAACATCGTGTTCATCCTGACCGACGACCTCGCCGTCGCCGACATGGAGCAGCTTCCAGAGCTGCGGGAGCGCTTCACAACACAGGGCACCCGCTTCGATCGGGCGTTTGTGAGCCTGTCGATGTGCTGCCCCTCCCGCGCGACGACGTTGCGGGGGCAGTACGCCCACAACACCGGCATCCGCCGCAATGGCGCCCCCGACGGCGGCTACGGCACGTTCCGCGACCGAGGGCTGGAATCGTCGACCATCGCAACGTGGTTGCACGACGCCGGCTACCGCACTGGGCTCTTCGGCAAGTACCTCAACGGCTATCCCAACAAGCGCGATCCGTTGGCCATCCCGCCGGGCTGGGACGACTGGGTGGTGCCGAGTCGGGGCGAGGCCAGCTCGTCGTACAACTACAAGCTCAACGACAACGGCACGCTGGTGCACCATGGCGAGGACCCCGAGGATCACGTCACCGACGTACTCGCAGCGCAGGCGGTGGAGTTCATCGAAGCCAGCCACGCGGCCCGCCGCCCGTTCTTCGCGTACGTCGCGACCTACGCGCCGCACTCACCCGCGGTGCCGCCGCCGCGGCACGCCGGGGCCTTCGCCGGCACGATCGGGCCGAGGGGCGGCGCGGTCAACGAAGCCGACGTCTCCGACAAGCCGGCATGGACCCAGGCGCTCGACCTGCTGGACGGCCCAGCCACCCGAAAGTTGGACACGACCGCGCGCCGCCGCCTTGCGTCGATGCTCGGGGTGCAGGACCTCGTGGATCAGGTCATCGACGCGCTGAGTCGGACTGGGGAGCTTGACCGGACCTTCCTGGTTTTTACCTCGGACAACGGCTACCACCTGGGGCAGCACCGGATGCCCGAAGGAAAAGACACGTACTTCGAGGAGGATATTCGGGTCCCGCTCTATGTGCGCGGTCCCGGCGTGCTCGCGGGGCAGGCCCGGGGCGAGATGGTCGTCAACGCCGATCTCGCGGCGACCTTTGCCGAGCTGGCCGGGCTCACCCCACCGGCGCAAAACGATGGCCGCTCCTGGGCGTCGCTGCTGCGCGGCGAGACTCCGGCCTGGCGACGTGGCGTGCTCCTCGAGCATTGGGGCGCGGCCACTGGCGAGCGGGCCCGGGGCCGGGGTGCCAGGCGCGCCGAGGAGAGCACCCTCGAGAAGCCCGACGGCGTCGATGGCGCCGACCCCAAAGGGCGGAGTCGCCACGCGAACCTGCGGGTGCCGCCCTTCGTGGGTCTCCGCGCCGATCGGTACACCTACGTCCGCTACGACGACGGCGAGCGGGACCTGTACGACCTGGTCGCCGACCCGCATCAACTCCAGGACATCGCGGGGGCGGCAAGTGCAACCCTGCTCGCGAGTCTGGATCGTTGGCTGGACGAGATGAGCCGCTGCAAGGGCGCGGGCTGCCGGGTCGCGGAGGAGCGGAGTCCGGGGGGGGAGTAGGCCGGGGGCGCTACGTCATCTTCCGACCGCTGGCGTCGGTGTCGGTGATGAGGGTGTCGATCAGCAGGTAGATCCACCAGACGACCCAGCCCGCGCCACAGGTCAACCACCCCACCCAACTCATCACGAACCAGCCCACCAGGAGCTGGACGATCCCCTTGTTGTTGTGGCCCGCGTAGAAATTGTGCACGCCCAGCCCACCCAGGAACAAGCCGAGCAGGATGAACACCGCCCGGCTGGTCGGCGACGTGGATGCGGCCTGCCGGCGTAGCGGGTGCCCGCAGGCTGGGCAGGTAAACGCATTCCTTGAAACGGGATTTTGGCATGCAGGGCAGGACACCACATGCGCCAGCGGGGCCGGCGGTGCTGGCGGGGCGGTCATTCCGCCGAAGGTCGGAACCTGGTTTTCGTCGTCAGCCACAGCACACCCGATGTTCGGGCGCCGTAACGCGTGGTCGCGGGGCGGGGCAGGCGGCGCGGGGCAGCCTCATCAACGTCCGGGTGCGGCGGCCGGAGGCACCGTTGGCCCCTCGCGGTCCTATGGTAGCGATGCTAACATAAGGCTTATGGACACCGCCCCCCATCCCCGGCCCACCGTCGCCGACGGCTGGACCCGCAAGCGCCGCTACCACCACGGGAATCTGGCGCCCTCCGCCCTTGCCCGCGGGCGGCAAATCGTCGCCCTCCTCGGGCCTTGCGCGCTCAGCCTCCGTGGCCTCGCGCGTGACCTCGGCGTCACGGCCACCTCGCTCGTTCGCCTGTTCGGAAACCTGGCGGGCATGCGTGCGGCCGTGGCCGAGTCCGCGCTCGAACGGCTCCTGGTGGAAGCGCGGGTCGTAAGCGGCCAACCGGCCGCCCTCCAGCACGCCGCCGGACGCTGGGTCGCCTTCGCCGCCACCCACGCCAACCTCTACCGCCTGGTGTCCGGCGAGGGGTGGCATGCACCGGGTTCAGCCGTGCGGGGACTCCACGGCATGCTCACGGTCTCGTCCCCGCGCCGCGCC
>CANLGL010000053.1 GCA_947490345.1 Deltaproteobacteria bacterium
CTCGGCGACGGCGGCGCGCATGCCGGCGAGGTTTCCGAACTGGCGGACCAGCGAGACCGCGGTGACGCCAAGATCCCGCGCGAGGCCCCGAAGGCTCAGCGCGCACGGGCCGTGGAGGGTCACGATCTGCCGCCCGCGCGCCAACGCCGAGGACCGCAGGTTGCCGTGGTGGTAGCGAACCTTGCGGTACCAGAGGTCGGCGCGGGAGGAGGTGGGGAGCAGGGTGGTGTCCATCGGCATATGGTAGCATCGATACCATACGGCCGCAAGCGACGCTGCCAACCTCATCCCGCGGCCGTCCGGACGCCGACCGCAGCCAGTCAGAACCCCTGAAACTGGGTACTAGTCGATCCCCTTCCCCAACCGCTCGAATCGCGGCGCCCCAAGGCCCGGGAGCCCGCCCTTCTTGCACGGATCGAAGCTCAACCACACGAACTCGGCGCGACCACGGATGTAGTTGCGTGGGACAAAACCCCAGAAGCGACTGTCGGCACTGTTGTCGCGGTTGTCTCCCATGAAGAAGTACTGCCCCTCCGGAACGGTGGTAGGCGCCATGTCGTGGGAGCCCATGCCGAACATCGTCGTCTGCAAGGTCGTGTGTTCGACCGTGCCGAGCGTCTCGGTGTACTCCTTCATGGTCTGGGCCGAACATCCTGGCACATTGACGTATTCGTACTCGCCGATGGTGGCGCGGTTCTGCGCCTCGCCGTTGACGTAGACGATCTCGTCCTTGACCTCGATGGTGTCGCCCGGCAGGCCCACCAGCCGCTTGACGTAGTCGATGGTGCACGGGCGCATCGGGCCGGGAAGGCCGGGAATCATGTCGAGCGTCCAGTCTTTGGGGATGCGCTTGAGGCGGCACCACGGGTCGTCGCTGACCTCGGGGGGGTAGATGAACACGTCGACGTCACCGCGGGCCGGCTCTGAAAGCTCGAGGATCTCGATGTCGGTGAAGGGCACGCGTAAGCCGTACGCGAACTTGCTCACGACGATGAAGTCACCAATCGCCAGGGTCGGGACCATCGAGCCGGAGGGAATCTGGAAGGGCTCGACGATGATCGAGCGGATCACCAGCACCGCTAGCAGCGGCGGGCCCCAGCCCTTGATGATGTTGAGCACCGGATTGCCCGGGTCATCATCACCGACGGGCTGTCGCAGGTCGATGTCCAGGCCCTCGCTCATCGGCGTCTCCGGGCCGGCGGTTAACCGACCGCCGTGAGCGTGACGGACCGACTGAAGCTGCCCCAGCACGCCCCAGCGATGGAGGCTGACGCTCGCCGCGCCGCCGTGGCGGTCATCTTCGGCCCCGACGACGAGCTGTTGTTCATCCACCGAGCCGAGCGCGCCGGCGACTTATGGAGCGGCCACATGGCCTTTCCTGGGGGGCGCGAAGACCCCGAGGACGAGTCGCTTTTCGCGACGGTCCTGCGGGAAACGCTGGAGGAGCTTGGTCTTGATTTGTCCTCCGCGCGCTGCCTGGGCGCGCTCAGCCCGCTCTTGTCGCCGCGGAACACCCCGAACCGCCAGATCCACGTGCTGCCGTGGGTTTTCCGACTCGACCACTGGCCACCGCTTTTCCCCAACGAAGAGGTCGCCGGGGTCGTGCGCTTTGACTTCCGTCGCTTCTTGGCCCGCGAGGCGCGCGGCACCTTCCCGTACACCTGGCAGGGAACCGCCTACGATCTTCCCTGCGTCCAGCTCGACGGCACCCTGTTGTGGGGCATGAGCCTGCGGATGGTAGACGAGATCATTGAGCACGCGGAGGCCGGGTGACCCTCCTTCTGACCAGTTGCATCCACACGCCGGCGCACCCGCCGCTGGCCGGCGCCGTACACGTGGAGGCGCACGCCCGGGTCGAGGCCGCCGATGACGAAGGCGCCGAGTGTCGTTGGGAGGAGGAAGCACTCTGGGTAGGCGCTACCCGCGTGATCGGAAGCGAGCCGCCTGACGCCGCCGACTGGTGCACGACGCCATCGGACCATTGGTCCACCCTCGACATCCTCGGCCAGGACGGGCGTTTTGTCTCGGTGCTCGGCGTGAGCGACACCGAAGCGGCCAGCTGCAGCACCTGGGACGTCGAGGCCGGCCGGCCGGTCTCGCTTTCTGAGTACGACGAAAAGCTGGTCGACAAGCGGCTGAAGCGGGCCGCACGCCTGCTGCAGCGCCTCGCGTGGACGTACCCGGTGGATCCCGAGGCGTTCTACGTCGGCGGCGGTCACATCGTGTTCTGCTTCTTCGACGGCGCCGGCGCCCGGCACGATCTTCCCGTACCTTGAGCCACGCGCTAAGGAGCGACCATGGAACGCAACATCCTGCAGGAGATCAAGGTCGGCGCCTTCGTCTTGGCCTTCTTCCTCGCCATCGCGGTCGCGGCCTTCGTACTCGGCGGCGGCACCGAGGCCTTCGCCCCGCGGTACACCCTCCACGCCCAGTACGTCGACGTCAAGGGACTGAAGCCGGGCGCGGTCGTGCGGCTGGCCGGGATCGACATCGGCGAGGTCAAAGTTGTGGAACTGGCGCCGAACCGGTCCGACGGTAAGAACGTCCACGTCGCGCTCCTGGTGCGCGAGGAATACCAGGAGCGCATCCGTGCGGACTCCGTCGCCGGCATCAGCAACGTCGGCGTGCTCGGCGACAACATCATCACCGTCAGCGTCGGCAGCGACTCCGCCAACCCCCTCGCAGACAACGCCGAGATCCAATCCGCCGAGGCGCTGGACTTCCTGTCCTACGCCGACAAAGCCACCGAGATCGTCGGCAACGCCGCCAGCGTCTCGCACAAATTCGACCTGATGTTGGGGTCGGAGGAGGAGGCCAAGACCGCCAAGATTGGCGACAGCCTCGCCCACATCGAGGACATGCTCCAGTCCGCTCGCGACGGCAAGGGCGTGCTTCACGTCCTGTTCTACGACGAGGGCGCCGGCCGCAAGGTCAAAGAGGTCCTCGCCAACGCTGAGCTCGTCACGGGCGACGTCGCAGCGATGACGCACGAGATCAAGAACGGCGACGGGCTGGCCCACGAGCTGATCTACGGCAGTGGCGGCGAGGCGCTGGCGACGAAGCTTGGGGTGTTCACCGACGAGGCCACGAGCCTGGTGGCCGACATCAAGACGAAGCCGTCCGCGATCCACAGCCTGCTCTACGAAGAGAAGAACGCGGAGTTGATCGACCACGCCACCAGCTTCATGGCTGGGCTGGACCAGACGGTGGCCTCGGTCAACGAGGGCGAGGGCAGCATCGGCCTGCTAGTGAAGGACCCACAGCTCTACGAAGACCTCCGCGCCTTGCTGGGAGGCGCGCAGCGCAACGCGCTCTTGCGCGCCTACGCCCGCAGCACCATCGCCCATGCCCGCGACGAAGACGGCGGCGCGTGGACCGGACCAACGGCGGACCCGAGCAAGTAGTGCCCAACGAGCTGTCCCTTCGCGGCGTCGCGCTCCTGTTGAGCCCGCGGCGCCTGTCGCTGGCCAACGCGATTCAGCGCGGAGAGCAGCGCTGGTTGTACATCGCCTTCGGCATCATGGCCGCGCTCTTCTGGGTCGGGCTCTTCGCGCTGATGACGTGGATGATCCAGGAGTTCTGGCTGATCAGCGGCCTGGGGCCGGTGTTGGCGAGGAAGTTCCTCGACATCCTGCTGGCCGCCGTCTTTTCGATGCTCGCGTTCTCCAACGTGATCACCGCGATGTCGGTCTTCTACCTCAGCGCCGATCTGGAGCTGATCCTGGCCCTCCCGGTGTCGCGGACCACCTTCCACTACGCCCGCTTTTTGGACTCGCTCGTCCAAGCCAGCTGGATGATGGTGCTCTTCGGCCTGCCGGTTTTCTGCGCGGCCGGGTTTGTCGCCAACGCCGGATGGACCTACTACGCGACGATTGCGGTGGCCGTCCCCGCCCTGATGGTGATCGCCACATGTTTCGGGGCGATCAACGCCACGCTCCTGGTCAATGTGTTTCCCGCCCATCGGACGCGCGATCTGCTGGTCCTGGCCGCGCTGGGCATGCTCGCGGCTGCGTTCGTCTTCATCCGCGCGCTGCGCCCGGAGCAACTGGCGGACGCCGAGCGCTTCCAGGACCTCGCCGCGTACATGGCCACCGTCAACGTGCCCGCGCCGCGCCTGTTCCCCTCGCGCTGGGCGAGCGAGGTGATGGGCAGCGCGCTTTTGAACTCGCCGATTCCCATGCTGGAGCTGGCCCTGTTGATCGCCGGGGCGGGTGCGGGTCTCGCCGTCGCCCGGTGGGCCACCCAGCGCGGCTTCGACGGCGGATGGAGTTTGTCCCAAGAGGCGCGCGCCGCACGTTTTCACGGAACGGCCCTCTTCGACACCCTGGCCAGCGTGCTCCCGAAGGCTTGGCGACCGATCGCGGCGAAGGAGCTGCGCGTGCTCGCGAGGGATCCTTCGCAGTGGTCGCAGGTCTTCCTGCTCGTTGGGCTGTGCGCGGTCTACCTGGTCAGCGTGCAGGCGCTCCCGCTCAACGCCATCCGCGGGCAGGCCGGCCAGCTCTTGCGTGACATCCTGACCTTCTTGAACCTCGGCATGGGCGGGTTCGTGATGGCGGCGATCGCCGGCCGTTTCCAGTTCACCGCGATCTCCCGCGAAGGGAAGAGCTGGTGGGTGCTGCGCGGCGCTCCCGTCGACCCGTTGGTCGTGTTGCGGGCCAAGTCGGCGTTCGGCATCGTCCCGATGATCCTCGTCGGTGAGGTGGTGTCGGTAGGGGGCGGCATCCTCCTCGACGCCCGCCCCGCAATGCTCGTGGGCGAAGGCATCCTGGTGGTGGTCCTGGCGTGGGGGATCTCGGGCCTCGCCATCGCGATGGGCGCGATCTGGCCTGACTTCAACGCCGAAAACACCGCACGCGCTGCGTCGAGTCCGGCGGCGGTGTTCTTCATGGTCATGGCCATGGCGCTGGTCATGGGCGTGATGGGCCTGTTCGTCGTGGGCGCCTTCCTGGCGCTCAAAGGATGGAGCGTCGCGGCGGGCCTCTTCTGCCTCGCCGCCGTCGGTCTGGCCCTTGCCGCCGGCCACTGGCCACCCCGTCGGGCGGCGGTGATCCTCTGGGACAAGGGCCTGGCGTGATCGCCCTGCTCGCCCTCTCCTTCGCCGCGGACCCGCCACTGGCCCGCGCCCGCGCCGCCTACCTACACGCCGTGTGGGCCCAGGCCCACGGGGACACCGCCACCGCCTCGCGCGCGGCGTCTACCGTGCTCCTTCACGATGCCGACGCGGCCGCTCCCCGCGCGCTGCTCGCGTCGCTCCAGCCGGACGAACCGCTCGGCAACGAAGCCCGCCTCCGCTGGCTGGAGGAGGCCGCCACCAACCCCGAGGCCGACCACCGCGTGTGGACGGCGCTGGGCGCTGCGCGCTCCCGCCTGGGGCACCACGTGCCTGCCGATGCCGCGTTCGCGGAGGCAGAGCGCCGCGGCGGCGGCGGCGTCAACTACGCAACGTGGCTGGCCGCCCTGGAGCGTTGGGACCGGTTCCCGCTGGACGGGCGCGAGCAGGAGGTGTCGGCGCGTTGGTTGGCGCTGGCGGAGCTGGGCCCCGAGGGCCATGCGCTTCGTGCGACCTGGGCGGCCTCTACCCAGCAGGGAGCCCAAGGCGCGCGCTGCGAGGACGCCGAGGCCGCGGCGGTGTTGGGCGAGTCCTTGTCGCCGCGGGTGGCGGCCGCCGGCTGCGCGCGGGCCGGGCGGCAACAGGCGGGGCGCCGCATCCTCGATCGGCTCGCGCCCGCCTGGCCCGGGGCGGTGGTCGCCGAAGCGCGCGCGACGCTTCAAGGGGCGATGAGCAGCGAAAGCGATGAGCTGTCGGTATTACGGTGGGCCGGCTTTCCGCGGAGCCGCGCGCTGGTCCCGGAGCTTTGCCCACGCCTGCTCGATCGTTGGCCAGACGACGCGCAATTGCAGGCGCGCTGTGTCGCGATCGGCGGGTGGCCCCCATGACGAAGACCAGCGCGACGGCGGCCACGCGGCAGGGGGCGCAGCACCCGGTGCCCCCGGCCTGGCCGGGGGCAGCCGCCGCCCTGCTTTTTCTGTGTGCTTGCAAACCGGTGGAGGCGCCGCGTCTCGACGTTGCCGACCCGGCGGCCCTCTACGCGCGCGCGCTGGCCGAGCCGCAACCACCCTCGATGTACGCCCACTTTGACGCGGCGATTGCCGCTCCGGGGCAACGATTGGCGCTCAACGGGACGCTGGTGGTTTCGCCGCCCGACCGCTTTCGCGTGGAGCTGCGTGGACCCATCGGTCCGGTTCAGCTCGTGGTCACTTGCGACGGCAAGGATGTGCGGGCATGGGTCGCCCCGAAGAACAGCTTCTACCAGGCGGATGACGCCGACGGTACCCTGGCCAGGCTGCTCGGTGCGGGCCAGGAAGTGCACGGCGCCGCCGTCGCGACCTCGCTGTTGATGGGGCGGGTGCCCGCGCTGCCGATGGCACCGGAGCTGACCGCCGCCGGTCCGGTCGCGACCGCCCGCTGGGCGCGCGCTGACGGGGCCAACTTTTCCCTTGGAATCGACGGCCGGACGGCGCATCTGGTGGATGCACGGGCCACCGACGAAGAAGGCGTGGTGCTATTTTCGGGAGCATGGGTTCCGGGGGAGTGGCCGCGCGCACTCAACGTCGTGCTCCCGACGCTCGAAGCCTCCGCCGACGTCAGCTTCGGCAAATGGGCGCCCGCCACCCCGACCGACGCCGCATTCACGCTGACCGCCCCGCCGGGCAGCTTGTTGGTCCCGCTGGTTTTGGTGCCGAAGGGGGGGTGACTAGCCCCCTACGGCGCTCCCCAAACGTCCCCGCGGCCCTCGAAGATGAGCTTGTCGCTGGTGGCTGCCTCGTCGAACACGAACACGATCGCCGCGCGCTCCTTGGAGTCGTTCGATTCGGAGTCGTACATCGCGATGACGCCGGTCTGGTAGGTCCAGTCGCCGTCGAGGTCCATCTCGGCGCTGGTCACCCCGTCGTTGGGCAGCACCACGCCCCCCGCGGGGTCGATGACATCGTTGGCGATGGGGGCGCCCTGGCACAACAGGTTCGCGACGCCCGACTCGGGCTGGTCGATGATGTAGGAGTGCACCAGGGCCACGTCGTGCTCCGGATCGAAGGGCTCGCCGTACCCGTCCATGGTCATCTTGGACCAATCGACGGTGACGCTGCCGCACTCGCAGACGGTCTGCACGCGCATGACCTCCAGCACGCAGGCCGTGTCGAAGACCCAGTCGGTGTCGGCCCCGCCGGAGCCGGTGTCATCGCCGGAAGCATCGCTGTCCTTGGGGTCGTCGCCGGTCAGGCAGGCGAGGCCGAGCGTGAGGAGGAGCATCACCCCATCGTAGCCTGGAGCCTCAGGGTCCGCCGCGCACCGCGAGTCGTCCGAGCATGAACGCCGCCATCCCAAGCACGACGGTCCCCCCCGCGTAGAGCACCGCCCGGCCGGCCCCGCTCTCGGCCCCCAGCACGGACGTGTCCAGGGTCAGTGCGCTGAACGTCGTGAAGCCGCCGAGCACGCCCGTCGCCAGAAAAACGCGCGCGCTCCCGGCGGTTCCGCTCCCGGCGACCATGCCCATCGCAAAGGCGCCAAGCAGATTCACGGCCAGCGTCCCAGCCCAGATGGGACCGCCCACCGCGGCAACGACGAGCCCAGCGGCGTACCGGCCGAGCGTTCCGACGGCCCCCCCGAGGGCAACGAGCAGCGCCGTTTTCATCAATACAACAAACACCCCCGCCGCGCCTTGTCCCAGTCCGTTCGCGTCGACGCCCAGTGGTCGACCAGCTCGCGCATCGACATCTTCGATTCCAGCGCCAAGCGGCCTTCGCGGGAGCCGAGCAGCAGATCGATCGCGATGGGATCGTCGACGAACTCGTAGGTCTCGGTGCGCCAGCGAAACTGGGCCGCGTTGGCACGGAGCGCCGCTTCGATCACCACCAAGCCGAGCAGAAGCGCGTGCTGCGCGTTTCGGTCAGTGACGACGATTTCGACGCCGTTGCAGGGCTGGCCGGCGAACTTCTGGAAGCGGGGCTCGAAGGTGGCCGCCCGGAAGGCGATGCCCTCCAGCCCGGCGTCCTGGGCGCCGAGCCGGCACAGCCGCTGGAGCTCCGTCGCGTCCAGCCAGGGAGCGCCGACCAGATGGAAAGGGCGGGTGGTGCCGCGCCCTTCGGACAGGTTGGTGCCTTCGATCAGGCACATGCCCGGGTAGATCGCGGCGGTCTCGACCATGGGCATGTTCGGCGACGGGAAGACCCACGGCAGGTCGGTCTGGTCGAACCATTGGGCACGATCCCAGCCTTCACAGGAAATGACCTCGAGCTTCGCGGCGATGCCGACCACGTCGCGGAAGTAGAGCGCCAGCTCTCCCATCGTCATGCCATGACGCACGGCCAGGGGGTAGGCGCCCACAAAACTCTCAAAACCCGGCTCGACGACGTTCCCCTCGACCGTGACCCCGTCGATGGGGTTCGGACGGTCGAGCACCACGATGCGGGTGCCGGTCTGCGCGGCGACCTCCATCATGTAGCCCAGCGTCGCCTGGTAGGTGTAATAGCGGCTGCCAATGTCCTGAATGTCGAAGAGGACCACGTCGAGATCAGCGAGCAATTCCGGCGCTGGGCGCAGCGTGTCGACCGTTTTTCCGTAAAGAGACACCACCGCGGCGGCCTGGGCGTCTTCACCCTCCACCGAGATCATGTCTTGCGCCGTCGCGTGCAAGCCGTGCTCGGGAGCAAAAATGCGGCGGACCGGTATACCCGCCACCCGCAGTCGATCGAGCAGGTGGTCGAGGTTCTTGTCGACCGCCGTGTGGTTGCAGGCGACGCCCACGCGCTGCCCTTTGAGGCTGTCAAGCTTGTCGAAGAGTCGTTCCAACCCCGTGCGCACGATGCAACCCCGCGCCGCCGTGGATATCCTCTTGGGCATGCTGCTGCTCGCGCTCTTCCAGGCCTGTACTACGGTGACCGAGGGCCCCCACGCCCTGGCCTTCGACGGCTCTCCGGACTGTGGAATCATCGCTGTCAGCGAGGCGCCACCGTCCTCGTTCACGGTCGAGGTGTGGTTGCGCTCGGACCCGGAGGCCTTCGCCGGGGTCATGCGTCCGCTGGCGTTGTGGAAAAACGTGTTCAACCTGTCGGAGAACGCCGACGAGCAGGTCGTGTTCATCATCGGCGAAGAAGCGGTCGGGGCCAGCAGCCCGTTTTCGCTGATGGACGGTCAGCTCCATCACGTCGCCGGGACCTACGATGGCGCAGTGGGCAGCGCGAAGCTGTTCATCGATGGGGATCTGGTCGGCGCCAGCGGTGACCCCGCGTTCGTCAGCGACTCGCCGACCGAGCAGGTGCAGTTCGGCTGCGCCAAGGAGAACACCGAGGCCTTCTACGGCGTGCTCGACGAGCTGCGCCTCTCCAGCATCGTGCGCTACACCGATGCCTTCGAGGTGCCCACCGCCGCGTACGAAGGGGACGACGACACCTTGATGCTCTTCCACCTCGACGAGGGCACCGGCGCCACCGCCACCAGCACCGGCGACTTCACGATGACCATCAGCGACGCCGCTTGGGTGGAGTTCGACGTCGGCGGCGAGGAATAAGCGTGGTGCTCTTCACGCTCTGGGCCTGCTCCCAGACCCCGCCCGAACCACCGCCACCGGTAGCCGCCGCGCCGGGCGCGGTGCCCACGGACCAGACGGTCCCGACCCTCCTTGGCGAGGTGCAAGGCGTCGCCTTCGTCGGCGAGTGGACCAGCCTGCCCTGCGGGGGGCGGACCTACGCCCGCAACATCAAGTTCAACTCCGACCAACACTATGCGGCGGTGGACATGGTCGACCCGTGCCCGCCGGGCCAAGAGTGCGGCTGGTCGGGGCTCACCGGCTTCTCGGGCTTGTGGGCGGTGCAAGGCCTGAAGTTACGCGTCCAGGAGATCGGCGGCGTGCCGGCTGCGGCCGGCGGTCCGCACCCCGTCCTGTTCGAAGCCGCGGCCGACGGGACGCTGGTCGAAAACGGCTGCACCTACCAGCCGGGGCTCACGGTGCCGCCCGGCTACACCGAAGAGCGCGTTCGCCCGATCATCGCGCCATAGGCTTGCGCCCAACCGCCACGCCGAAGAGCATGTGGTCTACGATCCGGTCGCCAACCTGCACCGCGTGGAGCTTCGCGAACATGGGCGAGGCGGTGCGGTACACCGCGCGGATGCCCTCCCGCGCCGTTTCCGTGATGGCGCCCGTGTCCGACCAGACGTCGACATCCTCGACGCTCACCCAGTCGCGGACGACCACGTCCACTGCGCCCGCCCCCTCCAAAAGCGCGGTGAGATCGCCCCGGCGGTAAAAGTTGCGCCGCGCTTCGTTCCGCAGCCGCAGGATCTCGAAGTACTCCTTCTTGTCGGCCTCGCCGTACGCACAGAGGTGCACGAGGCAGACGCGCCCGCCCGGCCGCAGCACCCGCACCATCTCGCGGACCGCCTCGGCATCGCGCATGAACTGCGTCCCCTGCCGGCACACGACCAGGTCGACGCTAGCGTCCGGAAAGGGCAGCGCCTCGGCGGGACCCTCGACGAACTCGTCGATGTAGGCCGAAGCCTGGTCAGCCATCGCCCGGGTGATGTCGATGCCGACGATGCGGGCGACCTTGCCCTTGAAGTGCTTGCTGACCATGCCGGTGCCACACGCGATGTCCAAGAGCACATCGGAGGGCTTGGGCGCCAGCGTCTCCACGGTGAACGCGCCCAGCGCGGGATCGTCGACCCAGTGACTGGAGCGATTGTACTTCGCCGCCCGCGCGGTGAAGTGGTCCTGGACGAGCTGATCGATGGCCATGGGGGGCTCGGGTTGGCGCCCTGCTAGCCGATCGGCGACCAAGGGGCGATAGGCGTGTCCCATGCATCCCACGGTCTGTCGCATCTGCGAGGCCCACTGTGGCCTGCTCGCCGACGTGGAAGACGGCGTCGTGACGCGGTTGTCGCCCGACCCGGAGCATCCGCTGTCGAAGGGCTACGTCTGCCCCAAGGGCCCGCGCTTCGTCGGGGTGCAGAACGCGCCTGATCGCCTCTTGCGGCCACGCTGGCGGGGCCAAGAGGTGTCGTGGGACGTCGCGCTAGACCGAGTGAGCGCAGGTCTGGTTCGACCCGCGATCTACCTCGGCAATCCCGGCTCACAGTCGCTCGGGGCGCTTGTGGGCGTCGAGCGGCTCCGGCGGGCGCTGTCGGCGCCGCTCTACACCGCGCTTTCGCTCGACAACGCGGCGCAGATCGTGGTCGCGGAGGGTGCCTTCGGCAACCCGCTCCACACGTTCGTCGCCGACTATGACGGCAGCGACCTCATCGTGCTCTTCGGCACCGACCCCCTTTCGTCGCAAGCCAGCCAGATGCAGTCGAACCCCGGCGCCGTGCACAGCCTGCTCAAGGCGCGGGAACGACTGGTGGTGGTGGACCCGCGGGCGTCGATGACGGCGAAGGCGGCGGGCTGGCACCTGGCGCCACGGGTGGGCACCGACGCCTTTCTGTTGGCGGGACTGCTGCGCGCGCTGGGCTCGCCGCTGCCCGTGGAGCGCTTCACGCCGGCCTTCGTGGAAGCGACGTGTGCGTTGCCAGCCGGAAGCGTCGAGCGGCTGGCGGCGCGGTTGCGATCGGCGCGGCAGCCCCTGGTCTGGAGCGGCCTCGGCGTGCTGCTGGGGCCGCATCCGACGCTCGGCGCATGGCTCACGCTGGCGCTGCAGGCGGCGGCCTCATGGCCTGGCGGCTGGCGCTGGCAGCCGGGGGCGGTCCCCGTGGCGCGGCTCGCGCCATTCTCCGCCCTCAAGGCGCGGGCAGGGCGGCCGCCGGAGGTCCTCGGCGCCCTCCCGTGTGGCGAACTGGCGGGCGCGATTGAGGCTGGCGAGGTCCGCTCGCTGGTAGTGGTGGCGGGCAACCCGCTGGTGTCGTTCCCCGACACCAAACGGCTCCGCCAAGCGCTGGGGTCCCTCGATCTACTCGTCTGCATCGACCAGATGGAGAACGACACCGGCCGCCTCGCCCACGCGCTCTTGCCCGCCGCGACCTGGCTGGAGCGCGAGGAGGTCGACATCCCCTTCGCCGCGCTCAAGCCGGTGCCGCACCTCCAGCACCTTGCCGCGGTGGTTCCCCCGCGAGGCGAGGCGCGCCCCGACGAGGCGATCCTCGGTGCCCTCGCGCGGCGGGCCGGGGGGTGGCCATGGCCCAGCGCGATGACGCTCGCGCGGCTGGCGGTGGCCACCACGGCGCCGTTTTCGTGGGCTCGGCTTTTGGCAGCGCCGCGGGGGCTCACGGGGCGGCCGGCGGCTCCCGGAAGTCCGGGGCCCGGACCTCGACCGCGGCTGGACGATCCCGCCCGAATCGCGGAGTTGGCCGCGCTCTCGCCTCCGCCTGCGGGCCTCCGCCTGATCACGTCGGTCCGGCCGCCCACCACCATGAACTCCTGGCTCGGCGCCCCCGCGCGCACGGTGCGCGCCCACCCCGACGACCTCCCGGGTCCGCGGGTGCGGGTCGTGGGGCCCGCGGGCACGCTGGAGCTCGATGCCGTCGCCGACGACACCCTCGCCCGTGGCACCGTGGTCCTGGCGTACGGCAGCGCCGATCACAACGCGAACGTCCTCATCGGCAGCGACCTCGACCCCGGAGCGGGCGTGCCGCGCAGCAACGGGAGCCTCGTGACACTGGAGCGGGTGTGAGGCCGCTGCCGACTATCCCCCGGAAAAAGCGCGTCCTCCAGGAGTATGGTGCCCAAAACACGCGTCTGACGTCCCCATGGCGGCCCACGCCCGACGCCGCCACGAACGAACCTTCCTTATGCAAGGGCGGCACCATGCTGCGGCGCTGCCGCGGCGAGAACGCGCTTCTGGAGGGGGATACTCCCCCGAAGCGCGCGTCTGGAGGGGGATAGTCGCCCTCGCCCTCGCCGTCGCGCTTTCTGCCGCGCAGCGGTAGCGCCCAGCGCACGGATCGGTGACGCTGGGACCATGCTCGCGCTCCTGCTGTCGGCTTGTCTCCCACCCATCCTGCTCGACACCGGCTTCGTTCCCGACACCGGCGACACTGACGGCGTCGCGACCACAGAAGTGACCGTGGAGTGACCGTGCTCCTCCTCGCCCTCGCCTGTGTCCCGCTGCCCTACATCGCACCGCCGCTCGACCTGTGCGCGGCGATCGACCCCCGGCCCACCTCCGGGCTCGACGACGAGCTGGACTGGCCTACCTCCATCGATCTGCGCGCTGGCATCGCCCCGCTCGCGTTCATCGACGAGCTCCAGGACCGTCGCATCGACCCCACCGCCGGCTTTGTCGCGACCATCGATACGCGCGGGGACGGCGAGCACACCCTCTTCGGCGGCTACGCGCGCGTCGCGATGCGCACCGCCTACACCAACCACGGCAAGACCTTCACCGCGATTGAGCCGCGCGTCACCCTCGACGTCGTGACCAATTCCCGCGCTCGGCTCGGCGGCGACCTGCTCCTCGGGGTGGCGTTCCGCGTGGGGGGCTGGAGCGAGTCCGAAACCGGCGGGTCCATGGACATCTCGGGGGGGTGGATCGGCATCTCGCACGGAGAGTGGGGGTTCGCGGCGACGATGGACCTCGGCGGCCGCTACACACCAGCGGGCGAGTTCGACGCGAGGATGCTCTTCGGCGTCGAGATCCGACCCCCGGCCGCGGCGGGGGTATTGATCGTACCGGTGTGGCAGTTTCTCTGAGGGGGGGCGTTTGGGGCGGCCGCCGCTGCGCGTCGCCGGGCTCTCGCTGCGGGCCCCGGACCTGCGGTTCCGGGGCCCTTCGCTCGCTCCCTGCCGCGTCGGACGCCGCGGCCTACGGCGCCACTGCACAGCGCGCGGAAACCTCCGCGATCGCGCCGACATCCGCCGGATCGCGCATCGGCGCCAACCGCTTCCCGCCGGCCGCGCAGGGGCCACACGACCAACGCCGGTAGCACCTGAATCAAGCGCCCCCCAGCTCCCACAATCCCCGGCCCGCCACCACCCGATCTCCCGCCTCCCCGAGCATCGCCACCATCGCCCGCGACAGGACCTCCAGCGGCATCGGGCGCACGTCGTCCGCCACCCCTCGCAGCCCCGGGATCGAGCGCAACGCCGCGCCGAGCGCTTCGACGCCCCACGGGACGGTCCTCCCCCCGTCGGTGCCCTCGACGCCGGCGGGACTGACCAGCGCCGACGGCCGCGCGATCGCCCAACTCAGCCCGCTCGCCTGGACGATCGCCTCGCACTCGCCCTTCATCCGCAGGTACGCGCCCCCGCCACCCGCGCCGTACGAGCTCAGCAGCACGAACGTCGGCACCCCGGCCGCCACCGCGCCGGCGACGAGCTGGCGGGTGCTGAGGATGTCGCTGGACTCGTAGGTGTCCCCGCTGGCGAAGCGTCGCTGCATCGTCCCCACCAGCGACAACACCGCATCGACGCCGGCCAACGCCTCCGCAAGCGCGGCGACATCGGCCAGATCGAAGATCCGGGCGCGTGGGTCGGCAGCGACGGCCGTCTTCGCCGCGCTCTTCGGGCGGACGTGGAGCCGCAGGTCGAGCCTTGCCGCCGTGGCCAACGGGACGAACACCTTGCCTGTCGCGCCGGTGGCGCCCGCAACGAATACGCGCATCCGGCAGCGCTATCCTCGCCGGCGCCCGAAGCGACTGGTCCCCCATGCCGCGAGCGGCGGCGGCGACGCGTAGTCGCCTCGAAAAGCACAATTGCGGCTGTGCCGGCCGGGGCCCGACGAACAAACGCCGATAATTTCTGACTCGCCGCGGCGCGATCACGCCCAAAACTGCCTTTCGACGTGACTACCCCTCGGAAAACTGCTTTTCGAGGTGGCTACGCTGCCTCCGCGGCGGCGCCCCCCTCCGCCGCGGGCGGGAAAGCGGAGCTTGGAGGCCGGAGGGTAGGCGCCTGTGGGGGAGGACGCGGCGAGCGTCTTCCCCCGTCTACATGATAGAAGCAACGCGTGCTCCGACGCTTCGCCCGACGTCTCGGTTTCGCCGCGCTCACCGCCACGCTGGCCTTTGGCGCGCTCGAGGCCGTGCTGTGGTTGTGGTACGGCGAAGAAGGCCTGCTCTATCGATACGAGCGTCGTGAATCGATGGTGCGCATGGACAACGGCATCTTCGTGCCGCAGCCGTCTAGCGACCTGACCAACAACGACGGCCCCTACACCTGGACCGCGCACTACAACGCGCGCGGCTTCCGCGAGACCGAGGAGACGCCAGACGAGCCTCCTGCCGGGAAGCGCCGCTTCCTTGCGCTGGGCGACAGTCGGATCTTCGGTTTCTCCGTCACCCAGGGTCGCACCATCGCCGACCAGGTCGAGGCGCGCGCACCCGAATTCGACATCGTCAACGCCGGTGTTTTCGGGTCCAGCGCCTACGACATGCTGCGCCGCTGGAACGAGTGGGGCAGCAAACTGAACGTCGAAGGGCTCATCCTCGGGATGCCACACAACGCGAACCGGCAGCTGGATGCCGCGGCCGAGCGGGCTCTTTTCTACCAATCGCCGGCGGCACCCGCGGCGATTCATCTCAAGACCTACCTATGGATGAGGCTCTTGTTGGTGCCGCTGCGCACCCCAAAGTACGCCCAGCCCAACCCGCAGCTCAGCCCTGACGTCGCCGACATCCTCACCATCGCCCGGGACGCGCGTGACCACGGACTGCCCGTCTTCTTCCTGCTGTTTCCCGTGCGGTATGAAGGTGGGGGCCCTGGCGTGGAGTGGCAGCAGACACTCGGACCGCAGGGTGTCATCTTCGCCGGCCACGCGCTCACGGAGCGGAGCTGCTGGGGCCACGAAGACCTCGGGCACCCCTCCGAGGCCGGCGCGGACGCAATCGCCGGGACGCTCATCGCGGTTTTGCAGGGCGGTCCGAGCCAAAACGCGCTGGTGGCAGACCCGCCCTGCGCGCCGTGACCGGGAACGCCCCCGACGCTGTCTTGGTTTTGCGCTTTTCGTCACTGGGCGACGTTGTCTTGCTGGCGCCCGCACTCGACGCGTTGCATGCGGCGTGGCCGACGACCCGGATCGTCCTCGGCGTTGCCGCCGCGATTGCGCCCGTCCTCGCGCATGATCCGGCCGTCGCCCAGCTCGTCACGCTTCTACCGGGGGAGGGCGCAGGCGCCTACGCCGCGCGCCTGAAGCAGGCGTTGGCAACGCACGACACGGTGGCCATCCTCGACCTGCACAGCTCGGTCCGCAGTGTGGCACTGCGCGCGCTCTTGCCCTTGCATTGGCCTCGCACCGTGTGGCACAAACGCGACCTCGCGGCGACCGTGGCGGTTGGGTTGCGCCTGAAGACCTGGCGATCCGAGCGGCTGCATGCGGACCGTTACCACCTTGCCGTCGAAAGGCTGGTGGGCAGGCCGCTCCCGCGTGGACGTTTGCGTAGTTTCCCCCATCCCGACGCCGTCGCGCGATGTCGGGACCTGCTCGCCAACTCGGGCCGCGACCCCGCGCGTCCGCTGGTGGGCATGGCGCCCGGCGCCCGTTGGGCAACCAAGCGCTGGGCCGCCGATCGTTTCGCCGCTGTCGCTCGCGAGGCGATCGCCGCCGGCTGCGACGTCGTCGTCCAGGGTAGCGGCGACGAAGCGGCGCTCTGCGGCGAGATCGCCGGGCTCGCTCCGGGAAGCATCAATCTGGCCGCAAGACTCGACGTCGCGGCGCTCCTCGGGTTGATGCCGCACTGCGCTGCGTTTGTCGCCAACGACAGCGGAGCGATGCACATCGCGCGGGCCGCAGGCGTGCCGACCGTCGCCATCTTCGGCAGCACCGACCCCGGGAGCTTCGCGTGGGATGGCCACCGAGCCTTGTCCGCCACCCTCCCCTGCGCCCCATGCTCCTTCTACGGGCGCGCCACCTGCCCAGAAGGGCACCTGCGTTGCCTCGGCGAGGTGTCCAGTGAGGCGGTCTGGGCCGCGGTGAGAGATGTGCTCGCCAGCGGACCAGCGCCTACGCTGCACGGCTAGGGCGGCACATTTCTGCCGGCCGACGCCGGCGGTCTCGGCGACGCCCTAGCGCAGCCGCACCACGAGCCCCCTGCTATGCTTGCGCAGCATGCTCCTCTTGCTCCTCGCCTGCACGGACCTCGACGCGACCCCAGGCCTCGACAGCGACGCCGTCGACGAGCCCCCGCGCACCTGCGAAGCCCCGACGCTCGCGTTGCAGAACGACTTCCCGCTGGAAACCCTCCCGGCCACCTACGACCACCGCCACACCCAGCAGGGCGTTGCCCTCGGCGATATCGACGGCGACGGGTGGATCGACGCCATCTTCGGCTTCGGTGGGGGCGCGGCCGGCTTCCGGAACGACGGCGCGGGGAACCTCGTCTTCGACAGCACCATCGACATGGACGGCGGCCCGATGCCCAGCGGACAGGGCGCCGCGCTCGCCGACCTCGACGGCGACGATGACCTGGACCTCTACATCGGGCGGGACCGGGGCTGGCTCGCGGTGATCGGCATCAACGACGGCACCGGCCACTTCACCGGGACTGAGTTGGCCGGCTCGGCCATCGCCACCATGACCGGGAGCTTCGCCGACTTCGATGGCGACCTGGACCTTGACCTGTTCGTCGGCGCCACCATCACCGACACCGACGGGACCGGCGTCATCGACGGCACCGTCACCCAGGGCGACGGCGATCAGTTCTACATCCACGAAGCCGACGACACCTTCACCAATCGAACGGACCTGTTCCCGGTCGCAGACATGTTCGGTTGGACCTTTCAGGGCTCGCCCATCGACTACGATGAAGACGGTGACCTGGATCTGTACATGGCCCATGACTGGGGCGCCTACATCCAACCCAACCGGATGATGCGCAACGACGGCCACGCCAACTTCACCCGCGACGCCGATTGTACCTGTGAGCTCGTCCAATACTCGATGGGCGCCGCGGTCGGCGACGCCAACGAAGACGGCGTCCCGGATCTGTTTTCTACCGACATCGGCGGCCCCGAGCTCCAACTGAACCTCGGTGACGGCACATTTGTCGACGCCACTCAGGCCCTCGGTGCCACCATTCCCGCCAACGAGACGTCCCTGACGTCGTGGGGTACGAGCTTCGTCGACCTCGATCAGGACAGCCACATGGACCTGGTGGCGGTCCACGGGCAGCTCGGCCAGCCCGAGCTCATCGGTGAGGCGGCCGGCACCGACGACATGGTGGACGGCGAGCTTCAATACGACCAGGTGCTGCTCGGGCAGGAGGACGGCAGCTTTTTCCTAGCCGACGTCGGGTTCATCGACGGGGAGCGCAAACGTGCGGTGGCCATCGGCGACCTCGATCGCGACGGGGATCCCGACCTGGTGACCGCCGGCAAGTACTTCATGCGGCAGTGGCGCAATGACGGCGGGTGCGGGGCCGGCGTTCGGGTTCTGTTGGAAGGCAAAGGCAAGAACCGCGATGCCATCGGCGCCAAGGTGACCGTCGGCATTGGCGAACGCGAAATCACCCAATGGATGCTGCCCTCCACGACCTTTTCGTCCAACGCCCCCGAACTCTATTTCGGCGTCGGGGCCGCCCACCGGTTGGACAGCATCCACGTGGTGTGGCCCGATGGGACAGTGTCAGATTCCGGCGAAGCGCTTCCGGGCGAAACCGTTGAGTTGGCGTGGCCGTGAGCTACGGCTGCTCGACATCCAACACCGACCCCAACGGAACATCGACCAGCTCCGTTTGCTGTCCGTCTCGCCAGGTGATCACGATGCGGTCGGCCGACGGGTACCCACCGAAGCCAACGTAGACCTCGTCGGCGTTGGACGAACTGGTGGTCGAGGGAAGATGCCACAGGCGATGCGACGCGCCGCCAACCTCGACATCGATCTGCGCCCCGATGAGGTTCTGGCCATACAGCCGCAGCGTGGCGCCCGGGGGGCAGCCGCCCTCGGTGTGGAACTGCTGGAGGAAGTACTTTCCGACGCTCAACAGGTCAGGACGTCCATCGCGGTCGAAGTCTCCCGAAGCATAGGCCCGGGTGCGCGGGCCGTCAGCGAATGCATCGCTGGGGGATCGGGCGAAACCACCGACACCGTCTGACAACAAGACCTGGTTGGGTTGGACGGGGCCGTCCACCCCATCGATGCCGGAGGCCTCGAAGTTCTGCCCACTCTGCCCGAAGGTGACGATCAGGTCCTGGTCGCGGTCGGCGTCCAGGTCGACAAAGCCCGTCCCCCAACTCACCATGCTCTCCGGGGTCGCCGGAATATACGCGTCACCCGCCACGAGCGTTGCATTGGCGAAGGAGCCGTCGCCCGTGTTGAAGAGCAGCTCCGGCGGGCCCACGTCGGTGACGTACAGGTCGGGCAGTCCGTCCTGGTTCGCATCGCCCACCGCCACGCCCATCGAGTACAGCGCCAGGTCACAGCCACAATCAGCGGCTTTGGTGAAATGAGCGAGGCCATCGTTGAGCAGCAGGTGGTTGGGCTCGATGTAGGGCCCCGCGTCGTTGCCAACGTAGAGATCGAGGTCGCCGTCACCCTCGACGTCCAGCCACACGGTGTGCAGCGTCATGCCGTAGCGGGTGTCCTCGGGAAGGGCGCCCACCGCCTCGGCAAAACGGTGGTCCGGGCCCTGGAGCAGCAGCAGGTTGGCGTCACCCACCTCCGACCCGCTGGCAATGTCCTCGTAGGTCATGTCCTGAACCGCGGCCGACAGGTAGGCGTCGAGATCCCCGTCGCCGTCAGCATCTCCGAACGCGATCGCGTAGGTCGTCACCGCCGTTCCAGGGATGGACTCCGCGGTGAACCGCCCGCTGCCGTCGTTCCAGAGCAACCACGCGTCGCCTTGCCAGCTACCGAACATCGCGTCGAGGTCGCCGTCGCCGTCGAGATCGGCGAGCGCCACCGCCTCCGACGCCGGCAACACATCTGATACAAGTGAGATCGTATCATCGAGGGCGAGGCCGCCGGCGCCGTCGTTTCGGAGGCCGAAGGAGCCACCGCCCCACGCCACCAGCGCGTCCAGCCAGCCGTCCCCGTCGAGGTCCCCGACGCCCACGCCCTGCACGGTGTGAGAAAGGTCCGCGCGCGTTGGCAAACTCGATTCAGCGAGCGTGGTGACCGGCGTCATCTCCAGCGGGGAGCAGGCGGCTGGCCGGACCGCATCCTCGGAATCGACGCCCGAGTGCGGAGAATCTGTCGCGACACATCCGATGAGCAGCAGCACGCCTCAGCATAGCGTGGGGTGGACGCGTCAGCCGGCGCCACCCTCCCCAGTTTCCGTTGCCCCTTGCATCCGCCGGCGCTTGACGGCCCCGCGCCGAGCGCGTACGCTCACGACGAGGCCGTCCATGCCCACCAAGAAGCCGACGATCCAGGTGGTCATCGACGATCGATGGGCCCTGGCTGAACTATTCGGCTGCGGCGCCAGTGGGCGGGTCTGGCGGGCGCGAGACCGTACGTCGGGCGCCGACGTGGCCATCAAGCTCATCCGGGTCAACTCGGTGGAGCATCAACGACGCGTCACGCGTGAGATCACGGCCCTGCGGATGCTCCGACTTCCCGGCGTGGTCCAATTCCTGGGCCACGGCGAGTACCTGGGCGAGCCCTACCTGGTCATGGAGCTGGTGCCCGGGGAGCCGTTTCCAGGACGTCGTGGGCGCGGCGGTTGGAGCGGCTTGCGCCTGCCCGCCCTGCGGTTGTGCGACGCCCTCGCCCGCGTGCACGCCCTCGGGATCGTCCACCGCGACTTGAAGCCTGGGAATGTGCTCGTCGACGAACGAGACCACGTCACGATCCTCGACTTCGGCCTCGCCCGCGGCACCCCTGGGGACCTAGGCAACAGCGGGTCAGATCCTTACGTTGGAACACCTCGTTACCTTGCCCCAGAGCAGCTCGCCGGAGAGGAGTTCGACGCCCGTGCCGATCTGTACGCGGTGGGGGTGATGCTCTTCGAGGCGCTCGCCGGCGTTCCCCCGAACCGCGACGACGAGTTTTTCGCCCGTCTGATCAGCGTCGAGCCACCGACCCACGCCAGTCTCCACCTGCTGGCCCCCGACGCCCCAGCGGGCGTACGAAACGTCATTCACGCGCTCCTGGAGGGCTCACCCGAAGCGCGACCGCAAGATGCGCTCACGACGCGCGCGTTGCTCGGCGCCGCCGGAGCCGGCCCAGACGAGGGCAACTACCGCCTTCCGGCTCGGCCAGCCCACGCCGGACCGCTCGAACTCGACGAACTCATGCGGATCTTCGAGGGTCCCGACCCCTTCTTCCACCTCCGCGAAGACGCGGCCAGGCTTTTGCTCGCACGGACCCGCGGCATCCCCGCCCGCGTTGAAATGGAGCTCAGCGACTGGCTTTCTGGAGGATTTGCCCAGCGTACTGGAAACGGGATCACCGTCGATCGGAACGCGCTCGAGCAACTGTTCAGCGTGGTCGTCCCCTCGCTCGTGCCATGCGCCGTGAGGGAGGACCAGTGGAGCGGAGAGCTCCGGCAGTTGATGGGCTGGCTGGTGGTCGCCAGCGGACCCATCAACGTCGAACAACTGTCGATCGCGATGCGCCGCAGCACCACGCGCGTGCTGGACGGCCTCGGCCTCCTGCACCGACTGGGCCTGGTCGAGCCTCGGGGAGACGGAGAGTGGTGCGCCGTCGCCGTGCCGCCGAGCCCGTTGCACGAGTCCTACGCCGCTCTCCTTGCCAAACACTGGCGCCTCGCCGGCGTCTTCGCCCCGGGCAGCCTGGCCCGCCTCCGACAGCTGTTGGCCGCAGGCGATCTCGCCGAAGCGGTCGACTGCGCAACCCTCGCCGCCGAGCACGCCCTGGCCGCCGGACGTGACGGACACGCCGTCGCCGTGATGACCGGGGTGCTCGCAAACGCCACTGATCCCGGCTTCGGGCCGAGCCTGGCCGCCGCGATTCCCAGCCTGGTTCGCGGGGCAATCCGGGGCGGCGGCTATGACGGTCTCCGAGCTGCCGCCCTGTGTCTCGCGCGCCTGCCGGAGGCGGCCGTCCTCGCCGGGGTGATCGTCCTCGACGCCGAGGCGCTGTCGGCCAGAGGACGTCACGCCGAAGCGGTGGCCACGGTGGCCAGGCTCCCCGCGTCAGCGACCTCGGAGTTGCGGCTCGCGAGCGCGTCCATCGAGCTGCGACACGCAGTCCGCCTCGCTCCGGAGACAGCACGCGCGGTGCTCGCGAGGGCGTACGAGACCTTCGGCGGCCAGCCCGCCGCCCTCGCCCGCCTCACCACGTGGACTGGGCTCGTGGCCTTCGCCGACGGCGACTTCGAAGGGGCGCTGAGCGCCCACCGGCGGGCCCTGGCCGCGACCGACGAGGGGGACGGCCTTGCCATCCGCGTGAACCTCATCAACGCGCTGCAGGCTCTTTTTCGCATCGACGAGGTGACGGTCGAGGCGGACACCCTTGAGCGTGACGCCCGCCGGCTGCGCTCCCCGCGCTACGAGGCCCACGGCGCCACGATGGCGTTGGTGGCCGCGTATCGCGCTGGGCGTGACGCAGAGCTGTCTGATGAGCTGGTGGCGGCATCGGCGATGGTGTCGGTGGGCATGCGCCATGCCAATCTGTGCCTGACCGGGGCGGCATCGGCATGGCGCCGGGGGCAAGCCGAGCGCTGTCAGGCGCTGGCACTCCGCGCAGAGAGTGCCGCCCGCGCGGCCAACCGCCCCGATCTCAGCCTGGTCCCTCGCGCCCTCCGGCTGGCGGGCGGAGATGGCGACGTCACGATCGATGCGCTGACGGCCGAGATCGAGCGCGGCCGCGCACCACGGCAGTCGGTGCAGGCCGCCGCGCTCTTGGCCTCGCTGGGGTACCGGCACCGCGAGCCCCCCGCCACCTGGCTGGATGCGGTGCCATCGGCCTTCCATGGGGTGCGGCTCGAGGTGCTGAGCATGCGTGAGTGCCTGACGATGCTGCGGGTTGACACGTAGGCTTGACGACGTGAGCGCGATGGCGCACGATTCGGCACGGAGTGCCGATGCCGAGTCTGCCTATCCCCAGCGAGGCCCGCCAATGGCGCCGATCGGACGGCAGCCTCGCGGGGGTGGTGTTCGCCGACTCGTGGAGCACACCGGAGCCCGACCCCGGCGCCGAGGGCGCGGCGCGGCGTTTCCTGCTGCGGCATGCCTCCCACCTCGGCCTGGCCGACGCCGAACTGCCAGTGAATCCGCCCCCGGACGACAGCCCGGACCTGCACCTGAAGTTGGAGCTCTACCGCTCCTCCGGCCCGATCGTCGTGATTGGTCTGGTGCGCCGCAAAGACGGGCTCAACATCGAGGGGCAAGGCGTGACCGTGCACGTCCGCAAGCGCGATCAGAGCGTGCTCGCGGTGATCAGTGCCCTCCATCCCGTCGTCCTTCCAATCGGTCCGGTCCCCCCGTTCCGATCCGGGTCCGGCGGAGCGAGTGTCTACTTTCCCGCCGGCCAGCTCCGCGCCTTGTTGGGGCTGAAGGGGGCGGCGAACCCCTGGGACGGCGCGGGCCTGCGCGTCACCCACGCCGAGGCGCGCTGGGCACGGGTGCGCCTGCCGCCCTCAGGTCACCACCACAGCCAGGCGTTGCCGTGGACGGGAACCCCGGTGGCCGACCCCGGACACGTGGTGCGGGTGATCGACATCGACTTCAAGGTGCCGCTCCGGGGCAGGCGGGCCGAGCCCTTCCGCGCCCGGATCGACCTCGCCGGAACCGTGGTGTACGACGTGGCGCCTCGGGGCGCCGGCGATGTGATCGGAAACTGGCGTGAGGACCTGCTCGTCGGTGTGCCCTACGGCGGCGGCTACGGCTACGCTTGCCTGGTCAAGGGCCAGGGCCTGACCATCGGGTCGCCAAAGCTGTTGGCGGGTCCGGTCATCAAGGGGAACGCCTCGGTGAGCATGGTCGGCTCGGCCGTGGCGGGCGGTGGCAGTCTCGGTGGCACGGCGGAGAACGACGTCGTCGTCGGCGCGTGGGCGACGGCGCAGTCGGCGAATGTGGCGGGGGCGTGGTTTTTCTGAGGGTGACCCGTCGGGATCAACACTGGACGCGGTACGAATAGACACATTGAAGTGGGACGTCGGTGGACCTTGCCGCGAGGGACGCCAGCTTGGCCGCGCGCATTCAAACAATCGTCATCGTCCCCCACCCACCCGCAGGCACTGCTCGAGAGCCTCCGCCACGACCCGGTGCCCCGCCGGCGTCCAGTGTCCGTCGAACTTGAAATAGGTCTCCTTCCCCTCCGCTGCCGCCCCCCGAAGCGGATCCACCAGGTCACAGGACGTGACGCCGGCCCGCGCGAGCAAGTCGTTGACGACCCAACGGGGCCCCTCCAGGTCCGCGTCGGCCGGATCCAGGCCCACCATCGAGAGTGTCCCGGCCGCCCGGGCTGTCTCTACCTGGAAGGCAGGCGGCGCAACGGCAACGACGAGTTGATCGCCGGCCCGGTCGGTGCTCGCCTTGAGTTCGCGGATCGCAGCCTCGGTGTAGGACGCCATCTGTTGGACCTGCACACCCGCGCTGCGGGTGAACAGCGCGAGCTCCTGGCTCCAGCGCTCCATTTTTTTCGGATCGTCCGCGACGTGCCGTCGGTTCTGCCAGACCCGCGCCTGCGCGAAGAGGAACGACCGCCCCTCCAGCCATCCCGCCAGGCCCGAGGGTGGGGGAGGCTGCACGAACATGGACGGGTCCCACCTTTGGATGACCCCCGGAAACCACGCGTTGTCGTACAGGTCGTTGCCCAGGAAGAACACAAGCAACACCGCCGTGGAACCGAGCGCCCCATCCACGCGCCAGTAGCGCCGCGTGGCCTGCCAGGTAGAGTAGCCCTCGACACCCCCGTTCCAGACCTCGGTCGAGGCGCCCAGTCGCTCGCCCAGCAGCGCCTCGAAGGTCTGGGCCTCCGGTACCTGGAGCGAGAGCGCAAAGGAGTCGCCGATGACGAGCCAGCGCTGCAGCGGGAGCATCGCGGCCGGCTCCGCGCCGCGCAAGCCGAGGCTGTTGAGCCGCACCTCCACCTCGCCGGCCAACGAGCGCCCTTTCGCCGAAAAGCCGGGGACCGGCCCATACATGAGGAACGGATCGCCAGCGTACATCCCCGGTGGTGTGACGAGCGCGCCCATGAGCAGCTCAGCCCCGCCGCCCGGTTGGATCACGCGAGCCAGCAGCTCAGCCAGGAGTATGCCCACCGCGCACCCGCCCAGGAGCAGGCCCACCCGCGCCATCCGGCCCCGCGCGCTCATCGTTGCAATCTCCAAACCAGCAAGGTACCCCGCTCCTCGGGCAGTCCGAACCAGGGCTCCAAAATCGGCCGGTAGCGGGCCTTTTGGGCGAGCGCCTCGAGGTCGGTGTGGACGATGACGGCCGAGTAGGTGCGCCAGATATGCTTCGCGACATACGCGGGGAGCTGGCTTGGAAACTCCTGCCGATTGAAGCTGGTGAGCGCCAAAAACGTCTCAGGGTCGCGCGTGCGCCACACCCGCACGTCAGGCACATAGGGGATCGGGTGGCCATGCCGGGTCTGGTACCAGAGGTGTCGGCTCGAGCGCATGCTACCGCCCACCTCCACGGGCAGGTCGAGAATCGGCCGCTCGTCGAGGCCGGCGTAGACGTCGGGGATTGCGGCGTCGGAGCGCGGGAGCGGCCAGGGGCTGACCGAGCCGAAAAGGCCCTCGGCCACGACGAGCCCGCCCGCGAAGACAAGGCAGGCAAGGGCCCGGCTTGGTTTGCGCCTCACCAACTCGGCCAACCCCACGCCTGCGAGCGTGCACGCGACGAGCTGCGCGCCGAGCGCCAGGCGCAATGGATGGGTGATCGCCAGCTTGGGGAGCAGCGCGCGCAGCCCGGCAAAGGGGAGCGGGATCGGATGGCCGCCAACGGTCAGGACCTCCCCGTTGACAAAGGCGAATTCGCCGAGCCCGAGCACGAGCGCGACCCCGCCTACGCCCGCCCAGCCCCCAAGTCCCCGCCGGAAGACCAGCGCAACCGCGCCGAGCGACAGTACTGTCCACCGGAGGTAGCCCGTGTTCAGAAAGCTCTCACCAAAGCTCCGCATGTCCACGGAAACGAAGCGCCCAGGCCGGACGTAGATCCACGGATCGACGGCGTTGTGCAAGAGGAGCACGGAGCTGATCTCCATCGGCCGCTCCACGAGTGCGTCGGGCCCCTCGAAGGAAGCGCGGAAGGCAATCATGAAGGGCCCAGCCAGCAGAAGCGAAACGGCGACGGCGAGGCCTACCCGCCACAGCATCGGCCGCGCCTCACCCCGCCGAAGGAGCGTTCCGAAGCGCCCGAGCACCAACAGCCCCGCCATGATCGCGGTGAGCAGGCCGTAGTAGAAGGTTGCGATCGTGGTGAGGGCACCCAGCGCCCCGACCAGGGCCCAGCGCCCGGCCCCACCGCCCCGGAGCGCGCGCACGGTCGCCAGCAGGGTCAGCGCAACCCAGTCCAGGCTGCATACCTCGGAGATTCCGTTCGAAAGCTCGCAAAGCAGGAATGGAGACGAGGCGTAGGCCAACCCCGCCAGCACGCCCCCCGCGCGCCGGCTCGCCGGTTCCGTGCTCGCCCCTCCCCAGAGGAGCTCCTCGGCCAGGAGCTGGGCCGCGAGCCCCGCGGTCGCGATGCGCCCGATCAACACCAGGTTGAAGGTCGGTCCCGGCCCCACCAGGGCAGTCAGCGGAGCGGCGAGCAGGGCCCCCAGCAGGTCGGCGACGTAGAGCTTGCCGCCGGCCGGGGCGCCGAGGAGGGACGTGTAGTAGGGGAAGGTCCCTTCCCCCAGCGCCCTCGCGACCCATCCGTACCCCCATGCGTGGTTCCACACGTCGACGTCCGGATTCCCGATGAGCACCTCGTCCAGCTTCAGGATCACTGGCCACGTCAGGAGTACGGCGAACAGCAGCCAGCCGAGGAGGCGAACCACGACCACGGCGAGCCCGGGGAGCGGCGCTGCATCGACGTCGAAGAGCGACGCGACGCGAAGCTGAGCGGAGGGGAGCGCTGGCATTCTTCGAGAGGATAGCCCGGGACCGCATTTACCCCGAAGATGAGGTCGCTCAGCCGGCCCGGGCCAACATTGCCATCCTTCCATCGGCAAGTGCCACCCGGACCGCCAAAGCCCCGGCGGCGTTCATCGAGACCGGGTTCAACGCAAAATCCACGACCGTCGATCCATGCAGCGGGTCCCCTAGCCCAAGCAGGCGCTCCGGACTCCCGCCGCCGACGTATACGCCCAGTGTCCGCCCCTGGGAGTTCCATAAAACACCACGTTCCCCACCGCATCCACGAGCGCGCCGCGAAAGGTCTCGAAGCCCCCGGTGCTGTCGATCACCAGCTTCAACCGCCCCTCGCGGACCAAGAACACGCCCGCGACACCCGCGGGCAGGGTCGCGACAAAACACACCGTCCCGGCCCCATCCGAATCCGGAAATCGCGCCAGTGCCGCGAACCTGCCCCCGGTGAGCACCAACGCCTCGATCGACCCGCTCTCCGCCAGGAAGATGCCCTGCCGCCCGTCCGCGAGGTCGCCCCGAAAGACCACCCGCCCCTCGTCGTCTACCAGCGGCAACCCCTCGAAGCCGGTGAACCCCGCGCCGCCGCCGGACTCCGCGATCACCGACACGGCGCCGCCATTCCAGGTGTACACGCCGGTCCGTCCATCGCTTCGCATTGCGCGGAACGCGACGACCCCAGCCTCGTTCATCGTGGGTCCTGCCGGCCCGATCTCCGAGAAGTCACCGAGGTGGCCTGGGACTTGCGAACTTGGTTTCCCAGGACTTCCGCGCGAACGAAGTGGCTTTCCTCCTCCGGTTACTCGCCTACAACGACGATATCCTCTTCCAGGCCGACGCCGAGCGTGCGGCGGTCGCGGAGAAGCGCCCCGTGGTGCGGATGGGCCTGCTCGCCCGGCAACCGCGCCTGTACCACCTCGCGGGACGCCTCCTTCGCGTCCACGACCGCTGGACGCTGCGCATCCCCGACAGCCGGCTCGTCGCCCGCCTCTGGGCCTTCTACGATCCTGGCGGCATCCGCCTCGGGTGAGGTATCAAACAATATTGTACACGACGGAGGGGGAAGGGGGAGCTGCGCCCGACGCCCCTGAGCGGACTTGCCGCCCACTCGGAAGGACTGCGTTTCGGCGCGCCAGCCTGGTCAAGCCGGAGACGGATTGTGTCAGCGAGGCCCCGACGGTCGTTCGCGCACAGTTTGGGCTAGCTACTTCCCATCATGAATCGCCGCCGCAAACTCGGCGAAGAAGTCGTTGCCCTTGTCGTCCACCACGACGAACGCCGGGAAGTTCTCGACCTCGATCTTCCACACCGCCTCCATGCCCAGATCGGGCATGTCGAGGACCTCGACCTTGCGGATGTTGTCACGCGCGAGGAGCGCGGCGGGGCCGCCGATGCTGCCCAGGTAGAAGCCACCGTGCTTGTGACAGGCTGCCGTTACGCCTTTGGAGCGGTTTCCCTTGGCCAACATGACCATGCTGCCGCCGTGCTGCTGGAACACGTCGACGTAGCTGTCCATGCGGCCGGCAGTGGTGGGCCCGAAACTGCCAGACGCCATCCCGTCTGGTGTCTTGGCGGGGCCCGCATAGTAGACGGGGTGGTCCTTGATGTAGTCGGGAAGGCCCTCGCCGCGATCGATCCGCTCTTTCAGCCGGGCGTGGGCGATGTCACGGGCGACGATCATCGGCCCGGTCAGTGACACTCGCGTGCGCACCGGTAGTTTGGACAGCGTCTGTCGCAATTCGGCCATCGGCCGCGTCAGGTCCAGAGCCACGCACTCAGCGCTGAGGTCCGCGGCGCTCGGCTCAGGCAGGTAGTGCGCCGGGTCACGTTCCAGCGCCTCCAGGAACACGCCGTCGGCGGTGATGCGCGCGCGCGCTTGGCGGTCGGCGCTGCACGACACGCCGATGCCCACCGGACAGCTGGCGCCATGCCGCGGCAAACGGATGACGCGCACGTCGTGACAGAAATACTTGCCGCCGAACTGCGCGCCGATGCCGATGCGCCGGCTCAGCTCCAGGACCTCGCCCTCCAGCGCGATGTCGCGCACCGCGTGTCCAAGGCGGTTGCCTGTCGTGGGCAGGTCGTCCAGGTACTTGCAGCTTGCCAACTTCACCGTCTTGAGGCACTGCTCCGCCGACGTGCCGCCGATAACGATCGCCAGGTGGTAGGGCGGGCAGGCCGAGGTGCCAAGGGACTTCATCTTCTCTTCGAGAAAACGCATCAACGACGTGGGGTTCAAGAGCGCCTTGGTCTCCTGGTACAAGAAGGTCTTGTTCGCCGACCCCCCGCCCTTGGTGATGAATAAGAACTCGTAGGCCGCGCCTTCGGCGGCGAAGAGGTCGATCTGGGCGGGAAGGTTGGTGCCGGTGTTGGCCTCTTCGAAGGTGCTCTGCGGCGCGAGCTGCGAATACCGCAGGTTGGTCTCGGTGTAGGTGCGAAAAACCCCCTTGGCGATGGCCGCCTCGTCGCCGCCGCCCGTCCACACATCCTGGCCCTTCTTCCCCATCACGATGGCCGTGCCGGTGTCCTGGCAGCTCGGCAGCACCATGCCCGCCGACACGCCCGCGTTGAGCAACATCTGCCGCGCCACGAAGCGGTCGTTGGCGCTGGCCTCAGGGTCAGCGAGGATCGCCGCGAGCTGCCGCAGGTGCGCCGGCCGGAAAAGATGGCTGATGTCCCGGATGGCCTCGCGCGTCAGCTCGGTGAGCACCGCGGGCTCCACCACGAGCACGTCCCGGCCGCGGAAACGATCGACGGAAACCCCGCCCACGTCGAGCTTGCGGAAGGGTGTCGCATGCGCGTTGGCGTGCGGGAACATCTCCTGGAACACGAACTCGGGCATCCGGACCTCAACACGGCAGTCTATCAAGTAGCAGGGGGAGAGGCCGCAGCGGCCTCTCCCCCTACCGCGCCATTCCCTCCGGCCTCCAACCTTCGGTTTCCGGCCTCCGGCCCCCGTCGCGTTGCTAACGCGCCGTGGGTGGCGCTCTCCCCCTCTCCCTCCCCCATGCCACCCGGGCGTTTCATGGCTTTGGGAGCTGCCAACAGCGGCATGGAGAACGAATCCGAAGCGGGGGCGGCTCACCGCCGCGGAGGCGGCTCGCGGCGGAGGGCCGCCGCGACGGAGGCGGGCGCGCGGCGGAGGGCCGCCGCGGAGGCCGCGTAGCCACCTCGAAAAGCAGTTTTCCGAGGCGTAGCCACCTCGAAAAGCAGTTTTGGGGGTGATCGCGCCCTGACGAGCCCGAATTGTCGGCGTTTGTTCGTCGGGCCCCGGCCGGCACAGCCGCAATTGTGCTTTTCGAGGGGGCTCCGCGGCGCCGGCGTGCTTTTCGAGGCGACTACGCATCGCCGCCGCGCCGGCCGCCCTCCCCGTGCCCTACCGCAGGTGCCGGTACTTCGAACGGGCCCACCCACCGACGCCCCGCAGATCACCGAGGAAGAGCGCCGAGAAGCGAGCGTCCCCGACCACCGTCACGCACGCCGCGAGCGCCGGGTCCGCGAACTTCGCTCCGCGCGGAGGCACCCCATCCACGGCCGCATGCACGCCTCGCCGTTCGACGCCCACCGCCGCTGCAAGCGCGCCCGCATCGCGTAGATCGTGGGCCCACGCCGTCTTGAGCGCGAGCGTGCGCGCGTGCCCGCGCCGCTGCAACTCATGGGGGAAGCTGCGCGTCACTGCGCACACTGCGTCGATCACCATCCCCCACTCGACGTCGTGCCAGAGCACCCGCGGGAGCGGTGTCCCGGCCGGATGCACCGACGGGTCGCCCGACACCCAGGCGTGGTGGCGTCCCGCGTGAGGTGCGCGCTCCAGGAGCGGTGAATCCGCCAGGCCAACGAGGTCCCGATGCGATGACCACGGCCACGCGAGCGGATCCGCCACCAGGCCGGCGCGCGTGGGGTTCAATAGGGTGTAACGTTGTAAACGTCTCGCGTGGTCCGCGTCCTCGGGCGTCCTCGTCTCGGGCCGTTGCTCCCACACTCGGCCGACCTGCGACCGGCTGTGGTTGCGGAAACGGGCGTAGGCGCCCATCACGTCGCTGAGCCCGCCCGCTGGATCGTCGTGAGGGAGATCCACATGAAGATGGTTCGGCATCAAGCATAACGACAGCGCCTCCGGGAAACGCGCGACCAACAGCGTCCACAGCGCGCGGGCCTCGGCGTGGCTGCGAAACAGGAGGGTTCCGGGAAGCGCCCGGGCGACGACTTGGAACATCCACCGGGAGCAGGCAAGCCCCGTGCCGACGGGGAAACGCCGATTCCTCCCCAGCGGCGTGGCGGACCTCCGTCGGCGGCGACCGACGTCCGTCGCCCGGTCCCCGCGCGGCGGCCACGGGCCAGGGATGCGCAGCAGCCCGGTGCCGCACCGCGGCAGGACCCAAAACAGCCTCTGACATGAGTGGGACGGAGGCATCGGTAAGCGGAGTTCTGTGCTCGCCCCCCGTTGCCGGAGAGTGAGTGGAAACCATTCCTCTAGGCCGACCGTCACCGGCCGGCTCAAGCCGCCAACCCGGACGTAAAGGCGGGCAGCCCTGGTCCTTATTAGGCGTTGCTCCCAAGGGGGTTTACCTGGCCGACCCGATTGCCCGGGCCGCCGGTGCGCTCTTGCCGCACCCTTTCAATCTCACCGAGTCGTTGCCGACTCCCTGCCTCGCCGCGCCGCGACCCGAAGGTTGAGCGTGGCAAGTTTGGCGCCGTGCCGAAGCACGTGCGGGCGTTCTGCTCTCTGTTGTACTTTCCTCCAGCTCGCGCTGACCAGGCGTTACCTGGCCTTGTGCCCTATGGAGCCCCGACTTTCCTCCCGCGCCGAAGCGCCGGCGGTTTCCTCGACGCCTCCGTCCCGGAAAGTGACTAACACTATCGTGTAAACGGGGGAACCCTTTGGCGGTTCCCCCCTACCGGGGCGTGCCCTCCGGATGCTCTCCCCTTGCCGAACGCTGCAAATCAGGTAGGGGAACGGCACCTGGGAGCCGCGTGCTGTCCTTGTTGCTGCTGATTGCCTGCACGCCAGAAGCCGAACCCGAGCCCGAAGGCCGCGTTTGGACGGAGATCGGCTGCGGCCGGTGGTCGGGCATCCAGAAGGAGCGCGCCTGGGACTACAACTGGGTCGACAACACCGAGTGGTCGGGCACCTGGACCACCACGGTCGGGCCGTTCGATGGGTCCGCGGGCCGACTCTCGACGCAAGGCAACTACGTCAACGCGAAGTTCAGTCGAGACTACACCGACACCCTTTTCTTCGAGTGCGACGGGGGGCTGTGGCTGACCAGCGTGGAATCGCAGTACGCGGGCGCTGATGCGGACGGCGTGTTCAGCGGCAAGAGCGTGACGGTGTACCCCGAGCCGGTGCTGGTCTGGCCAGCGGACGTTGCCCAGGGGGACAGCTGGGATGTCCACTACCTTGGCACGATAACGGTGGACGACGGGGCGCCGACGGCGATCGATCTGACCGTGCACAACCAGGTCGAGGCCCCCGAACGGGTGATCGTCGCCGCCGGGGAGTTTCGCGCGTTCGGCGTCAGGCAGACCACCGGCGAAGGGGACGGGGCGACCACCGAGCGCGTCTGGGTCCAGCCCGAGATCGGCCTGGTGTCAGGCCCCGACTACGAGCTGACGGCGCTTCGGTAAGCGACCCGCCGTGATAGGCCGCGCGCCAATGCGCTACCGCGTCACACTCATCGAAGGCGACGGCATCGGCCCGGAGATCACCGCCGCCACCTGCAGCATTCTTGCCGCCGCGGGCGCGCCGATCGACTGGGAACCCGCTCCTGCGGGCGGCGCCGCGATGGAGCAGTTCGGCGTACCGATGCCGGACGTCACCCTCCAGTCGATTCGAAACAACCGCCTGGGGCTCAAGGGCCCGCTGATGACGCCCAAGGGCGGCGGCTTCCGGTCGGCGAACGTGGCTTTGCGCCAGGAGCTCGACCTGTACGTGGGGCTCCGGCCGGTGCGCGCGCTCCCGAACGTTCCCGGGGCCTGGAAGGGGCTCGACCTCGTGCTCTTCCGCGAGAACACCGAGGACCTGTACGCCGGGATCGAACACGAGGTCACGCCGGGAACGGTGGTGTCGATCAAGACCAGCACGCGTGCGGCCGGTCGGCGCATCGCCGAATGGGCCTTCGAGTACATGCGCTACCGTGGCCGCCGGCGCATCCACTGCTGCCAGAAGGCGGCCATCAATCCTTTGGCCGATGGCGCGTTCCTCAACGCCTTCCGCGAAGTAGGCGCCGCCTACCCGTTTATCGAACAGCTCGACATGGGCGTCGACAGCTTGTCGCTGATGCTACCGCTGGACCCGTCGCGATTCGATGTGCTCCTGCTCCAGAACCTCTACGGCGACATCCTGAGCGACCTGTGCGCCGGGCTCGCCGGCGGGCTCGGGGTCGTACCGGGCGCGAACATCGGCGGAAAGGCGGCGGTTTTCGAGGCTGTTCACGGCACGGCGCCAGACATCGCCGGCCAGGGGAAGGCGAACCCGCTGGCGCTGTTGCTGTCCGCCAACATGCTCCTGGAGCACGTCGGCGAGTGGAAGATCGCCTCGAAGATCGAGCGTGCGGTCTTGGACGTGCTGGAAGCCGGCCGCCACCTTACCGGCGATCTCGGCGGGAAGGCTGGAACCGACGAGTTCACCGCGGCGGTCATCGATGCGTTGTAGGAGTCCGTGATGGAGGTCACCCTCATCCCCGGCAGCGGCGTGGGCGTGCAGGTCACCGACGTGGTGCGTGCGGCGGTGGCGCGTGCTGGGGCGGACGTCACCTGGGACGAGCAGAACGAGCCTGACGCCGCGCTGGCCTCGGCGCGCCGCACCGGGCTGGTGCTCAAGGGCAAATGGATCGCCACGGTCCAGGTGGGCAAGCTCCCCCCCACCGTCGTCTTTCGCAGGGCGCTCGGCATCCACACCATCGTGCGCCACGTCCAGAACGTGCCCGGCCTCCCGGCGCGCGCGCAGGGCGTCGACATCACCATCTTTCGTGAGGCCAGCGAAGACATCTACGCTGGGTTCGAGCACCGGTCGGCGGAGGGGGTCTTCGAGACGGTCAAGGTCACGACCCGGGCCGCCTGCGAGCGCATCCACCGGAGCGCCTTCGAATGGGCGCGCGCCCACGGCCGCAAGCGCGTCACCACCGTGCACAAGGCCAACATCCTCAAGAAGTCGGACGGCATGTTCCTGGCGGTGGGGCGGGAGGTCGCCACGGGGTTCCCGGGCCTCACCCACGATGACGTGATCGTCGACGCGCTGTGCATGCAGATCATCCGCAAGCCGCAGGCCTTCGACGTGCTCGTGGCCGGAAACCTCTTCGGCGACATCGTCAGCGACTGCGCCGCCGGGATGGCCGGCGGGGTCACCGTCGCCTGTGGCACCGGCTACGGCCCCGGGGTGACGGTCTTCGAGAGCCCCCATGGCACCACGGTCGAGGTGGTCGGACCCGACGGCGCCAACCCCTACCCGATGCTCGGGCTGGCGGTCGATCTGCTCCGGCAGTCGGGCCAGGACGCTGCCGCGGCAAAGCTCCGTGCGGCGTGTATCGGCGCACTTCAAGCGGGAATGCACTCGCCCGACATGGGCGGCACCGCTGGTTGCTCGGCCATTCGGGACGCGGTGCTCGAGCGGCTGTGACGGTTCTGCCGCGAGGCTTGGTGCGGGCAGTCGCCATCGAGTGCGCGCGCAGCAGCCTCCCGCCGGACGAGCCCGAGGTGTTGCGCGCCGTCGCCGGGGTGGCCTGGCGGCTGGAGCACCGCCTTCGCGCGCGGCGCGCCGCCGCCTTCGTCGAAGCAGCCCGACGCAGTCTGGGGGCCAGCGTCCGCGCTGCCGAAGGCCTCGCGCGGGAAGCACACGACACCGACCTCCAGCGCCGGCTGGAAGAGCTCGTGCTCGGCCGTGTCGAACCCCAGTGGTTGGCCCGCTACGCCGAGCTTGAGGGTGCCCTTGGCGCCGAGCCCGCTTGCTTCCTCGCGCTCGGCGCTCCCCACCCGCTCATCGGCGTCCACGCCCTTGCCCTAGCGCGGCCTGGACTCGTTGCGCTCCACCCCGCGCCGCTCGCGCCTCCGGACGAGCCGCGTGCCGACCGCTGGCTTCGTACTCGCTTCGCCACCCTGCGCCACGCCCTCCCCGTGGAGTGGGCGGCCGACTCTGCGCACGCCGCCACCGCGCTTGCAGCGGGCCGATCCGTTCACGCCGTACTCGTTCGCGCTCACGATGGTGCCGTCGGAGATCTCGACGCCGCGCTTGCCGCCGGCGTCGTACTCGGCCGCCCGCTGGCCGCGTTCCTCGGCGCGCTGGGTCCGGCGCCCGTGCGTCTTTTACTGGTGCACCGCGAACGCGACAAGCGCTGGCGTGTCGAGGCCACCGAGCCCGTCACGCCCGAGCAGATCGTGCCCCGCTTCGCCGAACACATCCGCCGGTGGCCTGGCCAGACGCTGCCGTGGTTGTGCGGGCGCGTTGACGATGGGGATGCGCCGCATTAGCCGGCGGGCCTCTCGTTTCGGAGTCGAACATGGCCAAGAAAAAGGCATTGGGCCGCACCACCATCTTCGTGGAGTGCACCACCTGCCGTGAAAGCGGAATCCCCGGGGTCAGCCGCTACGCGACCCAGAAGAACAAGAAGAACACCTCGGCTCGTCTGGAACTCAAGAAGTTCTGCCGGTTCGAACGCAAGGTCAGCGTACACAAAGAGACCAAGTAGTTCCCCACGGGAGAGCGCGGCGAGCCCTCTCCCCCCGCTGCATGATCGCCCTCAGGGCCTCTTGGTCGGGCGTCGGAGGGCTGTCAGCAGCCCAGCGAGTCCCAGCGCGCTTCCTGCACAGCCGGTCTGAGCCGTCCCCTCCGACTCCGGATCGGCGCTGGCGGCCGTGCCGTCGCAGTCCTGGTCGATCGTGTCACCACGGGTATCGGCCGCCCCCGGATGCACGCTGTCGTCGGCATCATCGCAATCGTCGCCACCCACCCGCTTGGTGACAAAACCGTCGCCATCGGCGTCGTAGTCGTCGTCGTCCGCGCAGTCGGCATCCACCCCGTCGTAGGGCGGATCGTCGGCGTCGGGGTGGGTGCTGTAAGCGAGGTCGTCGCAATCGGTGCCGCCGTAGCCAGCGGCCTGGTGGCCATCGCCGTCGGCATCGAAGTCGTCGTTGCCCAGGCAGTCGGCGTCGACGCCGTCGTACCAGACGTCGGTCGCGTCGGGCCGGATGGCCGCGTGAGCGTCGTCACAGTCCTGGCCGCCATACTCGATCGCCGCGTAGCCGTCGGCATCAGCGTCATAGTCGTCATCACCCGCACAGTCCCCGTCCACGCCGTCGTACCACACCTCCTTCGCCTCCGGATGCACGGCGCCGTCGGCATCGTTGCAGTCCTCGGGCACGGCCCAGCCATCGCCGTCGGCATCGGACGCGGCCAGGGCGCTGGCAATGAGGGCGCACAACAGCATGGGCCCCAGAGTGTAGCCGTGAGTGGGGTGAGTCGCCTACCAACAGCATGGCCGCGAACACCTACACCTGCCTGCTGACGCCGCGGGGCGCGCGCAGCACGGGACCCGTGCTACACTGTTTTCGTGGAGGCTTCCGTGAACCTGACCGTCGTTATCGATGACCACGTCCTCCGAGGGGCGAGGATCCGGGCGCTGCAAGAAGGCACCTCGGTGAATGCGGTCGTCCGCGCGCGGCTCGAGGAGTACGCGTCACAGGGCAACTCACCGGAGGCGAGGGTCCGCGGGTGGGAGGAACTGTGGACCAAGGCCGCTTCCCTTCCCGAGGCGGAGGGCGAGCGAGACCCGCGGCCCTGGACGCGGGAGGACGCCTATGACCGGAAAGTGTTTCGTTGACACCAACGTCCTCTTGTACAGCTTCGATCGCCGTGAACCTCAAAAGTGTGCCGCCGCGTGCGCGCTCATTCGCGGACTCGAATCTGACGCGAACCTCGTCGTGAGCAGCCAGGTGCTCCAGGAATTCTACGTCGCGTCGACGCATCCAAGAAAGTTGGCTCTGCCCGCCGCGGATGCCGACAACGTCGTCCAACGACTAGCGGCGGGCACGGTAGTGCACGTGACTCCCCCAATGGTGGTGTCCGCGATCCACCGTCACCGCGCCGACGTCTTGTCGTTCTGGGACGCGCTGATCATCGAGTCCGCAATTGCCGGCGGCTGTACCACCCTCTACACGGAGGACCTCAACAACGGCCAGATGTACGGCCCGCTTCGCGTCGTCAATCCGTTCGACTAGCTCACAACCGCCGGTGCCCTCCCACCGGCATCCCCCGACGCACCTCGGCCACCCGTCCCAGGTCGACCTCCCCGAGCACCACCCCCTCGCCGTCGGCGCAGTCGGCCAGCACCGTCCCCCATGGGTCCACGATCAGGCTGTGGCCGTAGCTGTGGCGCCCCGGGCGGTGCGGGCCCTCCTGAGCGGGCGCCAGGACGTAGGCCTGGGCTTCGATCGCCCGGGCTCTCAAGAGCGCGTGCCAGTGGTCGCGACCCGTCGTGAGCGTAAATGCACTCGGCACGCTGATCAGCTCGGCGCCAGCGTCTACGAGGCGACGGTACAGCTCGGGGAAGCGCAGGTCGTAGCAGATGCTCAGGCCCAGGAGGCCGACGGGGGTGTCCGCGACGACGACGTCGTCACCAGGGGCGATGTGGGCGCTCTCGCGGAAGTGGGTGCCATCGGCGAGGTCGATGTCGAACAGGTGGAGCTTGCGGTAGTGCGCGACGAGGGTGCCGGCGCTGTCGTAGAGGACGGAGGTGTTGTGACAGCGACGGGCGTCCACCGCGCACGCTTCGGCGACGCTTCCCACCAGGAGCCACACGCCGTGCCGCCGCGCGATCTCCCCGAGGGCCAGGTGGGTGGGCCCATCGAGGGCTTCGGCCAACGCCACCTTGCGCTCGGGCGAGGTGAGCAGCGTGGTGTTTTCCGGCGTCGCGACGAGCACCGCGCCGTGGGCCGCCGCCTTCCCCACCCAGTGGTCCACCCTAGCCAGATTGGCGGCGATGTCGGGACCGGAGCGAAGCTGGACGCAGGCGACGAGGGACACGCCACCGTCATAATCGCAACGGCCGGCACGGGGCGAGTCGAGCGAGCCGTCCGCCTGCGGCGCTGCCGGTAAGTGCCGAGGTGGCGGCTCACCTCGTGAGTTGCCGGCAGCCGGGAGCGCCGCGGCGGCGGCGCCATCGTCGCTGTGAGCGCGGCGCTGCCGGTATCTGCCGAGGTGGCGGCTCACCTCGTGAGTTGCCGGCAGCCGGGAGCGCCGCGGCGGC
>CANLGL010000054.1 GCA_947490345.1 Deltaproteobacteria bacterium
CCGAGGCAGGAGCGGTCGGACTGGAGGTCGTCGATCCCTGACAGCGCCGTGCCGTCGGTGAAGGTACCGTCGCAGTTCGAGCGCAGCAGCAGCTCGCCGCCTGAGGTCCCCCCGCCGATGCCGTAGTAGTCCAGGCAGCCGTCGTTGTCGTAGTCGCCCCACACGCCGCCGCTGGTGCCTACGCCCACGGATGCGCCGGAAGCCGAAGTGACGTCGGTGAACACGCCGCCGTCGTTCCGGTAGAGCGTGGGGCCGCCGGCCATCAGATCGTCGTCACCGTCGTCGTCGTAGTCGCCCCAGGCCACGTTGCCGCCGGTGGAGAGCGCGGGGTCGACGTGGAAGTACAGGTCTTCGTCGGCCACGTCGGAGGTGTAGGCGTACTGGAGCCGCGCGAGGTAGTCGAATTGCAGGGGAAACGAGAGCCCCGCGTACAGGTAGGCTTCGTCGTTCTCCGGGTAGGCCAGCGCGGAGTGGCAGTCGTCCCACGTGCCGCAGGTGCCTGCCACGGTGCCAGCGTCGAGCGCCACGAAGGGTCCGTCCTTGCTGGCGTGCCAGCTCGCCGCGTACACGAGGGCGGGGCCATCCACGTCCAGATCGAGCGCGTAGGTCGTCCAGCCCTCGTCGTCCGTCTGCCCGGGGCAGACGGTGAGCTGGAGGGCGGGATCATGGACGAAGTCGAAGCCGTTGTGGCCGAAGTCGGCGTAGACCCCAACGCGATGCTCCTCGCCCTCCTCCGGCGAATCGGCCCATCGCAGCTTCAGCGCCGAGATGTGCGCGTCGTGCGCGAGTTCGAAGCGCACCGCCTCCCAACCGGGGTCGGTGTAGAGGTTGTAGGGCTCGACGTAGCCGTCGCGGTTGCCCTTGAGATCCTTGAGCGTGTAGGCCTGGGTTCCATCGTCCCAGGCCATCCACTCCGCAGCGTCGGCATCCACGGCGCACGCGTCGGCGCCCGAGTCGGTGTCGGTGTCGGTGTCCAAGCCGCTGTCGGTGTCAGTGGTGTCCGGCAGGGGTTCGGGGAGACCAGTGCAGGCGAAGAGGAGGAGGACCATCGGGGGAGTGTACATCGGGCGATCGGTGTACACAGTCTATGGGTCTGCGTCCCTCCACCCATCCACCTGAGGTTTCCGATGAAGACTCCGCTGCAAAACGTCATCCGTTGGAAGGGAACGGTGGTCCATACGATCAACCCCGAGGCCAGCGTCGGGACGGCGGTCCGGAGCATGGCCGGCCTCAACGTGGGCAGCGTGGTGGTGATGAACGGCGGCGCCGTCGCGGGACTGCTGAGCGAGCGCCAGGTGATCGTCGCTCTCGCGCGCGGGATGGATTCCCTCGACCGAACTGCGGTGCGGGATCTGATGGATCCCCATCCACCGCTGGTCGGCCCAGACACGAATGTCGGCATTGCGATGTCGCTCATGACGGAGCGGTTCACTCGGCATCTGCCGGTTGTGGACCACGGGGTGCTGGTCGGTATCGTGTCAATCGGTGACCTCACTCGCTGGGTCACGCGGTCCCTCCAAGGTGAGGTCGAGGCGCTGCAGAGCTACATCGTCGGGGCGTATCAATAGCGCTACTGCTCGATTGTGCTCTGGAACAACCCGGCGATCGCGTCGTGACCGGCATTGTTTGGGTGGAAGCAGCTCGCGTCGAACCACAGCTCGGCGTCGGCGTCCCGGTAACAGCGCCCGTCCGCGCGGCTCAGGTTGTACCCGTGCCCGCAGAAGGCCTCGCCCAGAAAGATCATGTCGGTCTGGGTCTCGGTCGCGATCTTCAGGTGTTCGACCTGCTCGAAGGCGATGAGCTCGGCGATGATCGGCGCGCCGAGATCATAGTGGATTCCGACGAAGTCCGCACCCGGACAAGCATCGACGTCGCCGAAACCATCGGTGAACTCATACAGATTCGCGAAGACGACATAGACCTTGCCGGGAAAGCGCACCTTGTCGGTGGTCACCCAGGTGATGGCGTCGCGGAGGTCGGTCACCGCTTCCTCGATCGCGGCGCGCAGATCGGCCGCCGGGACCGCGGCGTAGTAGTCCTCGGCCAACGAGAACAGGTCGTTTCCGCCCACAGTGATCACGATGAGCGTCGTCTTTCCCGCGACCGCCTCCGGGATGCAGTCGGCGATCTGGTTGTTGTCCTTTTTGAGGTCATCGGTGCGTGCGCCCCATTTCGCGCAGACCGAGAAGTCGCCGGAGTCCTGGAGCTTGCCGACGCCGGCGACGATGTCGTAACCATTCCAGTCGGAGTCCGGCGCGGTCAGGCCGTACGTCGTCGCCAGCCACGTCGCGAGCTGAACTCGGTAGAAGCGCGCGGGCGTGTTCGGCGGGGTGCCCACCGTGATGCTGTCGCCCACGAAGACCACGTGCTCGATGCCGGTGATGTCCTGGTGGTTGGTGCCCGAGCAGTCGTCGTTGATCACCGCGCTGGCGGAGAGGTAGTCGGGCTCGTGAAAGAAGCCGTTTCCGCGCAGGATCCGGTCGATGCAGGGTTCCTCGACCGGGTCGGTGTCGGCAGTGTCCGTGGAGTCGGCGGTGTCAGCGGTGGTGTCGCTGTCAGCGGTGTCGTTGCCGCCGGTGTCGGCGCCGGTGTCGGCGGTGTCGGTCGCGGTGCCGTGGGTATCGGTCGCCGCGGGGTCGGGGTCACCGTCGGCCGAGGTGCAGGCGAGGAGGAGGGGGAGGATCATCGTCGGCTCCTTGAGCGAGGCGGAGTGTAGCAGAGCAGCGGGCGCCTCTTGACACGTCAACCCCACCGTGCGACGATGCCCCCACTTCAGGTGGTACCATGCGGCTTTCGATGGGTTCGGTCGGGTTCGTCAAGAAGGAGGCGGCCAAGTCACTCGCGCCGGGGAAGAAGCAGGCGGTGGTCATCGCCGTAGCCGCGCAGAAGGGCGGGGTTGGCAAGACGACGACCACCGTGACCCTGGGAGCGGCGTTGGCCCGGTATTTCGAGATGGAGGTGCTGCTCGTCGATCTGGACGCCCAGGCCCACGTCAACCTCGCGCTGCGCAGCATCGTCAACGCCGGTGGCGACTCACTCGCGGAGCTTTTGGAGGAGCCGACGACTCGGGAAGTGGCGGAGATCGCGGTCGGCACCAAGGTGCCAGGGTTGGAGATCACGCCCGGCTGCCCGGAGTTGGCGCGCGCCGAGAACCGTCTCTCCACGCGAATCGGCAAGGAGCTGGTGCTGCGCGAGCTGCTGAGCGTCAGTCGCACCCATTACGACATCATCCTGCTCGACTGCCCACCGAACCTCGGCAACCTCACCATCAACGGGCTCGTCGCCGCCGACTGCGTGCTGGTGCCGTGCAATCCGGCGATGCTCGCCGTTTCCGGGGTGGAGGGTCTTTTGGGCGCCGTGGCCGAGGTCCGCGCCGCGCTCAACCCCTCGCTCGAGGTCCTCGGTCTGGTGCTCACCCGGGTCGACCAACGAAACGGCGCCACCAACCAGATGATCACCCAGCTGCTGAGCGAGAACTGGGAGGACCTGCTGGCGCCCGTCCAGATCAGCGCGGACGCGGCCTTGGCCAAGGCGCAGATCGAAGGCACCGACGTCTACGCCTTCGACGCCCACAGCCGTGCCGCCGGACAGTACGTCGAGCTGGCCGAGTGGACGATCGCCCGCCTGAGCGCGATGGGACTTCGTCGTGAGGGTGCGACGACGGATACCGGTGATCAGCGGCCTGAGCTAATGGCTTCGGAGGGCTAGCCCGACTGGGCGCTGAGCGCGCGGCATAGCGGATACCCGCCTCCCCCAACTATTCGAACGGACACCGGCGGACGTCTGCGGACACCGGCGGACACGCGCTCGGCCCTCCAAGCAGGCACCGCCGAACGATCGTGCGAGTGGGCTTGTATCTATATTTTTCCCGAAACGCGAACCCAAAGTGCAACTGCGCATCGCAGAACACCGGGCGCCTGCCCCAGTGGTGTGTAGGTCGAACGCTCCCCGGCGCACCGGCCCACCTGCGAGTACCCATGACCCAAAGCCTACCCGCCTCGTTCGTATTGATGCTTCTGGCCTGCGTCGGCGACAAGTCCAGCGACACCCCCGCAGACTCCGCGGCGGACTCGGGCGGGGATAGTGGTACCGACACGGCAGATACCGGCGCCGACTCGGCGGAGGACACTGCGACGGAAACGGGCGAGGATACGGGCGGAGATACGGCCACCGACACCGCGGACGACACCGGGGGGGATACGGCCACGGACACCGCCGACGACACGGCGGCGGACACCTCGGACGACACCGCCGACGACACGGCGGAGGACACCGCAGCGGACACGGCGGAAGACACGGGTGGGGATACCGCCGCCGACCCCGCTGAACCCACGGTCACGTTTGACATCACGGTCTGCGGGGACGGAACGGAAGACTACACGGACATTCAAGACGCCATTGATGCTGCCGCCCCGGGCGACTCCATCAGCGTGTGTCCCGGCACCTACGGGCCCATCAACGTGCCGTGGAGCGCCGAGGTTTATGTCACCTCGACGGACGGCCGAGACACGACGTTCATCGATGGCGGGGTGGACCCGGCGGTGGTGGTGGACAACGGCGCGCTCACCCTGTCCGGGTTCGGCGTGACAGGGACGGCCTTCGATGACCCCTACTACCCCGAGGGCGCCGCGTTCTCCATTCACGAAGGAGACCTCACCGTCTCCGATTGTCGGGTAACGGACACCACCGGCAATTTCACGGTCCTGTTCGATGAGAACTTTCTGGCGATGGACGATGTGGAGTGGGAAGACAACACCACCGATTACCTTTGGTATCTATCCGAGGGTGCCAACGCAGACATCACCCACAACACCGTGCGCGGCGGCACCCACGAGCAGGTTCTGGACACCTCCGACCTCGACAACATGTTGATGAGCAACAACCTGTTCATTGACATCCAGATCAGCTCCGGGTTCACGGCGTTCTCGCTCACCTCCAACGGTGTCGGGACGCTCGACATCAACAACAACATCTTCTACAACATCGACGACGCCGACCCCTGGGGCGGCCGCACCGTGAACCTCGATGGCGTTGAGTTCCGGAGCAATATCATCTCCGCTTGCGACGCTTGGGATCTCACCCCCATGGAAGCGAACTACAACGTGTTTTGGGACAATGGGGTGGACTACTCCACCGAGGTCACCGGCACGGGCAACCTGTACGTGGACCCGCTGTTCACCGATGCGGCCAGCGAGGACTTCACCCTGATGGCCGGGTCCCCCGCCGTCGACGCCGGCGACCCCGCCGCGCTGTTCGACGATGCGGATGCCTCCCGCAACGACATCGGCCGCTACGGCGGCCCGTACGAGGCGGCGTTCGTCCCGTACACCCGCACCGACTCGGAGACGATCACGGGCACGACGCTCCGCACCCTCACGGTGACCAATGGCTACGGCGACGGTGCCTACCTTGCCGGCGAGGTGGTTCACGTCTGGGCCGATGTGGATCCGCAAACGGAAATTCTCAGTGGCTGGTCCGGCGGCACGCTCACCGACCCCGACGAGTGGAGCAGCGACTTCACGATGCCCGACGCCGACACCACGCTGACGGCCACCACGGCTACCGCCGCCCTCCCGTTGAGCAGCACCAGCTACACGCTCGCGGGGACCGCCCGATCGGTGCTCTACGCGATCCCCAGCTCGCCGCGGGGCATCGTCCTGTTCTTTCACTCCGCACTGGGCAACAACACCGAGCTCTACGACAACGGGACGGCGTCGGTGGCGCGGACACTCTACGACGCGGGCTTCGGCATCGTTGCGATGGACTCCGACATCGCCGCCATCGCCGGGAGCGGCGGGTGGAGCGACTCCACGGACGACGAGACGCTCGACCTTGCCGCCACTCGCGAGCTGATGGTGGAGCTGGCCTATTGGGGCACGCCCGTCATCGCGTGGGGAGTGGGAAACGGCGCGCAGTTCGCACATGACGTCGGCCTGATGCTCCCCGCCGATGCGGTGCTTTCGTACTGCGCGCCAGGCAGGCGCTTCCAAGCAACGACGACAGACGCCCCGACCGGGTGGTTCCTCGCCGAGCGGGACTCAACCTATCTAACGGCCGCTGAGGACGCGACGCTCTATGCTGCCGCACTCACAGTGCGCGGGATAAACGCCGAGGTTCACGTTCATGCACCCACTCTGCTCTACGACGAGCGGTTCACGCGGGTGGACGGTGTCGACGCTACCCTGTCCGCCAGCATCGCCGCCGGCCTCCTCGCCGATGGGTACGCCGACGCGGACGGCAACTGGCTCGTCACCGGAGAAGACGCCGTGGACGACCTGAGCGGGTACGGCCTGACGGCCGAGCAGGAAGCGGGGGTGGCTGCGGAGATCCGCATCATGGCCGCGGACGGCCAACTCTACGACGAAGATGCTGCTGCCACCCTCGCGTTTCTCGACACCGTGATCCCGTAGCCATGCGACTCAACGCCCTCCTCTCCCAACTGTTGATCCCTTGGCTCGTCGCCTGTGAACCCGGTGACACCCCTGGCGACGCCAAACCCGACTCGGGCGGAGATACGAGCGTCGATCGCGACAGCGACAGCGTAAGTGACACCGGCACGGACACCGACACGGACGCGGAAACCGGCGCGGATACCGGTAGCGACAGCGACAGCGGCGCCGACGACACCAGCGCCGATACCAGCGCCGACACCGATACCAGCGTCGACGACACCAGCGTCGAGGACACCAGCGCCGAGGACACCAGCGCCGAGGACACCAGCGTCGAGGACACCGGACCCGTCGATGCCGACGGCGATGGATTTACGACAGACGTGGACTGCGACGACGCCGACGCAGCCACGTTCCCGGGGGCGACGGAGGCGTGTGAGGACGGCGTCGACAACGACTGCTCAGGAGCGGACAGCCATTGCCGCGCCGCGGGCAGCTACGACCTTGGCAGCGCCACTGCGAAGCTCTACTCCTCCGAGGCTGATTTTGACGCAGGGCGTCACGTCGATGCGGGCGACATCGATGGCGATGGCGTGATGGACATGCTCATCGCCACCAAAGAAGCCGACGGCAACCAGGGTGGCGCCTATGTTGTGTACGGTCCGGTTTCGGGTACCACCTCGCTGGACGCAACCGGGTACCGAATTCAGGGCGATAGCTCCACCACCTCCGCGGGGCGCGCCATCGGGCTCGGCGATGTGGACGGCGACGGCACCGAGGACCTCGGCGTCGGTGCTCCGGACGACACCTGTCGCGCCTGGATCGTCTACGGGCCCGTGTCGGCGGCGATGAACCTCATCGACGCCCCGGTCAGCTACATCGGCGAGGCCGAGACGGAGGCCGGCCACTCGATGGATCTCGCCGATGTCGACGGCGACGGCGTGGCCGACGCGATCGTCGGCGCCTACGAGGATGACGTCGGCGGCTTCAACGCTGGCACGGTGTTCATCCAATACGGCCCGATCACCGCCGGCACCGTGACGCTCAGCACCGGGATGGACACCCGACTCATCGGCGAGAACGACTACGCCTTCGCCGGCCGCTACTTGCGCGCAGGCGTGGATGTGGACGGCGACGGCATCGGCGACATCCTCGCCGCGGCACCCTATGCAACGGGGATGGCTTCAGGATCCGGTGCCGCATACCTGGTGTATGGGGGCGTGAGTGGCGACCTCGACCTGGCCTCCGCCGACGGAAAGTTCCTCGGCGAAGCCGCGGATGACAACGCGAGCGAAGGCCTGGCGATGGGCGATTACGACGGCGACGGGCTCGGCGACATCGTGCTCGGCTCGTACAACTCTTCCGGGGGAGACGACGCGGGCGCCGCTTACATTGTGTTGGGGCCAGCCTCAGGATCCGTGGACTTGTCGACCGCCGATTTCATCGTTCGTGGCACGTACGCCAGCCAATATGTCTCCATCGGTCTGGCCATCGGTGACACCGACGGCGACGGGAACGGCGAGCTGGCCGTAGGCGCCCCCGGCGACACCACGGCGGGGGCGGGAGCCGGAGCGGCCTACCTATTCTACGGCCCGCCTTCCGGTACGTTCACCCTGGCCGACGCAGACGCCGTGTTCTTCGGCGAGGACGTGTACCACGGGGCCGGCGAGAGTCTGGTCTTCGGAGACTTCGACGGGGACAGCTTCGCGGACCTGCTGGTGGGCGTCCCCGGTGAATATTCGGGCGGCGCAAATGCGGGCGCGGCCTACGTGGTTTCCCTATGACAATTCGCCCCAACGTGAGCCCTCAGAATCGCGAGCTCGGCATCTTCGCCCTGCTACGCGCCGAACACTACGCGATCATCCACCTGTTGGAACAGGTCAGCAGCACACCGATGGAAAGCCAGCGTCAAATCCTGTTCGCGCAGCTGCATCTCTCCCTGCTTCCCCATTTGAAGGCGGAGGAGGAAACGCTCTACCCTCGGCTGCAGCACCGCGACACCACGCGCGACGTGGCCCTGGAGGGCGAACAGGAGCATCGCATCATCACACTCCTGCTCGGCGAACTCCAGAGCATGGTCACGCACGGCGATATCTGGATGGCCAAGTTCAAGGTGTTTCAATCGAACGTCTACCACCACCTGGACCAGGAAGAGGGCACGATGATCGCGGAAGCAGCGGCCGTGCTCTCCCTCGACGAGACCAGGGACATCGCCAGAACATACCGAATGTCCCGCGACAGGCACCTCCGCAAACTGCGCGCCGCACTTCGCAAACCAAGCACCAAGGAACCAACATGACACACCTTCCCATCTGGGGTCTCCAAGAACCCGCCGTTAGTTTTGCCCCCATCAAGGCCAACCTCGAGGTCGATGTGGCCATCATCGGCGCGGGAATCACCGGGCTGACCCTCGCGCACCGCCTCAAGGAAGCGGGACGTACCGTGGCCGTCCTGGAGATGCACGCGGTGGGCTCGGGCGCAACGTCCCACACCACCGGGCACCTCACCGCGGCGATGGACCTTGGATACTCGGTGCTGCAGGCTAGCTTCGGCCAGGCTGGTGCGGCCGAGGCGGCGACCAAAAGCATGGCCGCGATCGACTACATCGCTGGGCTGGTTGCGCGCTACGGCATCGACTGCGACTTCCAGCGCGTCAGCGGCTGGCGATACACCGAAGATCCCGAGGGCGGAGGCGAGCTGGAGGCCGAGTACGCAGTCGCGCGGGCGCTCGGACTGAGTGTGGAGCTTGTTGGACGTGGCCCGCTCCCGTTCATGCATCAGGCGCTCCGCTTCGGCGACCAGGCGATCATCGATCCCTCCCGGTACCTCCAGGCGCTCGCACGAATGGTGCATGGCGATCGCTGCCACATCTTCGAACATTCCCGTGTCGACGATGTCGTCGTGGGCGATCCGTGCCAGGTGCGCACGGGTTCGTACACCGTCACCGCCGTGGACGTCGTTCACGCGACGCATGTTCCGATCGGCTTGGTTCTCCCACTACAGTTGCGGATCGCTCCGTACATGTCATACGTGATCGCAGTCCGCCTCGGCGGCCAGCTGCCCCCGGATATGTATTGGGACACCGCCGAGCCGTATCACTACATTCGTCCGGCGCGAGCGGCAGACGGCACGCGCGTGCTGCTCATCGGGGGAGAAGACCACAAGACGGGTCAGGAGCCCGACACGACCGCCCGGTTCACGGCGTTGGAGCAGTACGCCCGGCAGCGGTTCTCGGTCTCGGAGATCGTTGGGCGGTGGGCGGGCGAGGTGTTCGAGCCGGTGGATGGGTTCCCGTACATCGGCCGTCTCGGCCCGCATCGGCATGTGTACTGCGCCACCGGTTTCGGCGGCACCGGCCTGACCCTCGGAACCGTCGCCGCGGCTGATATCTGCGGATTGATCCTGGACGAAGCGCGGCCGCTGAGCTTTTTCGCCCCCCAACGCTACAAGCCGGTCGCATCGGCGCGGAACTTCCTCCGCCAGACTGGAAATGTCGCGTGGCGGATCATCAGCGACCGGCTCCATGGTGCCGACGCGTACAGCGTCGGCGAGATTCCACCCGGCGAGGGGCGGCTCACCGAAGTCGAGGGAAAGAAGCTCGCGGTGTACCGCGAGCCGGGCGGCGATCTCCACCTCCTCTCCCCGGTGTGCCCGCACCTGGGTGGCATTGTGCAGTGGAACTCCGCCTTGGAGAGCTGGGATTGCCCGCTTCATGGATCTCGATTCTCCCCCACGGGCGAGGTGCTAGCGGGACCCGCCTGCCAGGAGCTCTGCCGCATTCAAGGCGAGGCGCCCGCAAGTGAGGCTTCGCCTGAACCGGGTCCTCAGGGGGTGGGTGTCTGATCGGCGTGATGAAGGCGCGCCCCCGCCCGCCGACGCCGAACCAACACTCCGGCCGCGACCAGCGCCCCCCACCCCGCGCTGCCCGCCGCATCGCACCCGCAGTCGGCCGCGGGCTCCGCCGCGCCGTCGCCAACGTCTGTGGCCGTGTCCCCCTCCCCCGTGTCGGCAGTATCCCCGGTGTCGGGCAAATCGTCGGGGACGCCCTCGTTGCCGTACTCGAACGCGCCGATGTCCCAGAGGTCGTTCACAAGGTTGCGCGGCCACTCGTTCGCGGGATGGACGTACTCGGCACGGGGACCATTCTCACCAGGATCGGAGCCGGCATCGATGAGCAACGACGTCGCGGCGAGCGTAAAGTCGAGCTGCGCCCCATTGGTGAACTCGGCGTCCCCGTTGGTATCGTCCCAGCTCGTGGTGAACACGGTCGTCGCCTGTGCGCTGATGCTCCCCGGCCCTGAAAATACGGTGTTGACGACGTCAGCAGGGGTCTCCATCTCCGAGCCGATGCTCAGGAACAGACCACGGTTGTGATGGTTCACCAGCGTGCTGTTGATCACGTGGAGCGCGTGGATCGGGTTCATGCCGCTCGGCTCCAACCCGTAGGAGATGATGGCGTTGTTGGACGTGGTGCTCACCTGCTCGACGATGCTCCCGATGATCCAGGCGTCCCCGGCATTGGGCAGGTCAATCTCGTAGCTGGCGGTGCCCCCATCCTCATCGGTCAGCCGACTGACGAGGATGACGTTGCGCAAGGCGCGCGACTTGAACAGGTGGCCGACATTGCCCCGGTGGCTGTAGGACGAGCGGAACACCACCGATGCGTAGTGGCCGAGGTACAGATTGTGCGAGTAGCCATCGCCAGCGCCGTTGTGATCGAACTCGCTGCGCACGATCTCCACGCTGCCGGTGCCGTCCTCCGTCGGCGAACCGAGAATGCCGTTCTGGTTATCGAGAAAAAGGCAGTCGCGGACAATGAGATCGGTCCCCTGGTGGCGGATGCCGGCACCGTTCTGATCGGCGACCGAGGCGCCGATGAAGTTGATGCTTTCGATGGTGGCCGTGGGCGCCTGGATCACGAAGATGCCCTTGTCCTGGGCCATCGCCGCGCCCGTACCGTCAAGCGTGGCCCGCCCGTTGACCCCGCGGACGGTCAGGTTGTCGGTTGACCAGGCACAGCTGTCACCGGCATAGTCGCCGGTGGAGTCGACCTCGATGACGTCGCCGGCCGCCGCGGCGGCGATGGCGGTACAAGGAGTGGGGTAGGTGCCTGAGGGGCCTACGGTCAGGGTCGCGGCGAGGGACGAGCTGAAGAAGAGGACCATGCCCGCTGGTAACGTGGGGACGCCGATTCGCTAAACCGCCGCGCCCTACGCCCCCAGGAACTCCGCCTTTCGCCGAGCCAGGAACGCGGCCATCCCCTCTTTCTGGTCGACAGTGGCGAAACAGAGCGCGAAGAGCTGCCGCTCGCTCACCAGCGCTGCGCTGAGGGCCTGGCCGTCGTTGTCGAGGATGGCGCGTTTGCACAAGCGGACGGCGATCGGACCGTTGGCAGCGATCTGCTCGGCGAGCGCGATCGCCTCGGCCACGACGTCATCGCAGACGCGCAACGCGAGTCCCAGTTGCACGGCTTCCTCGGCCTTGACGTTGCGTCCCGTGAAAACCAGCTCCCGCGCCCGCTGGCTGCCGACGGCCCGAACGAGGCGCTGGGTTCCGCCGAAGCCGGGGATCACGCCGAGCTTCACCTCCGGCTGCCCGAAAACTGCGGTGCGAGAGGCGAGGATCAGGTCGCATGCCATCGCCAGTTCGCAGCCGCCGCCGAGGGCAAAGCCATTGACCGCCGCGATCGTCGGGATTGGCAACGCTTCGAGCCGGTCGACCACGCCCTGGCCGAACGCGGCGAAGGCGTGCGCCTGCATCGTGTCCATCTCGACCATCGACGCGATGTCGGCGCCAGCGACGAAGGCTTTCTCGCCGCCACCTCGGAGCACCAAGGCGCGCGCGTCCCCCACGTCGGCGAGGATCGCGGCGAGCTCGTCCAGCACCTGTCGGTTCAGCGCGTTGAGTGCCTTGGGGCGGTCGATGGTGATGAGGAGCACGGCTCCCCTCACCTCGCTGCGGACGAACTCGCCCATGGTGCTTACCGCGCCTCGTAGGTGTAGAAGCCTCGACCGGCCTTGCGCCCGAGCCAGCCCGCTTCAACGTACTTTCGGAGCAGAGGGCTGGGTCGGTACTTGCTGTCGCCGAGGCCGCCGTGCAGAACCTCCATGATCGCCAGGCAGGTGTCCAGGCCGATGAAGTCGGCGAGGGTGAGCGGCCCCATCGGCACGTTGGTACCGAGCTTCATGGTGGTGTCGATGTCTTCGCGCGTGCCGATGCCTTCGTACAAGGCCTGCACCGCCTCGTTGATGTAGGGCATCAGGATGCGGTTGGCGATGAAGCCAGGAATGTCACGCGACAGCGTGGTTGTCTTGCCCATCTTCTCCGCCGCGGCCTTGACCGCGTCGTAGGTCTCGTCGGTGGTGGCCATGCCCCGGATGAGCTCGACCAGTTGCATCAGCGGCACGGGGTTCATGAAGTGCATGCCCATCACCCGCTCTGGCCGATCGGAGTGCGCCGCGATCGCAGTGACCGAGATGCTGGAGGTGTTCGTGGCCAGGATCGCGCCGGCGCGCACCTTCTGGCTGAGGTCTTCAAAAATCTTGTATTTGAGCGAGACGTTCTCGGTGGCGGCTTCGATGACGAGATCGCCGTCCTGGTGCAAGGACGTGTCGGTTCCCCAGCGGATGCGACTGACGATGCCTGCCGCGGTGGTTTCATCGATCGTGCCCTTCTTGACGAGGCGACCGAGCGAGTTCTTCACGGTGCCGAGCCCCTTGTCGAGCGCGCCCTGGGCGATGTCGCTCACGGTCACGTCGAAGCCCGCCGCGGCGGCGACCTGCGCGATGCCGTTGCCCATTTGTCCTGCGCCGACGACCCCGATCCTGACAATCCCCACGTGCGCTCCGTACAGGCGGCCGGCTAACGCAGCGAGCTAGGGCACGCGACGGCGACGCTGTTCGGGGCGGGGAGTCGGATACGCTCCTCCCGTGCAATCATCCGGGAGCGGGGGACGAACGTCAGCGCCGCGCATGAAGATCTGCATGAGCTGCGCCCCCCTCGACGGCGACGCGATCCGCGCCGTGATCGACGATGTGGAGCGGCTTCCGTACGGCGCGCTCGGCCAGATCGACGATCTCCTCGGCCCAGTTGGTGCCCGCCCGCTGCACCCCGCCGCGCTCGACGCGCGGCGAACCGTCACTAGATTTCCGCCGGAGGAATGGACCGCGCAGTCCGTGATGGTGACGTCCGTGAGCGCGGCGGGTGTGGCCTCCGCGGAGGCAGCGTAGTCGCCTCGAAAAGCAGCTTTCCGAGGCGTAGCCAGCTCGAAAAGCAGTTTTGCGGCTGATCGCGCCGTGGTGAGCGCGAATTGTCAGCGTTGGTTCGTCGCCCAACCCCCGACGGCGCGCCAATTGTGCTTTTCGAGGGGACTCCGCGTCAGCGGCGTGCTTTTCGAGGCGACTACGCGTCGCCGCAGCGTCGCCCGCGTGCTTTTCGAGCCGCCTACGCCTGGGCGTCACCGTGCCGCAACAGTTTCATGGCCCCATGAGCCGGCGTCGCGACGCCGCAGTCGCGCAAATAGCGCGCCGAGGTTGGGGCTCTCCCCCTCACCGCAATCCGCCATGCCGCTGGGAGTTTTCATGGCTCATGGAGCCGACCGGCGGGCGGTATGGCGAACTAACTCCCGTACTTGACCCCGCACCCATACGGCTTGGTCGTGGGCGTCGCGACCGCGCGGCCAGCGGACACGTCCGAGATCGCAGCGTTCACGTAGTTCAACAGCCCGCCCGTGGCCTTGCCAAGCGGGGCATTGTCGAGGGCGCCGGAGTACACCAGCGTGCCCTTCGGGTCGACGACGAACATGTTCGGCGTGGTGGTGGCGCCGTACAGGCGGCCGACCGCGCCGTTCTCGTCGAGGAGCACGGGGTAGCTCATTCCCCAGTCGGCAACGGCCGTTTTATTGGCGTCCAGGCCGGCGCCCTGCTTACCGGGCGCGCCGGAGTTGACCGCGAGCCACACGACGCCGCCGGCGGTGGCCGTGGCGGGTTGCGTCTTGAGCGGGCCCTCGCCGTGCGCGTATACAACGAACGGACAACCAGGGTTGAACCACTCCAACACCACGGTCTTGCCCGCGAAGGACGACAGGCGCACCTCCTTGCCGGCCAGATCGGTGAGCGTGAAGTCGGGCGCGGACTGGCCGACGGTGGGGGCAGCGGCGGCGGAGAAAAGGGAAGCAATGAAGAGGGTCATCGGGGCTCCGAAGGGTCGAGGGTCAAGGTGAAGGCCTGGTCGCCCCGCGTGATCACGAGGCGTGCGTCAGGCGGGATCGGGGCGTTGAACGTGGCGTCGAGCACGAGCACGCCGGCTTCTTCGTGCCAGCTCGGGGCCCAGACGCCCTCAAGTGGCACAGACGGGAAGACGTCGAAGGGCCCCGGCCCCGGCAGGCGGAGGTTCAGGGTCGAGCCAAGCGTGTGTTTTCCGGTGAATGGCTTCGGCAGGCGCGAACGGTAGGAACTCACCGGCGGTGGAGGAGCCTCCCCCGCCACGGTCAGGGCCGCCCTGGCCGCGCCTTCTCCGCGTATGCAGATGTCGCGACATAGGAGCCACGTCGCGGCCGCGTCGAGCACGAGCGGCCCCGGCCTGTCGGTGAACACGACGAAGACAAAACCCGTCCGGCCGCTGTAGCCATAGCTGGTCAGGCCGTCCGCGGTAAAGCGCGTCGGCGCGGGCCAGACGGGACCGATCACCCCGGGCCTCGTCGTGAGGCGAACATCCGTAGCGAGCCCGCTCTGGCCTGGATTTTCCCAATAGATATGCCACCCGTCGGGCACGTCGAGCACCACCGCCACATCGACCCTCGATCCCAACTGCACCCGTTCGGACGCGGGCGCCACGGTCATCGTGACGGCGGGGACGTCTGGGGTGGTGGCCATCGCCAGGGGGAGGAGCAGCACGGGGCGAAGGTAGGCGCGATCGTAGCGACGTGCACCCTGGGAGACATATTGTGTCCGCCGGCGCAATAGCTTGCGTGGCCATCCCCGAGCTTCCCCATGTCAAACCAGATCCTCCTCGGCACACGCAAGGGCACCCTCATCCTCGACCGCGGCCCGACCGGCTGGAAGCCCCGCCCGATCGCTCACGCGGGCATGTCGATCAGCTACGCGGCTCGTGACCCGCGCGATGGAACACTCTGGGTCGCGATGGACCACGCCCATTGGGGTCCGAAGCTCTCCCGCTCCAACGACGATGGCGCCACCTGGGAGCATCTGAGCCAGCTCGCCTACCCCCAGGGGGCCCGGTTCATCGAGCAGCACCTGCCCTCCCCCACCGATGATCCCGCCGCTCCCGAGGGGCCCACCGCCTAGAAGGATGCCGCGCTACTGAAGGTCTGGTCCCTCGCCTTCGGCAACGCCGATCGGCCTGGCACGATCTACGCGGGCACGCTGCCGGGCGGCCTGTTTGCGAGTCACGACGTCGGCAATACCTGGGAGCTCAACCGGCCCCTGTGGAACCACCCCAGCCGCGGTGGCAACCTCTTCGCGGGCCCTGCCACGAGCCGGAACGAGTGGGGCGGCACCCCGGCCGCGATGGCCTACGGCGAGTTCGTCGCCGGCATCCACTCGGTGGTGATCGATCCCCGCGATTCGAACCACATGTACGTCGCCGTTTCATGCGCGGGAGTCGCCGAAACCCGCGACGGGGGCCGCACGTGGGCCTCCTGCAACAAGGGGATGACCAACGACTACCTCCCCAACGCCGAGGTGGAATGGGGCCACGACCCGCATTTCGTCACGCTCTGCCCGGGCGCTCCCGATCACCTCTGGCAGCAGAACCACAGCGGCATCTTCTACAGTGACAACGGCGCGAAGACCTGGCGAAAGGTGAGCCGCGACGACGTGGGCGTCCACTTCGGCTTCCCCATCGCCACCGACGACTCCGACGGCCGCACCGCCTGGGTGGTCCCCGCCGGCGGAGACTCCGCTCGCATGAGCATCGGCGGCGGCATGTTCGTGGCCCGCACCCGCGACGGCGGGGAAACCTGGCAGGCCTTCCGGAAGGGCCTGCCTCAGGAGCACAGCTACGACATCGTCTACCGCCACGCCCTCGACCAACGGGGGGGGCGGCTCTGCCTCGGAACGACGACCGGCAACGTGTACGTGTCGGAAGACGCGGGGGAGTCCTGGCAATGCGTCGGGAACAACTTCCCGCCCGTCCACTCCGTTCGATTCAGCTGATCCGGGAGGCAGGCGGATGGCTCATGTCAGCTTCACGCGGCATCTGGTCCAGTTCTTCCCGAAGCTGGTGGAAGGCGAGGTGCCCGGCGCCACCGTGCGCGAGCTGGTCAGCGAGCTGAACCGGCGCCACCCGGGGCTCGGCGGGTACATCACCGACGAAACCGGGCGCCTGCGTCGGCATGTGAACATCTTCGTCGGCGAGGAGCCCGTCGGCGATCGGGTCACCCTGTCCGACGCGCTTGCGCCCGAATCAAGGGTTTTCATCCTCCAGGCGCTTTCGGGGGGGTGATATGACGCAGCCGGACGATCCTCTACGGCGCGGCGCCCTCAAAAAACGCCCAGACCGCGCGCGACGCCGAGTAGTCGCCGGTGACGCCGCCGACGATGTCGGCGGAGAGGTATTGCGACCCACCCGGCCAGGTGTGTCCACCATTTTCGGTGCGCAACAGCTCCACCGGGGCCGTGCACCCGTCCCAACGGAGGTGCGTCGTGGTCATGCCGTCGTCAGCGGCGTCCTCGACTGCCTCTTCGGATGTCGTCTCCGCACACCCGTTGGCCGTGCGCCAGAACTCCATCGAGGCATCGACCGACACGTAGGGGTCGCCCCCACCCTCACACACACCCTCCGCTGAGCCATCCCATCCCCAGCAGGGGTCTTCGGTGCCGTGGATCTGGAGGATTGGCACTGCCGCAGTTGGCGCGCAGCCCGGCGCCGCGGACGCCTGGTTGGCCCCGGCCACTGCAGCGACGGCCGCGTACCGATCGCTGCGCTCACACGCGAGCCGGTGACTCATCGCCGCGCCATTCGACATGCCGGTGGCGAAGATGCGCGCCTCATCGATGGGCAACAGCCCCGTCAGAAGTGAAAGGAGATCGTCATCGTAGGCGACATCGTCCACGCCGTCCTCACAGGCGGGGTCACCAACGCAGCGCCACCCATCCTCACCGCCTCCCGCGTTCCAACTGCGGCTCAATCCGGCCGCGTTCCCGGTGCCGTCGGCGTAGGCGACGACGAAGCCCTCTTCGTCCGCGACGGTGTTCAGGCACGCAGCGCCCCCCTCGTCGCCTCCGTCGCACGTGCTGCTGTCGAAGTTCGCGGCGGTGCCACTGTGACCGTGGCGTGCGACCACCAGGGGCAAGGCCACGGTCCCGTCCCAGCTCGCCGGGACGTGCACAAGGACCTCGCGATCGTCCCAGCCCTCCACGCGGCAGCGCTGGTCGTCCCCGGCTGCCAGCCCCCTGCGCTCACAATCCGCCGCGCACCCGATGAACAGAACGAGGATCATCCGTCGACGTTAACCGTGCCGCGTGACCCCGCCCTGGCTCCCACTCCCGACCGAGCTGCCCGGCCGCGAAGACGAGCTGGCGGTGCTGGCGCGTATGTTGGCCGACGGGGGAATCGTCGGCATCGACGGAGCGCCGGGCGTCGGCAAGACCACGCTCGCCGGCGCTGCGGCGCGGGCGTCGGGGCGGCCGCTCTTCGCCGTGAGCATGCTCTGTTGTCGCGATGACAACGACGCGCAGCGCGCGCTGGGGGATGCGGCTGGAACCTCGCCCGTGGGGGACGAGGGCGCCCTCGCTGCGGCGATGCGATCACGGCCGGGGCTCCTGGTCATCGTGGATGACGTCGAGTGCATCGGCGTCTTGGCCGCGGTCGAGCGGCTCCTCGCCGCGGTCTCGGGCTCGGCCGCGCTGATCGTCTCGGAAGCCCCCCTGGTCGCGCCGAGCGTCCCCCTCGGCGAGGTCGGGGGTCATCCTTCCGGCACAGCGCTGTTGAGCCGGCTCGGCGAGCAGCTCGGCGTCGAGCCCGGAGGGGCGCTGGCCGCCTTGGGCCCCGCCGCGGCCTTGCTCGCGGGGTGGCCCTCGGGCCTCGCTGCCGGGACGGTTGATCGCGTCCCGACCGCGGCACTTCGCGCCGATCTTCGCGACCGCTGCGTGCTCCGGCGGGGCATCGCCGTGCGCCTGGACGTCGTGCCGCCGGCCCCCGACGCGGCGCGGCGGTCCGTGCAACCGATCGTGGACCTCGCGCGTGGCGCGCACCTCGCCGCCATCCCCGACGTTCGGGACATCTTCGTCCTCCGCCAGCTTGCGACGCTCGTTTCCGAACCCACGGGACGCGCGGAGCTGGCCGCCGCTGAAGCCCGCTGCCTGCTGGTTTTCGGTCAGCCCGACGCCGCGGCCACCTGCCTGGCGTCGGCGTCCGGAGGCGGGGGTGCTGGCGACGCGCTCCTCGCGGCGACGCGAAGCGAGATCGGCTTTCACCTCGGCGACCTCGATGCCGCCTGGGTCCACGCGCTTGCCGCCGCCGACGCGTTCGGCGCCGCGGGCGATGCTGCCGGGCGCGCCAGCCTGTGGCGGCGGGTGGCTGAACGCCTCACCGAGCGCGGCGAGGTCCAGCGGGCTGAGGAGGCCTGGCGCCGCACCCGGCAGGCGTCGCGCCTGCTTGGGGACACGACAGGCCTCGCCGCTGCCCTCCGCGGCGCGGCCAGCCTGGCGCTCTCCCGCGGCGAGTGGATCGGCGCCGGGGCGCTGCACGAAGAGGCCGCCGCCGCCGATACGGCCGTGCACGAGCGGTTGAACCTGCGTCTCGGGGAGGCGGCGCTCGGCCTCGTCCGGGGTGAGCATGCGTCGGTGCGGCGCGCCCTGGACGCGCTCTCGCCGGTGGCCGGCGAGGACGCCCTTTTCCGCGCGAACCTGGCCCGCCGGCGCGCTGACGCCCTCTTTCGCGGCGGCGATCACGAATCGGCAATCCTGGAGGCCGAGCGAGCCGCAGCGCTCTACGGCGCCCTCGGCGAGATCGTCGCCGCCGGCTCGGCCTGGAGGCTTGGCGCCGATGCACTGGCCCTTGCTGGCCGCCTCCGCGAGGCCCATGAGCACTATGAAAAGGCGCTCCGCTTGCAGCTTCGATGTCGCGACTGGAATGGCCTCGCCCGCACGCTCGACCACGCCGCGCTTTTGGCTGACTCGCTCGCGCTCCCCGAGCGCGCCCGCCTCTTGCGTGAGCAGCGCGTCGCCGTGCAGCGCGCCCGCGGCGCTGGACCGTCGTGACCTACGGCCCCCCTCCTGACACCCGCGAGCTCGCCGCCGCCAGCGGCCTCTTGGACGTTCCGCTTGCCTGGGGCGTTTGCCTGGTCGTTGGGCTGCTCCTCTGCCTGATCGGTCGCCGCTACCGCCTCGCGCTCGTCGCGGGTGTCACGATCCTGCTGACGGCGCCGGCCCTGGGAATGATCCCCCTCGCCGTATGGGGCGCCTACCCGACCATCGACAAGGCCGGCTCACTCCACTTCTACCAGCTGGGCGCCCACTTTCACGCCTTCGACACTTCCGCCGTCGCGACCCAGCTCATCGGGGTCTCGATGGGGCACCTGTGGGTGACCGCGCTCCTCGACCTCGTGCTCACCCCGTTCGGCGCGATGAACGCGCAGGCGCTCCTCAACGTGGTCCTGGGGTGGTGGCTGGCCGCGGCGCTGGCCTCCGCCACGGGCACACCGGGCCGGTGGGCGCTGGTCGCCGGATTTCCGATGGGCTTGGGGCTCCACACCTTCCGCGACATCCAGTGGTACACGATCGAGAAGTCGGGCACCTGGCCGCTGACCCTCTACGTGCTGGCGCTGGTGCGGGCCTCGCAGCGGGGCGGATGGTGGATTCCCGCGGCCGGGCTGGCGTATGGCTGGGCGTTCTTCTACAACGCCTACTGGGGCGTGCTCGGTGCGCTGATCGGGGGGGCGGCGCTGGTGGTGGGCACCCGCCACACGCGCCTCGCGGTGGTGGGGGCAGCGGTGGCGGGCCTGCCTTTCCTGCTCTTGCAGCTCCCGGCGTTGCGAAACGCCCAGCTCCCCGCCCCCGACGCTTTCGCGACGCGCGCCGCGCTCGACGTCCTCGCCCCCTTCGGCGATGCGGTCTGGCCGCCCAACTGGAACCGCCTGGAGCTGTGGTGCGCGCTCGACCTCGTGGTGACGGGCGCCGCTCTCGTCGCGGTGATCGCGGCAATGCGCCGCTGGCGCGCACCGGAGTCGCGCCCGACGCTCGTCCTCGCGGCCGGCATGGCGCTCGCCGCGCTGCTCGCCATGGGGCCTGCGACCCCCCTTTGGCGAGCATTCGCCTTGCTCCCGGGGCTGTGGCGCTTCGCGAAGCCGGAGACCTTCTTCCACCTCGTCGTGCTCAGCTCGGTGGTGCTTGCCGGGCCCAGCCTGGCGAGGGGGCGCGTGCCGTTGTGGACGGTGATGCTGGTGCAGCTGGGGTTGTGGCTGTTGCTGGTGCGGGGACACCCGGTATACCCGGGGTTTTCGGGGTGGGTGGGTTAGGGCCCCGCCGTGCTCGCCAGTCCGCTCCACTTACGTGCCGGCGTCGTCGACTTCTCCCGGCGCGAGATCGTCCGCAACGGTGCCCCCGTCCCCCTGTCAACCCGAGAAGTTGAGCTGCTGGCCTACCTGGCAGCCCGACCCGGGGAGCCCGTGTCGCGGGCCGAGCTACTTGCGGAGGTCTGGGGTTACAAAGCGACCGTCGAAACCCGGGCCATTGACGTCACCATGCGGCGGCTCCGGGAAAAGGTCGAGCTTGACCCGGCCCAGCCCGACCACCTGCTCACCCGCCACGGCGACGGCTACGTGTTCGTCGTCGGTGTCGGCGTCGCGGCCCCCGCCGCTCCCCCGATGGGACCCGACGTGGCGTTCCTTTTCTCCGACATCCAGGGTTCCACCGCGCAGTGGGAGCGACTGGGCACGGCCTACCAGGGCGTCATCGACCAGCACACGATGCTGGTGCGACAAGCCATCCAGGCCCACCAGGGGTACGAGGTCAAGACGGCGGGGGACGGCTTCATGGTCGCCTTCGCGCGGACCGAGGACGCGCTCCGCACCGCGATGCGGGTGCAGGAGTCGCTGCACGAGGCCGACTTCGGCGAGCAGCTTGCGCCGCTGGTGCGCATCGGCATCCACGCCGGCCGCGCCGCCGGGCGCGTGGACCCCGTCACCGGGCGCGTCGATTGGTTCGGGCCGACCGTCAACCGTGCGGCGCGCGTGATGGCGTCGGCGCACGGCGGTCAGGTGGTGGTGACCGACGAGGTGCGAATGTCCGCGCCCGTCGACGTGGTGTGGACCGACCTCGGGGAGCACGCGTTTTCCGGGATCACCGGAACCACGCGCGTGTGGCAGGCCCTGCCGCATCGCCTGGCCGACCGCCGCTTCCCGGCCCTGGCGTCGATTCCTCGGGCAAGGTTGCCAGCCGCGGCCGACCGGTTCGTCGGCCGCGTGCAGGAACTTTCAGACATCGAGGATCGATTTTTTTCGGGAGCCCGCCTGGTCACGCTGCTTGGACCGGGTGGCACCGGCAAGACCCGGCTCGCGCTCGAACACGCTCGGCGCTGCGCCGCCCAGTCAGTATGGTTCTGCAATCTGGTCGAAGCGCAGGACGCGAATGACATCTGCAGGGCGATGGGGTCTTGCCTCGGACAGCCGCTGGGCGAAGACCCCGCCGAGCAGATCGAGCAGGTCCTCGTCCACCGTGGCGCCGGGCGGGTGGTCATCGACAACGCCGAGCAGGTGTCCGAGCCCCTGGCGGCGCTGTTGCGGCGCTGGATGGCCGCGGCCCGCGCCACGAGCTTCCTGGTCACCAGCCGGGTGGCCCTGCGCGTCCCCGGCGAGCAGTTGTTGGCCACAGGGCCCCTCGCCCAGGCCGATGCGGTGGCGCTCTTCGTAGAGCGGGCCCGAGCCGCGGGCGGCGCGATCGACGAAGACGACCCCGATGTCGCAGAGCTGGTGGAGGCCCTCGACGCGTGGCCGTTGGCGTTGGAGCTCGCCGCCGCGCGCACGCGGGCGGTTCCGGTCGGTGCGTTGCGCCGCCGCCTCAGCGAACGCTTCCGTCTGCTGGTCGGGGGCAGCGGCGAACGACGTCACAGCGCGCTGCACGAGGTACTCCAGGGAAGCTGGGAGGCGCTCGAACCGGCTGAGCAGACGGGGCTGGCGCAGCTGAGCGTGTTCGTCGGCGGCTTCACCCTCGACGCGGCCGAGGCGGTCATCGACGGCGACAGCATCACGCTTTTGGCGGCGTTGGTGGACCACGCGATGTTGCGGCTGGACCAGCACGATGGGCGTTACTCGATGCTGGTCACGATCCGCGAATTTGCCGCCGCCATGCTCAAGGGGGAGGATCGATCCTCCTGGAGATTCGCGGCCCGTTCGCCGACGGCTTGCGCGTGGTCCTTCCGGCGCTCGCCATCGCCCCCGGCCACTGGCGCGCCGAGTTGGAGCTCCGGGCGGGTGCGCTTTGTTACCTCGCGGGGCAGGTCGACGCCGCGCACGTCCACCTCCAGCAGGCCGCAAACTCGCCGGAGACGGCTGCGTCGGCGGGCGTGCTGCTCGGGCGGCTGGAGCGCGAGCGGGGCCGCGGTGACGAGGCGATCGTCTTGTTGCGCGAGGCCGCGCGTGCGGCAGCCTCGCAGGGAGCGCAGGCGGTGGAGTGTTCGGCCTACGTCACCCTCGCCGACGTCTACGTGCAGGTCGGCCGGCCCGACGAGGCCCGGACGGTGCTCGAACGCGCCCTGGCCCTCGCGCGCGCGGCGAACAGCCCCTACGAGCTTGCTCGCGTCTACACGAGCCTGAGTCTGTTCCACGGGTGGTACAGCCACCCTCGGGAGGCCATTCCGGTCTTCAGAGACGCCAAGACCGCGCAGCTCGGCGCCCGCGACCGCACCTTCGACGCCACGGTGCACATGAACTGGGCGCTCTTCTCCATGGAGCACGGCTGGCTCGAAGAAGCCGAGGCCGCAGGGCAGATTGCCCTGGCGATCCACCGGTCCACCGGCCGCAAACGCGGCGTGGGGCTGGCCCTCGCGGTCATCGGCTACGTCGCGTTGGTGGACGGACGCTGCGCAGACGCGCGGGAGCGCCTCTTCGAGTCGGTAGCCCTGGAGCGGGAGGTGGGGGACCCGCGCATCGAGTGCCATGCCCTCGGCTTCACCGGGCTGCTCGAGCTGCGAGAGGGCCAGCCCACACGCGCGGTCTCCGTGCTGGAGTCCGCCACCGAGCTGGCTCGACGTTGCCACGACCCGATGCTCCTGGCGACCACCCTCGGATTTCTCGCTCAGGCTTACCTGGACCTGGGGCAGGCCGAGTCGGCAGGACGCTGCGTCGAGGAGGCGCTGGCCACCCAATCGGCCATCGGTCGGCCCTATGCCCGAGCGTGGATCTGGGTCGTCAAGGCAGGCCACGCGCTGGCAAGCGGCGACGACGAGGCCCTCGGCACCGCGCTTTCGGAGGTGGACGCGCTCGTTCACGCCGTGGAGATCGGGGAGCGCAGCGACGTGGGCCAGAGGCTGGCGCTTTTGCGCGCTTCGACGCGCTAACAGCACGAGCCATCAGCCGTTAGCCGTCAGCGATTAGCTCGGGCCGATGGGCGATACGGCCTCGCCGCGCAACTGCGCCGGTCCGGGGCGTCGGTGCCGTCGCCGCGTCGGAAGCTGATGGCTGAGGGCTAATTACTGACGGCTTTCCAATAAGATCGCCTAAGTGACCGGCATTGTGTTTAGACCTGCTCGGTAACAAGCACCTGTAACAACTGTGTTACAGGTTGTTCCTGGCTTATTGTCGTCCGGTGAAGCATCTTGGGGGGGCTCAAGGAGAGCTTCACCATGCTTCTCATCCTCAATACCCTCGCCTTCGCCGCTCCCACCCTTCAAGTCGACTTCCTCGACGTCGGACAGGGCGATGCCGTCCTCATCCGCACCAGCGACGGCAAGGTGGTGCTGCTCGACGGCGGCAAGCCCTCCGGCGATGCCGACACCCAGCTCGCCGCGCTCGGCGTCACCAGGATCGACCTGCTCATCGCGTCGCACGCCGACTACGACCACGCCGGGGTCCACGAGGACATCCTCGCCGCCTTTGACGTGGGCGAGTACGTCACCAACGGGCTGTCGCACACCAGCCAGAGCTACAGCCGCATCACCTCCCTGGCCAGGACCCAGGCGGCGAGCGGCGCACTGGTCACGACGGTGGCCAGCGACCTGGCACCCGGCGAAGACCTCGGCTGGGGCGACCTCCACCTGTACCTGATGACGCCTCCGGCCTCGATCGCCGGGACCGACCAGAACCTCCACTCGATGGGCGTGATGATCGAGTACGGCGACTTCCGGGCCCTTGTCACCGGCGACAGCGAACGCAAAGAGACCGACGCGTGGCTGGCCGCGGGCACCTACAACGAGCTGATCGCCGACATCGACGTGTACAAGGCCATCCACCACGGCTCCAAGGACGGGGACGCCGGCAACACTCCGTGGCTGAACCGGGTGATGCCCGAGAACGTGGTCGTGCCGGTCGGTCCCAACAGCTACGGCCACCCCACCATCGAGGCGATGACCACCTACCAGGCCTACGCCTCGTCCATCAGCCGGACCGACAACGACGGCCGGGTGACGGCGCAGGTGTGGGCGGGCGGCGGCTACACCCTGGCCACCGAAGTGGGCGGCGTGATCTTCGTCTCCGGGGAGGGCATTCCCGCCGACGGCGTGAACTGTCCCGCCACCCACCCGGTCAAAGGCAACATCGGCAGCGAGAAGGTCTACCACTCGCCCACCGGCGCCTACTACAAGCGCACCACGCCCGAGGAGTGCTTCGCCTCTGCCGCCGACGCCGCCGCAGCCGGCTACCGCGCGTCGAGCCGCTGAGCTACCCTGTGCGCCAATGGTCTACTACCGGCCCCACGGCAACGAGATCGCGGTGTTCGAGACCGCGGCGCGGCGGCGCCTGCCCGTCTTGCTCAAGGGCCCCACCGGCTGCGGCAAGACGCGTTTTGTCCGCTACATGGCCGAGCGACTCGGCCGGCCGCTCATCACGATCGCCTGCCAGGAAGACCTCGCTGCCGCCGACCTCACCGGGCGCTTCCTGCTCGAGGGCGGCTCCACCGTCTGGCGTGACGGGCCGCTCACGCGCGCCGTCCGCGAGGGCGCCATCTGCTACCTGGACGAGGTGGTCGAGGCGCGCAGCGATGTGATGACGGTGCTGCACCCGCTCACCGACGATCGCCGGACCCTCCCGCTCGACCGGCTTGGTGTCGAGCTGACCGCACCCGACGCCTTCCTCGTCGTGATCAGCTACAACCCGGGCTATCAGTCGGTGTCGAAGGAACTCAAGGAGAGCACGCGCCAACGCTTCGTGTCGTTGGCGTTCGACTACCCACCGGCTGAGGTCGAGGCGGAGATTGTGGTTGCCGAGTCCGGCTGCGCCTCGGAGATCGCGATCCAGCTCGTGAAGATCGGCCGTGGCAGCCGGAATCTGCGGAGTCACGGCCTTGGTGAGGGCGCCAGCACCCGACTGCTCATCTACGCTGGCCAGTTGGTGGTCGCAGGCCTGCCGCTCTTCGACGCGTGCGAGGCGACCCTGGTTGGCTCGTTGACCGACGACGCCGAGATGACCAAGGCTCTCCGCGAGCTGCTCAAGAGCGTGCTCGGACCTCCACCGGGTCGTTGAGGCGATGCCCGCGCCCATCCTGACCCCCGAAGAGATCCTCAAAGCGACGATGGAGGAGTACGGCGTCACTGGGGCAGAGCTCGGTCTGGGACCCGAGGACGACGAGGAGGCGGAGCTGGTGCTGTTGCGGAGGTTCTTGTTCGCGGCTCCCGAACGGCAACTGACCTCGGGCGAGCGGCACGGTCTGACGCTCGACCGCGTACAAAGACAGCTTCGCGGCCTGTTCACGATGTTGGACGGCCGACGCGTGGACATCGGCCACAGCGACCCCGCCTGCACCGACAACCAGCGCATCTACCTGCCCAAAGCGATGCCGGCGCCCGAGGGTCCCGACGACCTGATGCTGTACCAGGCCGCCGGCCTCGTCCAGCTCGGCTTCTCACGGCACGGGCTGCTTGCCGACCGCGGTGTCCTGCGCGAACTCTACGGCGACTGGGTCCTGCGGAGCACGTTCCACCTGCTCGCGATGCGGTACGTCTTACGACGATGGGTGGAGGAGTTTCCGGGGCTCGCCGAGCCGCTCGGGCGCGTGCCGTACTCCGAGAAGGCGGGCGCGTTGCGGGTGAACCTCACCAGCGTGCCTCGCGACGGGCTCCCGGGCGCCTTCGTGCCCTTGTACGAGGGCCTCGTCGTCTGCCTGAACTGGGGTCCGCCCGGGGCCGAGGGCGATGCCGCCCGACAAGCAGTGCGCACCGTCGATCAGGCGGGGGCCATCGGCATTACAGCCGTGCTAGTCGGGCAGGCGCAACGGCTTCGGGAGCACTTCCGCCGCTTGCGCCTGGGGCCGCCTCCCCTGCCCTTCTGGGGCGGGATCATCCGGCCGGAGTGGATCCTCTCCGACCTCGCGCGCGACCTCGCCGCCGAGAACGAGTGGAAGAAGGGCAACCGCCCGCTGCGGCAGTTGATCGACGCCATGGCCAGACGCGGGACGGTTCCCGGCGAGAAACCCGCGCCCGACGCCCCACGGTTGAGCCTGAAGGAGCGGCTGTTGGCCAAGCTCGGCGGGCCGGCGTCCGGGGCGACCGGTCCCGCCTACGGACGGCTCCGCGACGAAGCCCAGGTGGCGTCCCGCGAGGTGCGGTACGGCGCCGCGGAGTGGACGGCGACCGTGTCCCCGGCCACGCTCACGGAGGGCGCCACGCTGAAGCCGGACGACGACGGCGGCCGCTTCTGGGACGAGTGGGACGACGCAGCGGGGGTGTACCGCTTCGAGGCGACGCGGGTCTACACGCCTGAAGGCCCCACCGGTCCCCTCGCCGCCTACGAGCGCATCGTGGAGGCCAACCGCGCCCAACTCCAGCAGATTCGCCGGCGCTTCGAAGCGCTCCGCGTGGAAGAGCGCTGGGTGGGCGGCCAACCCGACGGCAGCGAGGTGGATCTGAACCGCGCCATCCTCGCACTCACCGACCTCGCCGCCGGTCAGGACCCCGACGACCGCTTGTTCCGGCGCTTCATGCGTCGGAAGCGCCAGGTCGCGATCCTCACCATGGTCGACCTGAGCGGCAGCACCCTTGGCCACGTCCTCCACCTGGAGCAGACGGCGCTGGTGCTCTTCGCCGAAGGGCTCAAGACGCTCGGCCTGCCGCACGCCTTCTACGGCTTCGGCAACACCCACCCGCTGGAGTGCAACCTCTTCCGACTCAAGGGCTTTGACGAGCGCTACGACGAGGCCGTCTACAAGCGCCTCGCCAACCTCCGGGCCAACGGCGCCACGCGAATGGGCGCCTTCATTCGGCATGCCGCCTCGCTTTTGGAGGTACGACCCGAAACCCGGCGCATCCTGATCGTGATCTCCGACGGCAAACCCGAGGACCGCGCCGAGTACCGTGGCCGGCACGGCATCCGCGACACCGCGATGGCGGTGGCCGAAGCCCGTCGTGTCGGCGTCCACGTTTTCTGCCTGTCGATCGACCCTGAGGAGGGCGCTGACAGCTACCTCACGGAGATCTTTGGCGCGGGGCGTTTCCTGAAACTCGATGACGTGGACACCTTGCCGGTGCGGCTGCCGGAGGTGTTTCGGGAGCTGGTGGGGTAGGGACAAACAACAACGCGAGGTGGACTTCGTCGTTCCCGGTGCCAACGGTGCCTGCGACGCCTACGAGTGCAAATGGAACCCCGACGCGTTTGAGACCCGCGGATTGGTGGCCTTCCGCGCTATCTACCCGATGGGGCAGAACTTCCTCGTCTCCCCGATCGTCGGCGAGCCCTACGATCGCCGCGTGGGCGGCCTTGTCGTCACGGTGATTCACCCGGCGCGGATCGGGTGAGTGGGGTCAATCATGGACGAAGCTTGGTCCGCCGCCGCCGCATCCCCACCGCCACGGCGCCGACAAGGAGCGCCCAGCCGACGGTAGAACCACCGGTGCGGCACTGGCACTCGTCGTCCTTGCCGTCGCCATCCCCACTGTCGTCGCCGGTGTCGGTGTCCGCGCCGGCATCGACGCCGTCGCAGTCCTGGTCGATGCCGTCGCCCAGGAGGTCGAGACCGCCGGGGCTGATGGCGCCGTCGGCGTCGTTGCAGTCGTCCTCGGTGGCTGCGGCGTAGCCATCCGGGGCGGTACACTCCACCAGCGAGACCGCGGGGTCGGTGTACCCGTCCTGGTCCGCGTCGGCGTACCAGGTCAGCGCGTCGGTGGCGCCAATGTCGATGGTGCCTTCGCAGTCGTCGTCCAAGCCGTTGCAGACCTCGACAGCGTCTGGGTTGATCGCGGGATTGCTGTCGTTGCACTCCTCGCACGCGGGGAAGCTGTCCGCATCGGAGTCCGCGTAGCCGATCGACCCGTCGCAATTGTAGTCGCTGGGGTCGGTGCAGTCCTCTTCTGTGGCGCCTGGGTAGTAGAGCGCGCTGGCGTCATCGCAATCGCCCGCGGGATCGAGGTCCGAAGCCTCACCGGCGTCGTCGCAGAACAAGTCCGCGCTGACGATGGTGGCGGGAGCGTCGGCGGTAAACCCGTCGTCGTCGGCATCGACGATGCACAGCTCCGCGCCGTCACAGTCCCCGTCCATCTCGTCGCCAGCGACCTCCGTCGCGTCGGGGTTGGCGCCGGCCTCGGCGTCGTTGCAGTCCTCGCACGCGGTGTAGCCGTCGCCATCGACGTCCTCGCTGCCGACGGATCCGTCGCAGTTGAAGTCGACGGTGCCGGCGCAGTCGGCCTCAGGGGCTCCGGGGTAGACGGCCGCCTCGGTGTCATCGCACTCCGTGCACGCAGTGAACCCGTCGGCGTCCGCGTCGTCGGTGCCTACCGAGCCGTCGCAGTTGTAGTCGATCGGGTCAGCGCAGTCGGACTCCTCCGCGCCGGGGTGCACGTCGGCGCGCGTCTCGTCGCAGTCGCCCGCGCCAGCGATCGCGCCAGCCGCGGGGTCGTCGCAGGCGTCCACGGTGCCGGTGCCGGTGTACCCGTCCCCGTCGTCATCGACGGCGAAGAGGCTGGTGCCCGAGGCGCTGCTGTCGAGATCGTCGGCGAGGCCGTCGCAATCCTCGTCGGTGTTGGCTGCGTCGCAGACTTCGGGGGCGGCGGGATTGACGCTCGAAACAGCGTCGTCGCAGTCGGTGGCGCTTACGGCGCCAGAGCCGCTGACACAGTCGAGCGACGAACCGTCGATGACGGCGCTGGCGCCGTAGCCGTCGGCGTCGGCATCGGTGTAGCAGGCGTCGACGCTGTCGCAGTCCTGGTCGATACCGTCGGCTACGACCTCACTGGCCCCACCGTTGATGCTGGCGTCGGTGTCGTCACAGTCAGTCGCACTAGCGGCGCCGGTGCCCGAGACGCAGTCGAGCGAGGAGCCCGCGACCAGCGCAACGGTGCCGTACTCGTCGCCGTCGGCGTCCGTGTAGCAGGTGTCGACGCCGTCACAGTCCTGGTCGATTCCGTCCGCCACCGTCTCGAAGGAGCTTGGGTAGACCGAAGCGGACGCGTCGTCGCAGTCGTCAGCCGTGGCGGCACCGGTGCCGATGACGCAAGAGAGCGACGAGCCATCGCTCACGATGCTGGTGCCGTAGTTGTCCCCGTCGGCGTCGGTGTAGCAGGAATCGACGCTGTCGCAGTCCTGGTCGATTCCGTCCGCCACCGCTTCGGTGCCGGCGGGGTTGATCGACGCGTTGGTGTCGTCGCAGTCCGTGGCGACCGCCGCGCCGCTGCCGCTGTCGCACGACAGGCTGGAGCCATCGACGAGCGTGGCACTGCCGTAGTTGTCGCCATCGAGATCGGTGTAGCAGGTGTCGACGCGGTCGCAGTCCTGGTCGACCCCGTCTGCGGTGACCTCGGTGGCCCCCGGGTAGACGGTGTCGACGGTGTCGTCGCAATCGGTTCCGGTCGCGACGTAGCCCGACGTCGAGCCCCGCGAGATCGCGGTGGAGAGGGGGTTCCCGTATCCGTCAGTGTCCGCGTCAGCGTACACCGTATCGCCAAGGGTGAAGACGTGGGCGGCCATGGCCTCACCCGACCGGCCACCGTAGAACCAGCTCCCCCAGCCCTGTGCCCGCCCTTCGGCGGGAAGCGCGGCCACGCGGGCGCGCCAGTGGTAGCCGGTACCCGCCGCAAGGCCAGTGACGGCCTCGTCGATCGTTACGCCGGTGAGTCCGGAGCTGACGCTGGCCGCGGACGTCACGAGATCGCTCCCGTCGAAGGCGCTGCCGAGCTCCTTGACCTCGATCTGGAGCTTGACGCGGGTGCGTCCCCAAGGCCCACGCGCAGTCGTCATCGCCACGTCAAAAGCCGACGCGGACAACGAGGACAATCCGGCTGAGATCGGCGTACTCGCGCCAGACTGCCGCGCCTGGGCGACCCGAGTAAGGGGCACCGAATCGTCGGCGCCGTTGCCGAGGTAGACGCCCGCCTGCCCCTCGTTGGTGGAGCCGTTGTCGTAGAGGAAGGCGCCGACGATGACGTCGCCGTAGCCGTCCCCGTTGACGTCGCCAGCCGCGGCCACCGAGGTGCCGAAATAGGCGGAGGTCTGATCCGCTTCGGCGGTCCAGGACGCGGTGGTGGCAAGGCCGGAGGCAGAGCCGACGTAAACCGACGCCTGACCCTCGTTCGACGATCCGTTGTCGTAGTAGGCCGAGCCCACGATCACGTCGGCGTAGCCGTCGCCGTCGACATCGCCGGCCGAAGCGACAGACGCGCCGAAGTAGGCCGACGCCTGCCCGGATTCGGCCGACCATGCCGAGCTCGTCGCCAGGCCCGAGACCGAGCCGAGGTAGACGAACGCGGCGCCCTCGTCGGTGGAGCCGTTGTCGTACCCGTCGGCGCCGATGATGACGTCGCTGTACCCGTCGCCATCGACATCGCCGGCCGAGGCGACCGAAGTGCCGAAGCCGGCGGAGACCTGATTGCCCTCGGCCGTCCACGCTGCGGTCGTCGCGAGACCCGCGGCCGAGCCGAGGTAGACCGAGGCCTGCCCCTCGTCGGCGGAGCCATTTTCGTAGCCCTCCGCGCCGATGATCACGTCGGCATAGCCGTCCCCATCCACGTCCCCGGCGCCGGCCACCGCGACGCCGAAGTTCGCCGCGGCCTGATCCGACTCGCCGGTCCACGCCGAGGCCGTGGCCAGGCCGGAAGCGGAGCCGTAGTACACATAGGCCCGGCCTTCGTCGGTGGAACCGTTGTCGTAGTCGGGGGCGCCCACGATGACGTCGCCGTAGCCGTCGCCGTTGAGGTCGCCCGCGCCGGCCACTGACGTGCCGAAGTGGGCGGAGACCTGGTTCGGCTGCGCGGTCCACGCGGCGCTGGTGGCCAGGCCCGCTGACGAGCCGAGGTACACGAAGGCTGCGCCCTCGTTGGACGAGCCGTCATCGTAGTTGTAGGCGCCGACGATCACGTCACCGTAGCCGTCCCCGTTGACGTCGCCTGCCGACGCCACGGCGGCGCCGAACGCGGCCGAGGCCTGGCCCGGGACCGCACTCCAAGCGGCGGCGGTCGCGACACCTGACGAAGAGCCCAGGTACACGTAGGCGGTGCCCTCGTCGGAGTACGCGCTGTCGTAGCCGTAGGCGCCGACGATCACGTCACCGTAGCCGTCTCCGTTGACGTCGCCCGCGGATGCGACCGACGCGCCGGCGTACGCCGAGGTCTGCCCCGACTCCCCGGTCCAGGCCGAGGCGGTCCCGAGCCCAGCGCCCGAACCTTGGTACAACGAGACGTAGCCTTCGTCGGTGGAGCCGTTGTCGTAAGCGTAGGCGCCCACCAGAACATCGCCGAAGCCGTCGCCGTCGACGTCGCCCGCGGACGCCACCGAGAAGCCGGCGTAGCCCGCCGCCTGACCCGACTCGGCGCTCCACGCGGCGGTGGTGGCCAGACCGGTAGAGGAGCCGTAGAAGGCGAAGGCGGCGCCCTCATCGGTGCTGCCGTTGTCGTAGGCGTAGGCCCCGACGATCACGTCGCTGTACCCGTCGCCGTTGATGTCTCCTGCGCCCGCGACCGACCACCCGAAATAGGCGGCCGCCTGACCGGATTCTGCCGTCCACGCCGCGGTGCTGGCGAGCCCGGAGGACGATCCGAGGTACACCGAAGCGCGCCCCTCGTCGGTGGACCCGTTGTCGTAGGCATAGGCGCCGACGACCAGATCGCCATACCCATCGCCATTGACGTCGCCGGCGGAAGCGGTCGAGTACCCGAAGTAGGCGCTGGCAAGGTCAGACTCGCCGGACCAGGCCGCGGTGGTGTTGAGGCCGGACGCAGAGCCGTGGAAGACCGAGACACGCCCTTCGTCCGTAGAGCCATTGTCGTAGAGGTGCGAGCCGACGGCGACGTCCCCGTAGCCGTCCCCGTTGACGTCACCAGCGGACGCGACCGACCATCCGAACCACGCCGAGGCCTGATTGGACTCTCCCGTCCACGCGGCGCTGGTGGCCGGACCGGACGCGGAACCCATGTAGACCGACGCGCGGCCCTCAGCGGACGAGCCGTTCGCGTAGAGGTGGGCGCCAACGATCACCTCGCTGTAGCCGTCCCCGTTGACGTCGCCCGCCGAAGCGACCGAGACGCCCATGCGCGCCGCGGCCTGGTCAGACTCCGCGGTCCAGGCCGAGCTGGTCGCGAGGCCCGATGCCGAGCCCAGGTACACGTAGGCCCTCCCTTCGTTGGACGAGCCGCCGTCGTACAGGTCAGCGCCCACGACGAGGTCGCCGTAGCCGTCGCCGTTGACGTCACCTGCCGAGGCGACCGACCAGCCGTAGTGCGCAAACGCCTGGTTGGCCTCGCCCGTCCAAGCGGCGGTGGTCGCGAGTCCGCTTTGGGCGCCGAGGTACACGTAGGCGCGCCCCTCGTCGGTGGCGCCGTTGTCGTAGAGGTAGGCGCCAATCACGACATCGCCGAAGCCGTCGCCGTTGACGTCTCCAGCGGATGCGACGGAGAAGCCGTAGTAGGCAGTGGCCTGATCCGAATCCTCCGCCCAACCGGCGGTAGTCAAGAGCGGATCCACCGTGATGGTGCCGATGGCGCCCGTGTCGTCGACGACGATGCGCAGGCCGGCATCGGTCTCCTCCATGCTGGCCGGCAGCGTCCGACCGCGCTCGTCCCAGGCGGCCAGCTTGGAGAAGCGCAGGGGCGCGCCATCTTCGCGCACCAGCAGCACGTCGTCGCCGTCGACGTCCGCGCTGGCGCCGGTCAACGCGAGGTCGAAGACCAGCGGCCCGGTCCCGTCGGGCGCGGCCGTGACCGTGAAGCCCTGCTCGAGGCCCTCGGCGCGATTTTCCCACCATTCGACCAGCCCTGGACGCGCGTACTCGACCCGGCGCAGGCACTCCCCGAAGGGATCGACCTGCCCGCCGGCAAGGCATGCGCCTGCCTCTGGCGCCACGGCCGCGGCGTCCACGAGGGCGCCGTGGCGACCCCATCCCGACAGCGCCAGCGACACGGCACCGGTGCCCGCGCGCGAGGTGACGGTGAGCCCGTCGGCGTCGAAGCTGCCGCGAAGGTCCTGCGCTCGGTTGGTGACCCGAAGACTGTCCCCGTCGACGCGCACCGCGTACTCGCCGGCGGTGATGCTGGCCTGGACGGTGGCCTCCCAGTGCTGCGAGGGGAGGCTCGCGCTGGATTCCGCACCACCCTCATCAGGGGGCAGCGCGCACGAAGCGAGCAATGCGAGGGCCAACGCCGAAGCGGCGGTCGGCGTAGGGGCAGTCACGGGCATGGCGACACTCCGGAGCTTGGGCGCCGGCAGCGTAACCCGCGCCGAAAACCGTGGGGAGGGCGCTCGCCGCGGCCACCGCTCTCCCCCTCCCGGCAGTCACCCTTCGCGCCTGGACGCCTTCAGGGGCCGCGCTCGCCGCGGCAGGCGCCAAGGGCGACTACACCCTACTCTCCGCTTGACGCGCCGGAGTCCTTGGGGCGATTGAGCTTGGCCCACTTGATCTTCGCGTCAGGATCCGGAACTCCTGGCCGTTCCATCGGCGCGATCTCATCCGGCGCCGCCGAGGAATGTTCACCGCTCAGGCGATTCACGACCCCCTGCACAGACTTCTTCAGACGATCTCGGAGTCCCATCTGACCCTGGTAGCCCGCGGCCTTGTGGTATGACAGGCACATGGCCACAATCACCCTCGAGCAGATCATCACCTTCCTGCTGGAGGCGCCGATGTTCGGCGACCTCGATCCCGCCCAGCTTTCAGAGGTGGTGCACATCATGCAGGTGCGCCGCGTGCGCCAGGGGCAGCCGATCTTCCGCGAGGGCGATCCCGGCGACGCCTGGTTCGTGATCTTTGAAGGCGGCGCCGACGTCACCAAGGCCACCGACTTCGGGCCCGACAAGGTCATCGCGCAGATCGGTCCCCGCGCCTGCTTCGGCGAGATGGCGATCCTGGACCACTCGCCGCGCTCGGCTTCGGTGATTGCGTCCGGGGAGACGACGGTTTTCCGCTTCCCGCGCGCCGAGTTCGAGGCGCTGCTCGAAGCTGACAATCTTGCCGCTTACAAGCTCGTCTACCAGATGGCCAAGGTGCTCACCGTTCGGGCGCGCAACACCACCCAGCGGCTCTCGGACGCGCTGGCCGACCGTGACCGCCCGCAGAACTTGCGCGACACGAGCCGCTCGCTGGTTGAGGGTCAGTCCGTCTCCGAGTGATACGCTCCGCGGCGATGGCACTGCCGCGAATTGCACGAAACGTCGCCCTGGTCGTTGCCCGCATGGTCGGGCAGGACGACCTCTTTGAGAAGCCTGGCGAACGCGTGCGAACGCCGTCGCTGGCTCCCCCACGCGCCGAACCGGTCGCAGTCGCTGCCGTCGCGGCGAGTCCCGTCAAGGCGAAGAAGGCGGCCTCGAAGAAGGGTCCGACCGTAAAACAAGCCATCGCCCTGCTCGATCCGCCGCGCCCCACCTCCGGGTGCCGCCCCGTCGATCTGGTCGGCCTCCGGCGCGCGCTCATCCCCTCCGGCAAGCCCTTGGTCATCAACCACTGGGCCAGTTGGTGCGACCCCTGCGTGGACGAGCTGCCGCGCCTGGTACGCGCCGCGGCGGGCGTCGCCGATATCGGGGAGTTCATGGGCCTGAGCTGGGACCTCTTCGACCACCCGGGCGATCCCGACGCGGTGGCCAAAAAGGTGGCGTCTTTCGCGGATAGCGTCGGCGTCGGGTACGCCAGCGTGCTCTTCGTCGGCGAGCCGGCCGAGCTGTTTGCCGCCCTCGGCCTCGACAGCGAGCTGATCCCTCAGACGGTGGTGTACGCGCCCGACGGCACCATCGCGTGGAAGAAGAATGGCGTGCTCGAACACGATGACGTCTTCCCGCTGATCCGGGCGGTCAAGGCGGCTGCGGGGGTCGCGTGACGCCGCGCCCGCTGGTGGGCTCCGGCATCTTGCTCATCGGACTTGGCCTCGTCGCCATCGGCTGTCCCAAGAAGCCGCCGGAGCCGCTGTCCCCGCCGGGGCGGATCACCATCATGCACACCAACGATTTGCACGGGCATTACCTGCCCGAGCGCGCCGACTGGTTGCCCGGCGAGCCCGAGATTGGGGGCTTTGTCCGGATGGAACAGGAGGTACGCGCGATTCGTACCGAGAGAGGTCGCGACAATACCTTGCTTCTAGATGGTGGCGACATCCTCACCGGCACGCCGCTCACCGCGATCAAAGAAGAAGGCGCGTGGGGCACGCCGATGCTTCGGTTCATGGAAGCCGTCGGCTACGACGCTTGGGCCATCGGCAACCACGAGTTCGACCGAGGTCTGGAGAACATCGGTCTGCTCTCGTCGAAGGCCCCCTTTGCCGTGCTCAGCGCCAATGTGCGCGCCAAGGGCGGCAAAGCGCCGCTGCTCCCCAACCAGGGCTACAGCCGCGTCTTCACCGTGAACGGCCTGCGGGTGGGCGTCATCGGCGCCACCACCGACGGTCTCCGTTCGCTGGTCTCGCCAGCGGATTGGGCACGAATGGACGCCATCCCGGTCAACGATGCGCTCCGCGCCGAGGTCGCCGCGCTGGACCCTCAGACCGACGTCATCATCGCGCTGACCCATCTGGGCGTGGATGCCGACAAGAAGCTGGCCGCGGGCGTCCCGGGAATCGACCTCATCGTCGGGGGCCACAGCCACACCCGGCTGACCGCGGCCGTCAAGCAGGGCGACACCTGGATCGTGCAAGCGGGCAGCTACGGTCGCAGTCTCGGCGTCCTCGAGCTCGATATCGTCAACGACGCGGTGGCCGCCTTTCACTACGAGCTGCGCGACCTTGTTTTGGAGACGGCAACCGTCGAAGCCGACCCCTCGCTGGTGGGGCTGGCGGAGCACTACCGCACCAACATCGACACCCTGTACGGCGAAGAGCTGGGCAAGGCCCCCGGCAGGCTCGACAAGGAGTACGCGCATGAAAGCGCGCTCGGTCGCTGGATGAGCGATGCGCTCCGCGTCACCACGCACAGCGACGTCGGCATCTACAACGGCGGCGGGCTCCGCTCAGAGATCGTCCCCGGCGTCGTTACCCGTCGGCATCTCTTCGAGTGTTTTCCCTTCGAGAACGCGGTGATGACGTTTTCGCTGCGCGGCGACCAGATCGTGGGGTTGGTGCTCAGAAATATCGCGGCCGATCTCGATGGCAAACACGGCTTCTTGCCGCTGGGCGGGGTCACCTGGACCTGGCACGAGAAGGCCGGCGCCCCGGAGATCGTCAGCCTCTCCGTCGGTGGGCAGCCGATCGATCTGAGCCGAACCTACACGGCGGCGTCGACGTCGTACATCGTCGAACAGGGCGAAAAGCACCTGGGTTTTCTGCCCACCGACGCCGTGCCGGCGGGGCTCAACGACTTCGAAGCGGCGCTGCAATACGCGCGGCAAGCTGGTTTCAGCGATTCGGGGCAGAAGCGCGGGGTGCGGGTGGAGTGAGGGTTCTTCCGCCAGAGAGTCTGTTCCCGTAACTTTCTGATTCCGGCCGAGCCGGCCGCCGGCCGCCCTTGGAGCTGTGCGGTGTGGGCCCGGCTCCGCCGCCAGCCGCGCCCGGCGCGGCGTCGTCGTCCGCCGCCGGGGCGTCCCCGACGAGCACGCGGATCTCCACCTGGCGCGTCTCGGCGTCCACGGTGACGCGCTCGATCAGCTCGGCGATGATCGCGCGCTGCTGGTCGCGGTCGACCGTGTCGACGGCGGC
>CANLGL010000055.1 GCA_947490345.1 Deltaproteobacteria bacterium
AAGATCCGCCTGACCGCCGTGCACGCGATCAACGGCATGATCGACGAGAGCGACGCCAAGGCCATCACCGTTCCGCTCATCGGCCAGCGCGAGACGGCGCGGCTCCAACTGGCCGCGCTCCCGCAGCAGACGGACACCCCCGAGGCCGAGGTGATCGACGCCGACGAGTTCCGCGCTGCCGTGCGCGAGGCTTGGACGAGTCAGCCCCTCGACGAGCGGCGGCAGGCGCTCAGCCGCGTACTGGAGAAAGTCGAGCTTTCACCGGGCGGACTGGAGATCATCTGCCGCGCCGATGGATATCACGGCCATGATCCGTTCGGCCCGCCATACGCCCCCATGTCATTCCGACTCCCGTCGGAATCGTTGTACCCAGCCAGAGGATTACCGGCGTTTTCGCAAGGCGAGAAGCCGCTCATCAGGTGGAAGTCGCCTGCGTCGGGGTCCTCGAAGCGAGGATCTGCTGAGAGGTTGTCGGGTGGCTGAATGCCGTCCATGGTGGCGTAGTCGTCGTCGGAGTTGCCATACGCGTCGTTGTACGTGACACTGTGGCCGGGGTAGGCCAGGATGCCGCTGCCGACGTTGTTGGCGACGATGTTGTTCTCCACGAGCACCCCCGAGTTCGGGGAGACCAGCGCGCCGGCTCCTGAGTTTCCCCACCAGGTGTTGTTGTGGACCCACGCGGTGCCGGTGGCCGACTGGAACGAGAAGGAGGAGCTTGCCAGCGTGTTGCCGTAGAACAGGTTGTTGGCGACCTCGTACTCGTCGAGGCGGACGAACATCATCGCGTGGATGGACGTGTCGGGTCCAGGCTGGTTGTCGCGGATGACCGAGTGCCGCATGGTGACGGATCCCCCGTCGTAGGCCTCCAACAGGCTGCGTTCATTGCCCTCAAAGACGACGGCCTCCCAGGTGGTGTGCGAGCCCTCCTGCTCCACCACCCAACCCGAGTCGGGATCTCGAGACCCAGAGAAGGTGAGGTCGTGCAGCACGGCTGTGCTCGCGTTGACGTCGAGGGCAGCTGGCTCGTAGTCGCCGGGGGCGCCGAAAATCGTGAACCCGGACAGCTCGACCGTCGACTCTTCGATCGCGACGGCGGTGTGGACACCCCCGTCGATGGTGGTGGTGGCCTGATCTTCGCCCCGCAACTCCAACTCGACGCGGGCTAGCGTGACCGAGGCGTACACGCCGGCGCACACCTTGATGACATCACCGTTCTCAGCGGCATCGACGGCGTCCTGGATGCTCTCGAACGGGGCCACGCCGTCGGCGCAGACGGTCCAGTCGCTGTCGCTGTCGCTGTCGCTGTCGCTGTCGCTGTCGCTGTCGCTGTCGCTGTCGCTGTCGCTGTCGCCGTCGCTGTCGCTGTCGCTGTCGCTGTCGCTGTCGCTGTCGCCGTCCGCTGCGTCATCGGGCAGACAGACGCCGCCGTCGGCGTGGGTGCCCGGCCCGCAGGCAGGGTCCGGCGTGCACGCCGTGACGAGTGCAGGAATGGAAAGAAGGAACATGCGCATTCCCCAAGGCTACGCCACAACCCGTGCGGTGGCAACTCGCGCCGCCCTCGCCTCGTGTACACTCCACGCATGCGCCTGTCCCTGCTTGCCACGTCGGCCCTGCTCGCATTCGGCTGTGTCGAGAACAACCTCAACGTGGCCTCGACCAAGGTGGCGGTGAACCCGAGCCTTTTGGACCTTGGCACCGCCGCGCCCGGAAGCTCGGTCTCGGGCGCGCTGTCGATCAGCAGCGTCGGTCTGGGCGCGTTGACGGTGGCGTCGTTGACCGTGGCTGGAAACGACGCCGACGCCTTCGTCGTGGATGGCGACTTCGGCGGGACGGTGCTCGCGAAGGGTGATTCGCTTGAGGTGCCGATCGTCTTCACCCCAACCAGCGAAGGCCCCTGGGAGGCCGATCTCACCGTGCAGACCGACGCCAACAGCGGGGAGGCCGCGGTCGAGGTGCACCTGCGCGGGCTTGGCGCGTCGCCGAGGCTGGTCATCGCGCCGAGCGCGGTGGACTTCGGCCACGTCGATCCCGGTCCTGACGTCTTTCAGACCGTCGTTTTACAGTGTGTCAGCGCCGTGGACGCCACCCTGCTGAGCGCCGAGCTCAGCGGCGACCTCGAGTTCTACCTGGTCCCGGTGACGACGCCGGCGGTGGTCGGCAGCGCCACCACCTTGGAGCTGAGCGTCGCCTTCGGCCCCACCGACACCGCCGTTCGCGAAAGCGTGCTCACGCTCACCACCGACGATCCCCAGCACGGCAGCGTGTTGATTCCGGTCACCGCCAACGTCTGCCTGGGCGACGCGGCCCTTGACCTGGATAGCGACGGCTACTCCGGCTGCGCGGGAGACTGCGATGACGCCGATGCCAGCGCGGTTCCGGGTGGGGTGGAGCGCATTGACGGGATCGACAATGACTGCGATGGGCTCGCCGACGAGGGCACCGACGCCTACGACGACGACGGCGACGGGTACACCGAGGGCGACGGCGACTGCAACGACAACGACGCGGGCGTGGCCCCGGGCAGCGCCGAGGACATCGACGGCGTCGACGACGACTGCGACGGCGCCGTCGACGATGGGACCGACGCCTACGATGACGATGGCGACGGGTTCACCGAGCGGGGCGGGGACTGCGACGACACCACCGCGACCACCTCCCCCGGCGCCCCCGAGATTCCCGACGGCATCGACAACGACTGCGACGGGGAGGACGACGAGGACACCGCCAGCGGGGACGATGACGGCGACGGCTACGACGAGGCCGCGGGCGATTGTGATGATGCCGATGCGACCGTGAACCCGGATGGCAGCGAGAGCGCCAACGGCATCGACGACAACTGCGACGGCACGGTCGACGAGGGCACCGACGCCTACGACGACGACGGCGACGGCTACACCGAGGATGGGGGCGACTGCAACGACGCCGACACCGGGATCGGCCCCCACGAGCTCGAGGTCACCGGCGACGGCATCGACAACGACTGCGACGGGAGCGCCTCGTGATCACTCTCCTCCTCGCGCTCGCCACCGCGCGCGCCGACACCATCCTCTACTGCAACGACTACAACGTCAGCACCGACCGCATGGCCGCGGCGCTGTCCAGCTACTCGACGCACACGATCACCACCACGACCAGCATCACCACGTGCGAAAACAACATCCGCACCACCACCTACGATCTCGTGATCCTCGCCATCCAGAACAACAGCTATTCCACGCCCTACTTCAACGCGTTCGTCACCGCCGGCGGCAAGGCCATCCACTGCGACTGGAGTCGCAACACGACGCGCGGCAGCGCCACCCAGGTCACGTACGTCGGAACCAATAACAACACGGTGAGCATCAGCTACGCCCCGTTCACGACCGGCCTCAGCTCGACGACCCTGACGTTGAGCAACCCCGGCTGGGGCACCTACTCGATGCAGATGAGCACCACCGGCACCAGCGCCGCGACCGCATCGACCGGCACGGTGGCCATCGCCCTTACCCGCAGCGACAACGTCATCGTCAATGGCTTTTTGACCGACACCGCCTCGTCTGGCAGCGCGGCCAACATGCGGCAGTTGTTCATCAACGAGATCGACTTCCTGCTTGGGAGCTGCGACGAGGACCTCGACGGCTACGACAACGCCAGTTGTGCGGGCGATGACTGCGACGACACCGACGCGGCGATCAATCCGGGCGCGGTGGAGACGCCGTACGACGGCATCGACCAGGACTGCTCCGGCGCCGACCTCACCGACGTCGATGGCGACGGCCAGGACGCGACGATCGTCGGCGGCGACGACTGCGACGACACCGACGCGTCCATCTACACCGGCGCCACCGAGACACCCTACGATGGCATCGACCAGGACTGCTCCGGCGCCGATCTCACCGACGTCGACGGTGACAGCTACGACGCCACCGATGTCGGCGGGCCGGACTGTGACGACACCGACGCCACCGTGCATCCCGGTGCGCTCGAGGTGCCCGACGGCGTCGATCAGGACTGCGACGGGACGGTGGACGAGACGACCGACCTGCACGACGACGACGGGGACGGCTGGACGGAAGCGGGGGGGGACTGCGACGACGGCGACGCGGGCATCAACCCGGCCGCCACCGAAGTCTGCGACGGTCTGGACCAGGACTGCGACGCCAGCATCGACGAGGAGACCGACTGCGGTGACGACGACGGCGATGGCTACAGCGAAGATGATGGCGACTGTCACGACGGCGACGTCGGGGTCAACCCCGCAGTGGCCGAGATTCTCGACAACGGCATCGACGACGACTGCGACGGCGTGGTCGACGACGGCGGCGGTGATGCCGACGACGACGGCGTCTCCTCGTTGGGCGGCGACTGCGACGACACCGATGGCTCGGCCTACCCCGGCAACGATGAAGAGCTCGACGGCATCGACAACGACTGCGACGGGATCATCGACGAGGGCACGACCGCCTACGACGACGACGAGGACGGCTACACCGAGGAGGCCGGCGACTGCGACGACACCGCCGTCCTCGTTCATCCTGACGCTACCGAGTTCGACAACGGTCGCGATGACGACTGCGACGGCATCGTTGACGAGGGCAGCGACCGTACCGACGACGACGACGACGGCGTCACCGAGCAGGGCGGCGACTGCGACGACGATAACGGCGCTGTTCATCCGGGTGCGGACGAAGCGGCCAACGGCGCCGACGACGACTGCGACGGCCTCGTGGACGAGGGGACCGACGCCTACGACGCTGACGGCGACGGGGTGTCTCCTGACGACGGCGATTGTGACGACGACGAGCCCTGGGTGAGCCCGGAGGCCACCGAGAGCTGCAACGAGGTCGACGACAACTGCGACGGCGAGGTGGACGAGGGCTGCGAGAGCGACACCGCCGATGCGGCTGCCGCCAAGGACCCGGGCGCCTGCGGGTGCGGCACCACCGACGCGGCGTCTGCGGCTGGCCTGTTTTTGGCGGCGGCAGCGCTGGTGCGGCGGCGGCGGTAGGTGGGCGATGCTGGGACGCTGGCCGACTCAGCCAGAAAGTGCCGGGACCGCATCGCTCCGCGCCCTCCGGCCCGCCTACCGCACCACCAAAACCCTCCCCCGCCCCCGGTCCAACCGGACCGCGTCGACCTCGCCCAGGTCAGGGTCCACGTAGGTGTCACCGAGCGGAATGAGCGTGCCGTCCTCTCCACTGGCGTTGACGAGCACGATGCCACCGCTGTAGCGGCGGGTCCACGCCTCGCCCACCGCGATGGCGTCCTCGATCGGCAGGCCCAGGTCTGGGCCCCAATCGGACCCCCAGGGGTCCAGGTCGCCGCTCCGGTAGCCCCAGGCTGAATCGCTGCGGCCGTCCCACGCCAGGAGCCAGCTCGCGCGACCGTACCGCTGGCCCTCGACGTCGCCTTCGACGCCGGGGCCGGGGGTGCTGGCGAGGTAGCCGACGCCAGCCGCTTGCCCCGCGACCATCGTCGCGAGGGTGGCGGCCCAGTTGTCGTCCTCGAAGTTGGCTGAGTCGTCCCAGCGCATCCAATATTCGCGCACCCAGTGGGTCAGATGGGGCAGCATCGCCAGGCTCTGGGCGAGCATCGTGTCGTCCCAGGGGTTCATGGCGATGTTCGGCGCGACCGCGAGACCCGCGTCACGCAGGCCGGGACCCACGGCGGCCACAAACGCGACCGTCGCATCCCCGTAGGCCTTGTCGGTTGGGTACTCCGCGATCGCGGTGCCGAGGGAGCCGAGGCAGTGGCCCGGGAACGTGTTGGTGTCGTCCATCATCACGCCGTCAAAACCGTCCGACAGAACGCGGGCGCCGACGTTCTGGAGCCATCTCTGTTGGTAGGCCACGTTGCCGATGTCGGCCGCCCACACACCCGGGTAGTCGCAAATCTCGAGACGTTCCCCGGTGGCGTCATGAAGGAACCAGGCCTCCTCCGCTTCGTCCACCTGCACGCCGCTCGAGGGGTGGTCCCCGCCGTCAGCCCGCATTCCGCCCACGTTCTGGTAGGCCAGCAAGAGGGCCTCGGGGTTGGCGGCCCGAATCTCGGGCAGCAACGAGTACATCGATTCCTGGAGCAGGATCACGCGGTACTCGCCGGCGCCCGCCCCCAACGGCAATTCGGCCCGGTCCCACGATTGCGCCACCAGCAGGCCGCGCGGACCGGCGGCAGGCGGACGCTCGCTGCTGGGATATTCGTCGCCGCCGCCGGCACCGGTCTCGGCATCGGGTTCGGCGACGCACGCAAGTCCGAAGAGAAGACCCAAAGGCACCAGTCGCCGTAGCGCGCCGGGCGGATCGGCGCCCAGCTTCCGCGGGATACGCCGTCGCGTGCTCCTCTTGATGGCCTTCGCCTGCTCCAAGCCCGAGGTGGTCGTCCCCGCTGAGAGCGCGGCGCGGTGGGCCTCGAAGGCGCCGTGGCCCGACGCGGCGGCGACGACCCTTTACTCGGCTGGGGAGGCGGCTCAGCAGTTCCTGATCGGGACGCAGGGCCAGGTCCGGTCCGGTCCATTTGTACGGATAGAGGCGCCAGTAGACGGCTACGGGCGAGGCTGGGTGGACGACGCTCACTTCCAGCTGCTCAAGCCCGATGGCACGATCCTCATCCCCCAGACCTTCGTCGCGATCGAGGCGTTCGACCCGGCTGACCGGGCGTTTGCCGCGACCAGCGAGTCCAACTGGGGGCTCATGACGCGGCCAGGCGGGTGGCTGGTGATGTCGTTGTGGAAGGCGCACGGCCGTGCGCGAATCGGTCAGACCGAGCTGTACGCGTTCTCGAACGGCGGTGTGCCGCTGGTCGTCGACACCTCGGGGGCGGCGGTGGACGTCGGTGCCCGCGTTCTGGACGGCTGTGGACCGGGCGTCCGCGCCGTGCTGCCCGAGGCGTGCGCCTCGATCGAGGCCTGGGCCGGCACCCCTCGCGGCGAGGCGAACCTGGCTGGCGTCGACGGCCCGATGCGGGTCCGTTGGTTCTGCGGCGGACCGGTCGAGACCCAGTCGGGCGCGGCGTCGGTCTGGAGCCTTCCGGGCTACTCCCAGGCCGATGCCAGCGCGCTCGCAGCGCGGTGTGGGGCCACCGGGCCCGACGTGCGTGTGCGCTTGATCGAGGGCGGGGCCGAGCTTCGCCTCGGGTTCAGCGTCGAGGGGTGAGCACCCCGGTCAGTACGTCTCGAGCGCTTCGGTCGAGGGTTGGTTCGCCGCGACCACCGCGTCCCACTGGGCGAGGATGCGGGCGCGCAGCACGAAGGAGAGCGGCATGGTGAACAACACCCCCACGTAGCAGGCGATGACGCCGAGACCCCCGATGAGCCCACAGATGAAGAGGCCCAGCCACGTCATCAAGAAGGCGCCCGGCGAACGCTTGATGGCGCCGAGGCTGGCGCCGGGGCTGAAGATCGGGAAGTTTTCGCCGCAGAAGATGCGGCGGGTGATGTCGATGCCGAGCACGCCCACGAACATGCTGCTGAGGAGGATCCATCCGTAGCCGAAGATCGCCCCGACCATGCCGAAGAGCACGCCGATCCCGCCCGCGGCGCCCGAGTCATCGCCTCCTGCGGCCCCCACTGCGCCCCCGACCAGGACGCACCCGAGAATACAGCCCCCGCCGATCATGATGTTCAGCAGCATGACCGGCAGGAGGTTGCCGAGGTTCTTGAGCCAGTCGAAGAAGCCGGTGCCGAGGTCGGCGCCGAGCGCCGGATCGGGAAGCCCTTTTTCGCCGGCCCTGGCGTGTTCGAACACCCGGTGGAAGTAGCCGAGCGCCTGGAAGACTCCCACGAAGGGAATGAGCATGCACGCGCCGACGATGGCGACCTTCTTCATCCAGTCGGGGTCCTCGGAAAAGACGGCGAAGGCGTTCCCGATATTGACGGACGGAGGGCTCTCGGTGGACATGGATGCTCCTGGGCCCTGCCGGCTATCACTTCTCGGGCGTGGTGACCGACCCGACCGCACGCTAACGGGCACCGATGAAGCCCTTCGTTGTCGTTGTGGGTGCCTCGCTTCTCGGGTGCGCGCCCGCCAAGCTGCCGAACGTGAACCCGCCGGAGCCGACGCTACCGACGCCGCCCGAGCCGGCAGCGACGTTGCCCGAGCCGGTCACGACGCTGCCCGAGCCGCTCCCCACCCGCAACCCGCCGCGGCCGCTCCCCGACTGGGATTCGGTTGCTTCCGGGCACCCGCCGGGGGCCACCAATCCGCCCTACCCGGTGTTGGTCGTGGTCAAGGACTCGGGCCGGTGTTTCAAGGCGTGGCGCGGCGGGATGATGCCGCCGTCGGCAGACGAGCGCAATGCCGGGGGCTTGGTGACCGCGACGCTACCCGAGGCGCTTGAAATCCTGGGTGGCGGCACGGAAGTCGCCTGTCCCGAAGGTCAGCCCTCCAAGCTCTTGGCCGCGTGGGCGACGAAGGACGCGCCGCCGAAGTGACGGGGCGGGTGCGCCAGGAGTGGGCTCGTCGGGTCGCCGCGGAGTACGGCAGCGCTGGCATCACCGCTCAGGTCCTGACGTGGAGCGTGCAAGCCGGCCTGCCACCCGAACTTCTCTACACCGCCACGCGGATCGTGCGGGACGAGCTCGATCATGCGCGGCTGTCGCACCAGGTGTTGGTGGCGCTGGGGGGCGCCGAGGCGCCGGTGGCGCTGCAGGCGGACGAGCTGGCCATCGGGGGCACCCTGCCCGACGTCCTGGTGCGCAATTTCTGCCTGGGTGAGAGCTTCGCGGTCCCGACGTTTGAGCGCATGCGCCGCCGCGCGACCCATCCCGCGGTGCGGCCCGTGCTTGACCGGATCCTCGAAGACGAGGCGGTCCACCGCGCCTTCGGCTGGGACGCGTTGGACGCCCTCCTGGAGTTGGCACCGACCCTCCGCGAGCACGTCGGCATCGCGCTTCCGGGGCACCTCGCCACCTTCGCCGGCTACGCCAACCCACCCTCAGCGCCAGCGTTGACCGACGACGAGCGGGCGTGCGGCCTGCTGGACAACGCCGAGTACGCCGAGCTGTACCACTCCACCTGGACGCTCGACATCGCACCCCGGTTCGCTCGCCGCGGCATGGCCATCGGATAAGCGCTCGCGGGAGCCACGCCATGCGCCACCTGCCCCTTTTCCTGCTGCTTTCGTTCGGCTGCGACACCGCCGCCACCGACTCGGGGGACACCACCGAGGACGAGGACCCCTACGCCATCCCCACCGACTACTTGGAGCAGTGGGACCTTGAGGCGGTCAGCTGCGAGGAGGGCGCCCTCGGCTATTGGGCGTTTGATGGTGAGTTCGCCGACGATGGCACGCTCAGCGGCACCGAGCGTTGGTTCTGGTTCTTCCCCGCGGACGACCCGACGGCCGACTGTGTCGACACCTTCGCGCTGGAAGGGGACGTCGCCGCCACGCCGGTCGATGACGACCCGTGTTTGTCCTGCGACCGTGACGTGACCGCCAGCTACGAGCTCACCGAGAAGACCTGCAACTGGGACGGCTACGAAAGCCTGATGGACAACAACGACGAGGTCGACACCCTCGACGAGGAGACCTACAAGCTGGCGCTGATGTTCGACCTGGACCGCTACGACGGTATCGAGGTGGACGTGTGGAACTTCGTGCAGGACCCGGAAGCCAAGAACAACTACCTCGAGCGCGACAACGTCAAGGGCGTCTGGAGCGGCGCCGACAAGGACGCGGCCGGGCACATCAGTTGGGCGAACGACGGCATGTGCGTCGAGATCATCATCGAAGAGGAGTAGCGCGCCGCTACATCGACACCACTTCGGCGTGCAGCCCACCCGCGCGGCGCATGCTCTGCAGGATCACGATGAGGTCGCGCGGGGTGACGCCCATGGCGTTGAGCGCACTGACGACATCGCCGACGGTGGTTCCCTTCACCAGCACCAACTTGCCGGCATCCTCGCGGACACGGACCTCGGTGTTGCTGACGGTGGTCGTCTCTCCCCCCGAGAGCATTCCGGGCTGGCTCACCTGGGTTTGTCGCGACACGTCGATGGTGAGGCCGCCGTGCGCGATCGCGACCGGGGACAGGGGAATGTCGGCCCCCATGACCACGGTTCCGGTTCGCTCGTTGACCACGACACGAAGCACGTGGTCGAGCTGCACCTCCAGCGCTTCCACCGTCGCGATGAATTCGGCCTGACGGCCCAGGTAGTCGTCGGGAACGTGGACGGTGATGGTACCGCTGTTCATCGCGCGCGCCGTGTCGGGGCCGAGCAGCGCGTTGACCACCGTCGCGACCCGCGCCGAGTTGGTGAAGTCGGGGTCGTGGAGAATCCAATCGAACTCGACCTGCTCGGTCACCCGCAGGCGGTTGGGGATCTCGCGGCTGACACTGGCGCCGCCCGGAATCACGCCGACCGTCGGGTGGTTGCGCGTCGATTCGTTGCCCCCACCTGAGACCGAGTAGCCGCCCACCGTCAGCGGCCCTTCCGCGATGGCGTAGACCTCATTTCCGGCGTGCAGCTCGGTCAGCAGGAGCACCCCGCCCTCGAGCGATTTGGCGTCCGCCACGGACATCACCGTCACGTCGAGCTTGCTCCCCGACCGTGCACCGGCCGGTAGCTTCGCCGAGATCATCACCATCGCCACGTTGCGCGACTTGATCGCGTCGTCCTGCAACGAGATGCCGAGGGGTGGCAGCCGCGCCTCCAAGGCCCGGATGGTCCCGATGTTCTGCGAGCTGTCGCCGCTCTTGTTCAGGCCGACGACGAGGCCGTACCCGACGAGCGGGTCGTCATGGATGCCGTAGACGCTGGCGAACTCCTTGATGCGCGCGGCCTCAGCCGGGGCACAGAGGACGAGGAGCAGACATCCGAGCAGCGGCGCCATGGCCCCCTATCGGTCAGCACCGCAGACAATTGAGCCGTGTTTGGGCGATGCCGCGGGGGCAGCCGTGAATAGCTTCGCGGTGTCAACGGTGACTGCATGTCTCTCTCTCGTCGTGATCTGGTGGGTTCCCTCACGGCGGCGGCCGCGGCAACGCTGGCGGGCGCAGCGCAGGCCGGCGACAAGAAGCAGGGCACGAGCCCGCTGCCAGCGGGCGGCGCCGCGCCGGCGGCTCCCGCGGCCCCCTCGGCGACCGGGCCGTTCACGCTCGCCCCGCTCCCCTACGCGGACACCGACCTCGCACCGGCGATTTCGCAGAACACGCTCGCTTTCCATTACGGCAAACACCACCAGGGCTACGCCACCAAGCTCAACGAGCTGGTCGCCGGGAAGGAGTGGGCGGACAAGTCCCTCGAAGCGGTGATGAAGGGCACCTACGGCACCGACAAGTTGCCGCTGTACAACAACAGCGCGCAGGTGTGGAACCACACCTTCTATTGGCAGAGCATGAAGAAGGGCGGCGGCGGCGCGCCAGGGCCGGGCAAGCTCGCCGACGCCATCAAGGCCAGTTTTGGCGACGGCGACGCCTTGAAGAAGGAGCTGACCCAGGCCGCCGTGGGCAACTTCGGCTCGGGCTGGGCGTGGTTGGTGCAGGAGGCCGACGGTAAGCTCAAGGTGCTCAAGACGCCCAACGCCGACAACCCGGTGGTGCTGGGGTCGGGGCGGCCGCTCCTGACCATCGATGTGTGGGAGCACGCCTACTACCTGGACTATCAGAACAAGCGCGCCGAGTACGTTGCCGCGTGGTTGGACAAGCTGGTCAACTGGAGCTGGGCCGAATCGCAGATGGCCTAGGAGCCGTCCCCATCATCGGTAGGACATCCCGTCTGGTCGAACTGATCGGCCACGAACTGGCCGAAGTAGCACGCCATGATCCCGCCTTCTTCGTCGTATACCCGCCAGCCGGCGTACGGGCCGTCGTCACACGAGAGCGTGGTGTTCCCGGCGTTGGCCTCGGACGCCTCGGTGTCGAGCTCGGCGTCGTACAGGTGGATGGTCTCGGTGTCCTTGTCGAGCCCGCCGTAGGGCACGGTGTGGTACTCGACCGGATCGGGGCTGGCCTTGACCTCGGCGATGACCTCGGGGACCTGCACCGAGAAGCCGATCTGGAGGTGGAGCACGCCATCCACGCACTCGTTGAGCGGCGTGCCCACGATCTCGATGACGGTGTCGGAGGTGAAGGGGACGTCCGCTTCGGCAGAGTCCGTTGCGGTCGTGCAGGCGAGCGTGAGGAGGGGGAGCATCTGAGGCGCTAACTCGGGGGCGTTCAAGCACCCGTGCAAGTCGCACAGTGTCGCCTCACGCGCCTACGCCGCGGTGAGCGCTCGGGCCAACGCCTCGTGGACGGCGGCCCCGCCGACGCCGTCGATGCGCGCAAGGGCGAGGCCGTGTATCATCGACGCTAGGTAGCAGGCCTTCTCGGAGTCTCCGCGCGGAAGCCCGACCCTCCGCGTGCGCAGGCGGACGGCGTTGTCCAAGGCTCGGCGCGGGGACGACACGGTGAGCAGGCCGTGCAGGCCGTGGATGCCGGTACCGGGCAGGTGCCAGCCCTCGCCGGCCAAGAGGCGGTAGAGATTGGCGTGTCCGGCCGCGAAGGCCACCCAGCGGCCGGCGACGTCGGGCAGCGGAGTGCGGCGCCCGGGCGTCAGCCCCACCGCCGCCTGTAGTTTTTCGAGCACCGACTCGGCGACGGCGGCGCGCATGCCCGCGAGGTTTCCGAACTGGCGGACCAGCGAGACCGCGGTGACGCCAAGATCCCGCGCAAGGCCCCGAAGGCTCAGCGCGCAGGGGCCGTGGAGCGTGACGATCTGGCGCCCGCGCGCCAACGCCGAGGACCGCAGGTTGCCGTGGTGGTAGCGAACCTTGCGGTACCAGAGGTCGGCGCGGGAGGAGGTGGGGAGCAGGGTGGTGTCCATCGGCGTATGGTAGCATCGATACCATACGGCCGCAAGCGACGCAGCCAACCTCATGCCGCGGCCGTCCGGACGGCTACGAACCTGCACCTCGCTCGGACTCGCGCAGTCAGGAGTCCTGCCGCCCCCTATGTCCGTCGTGCCTCCAGGAGCCCGCCACCGTCGAGCCGCCGGGAGGAGGCGGCGCCCGTGGTGAGCGGCTGGAATGGCTGCTCTCCATGCTCACCACTCGCCCGTGGCCGCCGGCACCATCGGCACCACCGGCACCACCGGCACCACCGGCGTCAGCGGCAGCTCGGCCGGTCCAAACACCACCTCCCTCTCCTGCGAGTAGCGGCTCTCGGCGTGCTGGGTGTCGATCCACCCCATCAACGCGGCGCTGTGGTAGCCGATGCGCACTTGGGAGAGGCTGCGCACCTCGGCCTCGGTCGTGGCGGTCAGGGGACGGTCGACGGCCATGAGCTCAGCGTAGCGTTGGGGCAAGAGCGGCTTGCGGTTGGGCTCCACGAGACCGTAGGGTAGCAAGGCCAAGGACGTGTCGGGATCGTAGAGGTCTTCGGCCCCGAGGACATGCCCGAGCTCGTGGGCCACGGTCTCCTGGGCATAGGCGGCGTTGCTGTCGTCGAGGGATACGAAGGAAACTGCGATACGACCGGTGCTCGAGCCGCGGCTGTCCGAGGCGAGCGTCCCCGCGTCGTGACCGTACACCAGGTAGATACGTACATCCCACGTGCGGGGCTCGGCGCCGTGTTCGCGCGCCAGACGGTGCCAGAAGTCGGCATAGCGCCACGCACGCCAGGCCGCTGTCAGTTGGTTGAGGTCGGGGTCATCGAGGTTCGGCGGGGTGACGGTCTCGACCCACGGACCGAAGGTCGTGATGCGGATGGGCACCACCGTGCTGCCCGTGAAGCGCGCGTACTCCTCTTGGTACCAGTCCTGCACCCGTCGGAGCGCCCATGGGCTGCCGACATCGTTGAGCGCGACGATCATCGGATGGTTGGCATCTTCCGCTTGAACGAACTGAAAAACTCCGACGTCGATGCCCTCGTTGATGTCCAGATGCGCCGTCTCGTCGCGGTTGTATTCGACGACCTGGAAAAGGAAGACGCTGAAGAGGAACATCGCGAATAGCTGACGTACGCGACGTGTTTTTTTGATCGCCGCCCGGGCCGCCTTGCACGACGCGCACAGTCGCCCTCCGCCCGCGTCCAGGCGGCATTGCGCACAGATGCCCATGCCGCACTCCGAGCAGTTGCGCCCCAGCAACTGCGGCGGGTGCTTCGGGCACGTCGTCGGGACGCCGTCCAGGTCCTCGATGATCGCGATGACGGCGCCCGTGTCGCGCATCCTCGCCGCCAGCGCCTCCGCCTGGGATGCGTCCCCCGTCACCAACACCGGGACTGGAAAAAGCGCCGAGCCCGAGACCCGGGCCGAGTCCTCCGGGAGCCCGTCGGGCGGTGGGCGGATGACGACCACCTGCCAGCGGCGGGTCAGAGCCCCTGCCCGAGCACGAGGTAGGCGCTGCCGGCCCTGCTGCCGACGCCGTAGTCCTCGTAGGGTGCGCCGACGAGCACGTCGCCATTGCCGTCGCCGTCGACATCGCCTACCGCGGCGAGCCCGTTTCCGGCGTAGTCGTTGTCGCGTTCGCCGGTCAGCTTCGCATCGGCGGCGGTGAGGCTCGTGAACGCCGCGAGGGGGCCGTACATCAGGTAGGCGGCGCCGGAGCTGGTGCCGCCGGTGTCCTCGAGGACGGCGCCGATGAGCACGTCGTCATCCCCATCGCCGTCCATGTCGCCCGCGCTCGCCAGTGTCCAGCCCGCGCCGTCGTCCCCGCCTTCGCCGGCGACCTTGGCGTCGGCAGCGGACAGGTCCACGGTGCCGGCGTGCATGCCGCCGAGGATCACGTAGGCGCCGCCCGAATCGGCGGCCCCATAGTCGTGGTAGGGAGCGCCTACGAGCACGTCCGCGTACCCATCGCCATTGCTGTCGCCGCCGCTGGAGACCGCGTAACCCGCCTGGTCGCCGGCATTTTCGCCCACCAGGGTCAGGTCGGCACTGCCGAGGTCCTGGTCGCCCACGAGCGGGCCGTAGAGCACGTAGGCGGCGCCCGCGCCGGACCCGCCGGCCGCATCGCCGATCGCGCCGATGGCGAGGTCATCGGCGCCGTCGCCGTCGACGTCGGCCAGGATGGCGACGCTGGTCCCCGCTTGATCCGAGCCTGACTCGCCGACGATGCCGATGGCAGCGCTCAGATCGAGGGTGCCGGTCACGCCGCCGGTAACCACCCAGGCCACCCCGGCCAGCGTGCCGCCGTCGTCGGCCCACGGCCCGCCGACCACGAGATCGTTCTGCCCATCGCCGGTCAGGTCCCCGCCACCGCTGACGGTCCATCCTGCGTAGTCCCCAGCGTCCTCGCCGATGAGGGTGAGCATCGCGCCGGTGCCGACGTTGACCGTCCCGGCGGCGGCGCCGCTGAGGATGTAGGCCGCGCCCGCATCGGTGCCGCCGCTGTCGTTGGCCCAGGCACCCGCCGCGAGGTCGTCCACGCCGTCGCCGTCCCAATCGCCGATCCCGGACACCGAGTAGCCGAAGCCATCGCCCGCGGCGGCGCCCACGAGGACCAGGTCGGCGGTGCTGCCGAGGTCCACGACGCCCGAGGCTGCGGTCGCGAGCACGCGGTAGGCGGCACCCGACCCGGTTCCCCCGTCATCGGCTCCGAAGGCGCCGATGAACAGGTCGCTCAGCCCGTCGCCGTCGGGGTCTCCAGCGCCACAGACCGCCGCCCCGGCATAGTCGCCGCCGGCGCTGCCGCGTAGCTGGGCGTTGCTGGTCGCGAGGCTCGCCGTCCCGCCGAGGCCGCAGCCATTGCTGGTCCCATCACAGTCGTTGTCGAGCCCGTCGTGACAGACTTCTGTCTCGGCGGGGCTGACGGCACCGTCGGAGTCGAGGCAGTCCTCGGCATTGGCGACGTACCCGGCGGGGGCGGAGCAGGCTTCGGTGGGCGAGGCTTCGTCGCCGTAGCCGTCGCTGTCGCTGTCGAGCCAGAAGGGCGACTTCACCCGTTCGTCGACGACCTCGTTGCAATCGTTGTCCAGCCCGTCGCAGACCTCGGGGTTGCCCGGCCAGCGGTCGGTCTCGGTGTCGTCGCAGTCGAGGGTGTTGTCGACGTAGCCGGCAGGCGCCTCACAGGCCTCGATCGGCGCGGCGGGATCGCCGTGACCGTCGGCGTCGGCGTCGGCCCAATAGGGCAGCAGTACGCCGTCATCGACGCGGGTGTCACAGTCGTCGTCGAGGCCGTTGCAGACCTCGATGCCGTCGGGGTTGATGGTGGCGTCGGCGTCGTCACAGTCTTCGCCGCCCAGGCCGGCGGTCTCGAACCCGTCGCCGTCCGCATCCCGCTCGACCACCGAGAAGTTGACGCTCGCGATCGCGACCCGCGCCGCGGGGTCGGTCGCCGTGACGATGAGGGTGTAGTCCCCGAGCGGAAGCGGGGTCAGCGTGAAGTCGGCGAGCCCGTTGATGCCTGGGTTGCCGGGGGTGTCGACGCCGCCGACCGGCCCCTGCCACGTCAGCGTGAGCAGGTCGATGGCGGTGCCGTCCATGTCGCCCGCGAGCACCTCGACCCGGATCGGGTCGTCTATGTCGAAGAACTCGCCGCCGCGGGGGTCGAGGAAGCCGATCTGAGGGTCCCGCGGGGCGTCCGCGAGGGGGGCAGGCTCGATCGCCACGTCGCCCAGCCAGACGCCTCCGGCGGCTTCGTCGCCGAAGTCTTCAGAGCAGCCGGCGAGCCAGAGCAGAAGCACGCCGTAGCATACCCCGGCCGGCTCAACTCGCCCCTGCGGCGTGGGCTTGGGCGCGGCGACGGTACACGACCGCGAGAACCTGGGCCACCGCGCCGTAGAATTCGGCGGGGATGGGGAAGCCCAGCCGGGACTTCGCGTACATCGCGCGCGCCAGGGCCCGGTTCTCGATGATCGGCACCTCGTGACGGTTGGCCTCGGCGCGAATCTTCAACGCAAGGTGATCGACGCCGCGGGCCAGCACGATGGGGGCGCCGCCTTCGCCCTTTCGGTAGCGCAGCGCGATGGCGTAGTGGGTGGGGTTGACCACCACGACGTCGGCCTCCTGGACCTTGCGGAGCATCTGCCCCATCGCGAGCTGCCGTTGCCGCTGACGACGCTTCGCCTTGACCTGGGGGTTTCCCTCCTGCTCCTTGTGCTCCTGCTTGACCTCCTCCTTGGTCATCCGCATCTGCTCGGACAGTTGGTAGCGCTGCCAGCCGTAGTCGGCGGCGCCCACGGCGAGGGCAACCGGCAGCACCCGCTGAAAGAAGCTCTGGATCAGCTCCGTCATGAACTCGAGCTGACCCCGGACGTCCACCGAGGCGATGACCGGGAGCGCGTCCATTCGGGTCTCGATGGCCGACCAGGCGGCCCAGGAAACTGCGCTCGCGACCGCGATCCCCTTGATGAGCGCAACGACGGGCTGAACGCTGAGGAAGTGGCTCTTGGCGTTCTGCAGTGGATCCAGCCGCTCGAACTTCACCTCGAGCGCGGCGGGGGCGACGTTGAACCCGCTGACCAGGAGCCCGGCGATCAAGGTGGAAAAGGCGCTGGCCGCGAGCACCAGCATCAGCGGGGGTCCGATGTTCATGGCGATGGTCAGGGCCAGGCTGCTGACGTCTTCCTGCGTGAGTTCGTGATCGCTGATGCGCTCGTTGAGCGCATCGAACAGGGCAGCAAAGCCATCGCTCATCATCGGAAAGGCGGCCAGGAGCGTGCCGGCGCCTACCGTCAAGCCGATCGCGGCGGACAGCTCCTTGCTCTGCGCGACCTTGCCCTCGTCGCGGAACTGCTGAATCCGCCGTTCACTGGCGTCTTCGGTTTTTTCCTGCTCGGACTCAGCCACCGCCCATGCCTCGGATGATGCGGTGCACCGGCTCCCAGGCCCCTTGCAGCGCGACCGCCTCGACGTGAAGCATCGCCGGCAGCGCCGCGCCGAGCAGCACGATCCCGGCCACGATGGTGAAGGACATGCCGATCGAGAAGAAGAGCTGCAGCCCAGGCGCCATGCGGCCGATCACCAAAAGCGCCAGGTTCAGCATCAGCGCGAAGGCAATGAGCGGCCCCGCAAGCTGGACTCCGAGCCGAAACACGTTGTTGGCCACCTCGAAGAGCACGGTCGCGGCGCCGAGCGGGTCGGTCACGTGTCCAGGGGGCAGGGCGTGGAAGGACTCGCCCAGGGCGCGAACACAGCCGAGGTGCATGTCCAAGGCGAAGAAGACCCCAGTCGCGAGCAGCTGGGCCAAGGCCGCGAGGGTGCTGCCGTGGGCTCCGGTCATCGGGTCGAGCATCGATGACATCGTCAGCCCGATCTTGTTGCTGATGATCTCCGACGCGGTGGAGACCGCTCCGGTCAGCAGGGCGAGCGTAAAGCCCATTGCGACGCCGAGCACCACCTCGCCGGCGACCGTCGCGACGAGCTCGGGTATGGTCACTGGAAGGCGGGCGCCCTCCGCCGCCGGGACCATCACCGCCGCCAGGGGAAGGCAGATCGCCATGCGCACCGGCCGCGGCACGCCCGCGTTTCCGGTCACCGGCAGCGCCATGAACATCGCCGATACCCGGGCAAAGACGAGGATCCCCACCAGGAAGGGGGTGAGGTCCATGTTCTCCATCAGCGTTCGACTCGGCCTGACGCCTCGGGGATCCGGTCGAAGGACCGCGTGGCGTAGGCGACAGTCTGTTCCAGCATCCAGCCACCACCGACGGCGAGCACCGCGATGACGGCGATGAGCTTGGGCAAGAAGCTGAGCGTCTGCTCGTGGACCTGGGTGACCGCCTGCAACAGCGACACCACCGTCCCGACCACGATCGACGCCACCAAAACCGGCGCGCTCAAGAGCAAGGCCATGCGCATGGCCTCCTGGCCGATCCTCATGACTTCGGCGGGATTCATCGCACCACCCCCGCGGCAAGGTCGCGGACCAGGAGTCCCCACCCGTCCATCAGGACGAAGATGATGAGCTTGAAGGGGAGGGAGACGACGACCGGCGGGAGCATCATCATGCCCATGCCGACCAGCACGCTCGCGACCACCAGGTCGATGACCAGGAAGGGCACGAACACGTAGATGGTGGTGATGAACGCCGTCTTGAGCTCGCTGAGGACGAAGGCGCTGACCACCGCTGGCGTCGGCACATCGTCGAGGCTCTCGGGCCGGGGAAGTTGCGATACCTCAAGGATGGTGGCCATGTCTTCGCGACGAGTGTTCGCGAACATGAACCCGCGCAGCGGCTCAAGCGAATCGTGCATCGCCACCGAAGCCTCGGTCTGACCGTCCAGATAGGGCGAGACTCCGCCCTCCCACGACGCGGTGAGCGTCGGCTGCATCACCAACATCGCGAGGAAAAGCGACAGGCCGACGATGACCTGGTTGGGCGGGCTCTGCTGAAGGCCGAGGGCCTGGCGGAGCATCGAGAACACCACGACGAAGCGCACAAACGGCGTCATCACCACCAGCATTGCCGGAATGAACGACATCCCGGTGAGCATCAGGAGCAGCCGCACCGCGGTGGACGAGGGCGTCTGCCCGACGCCGTCGACGAGCTGGCCGGCGAGCTGGGCGCCCGGCTCGGACACCGACACGCCGACTTGGGCGTCAACGGCCAGGGCGATGCTGGTCAGAAGGAGGATCACCGTGCACCTTCTTTGGCGACGATGGCATTGAAGCGAGCGCGCATTCCGTCGGCTCGGGTCGGGCGCACGTTCTCGTTGACCGCCATGCGCGCTTGCTCGGGACGGCCGGCCTCGCGTAGACGCTCGACCAGCTCGGCCACGTCCGGCACGGGGGCCTCCTCGGCCAGACGAGAGCGGCTGTCGGCGAGCCGGAGCCGGGGGGTGACGGGCGCGCCCGCCGTGAGGCGAGCGTCACGGAGCGGCGGCCCGACCAGACGGCGATCGGCGGGAGCTCCGGGGGCCGTCGTCATCGACGGCGAACGGTAGACAGGACGTGTCTGGGGGGCGGCCGCGTGCGCGGTCAACGCGACCGCGGTGAACGCGGCGGCCGGGGCCACTTCGGAGGTGGACAGTTCGGGCGTCGTCAAGAGCGGCAGCGGCGGCACCACCGACAGGTTCGGTGCGGCGAGCATTTCCACCGCTTCCGGAAGCGACTTCTTCACCAGCAGGGACAGCCCCGACTTGGCGGGAGCCGCCTGGGCCTTGGGCGCCTTGATGAGGGCGGCGGCGCCCCGCCGAACGGGCTCGACGATCGGCTCGGCGAAGTTCGAGACGGTCAGCTCCGGCATCGGGGCCGGGGTGAAGCTCTCGATGACCGGGGACCAGCCCGGGTTGTTCGCGGGCTCAATCGCGCCGGCGGGTGCGTTGAAGCGGCCGCGGAAGTTGGCGCGGCGGCGGCTGGGGCGCCGCGCGGCGACCTCGGCAGTGGGCGCCAGGTCGTCATCGGAGAAGAAGCGCGGCCGCTCGGGCACCTCGGTGGGATCCGAGGGTGCGTCGGGCTCGCGTTCGACGAGGACTTCGGAGAGCATGCGCTGGAATTCGTCCACTCGGTTGGCAGGCGCCAAGCCGTTGTCGGCCTCCATCTCGTCGTCTTCGGAGGGGAGCGCCACGTCGCCGAACTGCGCGGGGAGCCTCCTGGCGCTGACCTCGCCGAGATCGTTGAGGAGGCTGAGTCCCGCGCCGGACGAGCCGAGCAGCAGTCGGCGGGTGGCGCCGGAGGCATCCTGCACCTCGACCAGCACCAGCGCCGACTTGTCGCCGAGGGCGTGACGTTGGACGACGCGCATCTCCGCTTCGGGCGCGGTGGTGACGCGCTTGCGGAGCTGCCACGCGCCGACGAGGCCGGCCGCGCTCAACAGCGCCGGCCATGCCCAGCCGGAGGTGGGGAGGGCCCCGGGCTCGGGTGCCGCGGTCGTCATCGCCGAGGCATCGGCCGCAAACAGCCGCTGGTAGGTCGGCTCGGGCGGATCGCCAAAGGCCAAGCTGCTGAGCAGCAACAGGGCGCTCACGAGGCGTTCCGGGCCTGCTGGTCGTCGACCAGCTCGGTGATGCGCAGGGCCATCTTTTCGCCGACCATCACGACCTCGCCCCGGGCGAGGACCTTGCCCCCGACGACCACGTCGAGCGGGGCCTCGCTGCCGCGCGTCAGGTCCACGACGTCGTCGCGGTCGAGCTCGGCGAGCTGGCGGATGGTGAGTCGGGTGCGCCCGAGCTCGATGATGACCTCGACGGGCAGGTCGGAGAGAAAGGCGGAGGAGTTGCGTTCGGACATCGGTGCTCCCGATGCCTTCCCTTCGGTCACACCCGAGGGATCTTTAGCACTGCCTAGGCAATATTCTCGATCGTCAGCACGCGTCGTGAGACGCGGAACGAACGGAGCCCATCGCACGCGCCCGGTTCGCCGGCGAACGAGGGGGTGCCGTTGACCAGGGCGCGCACCTCGCCGAGGGCGCCAAGGGGCACCGCGTCACCAATCTTGAGCGCGCGGAGCGCGCCGAGCGTCGTCGACAGCCGCGTCAGCTCCACCACCATCTCGATCTCGCAGCCGTAGAGACGATCGTAGTTGGCGCGTCGCCGTGCTGCCGCGCGGGCGGTGGCGGTGTGATCGGCAGCGCCGCCCACTCCCCGGAGCATCACCGCCGGCAGCGCCAAGGTGAGCTTCCCGAGGGGCTCGTCTTCCGGTCCACATTCCATGGTGCAGGCCAAGACGACGGCGCTCATCGACGTGTCGGCGACGCCGTGACGGTTCCCCGTGGCGGGGCGCGGCGTCAGGCGCGGGGCGGGCTTCACTGGCCAGTGGGCCTCGAGTGCGGCGAAGAGCTCGTCGCACATCCGCGTCGCCACGCACAGCTCCACCTCGGTCGCGCCGCGAGCCGCGGTGTCCATGCTGGGGCCGGTGGAGTCACCGAAGAGCCGGGCGGTCAGCCGCTCCAGGAGCGGACCTTCGATCACGGCGAAGCCGGCGACGCCGCCCCGCTCCATGTAGAAGCCCGACCAGGCCGCGGCGCCCTGCACCTCGGGTTCGTTCATCAAGTCGCCAACCGCACACAACCTGGCCTGCAAGAGCCGCATCGGCGTGTCCGTCCCCGATCGCGTCAGCATGCGGGTTCGCAAGCGACGCAGCGCGTGCTTGAGGCAGTCTTCCATCATCGGGATGCAGGCCTGCAACTCCCTGTCTTGCGCGAGAACGGAGTTCGACACTAGCTCACCACGAAGGTCGTGAGGTAGACGCGGTCGACACGAATCGGCTCGGTCACGCCGTTGATCCGGATCAGGAGCTCGTCTTTGAGGCGCGTCTTGCCATCGGTGCCTTCGAGCTCTGACCAGGTGAAGTCGCTGACCGCTGTGATGATGCTGTCGCGAAGCTGCGGCGTCATCATCTGCACCGCGTCGGTCGTGGATGCGTCAGAGTCGACGGCCACTTCCAGCCGGAGCACCCGGCCTCCCCCGCTTCCTTTGAGGTTGACGGTGAACGCACCCAGGGTCGTGACCGTGGGGCTGACGGCCGAGACCGCGCCCAGGGGCTTGGTCGCCGGAGCGCCGTGAGCGGCCGGCTCGGCCTTGGCCGCGCCGTGTCCTTCCGCCGGCTTCTCTTCGCCGTGCCCCTCGGCGGGCTTCTCCTCGCCATGACCTTCCGCGGGCTTTTCGCCCTCCGCTGCCGGCTCGTGTCCGGCTTCGGTCGCGACCGCATCCACCTCCTCTTCGGGCACCGGGGCCAGCGCGATGGACGCGCCGTAGCCGCCGCCCAACCCGAGGAGGAGCACGCCGAAGAGCGGCAAGATGGCCTTGAGCTTCGAGGGCTTCGGGGCTTCGTTTTCTTCGTCATCCATTGCGTACTCCGAGCTAGATCAACTGCATGAGGGTCTGGAGGGTGTCGTTCGCGGTGCTGATCACCTTGCTCGACGCCTGGTAGGAGCGCTGGGCCGTGATCATCGAGACGAACTGGCCTTCGAGGTCGACGTTGGACTTCTCGAGCGAGTTGCCCGAGATGGAGCCGCGGCCGCCGGTACCGGCCGTGCCCACGGCAGCTTGCCCGGCATCGGGAGTGGCGCGGAACAGGGCGCCGCCGATGCGCTCGAGCCCTTGCGGGGCCTGGAAGCTGGCCACGCCCACGCGCCCGATGTCCACGGCTTCGCCGTTGGAGTAGGCGCCGGTCAACGTGCCGTCGGTGCCGACGGAGATGCCGGTGAGCTGCCCGGACATCGTGCCGTCCTGGGCGATCGCGGTGAGCGCTGACTCTTCGCCGGACATCGAGACGACGCCATCGGTCGCGACACCCGCGCTGTCCAGACCGAAGTCGAAGAACACGCTGGGGGTGTCGGTCCCGCCGAAGTCCCAGGTGGTGCTGCTCGAGGTGTCGGTCTGGGTGCTCCCGGTGAGGGTGCCCTCGGTGTCGAAGGTCAGCGTGCCCGAGGCGACCTCGAAGGCGTAGCCGGTGTCGGTTGAGAACTGGGTGCCCGTGGAGTCGTAGGCCTCGCTGGCATCGACGACGGCGCGCCAACTCCAGTCGTTGGCGCCGCTGCGTTCGTACAGCACGGTGACGTCGTGGCCGACACCGCGGCTGTCGTAGATCGTGGTGGACGAGGTGAACTGCGCGGCAGTCCCGGCGTCGACAAGGGTGCTGGCGCCCGTGCCGGAGCCGTAGAAGTCCAGCCCCGCGACATCGGTGGCGACGTCCTCTTCGGCGGAGAGCGTCGTCTCCAGCACGATGTTCGCCGTGGGGGTGCCGGGCACGTCGGCGGTGGGCAGCTTGAGATCGCCGAGCGCCGCCGAGACGGCCACGCCATCGCCCGAGTATCCCTGCACACGCATGCCGTTGCCGCTGACGACGTAGCCTTCGTCGTCGTAGCCGAACTCGCCGGACCGGGTGTAGAAGTCCTGGGTGCCGTCGCTGACGACGAAGAAGCCCCCGCCTTGGATGGCCATGTCCAGCGCGTTGTCGGTGGTCTCGAACGAGCCCTGCCCGAGCATCGTGTTGATCTTGCTGGTCGCGGCGCCGGCGCCGATCTGACCGCCGCCGTTGGCGCCGAAGACGTGTTGGGGAAGGAAGTCGACGAACGAGGCGCGACCGCCCTTGTAGCCAGTGGTGTTGAGGTTCGCGATGTTGTCGCCGATGACGTTCATCCAGGTGCTGGTGACGCCGAGACCGGCCGCGCCGACATTGAGGCTTGAGAAGAGAGACATGATGACGTTCCTTGTGGGTTATTGCCCCGATCATACAGATCGTGACGTTTTCGGGCCCCCTTGGAAGATCCTTGGTCCAGCCCGGGTTTCTACGGTTCGCCTAGCGGGCGACCACCGTTGAATCGATATTGGTGAAGATGTTGCCGATGGCTTCCTGGCGCGTCAGCGCGGTGATCACCTTTCGGTCGGAAACCCCGACGATGAAGGCGTTGTCGCCCAAAAGAATGAGGCTCTCTTTTGCGCCTTTCTGGCGTAGTTTGTCGACGGCGTTGCCGAGATCTTCGAGGTCGGCGTCGTCCAGGGTGATGCCGCGTGACTGCAGGCGCGCCTGGGCGTGTTTGCTGAAGGCAAGCCCACCCGCTGGCGCGGCCGCCGGAGCCGGAGCCGGCTGCGGACGCAGGAGCGACTCCAACGCCTCGCCGAAACCGGGAAGGGCTTCAAGCCCCCGCTCGGGGCCCGTGCTCGGTCCGACCGAGCCGACGCGTCCGAACGGGCCGATCATTCAGTCGCCTCCTCAAGGCTCTGGATCGAGCCGAGCTCGATGGAGATGCCGTCCATGGTCAAGAGCGGCGAGCCGCTGGAGAGGTCCATGCCGTCGATGCGACCGGTCATCTGCTCGGTGACGTCGACATCGGCGCCCTCGGCATCCGTGGCGGTAATGGCGAAGCTGTAGTCACCCTCGGGACAGGCCTGACCCTCGAGGTCCTTGCCGTCCCAGGTGTAGGTCCCGTCACCGGCCGACATCGGGCCGAGGTCCTTGCTGAACACCACCTCGCCATCGGCGTTGGTGATCGTGATCGACGAGGTGGTCGACGCCGCAGAGGCGTCGTAGATGACGGCCTCGTCGCCGGTCCCTGCGTAGTGGAACTCGTTCCCGGTCGCGACCACGTCTTTGCCGATGAGCCCGGTGAGCGCGGCGTTGTTCATCGACATGTTCACGAGGTACAGCGACTCCATCCCGTCCGAGAGCCCCTGGAGCTGTTCGAGCGAGGAGAACTGCGCGAGCTGCGCGACGAACTCCGCGTTTTCCATCGGGTTGAGCGGGTCCTGGTGTTGGAGCTGCGTGGTGAGCAGCTTGAGGAACGCGTCCTTGCCCAGCTCGTCCGTGGGGCCGCTGTTCTTGGCCGCCAAGGCGGCTTGCTGGTCGGCGCTGTAGACTCCGGCGAGGGGGTTCATGTTTGTCTCTTCGGTCAGGGCTTGGGGTTCTTGAGGCCGTTAGGGCTAGACGGCGCGATTGAGGAGGCCGTCGCGAACACGGCCAGCGATGGCGGCGCGGCGGGCCTTGGCGGGTGGCCAGGCGGGGGCCTCTTCACGCCGGCCATCGTGGCTGGCGTGCTGGTGCGTGGTGTCGCCGAAGTTGGCGCCTTCGCCCTCGCGGAGGGACTCCACGGCGCGGGAGCTTTCGCCACGGGCGGTGTTGGGGGCTGCGAAGTCGATCCGCTGAAGGGTGAGACCCTCGGCAGCGAGGCGGTCGCGAAGCTCCGGAGTCGCCTCGCCGACCATCTGGTGGAGCTCGGCGTCCCCACGGAGCACCAGCTGAAGGAGCTCGTCGTGACGCACCATGTCCACTTCCCAATGGCCAAGGGCATCGTCGAGGCGGAGGGTGAGTCGGTTGCCCACGCGGGCTCCGGCATCCTGGACTTCGCCGAGCGCTTCGATCTTCCCGGCGACACCCGCAAGTTTTTCGAGGGGTAGTTCACTGGTGGAGACCGGCAGGGCCCCGTTGACCACGAACTGGAACTGGTCCGCGGCCCACGCCGAACCCGACGCGCTGCCGTCGCCATCGGCGGCGGAGTCTGCGCTCGTCCCGGCTTCTCCCTGGTCGCTGCCCGTCTCGTCGAAATCGCCGTTGGCCGCGGCCACACGGTGCAGGTCGAAGCTGGTCTTGGCGGCCTCCTGGGCGGGCGGCTCGACCGGTCGGCCGGCTTCGCCCAGGCCGCGGCGGGCGCCTTCAGTCCAGAACGCCTGGGGGGCGAGTAACGGAGCGGCGGCGGCTTCGTCGCACCCGGACGCCGGGGAAGCGCCGCCGATCGGGAGGAAGGTCGGGAACTCGAAGACGAGGCCCGGATCGCGAATCGGATCCGCGGGCACCGGCGAGGGGACCAGCACCGCCGCGGCGGCCCCCGGACCCTGCGAGATCGTTACCATCGGCATTTCGGGGGTGTGAACCACCTCGATGGACGCGTCCATGAACATGAGATTGGTACGCAGGTCAGCCGGCGCGGCGTGATCGAGCACCGGCTCCAGCAACGTGGACAGCTCGGTGACCTGGCCAGCGAAGGGCGGCGGCATCGGCATGATGATCGGGAAGGGCACGAGCCCGGCGAGGTCCGCGTCGGCGAGGTCCTCGAACTCGATCTCCGCCGCTTCTACCTCCGGAAAGCCGAAACCCTCGCCGAGGCTGCGCAGCCCTGCTTCCAGAAGCAGTGGCAACGGAGCCAGGCGTGGTGGCGGCTCGGTGACTGCGCCCAGGACTACGGCGAAGCTCGCTGGCGGGGGAGCCTCGCCGTATCCGCGCGACGCGGCGGCGGCGGGGAGCGCGGGGAGGGTGAAAGCGGCGGGCATCGTGAAACTCACGGCAACTCCACGGCGATGGGCTCGGCCATCCGTTGGGCAAGCGCGGCCGCTTTGCTGGCGGGAAGCACGGCCAGGAGCTGGCCGGCCTTCTTGCGCTTCATCTTGTCGAGGACGGTGACCGCGAGCGGTTCGTCCAGCTCGGCGAACATCGGCGCGATGGTCCCGGCGCGGTTGGCTTCGACCATCTTGACGATGCCGTCGATGCGGAGGTCGCGGGCCTCATCGGCGACGCCGATCAGCGCTTGCAGATCGGCGCGGGCCTTCTCGAGGCCGGCGAGCCGCTCGGTCAGCCGCGCCTCGGCGGTGGCCATCTCCGCGCGCTGGGCGTCGAGGGCGTGGGCGCGGCCATCGAGCTCCCGCTCACGGTGCAGCAGGTCCTGCGCGAGTTGGTGGGCGCCCTCTTCTTCGAGCGAGCAGTAGCGCTCGATCTCAGACGCGGTCGGGTCACGCCCGGCCCAGGCCGCCGTCCCGGTGCCGAGGCCCAGCACCATCCCGCCGAACGCGAGAGCCCAGGCCCGATGGAGCGTGGTGTTTGCCATGCCCGCGTCTTCGGTCGGGCCGGAGGGAACTTGAGCGGTCCGGGGGCGATAGGATGCGGATCATGGCCGCTCGTGTCCTCGCGCTCGTCACCGCTCTGCAGGCCCTCGCCATCGTCGCTCCCGCGCTCTCGTGGCCGCTGTGGATGGTCCACTTTGCGGCGCTGGAGGGGTGCATCCTCGGCGCGGTGCTCGCCCTGATCGCGATCCTGACCACCGAAGAACGGTGGGTGACGGCAACCGCTACGACGGCGGGCCTCGTCTGTCTGCTCCCCGCGCTCTACATCATCCCGCCGTACATCCGCGAGGGCCAGTCCTTCTCGGTGTGGAACTGGCTCACCGGCGGCAGCGTGCCCACGGTCCAGGTGGAGCGTGATGTGGCCCTGGGCGCGACCGTCACCGCGGATGTCTGGCGCGGCCGCGGCGAGGGACCGCGCCCTGCCGTGGTGGTGGTGCATGGCGGGAGCTGGCGGTCCGGCGACAAAGGCGAGCTCCCCCACCTCTCCGCGGTGCTGGCCGACGCGGGGTACACCGTCGTCGACGTACGGTACCGCCTGGCGGGGGACGCTCCGTTCCCGGCGGCGATTGAGGATGTCCGGTGCGCGCTGGCCACGTTGGCGGCGGAGCCGACCCGCTTCGGGGTCGATCCGTCGCGGCTGGCCCTGCTCGGTCGCAGCGCCGGGGGGCAGATCGTGCTCGTCGCGGCGTACGCCGATGCCTCGATCGCCTCTTCGTGCGGGGGCGTCGTGCCGCCGTTGCGGGCGGTCATCTCGGTCTACGGGGTGACCGACGTTGCCTGGGCCCACGACCACCCCTACACCCCCGATGTCGTCGATGGTGTCGCCGCGACGGAGGTGTACCTGAGCGGTACGCCCGCCGCGGCTGCGGAGCGCTACCGCGTCGCGACGCCACAGACGTGGGTGCGCGCGGATGTTCCCGAGACCCTTCTGCTCCACGGCACCGGCGAGGGCTGCGTGCGCCCCGAGAACACCACCTTCCTCAACGACAAGCTCGTCGAGGCAGGTGCGCGGGTCAAGACGGTGCTGGTTCCCTGGGCGGACCACGGCTTCGACGTGCGCCGCGGCGGCTTCGGCGAGCAGCTTTCGCGGGGAGTGATCCTGCGATTCCTGGCGAGGGTCATGGCGGGGTCGTGATCGCCGCCTACAGGCCTTCGACGTCGCGCCGAGAGGCGATCTCGTCCATCCGGCGCGCGTCGCGCGTGGCCTGTTCGCGCTCTTCTTCCCGGGCGTGGGCCTCGATCACGTTCTCGGTGGCGATCTCGTCGCGGACGCGGCCGACGTGGATGCCGCGCTTCTGGTCGACCTCCCGCTCACGCTGCTGCAGGCGGGCGTTCTCGCGGCGTTCGGCGACTTCCTGGCGCATGCGGAAGGCGTGGTAGGTCGCCAGGGCGAAGGGGTCCGTGGGGTCCGCGCCGGCGCGGGCGGCGACGACCGCGATGCGGACGGCCTCGACGCGCTCAGCCTGGGTGTCCCGCTCGTCCTCGGCGCGTCGCAACATGCCCTGCGACTCCTCACGCGCGTGGGCGCGCAGCCGCAGGAGCGTGTGGAGGGCGGACATGACTCGGTATCGGTCGGGAGGGGGGGAGGTTGAGCGGGGTGGTGCGGCGGATGGTGTCAGGGAGGTTCGACCAGCTCGACCCGGGGGAAGTAGGTCCGGAACCGAGCCGAGTCGCGGGTGATGACGACCAGGCCGTCCACCGCTGCGTGGGCGCCGATGTCATGGCACGCGGTCGCTACCGCGCCGCCGGCGCCTTCGGCGCCTGCAACGCGACCAGCCGCTGCATGGTGTCCTGCATCTTGTCGGGTGAGCCATCCAGGAAGATGATGTTCCCCTTCCCCTCTTCGGCGAAGTGCTTCAGGGACTCGGTCCACATCGAGAACAGGATGAAGCTGACGTCCAGGTTGGCCTTCTGCATCTCGGCGGCCGCCTCGGTCATGCCGCGGGCCACCTCGTGGCGGAAAAGCGCGATGCCCTGCCCGCGGAGCTGCGCGGCGACCTTCTCGGCCTCGGCGGCGATTCGGATCGCGTTGCCCTCGGCTTCGGCCTGCTTGGTACGGGTGATGAGGAGCGCCTGGCCCTCGTTCTCGGCGGCGGCCCGGAGGTTGCTGGACGCGACGACCTTGGCCATCGATCGCAAGATCTCTTCGTCGAAGGCGATGTCGTTCATCTGGAGGTCGATGAGGTGGTAGCCCCACTCGGAGAGCTGGTGGTCGAGCTGCTCCTTGACCGAGTCGATGATCTCACGACGGAGGCCGAGGATCTCCGACTGCTTCTTGGTCGCGACAAAGGAACGAACCGATCCTTCGACGGACCGAACCAGCGCGGTCATGAACGCCCGCTCGTCCACGAACTTGAACGCCACGTTCATGATCGTGTCTTCGTCGTGGTTCAGCACCGAGAAAAGCAGCATCTGCTTGAAGTGCACATTGGCCTGGTCGATGGTGATGGCCTGGAAGGCCAGCTCTACCGCCCGGTTCTGGAGCGAGAGCCGCTGCGACACCGTCTCGATGATGGGAATCTTCAGGTTGAGCCCGGGCCGCAGCACCCTGCCGAACTTGCCGAAGCGGGTCACGATGCCGACGCAGCCCTGCTGAATCGTGGTGAAGCTTCCGCCGATAACGACGAGCGTGAACAGGCCGAAGAAGGCGACGCCGACGAGGGTCAACAAACCGAGGAGCTCTTCCATCATGCACCGGGAGGAGCGGCGGGTGTAACGCGGTCGGCGGGGCTGCTTCGGGGGCGGTGGACGGGGTGGTGGTCCGGGGAGACCTGCCCGACGCTTCGTGGCGCGTGCGATTCAGAGCAAGTCGCGACCGGAAACAGCGTGTCGAGCGACGGCTCAGACAAATCATGACATGTTGAATTGTCGGCGGTAGACGTGAAAAGTCCGCGTCCGCGTCCGCGTCCGCGTCCGCGTCCGTTTCCGTAGCGTGCACACTGTCGGTGTGCAACCCTGCTCCCGCGCGCCACTTTTCCCACCCCTTACCGGCGCGCGGGAGTCCCGAATGTGTCAGACCCGGACCATCAACCTGCCCTGGACCACGCTCTACTCGGATGTCACCGCGGACGACGGCGTCTTCTTGCCGCTTACGGGTTGGATGGACGCAGCGAGTGTACGTCGGCTGCGGGTGACCTTCGAGGTCGCGGCGACGACCGACGCCAACGGGATCATCAAGCCGGGAATCCAATACGCCAACGCGGAGTCCCACTGGTGCGGCGATGCCACTCACGTGGTGGCTACCGTCTTCTGTACGGACCCGGCCGATCGTACGATCCCGCCGTCGATGTCCCGGGTGCTGCTGATCAACTTCAAGGATCCGCAGAACCCCGTCCACTACGACGTCACCGCGGCGGTCGGGTCGGCATTTCGGGGGGAGGGGGGCAACCGGCGTTGGCGGGGTATATTCAGCGTCTGTCGGAACGTGGGGTGACGCGGGCGACGTGGTGCTCAGCGGCGCTTTCCTTAGCGACGAGTTGCGCCTCCGCCTGCGAGCCCACCCCGACCGATGAGCCGAAGCTCATCCGTTGGACCGATGTGACCTTGGGCAAGTGGCACGGGTGCGGGACACGTCCGGGTGGCGACATCCAGTGTTGGACCGGAGCGCAGATGCCCGGCAACGATACCGGCGTCAACGATACCGGCAACTCGCAGTTCGACTCCCCGCTGGTGGGCGTGTTTCCGGGCCCGTTCGCCTCGTTGGCGTTGAATCACCCCTTCCCGTATCCTGGCAACCCTGAGACGGTGTGCGGCGTGCTCAAGGCGGGCGGCGCATCCTGCTGGGGAGGATTTCCGTTCATCGCAGACGGGGTGTTCTCCGCCTTCTATCCTGACGGGTACGGTAACGGGTGCGGACTGCTGAGCGAGGGCGGGGGTCGATGCGTCTGGTATGGGCAGGACAGGGAGCTGCCCATGGTCACCGCGATGTCGATGGCCGCGTATCACCTGGCGCTGATCGACGTCGCTGGCGGGCTCACCCTGGAGCAGGAGACTGCGGACGAAGGACGCGTCACCCTCGTGGTCGCGGGTTCATGGAAGGCGATCGAGGGTGACGGGAACGGCGCCTTCTGTGGACTGCAGGTGGGGGGTACGCTCTCGTGTTGGGACTTCTGGACCCGGACCACACCGCCGCCGGTCCTCCTTTCCGCCCCCACCGGCACCTACCAACAGGTGTGCCTCACCGCGGACGACCAGGCCTGCGTCCTCGATCCCGCCGGCAAGGCCACGTGCTGGGGCGCTGACGCGATGGAAGCGCCTGACGAGACGTTCACCAAGCTGGCCTGCGGCAACGAGTCGGTTTGCGGCCTGACCGACGATGGGCGCATCGTGTGCTGGGGCGACTGCGACAACGGGGAGTGTGAGGTGCCGGCCTATGAATAGCGTCTGTCGGACCGTGGCGTGACCCGCGCCGCCTCGTTCTGAGCCGAGGAGCCCGACGACGCGTCGTCCGTACGGTCTCGCCCAGGACGCCGCGTCGCGCCCCAGCGCCTGCCTGTCGAGACGCCTGGGCCTGGCGCGACGCCCAAACAGAGTTCGGTCGCCCCCTAGCGCAAAAGCCCCTCCATCGTCGCGATGGTCTCCGCCAACGGCGTGGCCTCCTCCACCGGCTGCGTGAGCCAGGCGTGGATCTTGTCGATGCGGGCGATGGCGGCATCGACGGGGGGGCTGGAGCCGGCCTTGTAAGCGCCGAGGCGGACGAGCTCCTCGTTCTGCGCCCAGGTGTTGAGCACGGTGCGCACTTTGCGGGCGGCCTCACGGTGCGGCGCTCCGGTCACGACGTCCATGACTCGCGAGATGCTCGCCAGAACGTCGACGGCGGGGAAACGCCCCTGTCCCGCGATTTTGCGGCTGAGCACGACATGCCCGTCCACGATGCCGCGGACCGCGTCGCCGACGGGGTCGGCTTCGACGTCGTCGCCGTCCACGAGCACCGTGTAGAGCGCGGTGATGCTGCCCTTGTTGGCGCCGGGACCCGCCCGCTCCAAAAGCCGAGGCAAGAGCGCGAAGCAGCTCGGCGTGTAGCCGCGGGTGGTGGGGGGCTCGCCGACCGCGAGCCCAATCTGACGTTGGGCCATCGCAAGCCGGGTGACACTGTCGAGCATGAGCATCACGTCGCGGCCTTGATCGCGGAAGTGCTCGGCGACGGCCATGGCCAGGAAAGCACCGCGCAACTGCAGCACCGGCGAGCGATCACTGGTCACGACGATGACCACGCTGCGGCGCAAGCCCTCGGGCCCGAGAACGTCTTCGAGGAACTCACGCACCTCGCGGCCGCGCTCGCCGATGAGCGCGATGACGTTGACGTCGGCGGCGCTGCGACGGGCGATCATGCCGAGAAGCGTGCTCTTGCCCACGCCAGAGCCGGCCATCAGCCCGACGCGCTGCCCGCGTCCAAGGGTCAACAGACCGTCCAGCACCCGCACCCCGGTGGGGAGCGCCGTTCGAACCAACGACCGCGACATCGCGTCCGGTGGGAGGGCGTGCAGCGGGCGTGCGATCACGCCGGCGATGGGTCCCTTGCCGTCGAGGGGCTGACCGAACCCGTCGATGACCCGCCCCCGAAGCGCGTCGCTGACCATCGCGAGCGGCATCTCTCCGGTGCAGGTCACACCGGCGCCATGACGGACGCCGTCCAGCGAGGAGAACGGCATCAACAGCGCCCGGCGCTCGCGGAAGCCGACGGTCTCGGCGGGACCGACGCCGTCGATGATCGCGACCTCACCGATTCGCGCACCGGGCAGCTCGGCGGTGACCAGGGTTCCCTGGACGGCGACGACGCGCCCGCGGCGGCTCTGCGTGGGCGCGTCGGCCCAGCGCCTCTCCAGCGACTCCAAGCCCAGGAGCGAGGCGCTCATGCGCTGCGCTTCCACGCCTGGACCTCGGCCAGGAGTGAGCCGGACGCGGTGTTGAGCGTCGCATCCACGATGCCCGCGTCGCCTTCCGCGATGCAGCCGGCTTGGACCGAGCCGTCCGCCAGCACCCGGATGCCCTCTCCCATCGCGGCCTGTACGCGCTCCACATCCGCGGGGTTCACCCGCACGGTCACCCCGCCCGAGGACAGGGTCTCGACGGTCTCGCGCACCAACGCTTCGAGCAGGCCCGGCTGTGCCTGGAGCGCCTCGCCGGCGAGCTTGCGCGCGCCGAGCAGCAAGAGTGTGCCCGCATGCGCGCGCAGCTCCGCCACCATGCTCTGTTTGAGCCGGGCCAGCTCGGCGGCGAGCTGCCCGAGGCGTTCGGTCGAGGCGGCGGCGCGTGTCTTCTGGGCCTGCAGGTCGGCCACGAGATGGGCGTGTTCGGCCTCGCGGACTCGTTCGAGCTCGGCGTGCTCGGCGGCCATCGCCTCGGCTCCCTGCACGGCCTTGGCGATGGCTTCGGCTTGGACCTGCTCGGCCAGCGAAACGTGCCTGGCCGCACCGGCGCTCGGCGCCCCCTCGTCGCCTGGCGCGGGGGGCGGGTCGTTGGGCAGCTCCGGTTTTTCGACCACCGGAGGAGGCGCCTCGGGTGCGGCGTTGTCCCGAGTCGGCAACCCTGCGGTGAACGCCATGGTTCGACTCGGCATCAGCGAGCTGAACGCACGCATCGCACCGCCGGTCGGTGTACTCGGCACGAACACGCCGCGCGGGGACATGGGATGCAAGGTGGCCACGCGCTAGGCGTCCTCGTCCGGCCCGGTCGCGAGCACGATGACGCCTTCGTCGTGGAGGCGCTGCGCCGCCGCGGTGATGTTCTCCTGGGCGCCGCGCATCTGCGCCTTGCGGGGGTTGCCGAGCACGTCCATCTCGTCTTGGAGATCGGCGGCGGCGCGGCTGGAGAGGTTCTTGAGGAAGCGGGCTTTGAGCTCCGGCTGGGCACCCTTGAGCGCCAGCACGAGGTCGCCGCGCTCCACGACCTTGAGCACCTGCTGAATGGCCCGGTCGTCCAGGTTGATGAGGTCGTCGAACACCACCATCAGGCGTTGCAGCTTGTCGCCGAGCTCGTTGCCCTCGTCGCGGAGCCGATCCAGCACCATCTGGTTCTTTTCGCGGGGGAGGCGGCCGAGGATGCGCGCGGTGGTCTGGGCGCCGCCGATGAGCAGTGGGTCGTCCTGGTCTTCCAGGGCGCGGCGGATCGCGTCCTCCACGTCGTCCGCGAGCTCGCCGGATACTCGCTCGGCGCCGGCCATGCGCTTGGTCAGGTCGTACTGCGCTTCGCCGTCGAGCACACTGAGGACGCGGGAGGCGTTCTCAGGCCCCATCCGCAAGAGGGCAACGGCCTGGACCTGCGGGTGCTCTTCACGCAGCACCGCGGCGATCGCGCCGGCCGAGCGGCTGCGGATGAAGTCTTCGAAGTCACTGCCGACCCGGCGGCGGATGGCGCCGGCCACGACGTGGCGCCGCTCTTCGTCGACCAGCTCCGGAAGCACGGCCTGGGCGAAGTCGCGGCCGGTGTACGGCACCAGCGACACGCTCTGGAGGCTGAGGATGAAGTCCTTGACCACGCCCTCGATCACCTCGTCGGGGACTTGCTGGACGGCGGCGATGGCCATGCCGAGGCGCTTGACCTCGTCGTCCTTGAGCTTGCGGAGCACCATGCGGGCGGTGTCGCGATGCAGATACATGATGAGGATGGCGGCCTTCTCGAGCCCGCTGAGTGTCACCACGGGCTTCGGTACCGCTGGGGCCTCGGTGGCTTTGGCTTCGATTTTCTTTGCGACGGCGGCCATCTCGACTCCTTAGGTCCGGATCCAGCGACGGAGCACTTCCGCGCTGTGGTCAGTTTCGCGGAGGACCAGCGCGGAGACGTCCTGCGCGCTGACGTGGCGGAAGCCCTCGACCTGCTTGCGCAATCGCTCGCCGAGGTCGACGACGTTGTCGTCATCCTCGCCACCGACCTGTGCGTGCTGGCCGTAGGCGGCGGCGCCCCGTGTCGCCGAGCCTGCCACCCGGGTGACGGTGATGGGGGTCCCGTCGGGCCCGACGGTCTCGACGGTCTCGAGCTCGGCGGGTTGGCCCAGGGAGCCGGCCCCGCGCAGCTGGAGCGCCTTGAGGAGGGGGCGGACCACCATGAAGAAGGTGAGGAGCACCGCCACGAGCGCGACCGCGGCCGGGACGAGGCTGGCCCACGGGATGGCTTCGGACATCGTCGCCTCGCTCATCGGGGTCTCTGCGAAGGGAACGAACGCCACGTTGACCGCGTCGCCGCGCTTGGCGTCGAAGCCGAGGGCGGTCTGGGCCACCGCTTCCAACGAGGCGCGCAGCTCTTTCTCGTCCATCTTGCTGGCGGCGGCGATGGCCTGAACGGTGGCGAGGTCGATCATGACCCCCGCGCTGATGCGCTTGAGCTCGCCGGCCGGCTTCACCGTCGTGGTCTGGGTGGTGCTGACCTGGTACTGGGTATCGGTCTGCTCGCGCTTCCTGGCCGTTCCTGCGTTGGATGGGGTCGCGACCGCAGGAGTGTTGCTTTGCACCCCAGCCTCGCCCGTCTGGGCGCCGGTGGTGGTCGCGGTGTTCTGGTCGCTCTCCGCCTTCTCACGGACGGCGGCGACGCTGTCGGGGTCGACGGCGTTGACGGTCGATTGGGAAGAGCTAGCATCGACGTCGAGCTGCACGATCACGCTGACCGCGGCCGGCGTGCCCAGCACCGCTGCGAGGGCCTCGGTCACGGTCTTCTGCATGCGGCCCGCGCGTCGTTCGGCTTCGTCGGGGGCGGCGGCGGGGTCTTCAACGGCCTCGCCGGACCAGATGGCGCGGCCGGTGTTCTGATCGACCACGGTCACATCGGCGTCGGTCATCCCGGGAAGGCCGTCGGCGACGAGCTTGGCGATGGTCTTGCCCAGGTCGCGAGTGGCGGTCGTCCCCGCTTCGGTCTTGATGCTGACCGAGGCGCTGGGTCGGGCCTGGTCGCCGAGGAAGCCGGTGCCCTGGTCGAGGTTCACCAGGACCGAGCTGGCGGCGATGCCGCGGATGCCGTTGATCTGCTTGACGAGCTCGCCCGCCAGCATCTTCTGGAGGTAGACCTTCTCCGCCCACGGTGTGCTCCACGCGGGCACGTCGCTGACGCCTTCGAGTCCCTGGGCGGCGGGGTTGCCCGCGGTGGCCTTCTTGGCGGTCGCGAGGTCCAGCGCCGGCACTTCGATGGTCTGCCCGTCGGCACCCAGACGCCAGTCCACCCCGGCGGCGCTGAGTTGGTCGAGGATGACCGTGCGGTTGTCGTTGTCGTAGACCCGGTTGAGTTTGCTCCAGCTTGGCTGGCTGGCCCAGAAGCCCACGCCAACAAGCGCC
>CANLGL010000056.1 GCA_947490345.1 Deltaproteobacteria bacterium
GGAGCGCAGCGCGTAAGGATACAAAGTTGCCGGCCACTACACGCTGGGTGGCCGAAGAACGCGAAGCGCCCACTTGTCGGGGGCTTTGTACGCGCGGATCCTTGGATCGTCAAGTGTTTGGGGGCGGGGCGGCCCTGCTTGAGCCGCGGCGCGGGTCCCCGGCGCGCCCATCATGGCGGCGCCTCGCCGCGAAGCGCGCAGTACTCCTCAACGCTCGGGGGCCAGCCGTCCCCATCGCAGTCGCACCAGGTGCCGATCCCGTAGGGGACGGGTGGGTCAGGACCCGTTCCGGCATCATGTCCGCCACTGGTGTAATAGCCGATCCTAGTGCCGTCGGCGGCGTAGCAGGCCTGCTGGACGTAGGTGTCAGCGCCGCAGTAACCCTCGATGTTGCCGTCCGCACAGGTCCAGGTCCACCATTGGGACTCGCTCTGCTGGAGGCATAATTCTTCCTCCTCTTGCAGCGTATGGTGGCTTCCGTCCTCGACCCCGATATCACATGGCGGCACGCCGCCGCTGTCTTCAGTGGCACACGACGCCAGCGCCAGCGCGACGAGCCAACGCATCAGGGGCTCGGGACCATCATGGCGGCGCCTCGCCGCGAAGCGCGCAGTACTCCTCAACGCTCGGGGGCCAGCCGTCCCCGTTGCAGTCGCACCAGGTGCCGTTCCCGTAGGGGACGAGGTCGGTGGGGCCGATCGGCCCCGCAGGGTAGATCCAGCCGATCTGGGTGCCGTCGGCCGCGTAGCAGGCAAGGTTGGTGTAGGTGTCGGCCCAGCACCTACCCTCGATGGTGCCGTCGGCACAGGCCCAGACCCACCATTGGGACTCGCCTTGCATGAGGCACAATTCTTCCTCCTCGGTCACGGAGTTCCCGACACCGGTGTCGAATTCGCCGAGGTCGCACGGCGGCGCGGCGCCGGTGTCTTCGGTGCCGCAGGAGCCGAGCGCGAGGCCGTAGAGCCAACGCATCAGGGGCTCGGGACCTGGCTCGCCCGCGCGGCGTAGAAGCCGGCGCCGGAGCCCTGGACGCCGGGGTCGGAGATGAGACAGCCGTAATTGAAGGCACAGTTGACCTCTGCGCCGTCGTCAGTTCCCGCAGTGCCGAGCCGGAACGCCGCCGGTGGGACGTCAGACGGATACAGGCTGGTTCCCGGGAGTCCGAGCAGCGCGGTCAGCTCGCAGACCCAGGCCTGCGCGCCCATCTCGAAGCAGAACCCCCACTTGCAGTGGCCACCGCCAGTCCACACGTGGCCGGCCTCGTGGATCAGCAGCCGCCCTTTGTCGACGAGCCCGAGGAGCGCCCAGCGCCCGAGGACGTGCCCGTCGTGGAGATAGCCGAGATCCCCGGTCTCACTGCCGTAGTCCCAGAGGAGGCGGGAGAAATACAACGCAAGGTCGAGCTCGTAGCCAGCGAACGCCAAGCGGTTCGCGTGAATGAAGATGGAGAATCCGTCCCGGTCGCCCTCGGCGCCGCCAGATTCCCCCTCGACGGTGGGTGTGCCCATCACCTCGCCGCCGTCCTTGACGTAGAGGTACGGGTAGACATCGCCCCCGGTGCCGGCGGACAGCCAGTGGGGTTCCCACGTGTCGAACGGACCCGAATTGATACCCGGGCCGGTACGGGCGCCGCATGGATCGGCCGTCTCGTAGCCGGGGGCGCAGGTCGCAACCCGCTTGTCGTCGAAGCGCCCGTCCTGACTCCGCACATGCACCCGGAGAAAGCAGGTGTCGCCGAGCCGGTTGGTGGCGCTCTTCCCCTTGAACAACTTGCCGAGGAACTCGGGGAAGCCCTCACAGTATTCCGTTCCTGAGAAGCTCTCTTCCGCATAGGCGTGGTAGCTCGCGATGAGGGCCATCGTGTACTTCAGGTACTGCCGCGCGCCGCCGGTGTCGCGGAAGAACAGCTTGTCGTAGACGTCGTTGCGCGCCAGGTCGGCGTCGATGTTGAAGCACCCGATGTGCTCGTCCAACTCGTCCCAATCGACGCCGTGCGCGCGCATGGCGTGCTTGACGTCGCTCCACATGATCTCCAGGAACGAACTGACTTTGGTGTGCCGCTGATTCCCCTCATAGTCGATCCACCAACTCAAGGGAATCTCGCGATCCACCGTGCCCCAGTGCACCCTCAAATCGTCGATTGCGAGCTCCAACGGCGTAGGCGTGCCACCAGAAATACCGAACGCAGCGGCGCTCGGCTTGAGTGCTTCGGGCCCCGGCACCAGCGTTGTCGCCGCCGCGGGTGGATGGGCTCTCAGGGTAGCAAGCAGCCGTGCCAGCTCCGGGACCCCGGCGCCGACCGGCAGCGTGCCCATGCCGTACGGGAGGAGCCAGAGGGGGGACGTTCTGGACGCTGGCCCGAACGCCCCCCGCTCAGGGACCGCTCCTTGCGCCGGGGACGCATCTTGGGTCGCGGGCCGCTGGTGCGCCTGCTCCGCCGATGGGCCACCGCACCCGCAGCCGCTACCCGCGCAGCCGCAGCCACCGCCGCTCATCCGCCTTTCGCCACCAGGTCGACCACCACCACCGGGTTTCCGCTCACGCTGCCGTCGGTGCGCCACCGCACGTATCGCAGGAAGCTCCCGACCTCGCTCATCGCCGCCGTGGCCGTGAGGACGATGGTCAGCACCGTGCGCCAGGTGCCCTCTTCGGCGACCGCACTGGTCTCGAGGATCAGACTGCCCTGGCCCGTCACGAGCACCCGGGGATCGAATACGATCACCCGATAGGCGCCCAGGTCCAGCACTCGATCCCGCTCGCAAACTTGATTCGCGCCGAGCGGCCGGGCATCCAACAATCGAGAATATTGACTCGCCATACATCCTTCCAGTGTGACCTGGGAAGGGTATTCTGGGTGATGGTGATGGTGATGGTGATGGTGATGGTGATGGTTCGGTAGTGGGCGCTACGTTTATGGCCCCCTCCGTGGCGAAGGAAGCGCTCGCATGCGGATGCGCTTCGACCGATGCCGGCGGCGCGCGGTCTGGGGCTCGTGGCGCTGTTGGCGCGCCGGCGTGCGCCTCGCCGCAGCACCCGACCACGCGGCAGGGGCGCCGGGAGCCTCCGGCGACCAGAGCACCCGGCGCCGCCGCACTCAGGGCGGTCTCCGGGCGACGGAGCGGACAACGATCGGGGGGTGCTCGCGCACCCCTCAACGTTGTCCGCGTGCTGAGCGTCCACTCCTGTCGCGACATGGGCGCGTCGTTCACCGCCGTCACGCACGTCGCCGCCGCCCTCCGAGCTTGCCCTCCAAAACGGCCACCGCTGTTCAACGGCCAGGACCTCCGGTCGAAGCGCGCTCCGCAGCGCCTCCGCGATTGGGTCGCTGGCGTCCCATCGATCGTCCGCTCACGCGGCCCGAGGCGCGCAATGCCGTGCTGCGGCTGGGCGGGATGGGGAGAGCGCCGCGTCCCATCGCGTTATGAACGCGATGGGCGCCGCAGGCCGGCCGCTTGCGGACGGCCGGAGGGAATGGCGCGGTAGGGGAAGGGCCGCAGGCCCCTTCCCCCTTAGAATCAATGCCTCTCGCTCGCTTTGTCTTCGAGCGCCTTGATCCGGTCGGCCAGCTCCTTGTACCGAGCGGCGGACTCGTTCGGGGTCGCCGGGCTGACGCTGTCTACGCGGGCGCCGATCGCGACCGCCGCCTCCCGGGCGCGGCGTGCGGTCTCGGGAACGGTGCTCCGCCGGGCGAGCGCCTCCAAGAGCGCGGCGGACTGGGCGTCGCCGACGTCGCGGAGCACCCCGATGCCGGTCTGCAGCCCACGTAGGTCGAGGTCGTCGAGCGTTCGGTCGGCGCTCCGCGCGATCGTCGCCCGCAGGCGTTCACGCTCAGGTCCGAGTGGGAGTCGGCCGAGGATGCTCACCGCAGAGCGGAGCCCGGTGGAACGGCGGTCGCGTGAAACGGGAGTTCGCAACAGCGCGGGCACGTCCGCGGGCGTTCCGGCCGCCAGCGCCGCGGCGGCGGCGTTGACTTCGCCGTCCAGGGCGGCTTTGCGGCCGAGGGTCGCGCGCGCGGCAGGCAGGGCTGCCTGCGGATCGATCGCCGACGCGCTCAGCAGCCGGGCCGCCCGGACGTCGGCGTTGGGCTCGCGCTCCAGCTTTGCGAGCAAGAGCGGGGCAAGCTCGCGGCCGGGGCACTTCCCCAGCGCCTCAGCCGCCGCGAGGCGGATGCGTTCGTCTGCGTCTGCCAGCGCGGCAGGAACGAGGGAGTCACCGGTGCGTCTGGTCCCGAGGGCGTCGGCGATCGCGGCGCGGAGCGGCTGAGCGGTGGACCCCCACGACAGGGCCGCCGCCAAGGGCTCGGCGCGGCCCGGGCCCGGCAGCGCCGGCGGGAGCTCGGCGAGGGCGCGCGCGGCGAAGAGCTGCGCGTAGGGGCTTCCCCGCGACAGCTGTTCCACCCAGGCGGCCGCGGATTGTTTCTGATTCCAGTCCACGAGCAGCCCGCCGTCAGGATCGATGGCGACGAAATCCGGGGCGTGGTCGGAGGGCACCGTCACCGTCAGCGATTCACCGCGCAGCCAGGCCGTGGTCGGAGAGGCCCCGTCGACGATGATCGTCACCGGGAGGGTGTACGGCGCGGTGCCTTTGCCGCCGCTTCCGGGCTCCTGTCGCAGCTCGACCGAGACCACGCCGCGACGGGTCTGGCGCGGCTCGGGCGTCCAGGTCCAGCTCGTCGTGAGCTTCGGCACCCCCGGCAGCTCGGTCCACTGCTGAAAGAACCACCCGAGGTCCTTGCCGGAGCGCGCTTCCATTGCGCGTTGCAGATCGATGGTGTCGACGCTCGAGTGCGCGTGCTTCCGGGTGTAGTCCTGGATCCCGCCCCAGAAGGTCTCTTCGCCGAGCATCACCCGCAGCATGGTGAGCACCATGGCGCCCTTGGCGTAGACGTTGTGATTGGCCGTGCCGAGCGCCTCTCCGGCGTGGGTGGCGCCACCGCCGCCGAGGAACCACCGCCCGGCGAGGCTGCCCCGATCGAGGCTTCCGCGCCGCCAACCATCGATCTGTGCGGCCCGCAGCGCCCGTCCGGCCTCGGGCCCGTCGGAGGCGCTCATGGCGTGTGCTTCCCAATCGGCGGCGAAGAAGGTGGCGAAGCCCTCGTTGAGCCAGAGCTCTCGCCACGTTCGCGAGGTGAGTAGATCTCCGTACCACTGGTGCGCCAGCTCGTGGGCGACGATGGATGGCACCCACGGCCGCGTCCGGTGCACCGACGGTGGTGCCAACATCTTCGCCGTCTCGATGGTCGAGCCGGTGTTCTCCATGCCGCCGTAGATGAAGCGCTGCACGAAGGTCTGGTCGTAGCGCCCCCAGGGGTAGGGAACGCCGGTACGCATCGCGAAGTGGTCGAGCATGTCTGGAAGCGGGTCCAGCACGGGGCGCACCCAGCTGTCCGGGGTGCCGGGCGGCACCATCGCGCGGAGGGGCACCGGATTTTGGGGACCGGCGATGATGTCATAGGGCGCCGCGGCGACCATCACCAGGTAGCTCACGAGGTCGGGGCCGCTGTTGGTGACCACCTGGAAGGGGCCCGGCGCCCCGATGACGTCGAAACGGCCGGCGTAGGCGAACCGGTCGTCGGGGTGGTCGTAGCTGGGAAACCAGTACCGGTTGTCCTCCCCTTCGCCTTGGCTGTAGACCTCCCAGTAGGTGTCGGGGGAGTCGGCAGACGGTCCCCGCCAATGCAAGCCGAGCTGGGGGCTGGCCCGGTAGATGATGTCGACCACCATCGAGGCGCCCGGCTCGTAGTCGGCGGGGCGCTCCGCCACCAGCACGGTGAACCCCCCCTCGGCGGGGACCACCTCGGCAGGCTCCCCGTCCACCTGGACCTCGACGACGTCGAGCCCGACAGCATCCAGGCGCAGGCCGCCCGGCGCCAGTCGCCGCACCGTCCACGTCGCCGTCGCGGTGATGCTGCGGGCGCCAAGATCGAGGGTGCCGTCGAGTTCCAGCCGCTCCATGTCGAAGTTCCGGTCGCGCGCAAAGGCGCCGGGGGCGTCGGCCCGGGGCGCGCTCCCTGGGGAGGCGTCAGCCGCCAACGTGGGTGATGTGCCGACGGCGATCAAGAGGAGCAGGAGGCCAGAAGCCCCGTGGGAGCGCATCCGCGCAGCCTACCGCGATACGGCGCCTGCATGCAGTTCCTCCACACGATGCTTCGTGTCCGTGACCTTGACGAAGCCCTCCGCTTCTGGTGCGACGCCCTGGGCTTCGTCGAATCGCGGCGGTCCGTTCACGAGGCGGGGCGCTTCACGTTGGTGTTCCTGCGCGCGCCCGACGACGCGCCCGGCGGGCCTGAGCTGGAGCTCACCCACAATTGGGACCAGACCGAGCCCTACGGCGGTGGCCGCAACTTCGGGCACATCGCCGTCGCGGTGGAGGACGTGTACGCCGCCTGTCGGCAGCTGGAGGCGCACGGCGTCACCATCCTGCGGCCGCCGCGGGACGGCCGCATGGCCTTTGTGCGCAGCCCCGACGCGCAGTCGGTCGAGCTCCTTCAGCGCGGTGGCGCCTTGCTTCCAGCGGAGCCGTGGCTGAGTCGGGGCAATACGGGGAGCTGGTAGGCGCCCATGAACCGAGGTCGGTAGGATGCCCCTGATCATGTTGGCTTCGGTTCATCGCACCCCCCAGATCGTGAACCAAAGTGGAGAGGATGTGGGGGATCTCCCCGATTTCGGTTCATGATCATGAACCGAGGTCGGTAGGATGTGGGGGATCCTGCTCACTTTGGTTCATCGACCTCACGGAAGCCGCCGCGCTTCGGAGCCCCGGAACGCGGCAGCGATGGAGTGGAGGCCGCGGGTCCCGGGCCCGCGGCCGTAGCGACAGCGCGGCGCCCGCAGGGCGGCCGCCCATCACCCTCCGCCTCAATAGCAGTACACCTCAGTCCAACGGGTGCTGTTGTTGGGCTCGTCGCACTCCTCCACCGCACCCTCCGGGTCGATGACCGCAACGAAGCCGTGGGCACCGCCGTCACCGGGCGCCAGCTCGATCTCCATCCCGGCGAGTAGTTGCCCAGCGTGGAGCGCCGGCAGGGACAGGGTGGTCACCAGGCGCTCGCTGTCGTCTTCGTCGAAGTCGGCGACACAGGGCGGCCCAGGGCTGCCACTGGGGAGGCTCGCCTCGACAAGCTCGGTGCCGTCGTCGTCGTAGAGCAAGTAGGTGTCGTCGGTGACGAAAACCACATCACCGCCCACATCACTGTCGGCCTGGACCACGGCCGAGAACACATCGTCGTCACATCCGGCGAGGAAGCACACTAGCGCAGACATGCGCCGTCCGGGGCCGATGGTGTAGCCTTCTTGGGGAACGTCCGCGCGTCGGGAACGAAGCGCTACCGAGCGAACCACGCCTCCGCCAACCTCACCCAGCACGTGGCGCCGAGCGGGATCAGCTCGTCGTTGAAGTCGTAGCTGGGGTTGTGCAACATGCACGGCCCCAGACCGTGGCCGGCGTCGCGATGGCCGCCCTGGCCGTTGCCGATGATGAAGTAGCAACCCGGCTTCTCCAATAAGAAATAGGAGAAATCTTCGGCACCCATGGTCGGCTCGAAGTGGATCACCCGCTCGGCGCCCACCACGGCCGCCAGGGTCTTGCGCACGAACTCCGACTCGGCGGGGTGGTTGACGGTGGGCGGGTAGTTCCGGTTGAAGGCGAACTCGCAGGTGGCACCGAAGGCGCGGGCGCTGTGCTCGGTCAGCTCGCGCATCCGCGTCTCGATGGTGTCGAGCACCGCGGTGGAGAAGGTGCGCACGGTGCCGCGGAGGGTGACGCTGTCGGGAACCACGTTGGTGGCTTCGCCGGCGTGGATCATCGTCACCGAGATCACTGCGGGGTCGATGGGGCGCAGGTTGCGGGTGACGATGGTCTGGAAGGCGAGCACCAGCTGACACGCCAGCGGCACCGGGTCCACGCCCAGGTTGGGCATCGCCGCGTGGGAGCCCTTGCCGCGCAGCGTGATGTGGAACTCGTTGCTGGACGCGGCCATCGCCCCGGGGTTGACGCCGATGACCCCGACTTCGAGGCCGGGCCAATTGTGGGCGCCGAAGACCGCCTCCATCGGAAATTGCTCGAACAGCCCGTCGGCGACCATCTCGCGCGCGCCGCCGCCGCCCTCTTCGGCCGGTTGGAAGATGAGGTACACGGTGCCGTCGAAGTTGCGGTGGGTGGCGAGGTGGCGCGCCGCCGCCAGGAGCATGGTGGTGTGGCCGTCGTGACCGCAGGCATGCATGCGCCCGGGGACCACGCTCCTGTGGGCGAAGTCGTTGTGCTCGGTCATCGGCAGGGCGTCCATGTCGGCACGCAGCCCGATGGCCCGGGCGGAGGTGCCACCCTTGATGATGCCGACGACGCCGGTGCGGCCGAGCCCCCGCTGGATGGGGATGCCCCACTCGGTCAGCCGCGCGGCGACGATGTCGCTGGTGCGCAGCTCCTGGAAACCAAGCTCGGGGTTGGCGTGGAGATCGCGGCGTACGGCAGCCATATCGGGGGCGTCGGCGCGGATGGAGTCGATGAGGTTCATGGGCCGAGGCTAACGTGCCGGTGACGGCGGCCGCCCGGGCGGCGCCCGGTCGCCGCGGCCTCGCGGCGGGCCGGGGACCGGCCCTCTGCTCGGTCCCTGCCGCGCCGGAGGCCGCGCGGTGTCGTTGTGGTCGGGTGCTCTGGTACTCGGAGCGGTCATGTTCGTTCAGCGCCTCACCCTGGTCTTCCTCGCCGCCTTCGCCCTTCCATCCGCGGCCGCGGCCTGCGGAATCGAGGGCCGCGCCACCCGCACTGACGGCTCCAAGGTGGAGGGTACGGTGACCGTCTCGACGAGCTGGAACTCGTCCAAGGCCTTCCCCCGCGGTGGCAGCTACTCCCTGGACCTCGGCTCCTCGGCGTGCGGGCAGTCTTTCGAAGTGTTCGTCAACGGGTACAGCATCGGGCGGCGGACGGCTCCGTCCTCTGGGAACGCGACGGTGTGATCGACCGCTCCCGGTTTCGCAAGTCTCCTCCACCGGTGCGTGATTCGGGCTCGCCCTTGGCTCCTGGTCGCGCCGGTGTCATACTCGCGGCGTCCTCCCTGGAGTGTGCATGCTGTTGCTCGGACTCATCGCCGCGGCTGGTGCGGCGCCGACCACCTACAGCTTCGATAGCGCCGCCAGCAAGCTCTACGTGCAGGTCTACCGGGATCGGGACAGCCTGGCGTCGTCGATGGCGCATGATCACGTCGTGGCCGCCACCGGCTGGTCGGGAAGCTTGACCCTCGATCCGGACAACATTGCGGCCTGCGCGGTGAGCGTGAGGGTGCCTGTCTCGGGGCTCCGGCCGGACCTGCCCGACATGAGGCGCCTGGTCGGGTACGACGTGATGCTGACGGACGCGCAGCAGAAGCAGGTCGACGAGCACATGAAGGGCGAGGAGCAACTCAAGCAGAGCGCCTTTTCGGATATCCGCTTCGAAGCCACGCGCTGCTCCGGCACGATGGCAGCGCTCTCGGCCACGGGGACGCTGACCGTCGCGGGCCATGGTGGCCCTGTGACAATCTCCGTGAAAGCCGACACGCGTGATGGAGGGCTCCGCCTGCGGGGGGGCTTGAGGACCAGCCACACGTCGCTCGGCCTCGTCCCCTACAGCGCGTTCTTCGGCAGCCTCAAGAATCAGGACGGGCTCGACTTCACGCTGGACGTCGTGGCACGGGCGAACTGACCACCGTGCCACGCACCAACGAAGCCCACCGCCTCCCACGCCTGCCCCTGTGGCAGAAGCTCGTCCTGACCGGCGCCATCGCCTCAGGATGGGTGCTCTTCTCCACCGTCTGGCTCGCGGCCCTGATGACCTCTGGATGGGGGCTCTCCTGGTCGATCCTGGCTGATCTCGGCGCGCTCGTGGACGGCGTGCGAAAGACCTCCCCAGGCGCCTTCTGGGTGCTTCTGGCCGCCCATGCCCTCTCCCTGCTCCTGCTGAATGGGCCGTCGCAATGGCTGGCCAACCGGATGGCCATGCCCCGCGGATTTCGTACGGGACTGCGAATCGCGGGCTGGGGGACAGCGGGCCTGGATCTCGCGCTCTGGGGCCTGCTCCCGGTCTCGGGCTTCGTCCGGATGGTGCTGGCCCCGGTCCTGCTCATTGAGACGGTTGGCCTACTCGCTTTGGTGGGGCTCCAGGTGCGAGAGCTGTGGCTGTTTCCTCGGTGGAGGGGAGGGGACCGGCCGGTTCGGGTGGTCATCGTCGGTGGGGGTTTTGGCGGTCTGTACACCGCGATGTCCCTCGATCGGAAGCTGGGCTACCACGATGGGCTTGAGATCGTGCTCGTCGACAAGAAGAACTACTTTCTCTTCCCGCCGCTGTTGCCCAGCGTCGCCACCGGCGCCATCGAGACCCGCCAGGTCACCAATCCCTTTCGGTGCATCTTCGAGGCCACCAATGTGCGCTTCATGAAGCGCAGCGTCGAGGGAGTGGACCTTGCCCGGAGGATCGTCCGCACTGGGGCCGGAGCGATGCAGGAGGAGATCTCGTATGACTGGCTGGTCATGGCGCCGGGCGCCCAGACGAATACGCTGAGAGTTCCTGGAGCCGACAAGCACGCCTTCTACATGCGGGAGCTTGGCGACGCGATCGCCGTGCGGAACCACGTGATCGACTGCTTCGAGTTGGCGGCCCACGAGCGAGACCCGGTTGTTGCCGCCGATCTGGTGCGCACGATCGTGGTGGGCGCCGGACCCACGGGAGTGGAGCTGGCGAGCGAGATCCAGGACCTGATCCACCATGTGCTCCTGCGCCGTTACCCGGAGATCAACCCTGCCTTGCCCGAGGTGTGGCTGGTGCAGTCGGGCGGTCAAGTCCTCCCGGGCTGGAGCGACCGGATGGCGGGGAGCACCAAGTCCCAGCTCGATCGCATCGGCGTGCGCGTGCAGCTGGACGTGCGGGCGGTCAAGCTGGAGCCAGCCGCCGTGGTGCTGTCCGACGGTGGGCGCATCTCCGCACGCACGGTGGTCTGGTGCACAGGGGTGAAGCCGGCGACGGTGATGGAGAGTCTGGGGGTGCCGGTCGAGCGCGGCGGCCTGGTCCGCGTCGCCCCCGATCTGCGGGTACCGGGCCAGGATCGTCTGTTCGTGATTGGCGATGTGGCCCTTTGCGAGCACGAGGGGCATCCCCTGCCTGCCTTGGCCCAGGTGGCGCTCCAGCAGGGCGATCAGACCGGGGCCAATCTGGTGCGTCTGCTCAAAGGGCGGCCCACCAAGCCCTTCAAGTACTTCAACTATGGCTCCCTCGTCTGTGTGGGGGAGCACTACGCGGTCATCGACATCATGGGGCTGCGGCTGTCGGGATTTCCGGCCTGGTTCATCTGGCGATCCCTCTACCTGTTCAAGCTGGTGGGGATCGGCAACCGGGTGCGGGTCATGCTCGACTGGTCCCTCGATCTTGTGGTCGAGCGCTCGATCTCCCAGATTCGGGCGAGTCGGGAGGAGCAAGTCGAGGATGGCGCGGGCCCGATCGAGGCGGGTGAGTCGGCCACCGTCCCCCTCACGTTCATGACGGCTCCCGAGGAGTAGTCGAATGGCGGAGCTCGCGGCGCGAGAGGGCCATCGTGCTCGCGCAGTGTCACTGATGCGACCTCAGCTCTGGTGCCGATTGCTCACGTCCAGAAAATTGGCACACGAGTCATCGTCGCGCACCCAATCGTGTTTCCCACGGCGGGATCGGCAAAACAACCACTTCCCATCCTGTTTGCCACCGGGGGGTGACTGGTTTCGGTTGTCGGGGTTGAAACTCCCAGCATGCTCGCAGTAGTGGCACCGTTTTCTTGGGTCCGCCTTCGAAAACGGCCACATCTTGCGCCTCAGATGAGGCCGCGTCTAATCGGCTTCACCGGCAATGGCCAAGCGCCACAGCTGCGGGTCCCAACGCGCTCGCTTACTTCGGCCGCGTAAAGTCGTCGTAGTGGGTCCTCGATGTGTCCCCACATCGCGGGCACCTGGCCGCGCCACACTTCTCGCAGTATTTCGTGCTGCACTTCCAGCACGCGAACTGACGCACCGTCAGCCCGTAGGTGTGTGACGTTTTCTGACAGTGCGGGCAGGAATCAACACGGGTCATCGCGGGAACCTCGCGCGGGGGAACGTACCCACACCTCGGCGACCGGGCGACGTACGGGTGCCATGCCGCCACCGAAGCCGCGTCAAGGGCTTGCCGCGGCGGCACCCCCGCCCCTCAACCGCTCCCGAAGCGCCGGTCCCATCGCGTACATCGCCGCCGCGGACAGCACGCCCGCGCCCAAGCAGCCCACCCACAACCACCCGCCGAAGTGGTCGAGCACGGTGGCGCCCAACAGCGGACCAAACACACTTGCGAAGGAGAAGGACATGCCGAGGAGCCCCTGGTAGCGCCCTCGTAGGTGGGTGGGCGCCAGGGTTGCGACCAGCGCCGAGGTGACCGGAGCGCTGAGGATCTCGCCGAAGGTCCACACCGTGACCGCGGCAAGATGTCCGGGAACACCGAGGCCGAGGCCGTGCATCGCGAAGCCGACCCCCTGCAGCAGGCAGGCGACCACGAAGACCGAGGTCGGATCCCGCCGCCCCACCGCCGGGGCGATCCACGGCTGGATCAGCACGATGAGCACCCCGTTGAGCGCCAGCACCGCGCCGAAGGTCCCCGGGGAGTGCCCCTCGCTCTTCATCCAGGCCGAAAGGGCGACATAGCCCTGATGGGGCAGCAACCACGCGAACGAGAGCGCGGCCAGCCACGTCACGTACACCCGGTCCTTGAGCACGTCGCGGAGGCTGCCCGGGACCTGCCCTGCCCGCAGCTCAGGCTTCGTCTCCGGCAACCACGCGTAGACAAAGGCAGCCCACAAGAGCTGCACCGCCGCCGCGGTGAGGAAGACCCAGCGGTAGCTCTCCTCGGCGATCGCGCCGGCCAGCGCCGGTGCGACCGAGAAGCCGAGGTTCACGGTGACGTAGGTGAGGGCGTACGCGCGAATTCGGTCGTCGGCGGGGACGAGGTCCGCCACCATGGCATGGACGGCGGGGCGGTGCAGGTCGTACACCAGCGCCAGGACGAAGGCGCCGAGCACGACCGCGGGGACGGTCGGCGCCGCCGAGAGCGCTGCCAGCGCGATCGCAGCGCCGATGGCGCTGGTGAGCAGCGTCTTGCGGCGGCCGAAACGATCGGCGACCACCCCGCCCAGCGCGGTGCCCAGGGTCGAGCCCAATCCATAGGTAGCGACCACCGCGCCAGCCTGGGTGATGCTCAGCCCGTGGACGGTGGTGAGCCAGAACGTGAGCAGCGGCTGGACGAACTGCCCCGCCCGGTTGAGGAAGAGCCCCGCCTGCAGGGCCCAGAACGGAGCGCCCAGGCCGCCGAACCGCGCCCGGAGCGCCGCGGCGGGGCTCACCGCGCCAGGTTGGGCACGAGCGTGACGTACCCGAAGGCGTACCCCAGCGGCGTGGACGCCCGGAACTGGAGCTCGCCCGCCTCGTCCACTCGATCGAGCTGGCCGGCCAGAGAGAACGCCGCGAAGGTGCTGCCATCGTCCAGCCGGGTGACGTCGCCGAGCACGAAGCTGAACGCCGGCGGGTCGGGGAGGTACTCCCAAACCTGGGTGGCCGTGGTGTCGGTCAGTACGTACTCCAGCACGCGGCTGCGATTTCCGCCGGCGCCGTCGTTGTCGAAGACCAGCATGTGGTCGTCCCACACGTGGAACTGGTGGGTGTGCAAGAAGCGCTCACCGACGAAGTCGTAGGTCGACAGCTCGCCGCCGAGGATCGGGCCGCACGCCCCGGTTTCGCGCGCCACCCACACGATCGACGAGAAGTTGCGGACGCTCAGGACATAGTCCCAATCCAGCACATCGATGGCGTTGACCCACGTCCAGCCGAGCCCCGGGTCGTTGGAGAGGGTGACCGCCGGGTCAAAACAGTCCCACGAGCTCCACACCGACTCAAAACTGCCGTCGGGCTGGATCTCGACGATCTCGTTCCCCTTGATCGGCTCGCCGTCGGTGCCCGCGCGCACCTCGGCGGTGACCGCGGCGATGGTGCCGTCAAAATGTTGGGCGAAGTCTTGCGCCAGGTAAGGCACCGCGATGTCGCTGACCTCGGTGCCGTCCCAGGACACCCGTCGCAAGAGACTATCAGCGGAGGGCTCGCCGGAGACGTCGCCCACGGTGTAGAGAATGCCGTTGCCATCGGCTGCGACTAGCGCGCGAACGGTGTCCAGCCCGCTGTCGTCGATGTGGTACCAGACCACCCGGCCTTCGGGTGAGAGGATGACCACCGCGGTCACGATGCCGAGAACCGTCGTGACCATGAACTGCTGGGCAGTGCCGCCCTCGACCGCGATGGGGGGAAGCTCGCCGGGGAGCGCCTCGGTGGTCCACACCCCCGCTGTCAGCTCGATGCCACCTTCGTCCTCGATGGCCCAGGCAATCTCGGAGGCGGCGGGGACGCCGACGAGCAGGGTCGAGTGCTCGGTGGCCTCGGCGGCTTCCAGTGTCGTCACCAGTTCGCGCTCGGCCGTCCCGTAGCGAACCCGCCCGCGCCGGGGAACGTCGGTCGTCCACGACAGCGTCGCCACCGTGACGATGGCGGGGCTCACCGTGAGGGTGGCGTCCGTGACCTCGGCCGGCGCCTCGGCGCAGCCGCCCCCGTCGTTGCAGGCGGCCGCGACCGGCCCCACGAAGACTGCGAGCGTTGTTGCCGTGCTGGCCCGCATCGGGGCACATTAACGCTACGGTGCGAACGATGTGGCTGATCCTCGCTTGCGTCGCGGAGGTGCCGGAGCGCACCTTACCCGAGGTCGAGCCGACCGCGCCCGCTGGACTCTGTCCCGACCCCGGCCCTGCCCCGGCCCCCGCCGACTGGGCCCCAACGGGCACGGCCTACGCCGGCGCGCTCTCGACGATCGCCACCAACGGCGAGGCTCCGCTCTACGTCGGCTCTGCGCTCGCGGGAATGTGGCGCCTCGACGCACTCACCGACGCCGAATTGCACAAGGTGCTCGTCCCCAACACCACGCATACCCTCGGCGATCTGGTGGTGGATGCGGACGATCCGCGCCGGGTGTACCGCTCGGCAGGCGGGACGGTCCATCGTAGTGATGATGGCGGTGCCAGCTGGGTGATCACCGACTTCGGCTCTCGCGACGCGGCCAGCGAGTTCCCCGGCCATGTGTACGGTCTCGCCGTTCCCAGCGCCGTCCCCGGCCGGGTCTACGCGCTCTTGGACACCGGCGTCTTCGGCGTCTCCGAGGATGCCGGGGCCACCTGGCAGGCCCGAGGCCTGGTGCCGGTGGAGGGCGGGGCGGGCGCGATCCTCGACTACTACCGCCGCTTCCGCATCGTCGCCGGGGACACCGCCGCCGACGCGGTCCTCGTCCACGACGGTCGGACACTTTTCCGGTCGGTGGATGAGGGCGACAGCTGGACCGCGGTGCTCGCCGACGTGGGGCGGCCCGAAGCCTTGGCGCGGAATCCCGGAGCTCCGGGCGAGGTCCGCCTCGGCGCCTGGACCAGCGATGATGGCGGTGCCACCTGGTCGGAAGGGGCCATCGACGCCACGGTGGCGTTCTGGGGCGACGCCCTCTACGCCGTCGGCGACGACGATGTGCTCCACATCAGCGATGACAGCGGCAGTCGAACCGTGGCGCTGCCCACGGTGGGCACCACCGGGGTGGTCGGCCAGGGCGCGGACCTCCTGGCGATCGACGACAGCTCCATCTGGCACAGCGCCGACGGCGGCGGCTCCTTCCTCCGCTACGAAGACAGCAACATCGAGCGATACTTCGCGGTGGTGGCGCCCGACCCGGCCTGCCCCAGCGTCGTCTGGGCGGGGACGCGCTGCGAAAGTGGCCTCTACCGCAGCGACGATTGGGGGGACAGCTGGCAGAACGTGGCGGCGCATGGTCACTACGTGATGGACATCGTCTTCGATCCGGCGCGCCCCGAGCGCGTGTGGCTGGTCAACGACGATGTGCTCCTGCGCTCCGAGGATCGCGGCGCCACGTGGGCCCACCTGTGGCAGGCCTACCACTTTCACGGGTTTGCGCTGGACCCCGAGGTTCCAGGGCGGATGTTACTCGGGAGCGTCGGGAGCGGTGACTACGCGGACACTAGCGGGCAGGTGTACGTCTCGGAGGATGACGGGGCCAGCTTTGTGCCCACGACCGGCCTGCCCACCAACGCCGCCAGCGCCCACAGTCTGGCGTTCGTCGGCGGTGACGTGGTGCTCCTCGGCACGTACAAGGCGGGCGACGTCTCCCACCTCTACGGTCAGGGCATCGGCCTGTGGCGCTCCACCGACCGCGGGCTGAGCTGGTCGCAGGTGGACATCGACGTGGCCGACGTCGCCCGGGTCACCGCGGCCGACGATGCCATTTATGTCGCGACAGAACGCGGAGTGTACACCTCCCGCGACCAAGGTGACAGCTGGGTCCTTGCCATCGAAGGGACCTTCCGCTGGGTCGACTTCGCGGGTGAGCGCGGCCTTGCCCTCGAGGGCGACGGCGCGGTCTGGCTCACCGACGACGGCGGACTGAGCTGGTCGCTCGACCTTGCCGCGGAGGATCCCCCCGACCAGCTGACGCTCGACAATCCCCTTGCCCGTGTGGCGCTGGCCTCCGGCGGCGGGGTCGCGTGGTGGGCGCGCTACGGCTTCGGCGTTGATCGACGCAGCTTCGCGCCATAGCTGGAAGCTCGGTGCTCGCCCTCGTCGCCTCCCTCGCGCTCGCGCAGTCGCCGCTTCAGGTGATGGTGTGGCCGCTGCCGTGGCCGGATGGCGGTGCCGTCTCGGCCTGGGCGCCGACGGCGGAGGTCGGGGGCGTCACCGTCGGCGCCGGCTCGACGCCCACCACATCTCGCGTCACCTGGCTGCCGGGCACCAAGGGGAGCCTCTGCTCGCCGCCCGTCGCCGTGCCGGTGGGCTCCACCGTGCGCCTTCGGACCCGCGTGAAGGGCAGCGCCAGCCTTGGCGACGTCACCGCCCTGCACCTTCACCTCGCCGGCGCCAGCGGGGAGCACCACATCGCCCGTCGCCGCTTCGAGGTCGGCGCGTTTCCGTGGGAGCCGGTCGAGGTCACCGCTACGCTGCCCACCGGCACGGAGAGCGCCTACGCCTGCCTCGAAGTGCAGATGGTGAAGCCCGACTCGGCGGGGAGTCTGGAGCTCGATCCCGTGGTCCTGGAGAGCATCCACGCCGAAAGTCGCACACCGCGCCTGCCCATCCGGCGCATCCTGCTCCTGTCGATCGAGACCATCCGCTGGGATCACCTCTCCGGCAACGGCTACGCGCGGGCGACGACGCCCAACCTCGATCAGTTGATGAAAGAGGGCGTGTCGCTCGATCAGCACTACGCGCCGGCCCCGTACACGCACCCGTCGCTGGCCTCGCTCATCACCGGTCAGGCGCCCGTCACCCTCGGTTTCGTCGACAACATCCCTTCGATCGGTCGCAAGTTCCCGACGGCGGCCGAGCTCTTGTCCCAGGCCGGCTACGTGACTGCCGCCTTCAACGTCCAGTACGTCCTGAGCAATCGGTACGGGCTCAACCGCGGCTTCCACTACTACCGGAACCACCCCAACGACACGTCCGCCAGCGTGCTGAACCAGGAGCTGATTCCCTTTCTGACCGAGCACGCCGACGACAACCTGTTCTTGTGGGCCCACTATTTCGACCCGCACGGTCCCTACCGCCCACCCGCCAGCTACCGCGCGGCCTACACGGGCGACGCGATCTGGGCTGCGGACACCATGCAGGTTGAGCGCGGCGAACTGTCCGAGGGCGCGCCATTGGTGCCGAAGTACATCTTCGAGAATGGCAAGTCCGAGCGTCGCCACTACGTCGCCGGGTACGACGGTGACCTGACGTTCACCGACGCCGAGCTGGGCCGCCTCATGGCCTACGTGCGCGCGTCGAATCGCGACGACACCCTGGTGGTGATCACCGGCGACCACGGCGAATCGATGACCGATCACGACCGCTACTTCTGCCATGGAAGCCTCTACGATCACGATCTCCACGTGCCGATGGTCGTGTGGGGGCCGGGGCTCGTCACCGCCGGCACGCATATTTCGGTGCCGACGTCGCACGTCGACGTGCTCCCCACGCTCCTGGACTACGCCGGCGCGGGCGGTCTGCCGGGTTTCGGCGGCGTGAACCTCCGCGCGGCGCTCAGCGGAGGGGCAGCTCCCGTTCGCGACTGGGTCACCTCGGTCGTCGGGCGCGCCGACCGCCTTCGCTACGCGGTGCACGCCCCTGGCGGCCTGAAAGTGCTCACCGACGCCCGTGGCCGCTTCCTGCAGTCCTTCGACGTGGCCGCGGACCCGAACGAGCGCGCCGAGCTCAGCGACAAGAAGGCGGGTCGCGCGCTCAGCAAGCGCTTCGCGGCCTGGCTGCGGAGCCAGAAGCCGAAGAAGGTGAAGCGCCAGACCCTCGATGAAGAAGACGCCGAGCGGCTGCGCGCGCTCGGTTACCTCGACTGACCATGGCTATCGGCACCATCCACGACGTCGTCGTCCAGGACCTCGTCGTCCACCCTGACGACCGGGGGCGGCTCTTCGAAGTGCTGCGCCGCGACGACCCCCACTTCCGTGAGTTCGGACAGGCTTACGTCACCACCACCTACCCCGACGTGGTCAAGGCCTGGCACCGGCACCAGAACCAGGACGACTACTTCTGCTGCCTCACCGGCATGGTGAAGTTGGTCATCCGCGACGACCGGCCCGACTCGCCCACCGGCGGCACCACCCAGGAGGTCTGGCTCGGCGAGCACAAGCTGCGACTGGTGGTCGTCCCCCGCGGCACGTGGCACGGCTGGAAGTGCGTGAGCGAACGGGAGGCGATGATCCTCAACCTGGTGACCACGCCTTACGACCCCGCCGCCCCTGACGAGGAGCGGCTACCGGCTCATGGCGCCCTGGCTTACGACTGGTCACGACGGGACGGATAGCGCCGGTGCAGGTTTCGGTTCATGAACGGCTCGGCGGCCTCGATGCCGCGGCGTGGGACGCGCTGGTGCCCGCCGACGATCCCTTCTTGGAGCACGCCTTTCTGAGCTCGTTGGAGCGCTCCGGCGCCACTGGGCGCGCGGCAGGGTGGGCGGGGGCGCATGTCGTCGTGGAGGACGGCGGCGCCTTGCTCGCCGCGTTGCCAACGTGGCTGCGTGGCGACAGTTGGGGGGAGTACATCTTTGATCACGGCTGGGCGAACGCCGCCCACCGCGCGGGCATCCGCTACTTCCCGAAGCTCACCAGCGCGATCCCGTTCACGCCCGCCGCGGCCGGCCGCGTCCTCGGTGATCCAGCGCTGCTCGGCGCCCTGGTGGCGGGGGTTGAGGGCGTCCGGCAGGCGGCAAAGGCCTCCTCCCACCACGTACTCTTCTGCAACGCAGCGGAGAGCGAGGCCTTCCGCGGACTGGGCTATGCCGTGCGCCTGGGGCTGCAGTTCCAGTGGGAGGACGACGGCTACGGCGACTTCGACGGCTTCCTGGGCCGGCTGACGTCGCGCCGGCGGAAGGAGCTCCTGCGCGAGCGACGGATGGTCCGCGAAGCCGGCGTCGAGGTGCGCGTGCACCGCGGCGAGGAGCTGGTCGCTTCCGAGTGGAGCGCGCTGCACCGCTGGTATCGGAACACCCAGCACCAGCACGGTCACGAGGGATACCTCCCGCCGGCGTGGTGGGAGACGGAGCTTCCCGGTCTGGCGCGGCGCGCGCTCGTGGTGTTGGCCCGTCGCGACGGCATTCCGATCGCCGGTGCGCTCAACTTCTGGACGCCCCGGGCCATCCACGGCCGCTACTGGGGCGCCGACGAGGAGGTCAAGGGCTTGCACTTCGAGGTCTGCTACCACGCGCTGGTGGAGTGGGCGCTCGCTCACGGTGTCGGCCGGGTGGAGGCGGGCGCGCAGGGGGAGCACAAGCTGCAGCGGGGATTCCTGCCTCGGCTGACCTACTCCGCGCACCGCATGGCCGATGCGCGGCTGCATGAGGCGGTGGCGGACTTCTGTCAGCGCGAAGGGGAGGGGATCGCGGCGGCGCGGGAGGAGTACTTGGGGCACAGTCCGTTTTCAGACAGAATCGTCACCTGAGGCGGCGCTCGGGGGCCGAGGCGGCGACTACGCCCCCCAAAAGGCGCGTGTTCCGGGAGTATGGTCGCCAAAACGCGCGTCCTGCCCACGATTCCGGGGCCACGTCCACGCGGGCCAACGAGCGAACCTGCATTTCTCGCCGCCGCCGGCATCCCGGCATGGACCCACGCGCGTCTTGCGCGCTTCTGGAGGGGGATACTCCCTTGGGACGCGCCTTTGGAGGGGGATACTCGGTTCGCGCACGGCGGTACGCGGTCCCCTCGATGGCCCGGCACCGTCAAACGGTGGAGAGCGAGCCCGCGGCCGTTGTCGCGATCTCCGCGATCCGGCGGCCGACCGCCTCGAGCGGGCTTCCGCGTCGCCAGCAGACGACGAGCGTACGCGTGGGCGCGTCCGCCACTGGGCGAATTCGAAGCGCCGCCCGTTGCGTCTCGGTCGCGACGGCGAGGCGGGGAAGCAGCGTCAACCCGAGCCCCGCCGCCACCATCTGCACCAGCGTCGGTAGGCTCGTCGCGCGAAAGGCCAGCTCGTGCAGGTCGGCGGTCGCGCAGGCAGCAAGCGCCTGATCGCGCAGGCAGTGGCCCTCCTCGAGCAGGAGCACACCTGCGCTCCCCAGCTCGTCCAGCTTCACGGGAGCGCCCTGGGCCCAGGCCAGCGCCTCGGCGCCTTCGCCTCGCGGCACGGGCCCGGCGAGCATGAACGGGTCGGTGGCGAACGGCGCGGCCTCCACGTCACCGAGCTCCGCGGGGAAGCATCTTTGGGGCGTCCTCCATCCCGGAGGCTCTGGAGTTCCTCATGTTGACCGTTGGCGATACCCTTCCTTCCTTCTCCCTCACCGCTGTCACCTCGCTCACCCCCGGCAAGGAGTTCGAGACGCTCACCGATACGTCCCACCCTGGCAAGTGGCTCGTGCTGTTCGCCTGGCCGATGGACTTCACCTTTGTATGCCCCACCGAAATCGGTGCCTTCGGCAAGAAGGAGCGTGAATTCTCCGATAGGGATGCTCAGATCCTCGGCTTCTCCACCGACAGCCACTACGTGCACCTCGCGTGGCGCAAGAGCCACCCCGACCTCGCAGCGCTGCCCTTCCCCATGCTCGCGGACGTGAGGCGGGAGCTGGCGCTTCGGTTGGGCATCCTCCACAAACAGGATGGTGTCGCGCTCCGCGCCACGTTCCTCATCGATCCGGAAGGGATCATCCGCCATGTCAGCGTGAACGACCTGGATGTGGGGCGCAACGTCGACGAGACGCTCAGGTTGTTGGACGGGTTCCAGACCGGCGAACTGTGCCCGTGCAACTGGAAGAAGGGTGATGCGACCCTGACGGCGGGGTTGTAGACATGAGCGCCCTCCCCTCCTTGCTGGAGTCTCTGCCCGAGGCCGCACGCGACGCCCGACTCAACGCCAGCTCGGTGTTGAGCGGCGGGTCACTCACCCCCGGCCAACGCTGGGGAGTGGCGATTGCTTGTGCCGCAACGCTGCGCCACGCCGCCCTGCGTGACGCCGTGCTAGCTGACGCCCACGCCGAGCTGGGTGAGGGTGCCCTGGCGGTGATCGACGACGGGAACGCCGCGGCCTCGCTGATGGCGATGAACAACGTCTACTACCGGTTCCGCCACCTGATCGAGAAAGAAGCCTACACCCACAGGCCGGCGCGATTGAGGATGAACCGCCTCGGCAAGCCGGCTACCAGCCTGGTCGACTTCGAGCTCTACTGTCTGGCGGTGAGCGCGATCAACGCCTGTGCCACGTGCATCCAGGCACACGAGCGCGTGGTGCTCGAGGGCGGCCTGACCGAGGAGCAGGTCCACGACGCGGTTCGGATAGCGGCGGTGTTGAGCGCCGCGGCGGTCAGCCTGACGCTTTGACAAAAACCATGAAGTGAGGGTGCCGCAGCCGACCCGCTGGCACCCCGGCATCCCCCGCAAGCAGCCTGCGAACGGCCTCGCGGCGATCGGCCCCCGGCGCGACCAACACGATGGCTCGCGCCTTCGCAAACGCGGGGAGGGTCAGCGTCACCTGCGCCGGCGTTCCGTCCTGCCCCGCGATCACGGCGACATCCCCGCGCTCGCGGAGTGCCGGGCTCCCCGGCCGGAGCGCGCCGATGCCCCCGTCGGCCGCCAGCTCCAGCACCACGCAGTCGAGCACCCCGCGGCAAGGAGGCGCCGTCAGTGAGGCGCTGTAGCGCTGCGCCGCCCGCTCCCCGACCGGGTCGCCCACCGGGTCAACCGGAATGCCGTTGAAGTTCGCCGGCACCGCGAGCTGGCCCCACAACGACGGCCACACCCGCGCGGGGTGGGCCTCCGCGACGATCGACTCGCTCACCTGCCAGATGCCCGCGCGGCTCCATTGCGCCGGAATCGCCGCGATGCTGTCGAGCGCAGCGAGCACGGCGGGGCCGCCGTCCAGCGCCAGCTGAAAAGGACCAGTGGTCGTCCGCAGCCGACGCCCGACCTCCGCCGCGAGCGCGGCGGTCACGTCAGGTACGGTCACGACACGGGCGAGCACGCCTCCGCTTATCCGACCGGCGCTGCCCGGCGACGTCGCGCCAGCGCGGCCCCGGCGAAAACCGCGGGGACGAACGCCGCCGCGGCGGCGCCGGAGGCGCAGCTACAGGGCTCCTCGACCTCGCCGGTGTCGCCGGTGTCTTCGGCCGTATCCGGGGGTTCGCCGCCCGCACCCACCGTCACCGTGACGCTCGGGGGAAAATTCCACCAGTCCCCGACATCCCGCCCGTTGCCGTCGGACGCGAGGCCGGCACCATAGATCTTGTAGTCGCCGTCGGCATCCGCGCTCCACGTGAAGGCGAAGGTGTGGGCGTGGTCGACCATGGTTGCGGGCTCGCTATGGGTGACCTCGCCCTTGCTGATGCGCATCTCGTCGCCCACGACGAATTCGCCGCCCTGGGCGTCGATGTTGAGGCCCGCGCCGACCCCCTCGGGGGCCTCGACGAGCACCGTCAGGTTCACGATGTCGCCCGGCTCGACCGCGAGCGGCTCCGCGGTCATGGTGATCGTCGCCTGCGCCGACGCGTTCCCGTGGCACGAGCATCCGGCAGCGGCGACCCCCGTTTTGCCGTTGGGGCTGGCGAGCGCGCTGATGACCACGACGAGACAGCCAACCATGAGGACTCCGACTACGAGCGGCGACGGCGGGACAGAGCAGCGAGGGCGAGGATCGTGCCCATCGTAGCCACTCCCGGGGTCGATGCGCACCCTCCGCAGTCCGGCTCGGCGTCATCTCGGCCGGAATCCTCACTCCCGGTGTCGGTGTCGGCGGTGTCGGTCCCGCCGGTGTCGCAGCCGGTGCTGATCTCGCGGTCGACGTCGTCGCAGTCCTCCGTCACCGGGACGCCGTCGCGGTCTTGATCGTAGTCGTCGCCGCCGTCGCAATCGGAGTCGATTCCGTCATACCAGGTGTCATCGGCGTAGGGATTGATGCTCGAGTCCGCGTCGTCGCAGTCTTCGCCGCCGAAGGCCTCGGCGTCGTAGCCGTCGTCATCGCGATCGTGGTCGTTGCGGACGTCGCAGTCGTTTTCGACGCCGTCGTCGGGCAGCTCAGGAGCGCCGGTGTACGTGGTGGGATCGGCGTCGTCGCAGTCGGTGCCGCCGTAGGCCTCACTGTCAAAGCCATCCTGGTCGGCGTCGTAGTCTGAGCCCCCGGAGCAGTCGCTGTCGATGCCGTCGTAGACGATGTCGATGCCATCTGCGTTGATGAGCGGATCGTTGTCATTGCAGTCAGCCGGGGAGAGCCAGCCGTCCAGGTCCTGATCGGCGTCGTTGCCGTCGCAGTCGTCGTCGACGCCGTCGTACCAGACCTCGCTGGCGGCGGGGTTCACGGTTGCCACGGCGTCGTCGCAGTCGGTGGCGTCGGCGACAGATCCGTCCGGCTCGTCGCAAGCGATGCTGGCGTTGAGCGGGTCGCCATAGCCGTCGCCATCGGCGTCGACGTACCAGAAGGTGGCGTCGGCGGCGTCGGGTTCATCCGTGACGCTGTCGCAGTCGTCGTCGACGCCGTTGCACAGCTCCGTGCCGGTCGGGGAGACGGCCCCGTCGGTGTCATCACAGTCGCGCGCGTCGGCGAGGTAGCCGGTGGGGGCGCTGCAGCTCGTCGCGCTCGTCAGCGGGTCCCCGAACCCGTCGGTGTCGGCGTCGGCGTACCACACCGAGGCGTCGGTGGCGCTGTCCTCATCGACGCTGCCGTTGCAGTCGTCATCGGCGCCATCGCAGGTCTCGGGGGCGCCTGGAAACGCGGTGGCGTCGGAGTCATCACAGTCGGAGTCGTCGGCAACTGAGCCGCTAGGCGCGCTGCAGGAGACGGTGGTGCTGCCGAGGTCGCCGTAGCCGTCGCGGTCGGCGTCGGTGTACCAGGTCGGGGCGTCCACCGCCGAGTCGGGGTCCACGACCCCGTCGCAGTCGTCGTCGACGCCGTTGCAGGCCTCGGTCGCGCCCGGGTACACCGCGGGGTCGCCGTCGTCACACTCCATGCACGCCGCGAAGCTGTCGCCATCGACGTCTTCGTAGGCGAGGGAGCCGTCACAATTGAAGTCGTCGGTGTCGGTGCAGGCCTCGGTGGCGCCGGGATTGAAGGCGGCGTCGCCGTCGTCACAATCACCAGCAAGGGTCGCGTAGCCGCTGGGCAACGCGCAGTCGGCGATGGTTGAGGCGGTGAGACCGTACCCGTCGGCGTCGGTGTCGAGGAACCACGTTGTCGCGTCGGCGGCCGACTCGTCGGTGTCGCCGTCGCAGTCCTGGTCCACGCCGTCACAGGTCTCGGTCGCGCCGGGGTTCACGCCGGGGAGCGCGTCATCGCAGTCCTCGGTCGAGGTGCCAGTGCCCGTGGGCTGGGTGCACGCCAAAGTGGTGGTGGCGCCTGCGTAGCCGTCGCCGTCGCCGTCGACGTACCAGGTGAGCGCATCGGCGCTGGTGTCGGGGTCGATGTCGGTGTCACAGTCGTTGTCGATGAGGTCGCAGACCTCCGTCGCGCCGGGATGGACATCGCCGTCGGCGTCGTCGCAGTCGGTGTCGTCGGCGGAGGTGCCGGTGGGCTGGTCGCAGGCGACCGTGAAGCTGGAGGAGAGCCCGTAGCCGTCCGCGTCGGCGTCGAGGTACCAGGTCTCGGCGTCGATGGCGCTGGCTTCGTCGGTGTCGCCATCGCAGTTGTTGTCGATGCCGTCGCACTCTTCGTCCGCGCCGGGGTTGATGTCGCCATCGGCGTCGTCGCAGTCGGTGCCGGTGCCGTCCTCGCACTCCTCGTACCCGTCGGCGTCGAGGTCCTCGCAGCCGTCGTCCACGGTTATGGTGATGCTGGTGGCGCGGTTCCACGCGTCGCCGACGTCGTTTGCGTTGTTGTTGGCGGCCAGCCCCGACCCGCGGACCGTGAACGTCGACTCGCTGCTTGGCGCGGTCCAGGTGAAGTCGAAGGTGATCGAGCCCGCCGTCATCGCCGTGGCGGCGGAGTGGGTGACCTCGCTGGACGAGATGCGGGTGTTGCTACCCGCGGCGAGGGTGCCCCCGGTCGCTGAAACGTCGAGCCCGCCGTACGTGCGGAGCCCCGAGCTGCTGGTGACGATCATCGTGAGGTTCACGACGTCGCCCGGCGCGACGGTGGAGGCGCTGGCCGCCAGCGTGGAACTCGTGGTGCTGCTGGTCGAGGCGCTGTGGCAGGTGCAGCCGATCGTCGAGCTTCCGGCCCGGCCGGCGCTGTTGGCGAGCGCGGGCGACAAGAGTGCCAGGAGGAGCAGCATGGCGCCACCATGCCCGGCTGGGGGCGGTTCGGCAAGGGTGTTGGCGCCCGCAGTGGGCGGTTCCGGAGGGTTGCCTACACCCCGGTGAGAAGGAAATCGACGGCCGCGAGGATGGTGTTTCCCTGCGCACCGAGATTTCCCACCCGGGCGCCGAGGGCGCTGACCGGAGCGCCGACGATGGCCGGCGTGTCCATGACCACGTCCACCTCCGCCACGCGGAAGCTGGGTTGCAAGGTTCGCGCCGGGCGCGGGACCCCCGAGGCGAGGCGCAAGGGCACCACCACCCGGGTGCGGAGCGGCGCGAGGAGATCGGCCTGCACGTCAAGGAGGAACGGGGTGTCGTGGGTTCCGCGGGCGCTGGCGTTCCGGTAGACGTCGTACCGCGCCATCAGATGTTGCCGAACTGGCCGCCGAAGGTGCCCTCGCGATCCACACGCTCGTTGTAGTCCTCCACCGCGCCCGCGTTCTGGCGTAGCCATTCCGCCTCCCGCGCGCCCCGGACCTTCAGCCGCAGCGCCTCCTCCAACGTTGCTGAGAGCGGGATTCCCAGCGCGCGCGCCTCGGCCAAAAGCGGGGCGCTCACGGTGACGTTGACCGCCTGTCGGGTCGTGCGGGGGGTTCGGGGGTGGGCGGCGTCGACGTGGGATGCTGAGTGCGTATGTGTGGGTGTGTCGGTCATGCGCATGGCTTATCCACATGCTGGCTGGGGGTAAAGGGCGGGCGAGCGCCCCCCTACAACCACGCCCGCACCCCGGCGTACAGCCCGCGCAGCGCCGGGTGGTACCAGGTGTCGCTGGTGTAGAGCGCGTACAACAGCCGAGGCACGGACACCGCCCCCGCGGTGAACAAGGCGCCACCGAGCAGACCGCGGTCCCAGGCCGTGAACACCAGCGGCCGGCGCACCGCCCTCGGCGCGGCTGGGTCGAAGCCCCGGGCGTCCAGCGACTCCGCCAGCGCCCGCGCCCGCCGCAGCGTCCGCGCCAACAGCGGCGCCAGGAGCGAAGCCTCCAGGCGCACCCATGCCCACGGCGGGCGTTGCCACGCCGGTCGCCCGCGCCGGGCGCGCGCATCCCGCACGGCCATCCACTCCGCGGCGACGTCGGGCACAAAGCGCAGCGCGGTGACGACGAGGAACGACAGGCCGAACGAGACCCGCAGCGCCCGCATCGCCGAGAAGAGCCGTTCGGCCGGGGTGGAGCTGGCCAGCGCGAAGCCCGCGAGGGTCATCGCGGAGAAGCGCAGCGACTGGACCAACCCATGCTGCACACCTTCCCGGTAGAGCGTGAGCGGGCCGACGCCGACCAGCGCTACGCGAGGGGACTCGGCGTAGAACAGGCCCTGGGCGAGGACCGTGCTCCACGTGAGGGCGACCAGCGCGCCGAACGCCGCGAGCACCGTGCGCCGTGTCGGCCCGAACGCGATGAACACCGCCGCGACCGAGGCCAAGAGCACCAAGAGTGGACGCGCGTTGTCGAGGGCGACGGCCAGCACCCCGACGAGGGCGACCAGCGCGAGGCGGACACGGGGATCGAGTGGTGCCGTCGTCGCGACGACGGGGTGCGGCGTGCTCCCGGTCCCGACGTCCGGCGCGTCCAAGGCAGCGGGCGTCGCGCCCCGCAGCGCCGGCAGCCCCGCCTCGATCTCCGTCAGCACCGCTCCCGGCTCGCCATCGAGGCGCACGCGCCCCTCGTGCAGCGCCACCACCCGCGTGGCGTGCCGCCGCGCTAGCGCAAGGTCGTGGGTGGCGAAGACGAGGACGCCGCCGCGCAGTGTGGCCGCGGTGGCGAGCATCATACGCTCCACCTGATCGAGGTCCTGGCCGGCCGTGGGCTCGTCGAGGAGGAGCACCGCCGGCTCGGCGGTGAGCGCGGCGGCGACGGCCACGCGGAGCCGTTGCCCGCGCGAAAGGGCCTGGGGCGGGCGGTCGAGGAGCTCGGTCAGGGAGAAGGCCGCAGCGACCGCGGTGACCCGCGCGTCGATGTCGCGGAAGCCGCGTTCTTCGGGGGCATGCGCCAGCTCCTCGCGGACCGTCGGACAGAACAGGCCGAGATCCGGATTGGGCGGCACCGAGACGAGCCGGCCGCGGGCGACTGTCGGCGCGGCAGCCGCCAGGGCCGCCAACAGCGTCGACTTGCCGGCGCCGTTCGGTCCCACCAGCGCGATGCGCTCGCCCGCGCTCGCGCGAAGCTCCACGCCGTGAATGCCTTCGCCCGACGCGAAACGGTGCGTCAGGTTCACGGCATCCACGAGCGCCGGCCCGGGCGTCAGCGGCGGATTGGGTGCCCGCTGCTCTGCCGGCAGCAACCACCGGGGCACCGACAGCCCCAGGCGCTGCAAGAGCGCGACCGGGGCCTCCGCCGGGGGCGCTTCGCACACGAGGCGCCCCTGGTCCATGACCCAGACGCGGTCCGCGGCACGCCAAAGGGCCTCCAACCTGTGCTCCACCACCAGGACGGCGGTGCCGGAGTCCGCCAGGGAGCGGAGCCGCTCCACCAGCTCGGCGGCGGTGCCTGGGTCGAGATGGGCGAGGGGCTCGTCGAGGAGCAGGAGGGGCGCCCCGGCGGCGAGTGCGGCGGCGATGGAGAGCCGCTGTCTCTGCCCCGAGGAGAGCGCTCCCACCGCACGCTCAGCGCCCCCGGGTAGGGCAAGGGTCGCGAGCAACGACTCCACGCTCCGGTCGATGGCCGCCTGGTCGAAGCCGGCCGACTCGGCGGCGAAGGCGATCTCGTCGCCGACGGTGGCGGCCACGCGCTGGTCGTCGGGGTCCTGGCCCACCAGCGCAATCCGTCGCACTCGCGCCGCCGGCGAAAGCGCGGCGGGGTCGCCTCCGGACACGACAACGGTGCCCTCGAAGCGACCTCGCCCGTGGCGCTGCAGAAGCCCGGCGACCAGGCGTAGGAGCGTCGACTTCCCGCAGCCGGTCGGCCCCGCGACCAGGATCAGCTGTCCCGGCAGGACGGTGGCCGACACCGCTAGAACGGCATCGCGCTCCCCCGTCGGATGCCGGTACCCCACACCGATGAGGCTCAGCGCGGGGGCCATCAGTCCTCCACCCGTCGTAGCTGGGTCGCGACCCGATCCGCGACACCCGCCGCGGCGAGCACGTAGAGGAAGCCTGGACCGCCGAGCACCATGATCACATACCAGGGCGCGTAGTAGAGGCGGTACAACGCGCTGTGCAACACCAGCGCCGTCGCCGTGCCCGTGAGCGACGCCACGGCCAGGCCCCCGCCCAGGCGCACGATCCGCCCCATACGAGCGCCGTCCCGCCAGGCGCCGCCCCGCGTGAGCCCGACGGCCCACAACGAGCCCTCCAACGTGGCGATGCGGCAGCCCACGAAGAGCAGGTCCTGGGGGCTGAGGGTGCCGGTCGCGACCCCCCGCAACAACCACGCCACCAAAACCGAGAGTGTGGCCACGCCGGGCCGCGGCAACAGGTACACCAGCGTGCCCAAAAGGGTGGCCTGGAGGGCGTCATCCAGCAGTCCCGTCACCATGGTGGCGAAGGGGCCCACCGCGGCCGCCAGCCCCAACCCGACGAGCTGACCCACCGCCCCCGCCACGAAGGAAAGCGCGCTGAACAGGGCGATGGTGACGAGCGAGGCGGTGTCGAGCTCACGGAGCCATCGGCGTAGTCCTGTCGCGACCCATAGCGCGCCGGCAGCGGCGACCGCCAGCGTCGCGACCAGCCCGGCCGCCAGCACCGAGCTGGTGCGGGTGACGTACAGCGGCGCCTCGTCGACCCGAAGTGCCTGACCCAAGCCCAGCGGGAGCACCTCGACCACCCGCGTCCACGGGCCGTCGCCGATGGCATCGTCGTCGACGAAAAGGGGCAGCGAGGCGCTGACGGTTCGGCCGGGCGGCAACCTCAGGAGCACGCTGATGTTGCCGGTGCCGTCGTCGGAGTCCCGCAGGCGCGGCCGGAAGGCGCGGTCGGGGGCGCGGTCTGGGCCGAGCACCCGGAGGCGGACGACGACGTCGAGCGCGTTGTCGCCATCATTGTGGAGGTCGACCGCGGTCCACGCCCAGGGCGTGTAGGGGTCGCGCGCCCGCACGCCGAGCGCGGTGTACTCCAGGACCCGTCGCCACCACGCCGAGGGGAGCGTCACTCGACCAGACGGCCGGACCTCGTCGTCGGTGCCGTCAGGCAGCGTCGGGAAACGGGTCGCGACAACCGTGACCTGATCGCGGGCGTCGGCCAGGGAGAGTCCGCGCACGTCGATGGCGGCGTGGATCGGGGGCTGTCCGGCGCGGGCGACGGCCAGCGCCGCGTCGCCGGTCACCGGGAACATGACCAGCCGTGCCTGGCCCGCGCCCACGTCGACAATGACGACACCATCGACGAGAACGCTGACCGATTCGCCGAGCGGCGCCCTCACGCGCAGCGCAGCCTGGGCCGTGGCCCCCTCCAGAAGCGTGAGCGGCACCGTGTCGCCCGCCGACAGCGAAACCGGCGCCGCGCCGAGGGGCACCGCGAGCGTGGCGTCGAGGGCGTCCGCGTCCCCGAGGTCGAGCCTCGCCTCGGCCACCTCCCCACCCTCCGTGACGTGCACCACCAGCTCCCCGCGCACGCCGGGTGGCAGCGCGAGGGTGGCAGACCGCGCCGACGCCGATGCGCTCCCCCGAACCACCGGCAGCCCCGCGGCGTCGCGGACGTCGACGACGAAACCTGGGCGGCTCGCCTCTACGAGCACGGTCCCACCGGCGTCGGCGGCGTTCACCGTCAACGGCTCGGGCGCGCAGGCCAGCCACAAGAGCGCGGCAGCGGTCACCGGAACAGGACCACCCGGTAGGCGCCGCCCACCCCGCCGTCCGGCGTGGGGTACGGCACCTCGGCCAGCGCCAGGACACCCGCGGGCGAGACCGCCTGCTGGAAAAAGACCGGTCCCTCGGTGGTGCAGGTGGTCAGGAGCCGCGCGTCGCCGGCGCGTTCGGGCCCGGCGAGGTCGAAGACGAGCGCGCCGTACAGGTCGCGGCGGCTGTCGCTGTGTCGTTCGCCGGCGCCGACCACGAGGGTACGGCCGTCGGGGGCAAGGGTGAGGCCCTGCACGTCCCAGGCGCCGTGGAAGCTCCAGCGGTGGGTGCCGTCGAGGTCCGCGACGAACAGGGTGCTCTCGTCGGGGTGGGGCGAGGGCGGCCGGAGGTCGGGCGCGGCCGCGCCCCAGGGGATGTTGGTGCCCGAGGTGAGGTAAACGGCGGTGTCGCCGACGAGCAGTCCGTGGCCAATGCTCGCGGCCACCGGCACGTCCCCAGCCAGGACCGGTGAACCACCCGCGACCGTCGTCCGAAGCGAGCCGTCCAGCGCCGCGAGCACCAGACGGCCGTCGCCAAGGCCGAGGAGCACGGTGTCGCGAGCGACATCGAGATCGTGGGCCTGCCAGAGATAGGTGTAGGTGAACCAAGGTAATAGCGGCGGCACCACGACTGAGCCGACGGGTCGCAGGCCGTCCAACTCCAGGAGTTGGAGTCCGCCGATGGGGTAGTCTTCCGGCGCGGCCCCGCTGGCCGACCGGGTCACCGGCACCGCCACCCTCCCCCCCGCCTGGTCAACCGCGGGGTGTAAGAGCACCAGGTCGGCCGGCTCCGCGGGCCAGGTCGCGAGGACGCTGCCGTCGGCACGCACGCGCAACAGTTGGGAGCGGTTGAGACGAGCGCCGTCCTTGTCGCTCCAGCCGTGGGCCGCGCTCACGAGGATGTCACCGCCGGCCAGGACGTCGAGGCCGTACACCCCCGGGAGCGAGTAGATGCCGTAGAGGTCCTCGCCCGCCGGCAACGTCGACCGGCCGACGCGCTCGGCGAGATCGAGGCGCCAGCGGTCGGCGAGGGTGGCAGGATCGAGCGCTCGCAGCGACGCGTCGGGCGATTGTTCGCCGGCGTAGAGCGTCTTTCCGTCAGGCGCCCACGCGACGCGGCGCACCATCGCCTCGCCGAGGGTCCGCCGCGCCGTCACTGCGCCGGTCGCGACGTCAAGCACCACGACCTCGCCGAGGAAGCTGCCCACGGCGAGCAAGGCCCCATCGGGCGAAAAGGCGAGGTCGGTGTCCGGAGCGGGCGCGCCCGCGACGGTCATCCGGGACACGTCGCCAAGGTCGACGCGCGCCACTTCCACGCACTCGGCCAGGCGCGGAGCGATGGCGCTGATGTCTCCGATGGTGACGCTCTCCCCGGGGGTCCAGGGTCGCGGGGTGTACGCGCCGTCGACGAGCAAGCCACCGCGGACGAAGTGCAGCGTCGCTGCGGCGGGCGGTTTCGACGTCGAGCAGCCGACCAAAAACGCGACGGTCCCGAGGAGCGCCGAGGATCGTTGCGCCTGGGGCGCGGGTCCGAAGCGAGAACGATCGGTGGCGCCCCTCATGATCCCGACTCCCAAGTGGGGCTGTTCCAGTCGAGTGTAGTGTAGGTGTCGCAGGTGGCGTCCTCGGCCTGAAATGCGGTGCTTCGTTCCAGGCACGTCTGGTCGGTGGCGCCGATTTCGCCGGCGTCGACCTCGAGCTGGCGCATCTCCCACGCCCAGGTGGCGCAGGCGTCGACAAAGTCGGCTTCGTCGGTGTAGTTTGCGGATTCCCAGTCGGCGCCCCACGTCGTCAGGCAGCCGCCGTAGAGGCTCGCGGCCGCCCCGCACATGGCCGTGCACGGGTCAGGATCGGCGGCGCAGGCGGCAAGCAAGAGCAGCACTAGTAGAAGTCCACGGAGAAGGGAGGGAACTCGAAGTCGGTGAGCCACCGCTCCGCTCCCGGCTCGCAGGCGATTGCGTCGACCACGATGACCCCCGTCGGCGACAGATAGTCGGCCCAACCGGCGCGCGCGACGATCCACACGTCGTCGCCGACGGCCTTGAGGCCCTGGAACGAACTCGGCGTGGTGAAAAGCTCTACGAGTGCGTTGTCATCGGGGTTCCAGCACCAGGTGGTGAAGTCGTGGTTCTCGGCGTGGGTGACCACGATGCCGTGGGTGGCGTCGACCATGGCGAGGTCGGTGATCTCCTCGCCGAGCGCGGCTTCAGTCAAGAGGGGCGCCTCGGTGCCGGTGGTGGGATCGAACCAGCCGACCCCACCGTCGTTGGCGAAGTAAAGGCCAGTCCGCACCATCAGCTTCGCCGAGCCGGGGACGTCGTGGAGGGTGGGGTCCGGGGCGGCGACAAAACTCTGCAGCAGGGCCCCCGTCGCGCAGTCGATGCTCGCGACGAGGCCGCCGTTGGCGACCCACCCGTTGTCCTGGTCGAGCTGCTGCAGCGCGACGTACAGCACCCCGTCGCGTTCGATCATGTTCGCCACCTCGGGGATGCCGTCGCTATCGGCCAGAGAGCTGAGGTCGACCACCCCACGGAGCAACCACGTTTCGGGGTCGTAGCGCTTGACCTCGGTGCTGCCGTAGAGCGAGACGTAGACGCTCCCGCCGCACTCTTTCACATCCTGCGGATTGCTGGCGTCTCCGGTGGAGAACTCCTGGATCGGCTCGACCCACTCGCCGGGCTCGTACACCCGCACCGCATCGACGCCGAAGCGACCGAGGACGTAGACCAGACCGTCCTCGCTGACCACCTGGCTGTCCGTGGGCGCGGTGGTGATGCGGTCGATGATGATCATCGTCGAGAGCTGGACCGTGGCGAGTAGGGCGCTGGCATAGTCGGCGCTGGTGGTCGTCACGACGGCGGTCGCGACAGCGGAGTCGGAGTCGCCGCCGCCAGTGTCGAGGGCGCTGTCCTCGGGGATCACGGGCGCGCAGGCAAGGGCAAGGAGAATCATGGGCGGTCCTTGGTAGGAGGCGCTTGCTGCCAACGTGCGGTCAGCAGGAAGGTGCGGCCGGGGAGGGGATACCCCGAGAAGTCGGTGATGGCGCTGACCGCGCGCGACGGGTCGTCGGGATCGGCGGGATTGCGCGGCACGACCTCGGTGAGGGTGTCGGTCAGGTTGAGCGCGCTCAGCTCAAGGCTGGGCCAGCGCGGGGTGGGCTGGGCGCGTACGAAGGCGCCGTGGAGCGTGCGGGGGGCGCTGGCATAGAGGTTGGCGGCGTCCCAGTAGTTCGCGCCGGTGTAGCTGAGGCTGTACCCGAGCCGCACCCGCTCCTCCCAGTGCACCGACACCGCCTCGCTGATCGTGAGGGGCGGCGTGCGCGGGAGCTCGTTGTTGGCAAAACCGCTGTCGGCGGTCAGGTTGCGGCTCTGCTGCCAGGTGACGGTGGTGTCGCTGTCGACGACGTCGAAGGCCTGCACGTCGAGCGCCGCCTCGACGCCCTGCACCCACGTCGCGCCGAAGTTGACCGGGGTGAAGGACTGCTGGCTGTTCTGGACCCAGACGATGCGGTCCTCGCTCGCCAACCAGAAGGCCCCGGCGTCGGCGCTGAGGCGAACCGGCCATGCACGCGGCCCTTCGACCCGTGCTCCGACGTCCGCCTGCCAGCCACGCTCCGGCACGAGGAGCGGGTTGCCCTCGAGGTTGCCGTGGTTCCCGAACATCTCGACGAGGTCGGGCGCGCGCAGGTACCGCCCGCCGTTGGCCTTGAGCGAGAGCCACCGCGTCGGCCGCACCAGCGCCCCCAGCCGGGGGTCGAGGCTCTCGATGGTGGTGGCGCCGTCGAGCGCCACGCCCTGCACGACCGGGGAGAGAGTGAGGCGGTCGTTCCAGAAACGGAGGTCGGCGCCCAGGGCGGCGGTGCCGACGCGTCGGGCGCGGACGGGCTCGTCGTCGGTCGCCAGGGTGTCGGTCACGGCGAGCGTCTCAGAGTGCCCGCTGACCGTGGCGCTGGGCTGCAACCACGCCGAGGGCGCGGCAGTAGCGGTCACGCGGAGCCCGACCGTGTCGGAGAGATCGGTCTCTTCGCGGGCGGCGCCGTCCAGCTCGCCGGCCAGGTCGACCAGGGCTTCGCGCCTGCCGAGGTGCCAGAGGGTCGCGCTGCCAGCCCAGGCGCCGCCGTGGCCCTCGACTCGCGCCACGGCGAGGTTCCGAAGCGTCGTGAGGCGGGCCTCCTCGGCGGGAAGGTTGACGCTGCCGGGTAAGCCCTCGTCGCGGTACAGAGGAGCGTCGGTCAGCGATACGCGCCAGTCGCCGAGGCTCGCTCGCCCGCGCACAAACCCCCCCACCTGGAGCTTGTCGTTGTTGCCGCGCACGCGCACGTGGTCATCGAGGAGGTTGAACACCGTCGCGTTGTCGTCGAAGTAGCGGTAGTCGCCCTGGGTGGAGAGCACCTCTGCGAAGGCGTTGCCGTCGAGGTTTCCGTGGGTCAGCGCTCCGTAGGCGTCGCCCTTGACGGTCTGGTAGGGGCCGTACGCCGCGCTGACGGCGCCCCCGTCGCCCTGCCGCGTCACCAGGTTCACGACCCCGCCCAACGGCGCCGCGCCAAAGCTGACCGGGGCGTTCCCGCGCCACACCTCGATGCGCTCGAAGGCGCCCAGCGGCAGCTCCGCGAGGTTCACCACGCCGGCCCCGTCGGGGTTCAGGGGCACCCCGTCCAGAAAGACCTCGACCTGGCGAAGGCTGGCGCCACGAATGCTGACCGCGGCGAAGTCCCCAAGCCCGCCAAGGCGCTGGACGGTGGTGCCGGCGGCGCTCTCGACGAGGCTCGCGACGTCGGCAGAGGCGGGGGTGCTCGCATCCGGCCGCAACACCGTCACTGCCGCGCTGGTGGCGGCCGCGTCGGGGCCGCGGGGAGCGGGTGCCTCGACGACCACAGTCTCGCCGGGTGGCTCGGCGGCGAAGGCGGCGTTGGCGAAGACGAGGAGGGACACGAGGCTCCGAGGAAGGAGCCCGGCGGGGGAAGGGACGACGCGAGGAGGCGGGGGGACGCTTCCTGGCAGACGCGACTCCCGGCACCGGGGAGGGGGAGGTCCCCCTGCGTCCACCCCACGACTCGGTTTCCCGGCTTAGGACCTCGTTCCTGCGGGAAGCAGGGCGCGGCCGATCACGGTTGCGGCCCAGCGCCGGTATTGCACCGACTTCCCTGAGACCGTGGGTTGGTCTGGGGGGTGTACTCGTGTGGGGGGGTGGGCGCAAGCCTCATCCGCGCGGCAAGCGAAGCGCGCGGGCGAGGGCCCTTTCCGTATCGGGGCCGGTGAGGCCGTCGATCCGCGCGAGCGCGAGGCCGTGGATCGCCGAGGCCAAATAGGTAGCCCGGTCAGGATCGCGACGCGCGCCGAGGGCGGTTTCCAGGGCGCGGCGCGGGGACGAGACCGTGAGCATGCCGTGGAGTCCCCGCACGGCTGAACCCGGTGCATGCCACCCCTCGCCGGACACCA
>CANLGL010000057.1 GCA_947490345.1 Deltaproteobacteria bacterium
CGGGGGTTGGGCGACGAACCAACGCCGACAATTCGCGCTCACCATGGCGCGATCAGCCGCAAAACTGCTTTTCGAGCTGGCTACGCCTCGGAAAACTGCTTTTCGAGGCGACTACGCCGCCTCCGCGGCGGCCACACCCTCCGCGGCGAGCCGCCTCCGCGCAGGCTCAAAAAGCTCGGCTACGCCGTGGAGCTTCCGGCCTCAACGTAGCGGGTGCCCGAACACAGGGCCGTGAGCTTCTGTTTAGTCATTCATGCCGTCGCGACGCCCGCTCCCACGGCCATGAAAAACCCAGCGACATGGGCGCCATCCGGAGGGGGGAGAGGGGCGCGCGAGGCGCGTAATTTACGCGACTCGCGCCGCAGGCCGGAAAGCGTAGCTTGCAGGCCGGAGGGGACGCCCCGGTAGGGGGGAACCGCGAAGCGGTGCCCCCCTCTTTTCATGATAGACGCGGCGCCATGGCCACTGTCCGTCGTCAGATCATCATCGATGCCAGCACGCGCACCATCTGGGCAGCGCTCACCACGCCCGACGGGCTCAAGTCATGGCTGGCGGACGACGCTACCGTGAACTTGTCGGCGGCTGGGCGCATCGGCATCACCCTGGAAGGCGACGAGGGCCCGATCACGGAATCGGGGCGCTTTCACACCGTGCGGCCCACCTCGAAGCTGGAGATCCATTTCGAGAAACACAGCCCCGGCCCGTGGAAGGACACCGCGCTCGAGTACACGATCGCACGCGAGGGCAAACAGTCGGTGGTCAGCCTCGTGCACAGCGGCGCCACGCTCGACGATCCGGCCGTGTTCAAGGACGTAGACGATAGTTGGCGACGGGCACTGGTCGCGCTGCGGGATGGGTTGGAGGGCGCCTAGCGCAAATCCACCCCCACCGTCGCACCCGCGGTCACGAGGGCAGGGGACTCCCGGCGCAGATCCTCAGGACCGGCGCCCGCTGGAAGAACATCGACATACAGCCCCACCCGCACGGCGTACGGCTTCCGGCTCACGTGCACGGTCACGCGGGCCTCTCCATCACGCGCTTCTGCCGGTGCAATGGGCGCACTGCCCAGGGCCACGGCCCCCGGCGTTGCGGCATCCCGCACGTCCAGCACCATCGGCGCGGCCACAGCGGGCAGCTTCACGTCGAACACCAGGGCCTCCGGTCGCAATGCGGCGGCTTCGACCACGCTGCCGTGGCCCTCAAAGCGGTCACTGACGCGGGGAGGGTCGCCAACCGGCGCCCGCACCCGCAGCGGCAGCGCGGGCCAGCCCACCTCCGAAAGCGTGCTGGCGACAGCTTCGTAGAGCCATCGGTGCCCCTCTGCGGTAGGGTGCATCAGGTCCAGAAACAGGGCGTCGGCGCTCTGCCCAGTGGCGCGGAATGCGGCGGGCCCGTCCACCAGCGGCGTGCCGCACCGATCGGCCGCGGAGCGCATCACATCGCGGTAGGGGCCCCACGCCGGATCGGCGGCCTCCGCCGCGATGTCTTCGCGATTGGGCAACAGAACGAAGACCACCCCCCCGCCGCGCGAAGCCATGATCGAGCAGAAAGTCTCGAGGTTCCGCGCGTAGTCCGCGATCGCGACACGCCGGGCTCCGGATCGAGGATCGTCACCACCAACCTGCCACCCCACGGTGCGGGCGCGGGACGCGGTGCCCTTGATGCGCAACTGATAGTCGAGCCCGCGAAACAACGCGGAGGCCGCGAGTGACTGCCGCGCCGCCGCCGTCGGAGTGTCGCTCCAGCCGGCGTACGACGCAACGAGATCGACATCGGAGAAGCTGTCGAAGTTGTTGTCCGACCAGAGGGTGCCGACCAGAAGCAGGTCGGGGTCCAAGTCCAAACCGCGACCGCGCAAGAGGTTAAGCGCCTGGAAGCTCGAATAGCCGGGCACGCCGCCGTTGATGAAGTCGGCGGCCACGGCTGCTTCCAAACGCGCCGTGAACACGTCGTCGTCGTCGTTGCCAAAGCCGTAGATGCTGCTATCGCCCAGCGCCAGCACCCGCGGTCGCGTCTTCGCCCCGCGCTCACGGTCGCGAAACCCGAGCGCATTGACGTGCACGTGGCCGCCCCGTTCGACGTGATCCCCAGGAATGAGCTCCCACAGGAGCCAGGGGTTCCCGTTCATGAGCGTGTCGCCGCCGGCCTGTTCCGCGGGCACCTCCCCGACCGAGGGCGGCGGAAACGTGCGAAACCAGACCTCGCCCGCCAAGAGCAAGCCGCTGGCGACCGTGACTCCAGCCAGGGCGCGGCGAGCGCGGGGGCCCGCGCCCAAGCTCACTCTTTGGCCCGAATGACGCGGAGATCGCCGCCGAGCAGGAGCGTGTGATCGCTGCCAGACACCTGGGTCGCGGTCGCGTGAAGCCCGATGATGCCGAGGCTCTCCCTGCGTGCGGCCGGCAGCGTACGATCGAGGTTGGTCGCGATTGCCTCGAGGATCTTGGCTTGGAAGAGCGCCACGAGCGGGTCCGCGAGACCGGCACATGGGGAGGCCGCGACCTGCTTCACCAGGCGCTCCTCGGTGCGCAGGCGCAGCTTCCCGTTTTCAATCGCGAGGGTGCCCTGGACGTCGTAGTCCCGCCACCAACCCTTGCCTTCGAGGCGCCAGATCCGCAGATCGAGGTCGAATCGGTCCCCCTCGACGGTGACCGCCCGGGGATCCACTGCGATGTTCATCTGGTGGAGTCCGGATGCGTACGCCTCCCTCCGTAAGAGGCCTGCCAGCGCCGTTTCGGAGATGCCAACGAGGACGCCCTCGCGACCGGGATCGGGCACCACCGCGGGGATCGTGGCGGGAACGTCCGTCAGCACCTCGATCCGGACCGCATCCTTCCCATTCTTGATCCGCACCAGCCGGATGGGGAGGCCACTTTCGGAGAGATCGACCAGCGGTATCGGGGGAAGCGCCTCGCCGATGGCGGCCCGCACGTAGTCTTGGAGCAGGGCCGACGGATCGACACGCAAGGCGCCAAATTCGGCACCGGCGATCACCACCTTGCCGACCCTGAAGGGTCGGGCGACCACTGTGGTGCCTTTCTCCACGAGAATCTGGAGTTGCCCGCCGACTTCGACGTGAAGCGGAAAGCTGCCGCCCAACGCAGCCAGGGACCACTTGACCTCGCCTCGGATGTCGAGATCGAAGTGCAAGCAGCTATCGCAGCCCTTCCCGGGCTCCAGCTCGGCCCTGGTCACACGCAGCTTGGGTTTGAGTTGGGCAGCAGCACCAAGGGGGAAGCTCAGCTCCAGGAGCTTCGACGACCGCTCGAGCGCCTCCGTCCCGGCGGCGTCGACAGCCTGCCCGAGGGCGGCTTCGCCGATGCCGATCACGAGGTCCGGCTCCCACTGCGACGGCGCGTCCGTGGCGATGGCGGCCGCCCGCGCCTTTTCCTCTTCGTAAAGCGGGCGCACATCCGGCACGCATCCCCACAGGCCAAGCACCAGCAGCATAGGGTGAGCGTAACCGCCAGAGTGCCCATGCCCGAGACCGAGGACCCGATCGCCGCGCTCGACGCCAAGGACATTCCCACCCGTGCCGCAGGCGCCCGCGACCTGTCCCTGGCTGGCCTGCCGGCTGCGATCCCCCGCCTGCTCGCGGCGGCGGTCAGCGACAAGTCGCCAGGCGTGCGCCTCGCGGCGGCGGCGGCCGTTGCCGACATTCTGAGCCGCCACCGCTTCTTGCCGCGCAGCGCCGCGATCCCTCTGCAGACGAGACAGGAGTGGTTTCGGCTGGTGGCCGATCTCGACCCCATCCACAACACGGGCCTGTTCGCCGTTTGCGGAACGCTCGCGACGCCTGAAGCGTTTACTCGCGTCATCGTGGGCCTCCGCGATCCGCGCCAGGATGTGCGCGCCGGCGCCTGTGTCGGGCTCTGGCGCGCCGTTGCCAGCGGGGCCTACAATGGCGATGTCGAGACCGAAGCGAGGGTCGTGGCCACGCTCTCCGATGCTCGCATCCGGGTGGAAACCCGCGTCGAAATCGCGCGCATCTGCGCCGACGTCGGCTACTACTCAGCCCTCCAGGCGGCGCGACCCCTGGTCGAACAATGTGTGCGTCAAAACCTGGCTCTGGCCGAGTCGCTGATTCAACGCCTGGAAACACCGCCCTCGCCGGTGGGGCTGTGGGTCTGCAGCGGGCTGGACGTGTCCGCAGTGGACCCGAAGGCCTCTCGGCGCGACCTGCTTTGTGTGCTCGGCGTCACCGACGCGGTCCTCGCGCCCACCACCGGCGCGGTGGAGCGTCTGGTCCCCACGGGGGCGTTTCGGGTGCTCCAGGCGCGGCCGGTCGACAAGGAGCCGGTCGGTCTTGTGGTGCAGGTGGGTGAACACTCCTATTGGCCCGCTGGTAACGATGAGCTCTGCACCTTCGGCGACCGCCTCTGCGCGTCGGGGCGGCACGATCTGGTCGATCTCTGCGAGGAGGTTTTGGGCGTCGGGGCCGCGGCGCTGCGCGTGAGGGGAGCCTCCCTGTTGGCCCGGGGTGATGCCGCAGGGGCCATCCTGGCCTTGGAGGCCGCGATCGAGGGCAAGCGGGTGCCCAGCGACACGTGGTGGTTTTTGGCGGATGCGCTCGCCCGCGCCGGTCGCCCGGCGGAAGCGCGGCCCCACTTGGAAAAATACCTGTCCAAAGCAGCGAAGCGCGCGCCCTTCGTGGAAGAGGCCAGGCGGCGACTCACCTGAAAGCGGGGGAAGGAGCCTGCGGCCCCTTCCCCCTACCGCGCCATCAACTCGGGTATCCGACCTCCGCCCTCCAAGCTGCGCTTTCCGGTCTGCGGCGCCTCCCCGGACCTTTCCCGGCGTCGCGTTGGGTGGCTCAATCCCGCCTGGGCGGCGGCCCCGCGGGTAGGTCCTCCCACTTGATCACGCCCGGCTCGTAGATCGTCGCCGTGAACTGGCGATGCACCACCTTTTCCTCCCGAGCGGTCGGATCCTCGGACTGGTGTCGCTCGGTGAACGCGGTGCGGGCGGCCTCGTCGTAGGGGGTGAGGGGAATTCCAAAGGTCGCTCCCATCGAAGCACCGTCGACCGCGCTTGGGTGCGAGTAGTGCGCCGCCAGCGCCCGGGCATGGTTGCTCCAGCGCCGGCCCAACGGACGGGCGACCGTCGCGAGCGCGCGCAGTCCGATGGGAGGCAGCGGCCAATGGGCCTCCGGCAGGCCGTTGACCCGGCACATGCGGGAAAAGGCATCCTCAATCGCCATGCTCTCCGGGCCACCCACGCGCAGCGTCGCTTTTTTGAGCGCAGGAAGCTCGAGGCTGGCCAGCGCCATCAGCGCCAGGTCACGGGTGTGGATCGGGCTCACCAGCATCGACGGCGTTCCGGGCAGAAACACGTTGCCGTTGGCCTCGACCCGTCGCGCGAGGTCCGCGAAGTTCTGAACGAAGAGGCCAGGCCGGAGCACGGTGTACGACAGGCCGCTGGCCGCCAGGGCCGCCTCGGCGACCCGCTTGCTGGACAGCGCCGGGACATCGTCGTCCGACTCGACCGCAGCGCAGCTGATGTAGACGAGGTGTTCGACGCCCCGCGCCTGGGCAGCGGCGAACAACGCCGTGCTGCCATCGGCGTTGACCGCGCGGTGATCGTTGCCAGTGCGCTCCACCCGCACGCCGTGTGCGGCGATGACGTGCCGCACGCCGTCCATCGCACGCCCGACGCTGGCCGGATCGCGCAGATCACCGAAGAAGTAGGCGGCGCCGGTGTCGTTGAGCCAGAAGTACTCACTGCCCTTGCGGACAAGGCAGCGCACGTCCAGCCCAATTGAACGCAGCACGCGCACCACCTGGGTGCCCAGTCGTCCTGTCGCGCCCGTGACGAGAATCATGGGACCCGATCTAACCCGCTGCCCTTGACCCGGTGCGCTCCCAACCATAGACGGCGCCGCGTCTTGGGGCTGTAGCTCAGCTTGGGAGAGCATCAGAATGGCATTCTGGGGGTCACCGGTTCGATCCCGGTCAGCTCCACCACTTCGCACTTCAACCGCCCGCTCTGGAGAAATCTGGGGCGGGCGGTTTCGCGTTAGTATCCCATCCATGAGTAGCTTTGTCGCGCCTGCGCTGCTGGTCACGCCGGCGCGTTACCCGCCGCAACTCGCTCCCGGAGCCTTCCATGGCTGACAAACCACCCGACGTCGCCGACTTTGTCGGGAAGTTCTTCACCCGCGCCCAGGGCGAGGCCACGCGGGCCGCCCGCTACGGTCGAGAACTGCTGTCGCTCCGACAGCTACGCATCGATCGCGACCTCATGTTCGTCAAACTCGGCAAGGAGGTGCGCCAGCTCGTCGATGCGGGGGAGGTGAGTCATCCCGGCCTCGTGCGCGGCGCGGCCCGCATCTCGGAGTTCGAAGAGAGGATCAAGCAGGGGGAAGACACCTTGCGGAAGGAGGGGCTCGATCCCGACAACAATCCCTCGGACGGCGGCAGCCACAGCGGTTAGCCAGAGTGGGGGAGAGCGACACGCGCGGCGCGTTATCCAACGCACCGCGCGCCGGAGGCCGGAAACCGCAGGTTGCAGGCCGGAGGGCATGGCGCGGTAGGGGGAGAGGCCGTTTCGGCCTTTCCCCCCGGAACATGATAGCCCCGCCGCTCCCCGAGGGCGGCCCGTGTTCAGCCTCACCGACGAGCAGAAAGCGCTGGTAGATGCAGCGCGCACCGCGAGCGTTGTCGCCATCGGTCCGACGGTGAAGGCGGATGACGAGACGGAAACTTTCCGTCCCGAGATCTTCGGTCAGCTCGGCGCCGCCGGCCTTTGCGGCATCCCGACTGCAGAAGTGTGGGGCGGCTTGGGCCTGGGCTACGTCGAATACGCCCTCGCCCTCGAGGAGATAGCGAAGATCGCGCCGAGCTGGGCGGTGTGCGTGGCCGTCAACGGCCTCCCCCAGATCATCCTCACGCTTTTCGGCAACGACACCCAGCGTCAGCGGCACCTCCCGCAGCTCGCCAGCGGCGAAAAACTCGGCGCTTTCGCGCTCTCCGAACCGGGAAGCGGCTCCGACGCCGGTTCACTGCGCACCACCGCGGTCCGCGACGGCGACCACTACGTGCTCAACGGCACCAAGTTCTGGATCACCCACGGCGGCTACGCGGACGTGTACGTGGTGATGGCTCGCACCGGCGGGCCTGGCCCCCGTGGCATCAGCGCCTTCCTGGTCGAAAAGGGGACCCAAGGGCTCGGCTATGGCAAAAAGGAAGAAAAGATGGGGCTGCGGGCCTCGCCCACGGTCGAACTGGTTCTCGACAACGCCAGGGTTCCCGCAGAGAACCTGCTTGGAAGCGAGGGCGATGGCTTTCGCGTCGCGATGAGCGCCCTGGACTCCGGACGCATCACGATCGCGGCCACGAGCGTGGGCCTGGCCCAGGCGGCCCTCGATTGTGCCGCGGCCTATGCCTGCCAGCGTCGGCAGTTCGATACGCAGATCATCGACTTTCAGGGCGTTGGCTTCATGCTCGCAGACATGGCGAGCAAGGTGGAAACCGCGCGCCTTTTGGTCCACAAGGCCGCGTGGCTGCGCGACCAGGGTCAGCCATACAGTCACATCGCGGCCATGGCCAAATGTGTGGCCACCGATGCTGCCATGGCGGTGTCCACCGACGCGGTTCAGGTGCTCGGCGGCTATGGCTACACCCGAGAATATCCGGTCGAACGCCTGATGCGGGACGCCAAGGTGATGCAAATCGTCGAGGGCACCAACCAGGTTCAGCGCGTCGTGATCGCCCGGCATCTCAAGCGCACGTACGGAGGCGGTTAGGTGCACGCATCCGCCCCACCCGGTAAGCTGCGCATTCCGATGTCCTGGTCCCCCCGATGAAGGCCTGCGCGCTCTGCAAGAACTCCTACGAAGATTGGGTTGAGTTCTGCTTCCAGGACGGCATGCCGCTCGTGGCTGCGGCGGCGTCCAAGCCCGCCCCCCCGCCGAAGATGCCGACTCTGGAGTCGGCCCCGTCTTTGCCGCCCGACATGGCCGACGGCGGCATGCCGTCCTTCGATGCGTTCGACGCACCGGAGCCGACGCTCCTGCGCATGGCGAAAGTCAAGGCCGCCCAGGCCGCCGCGCCCGTCACGGCCGAGGCTCCCACCCTACCGCCCCAGCGGGCCCGGAACGAGTCCGGGGCGGATGTCCCCGACCCGCGCTCCCGCGCCGAGGACCTGCCCCCCGAACGCGGTGCCGCCCCCGTTGCGGAGCCGGTCGATGCGCCTCCGACCCCGGCCGCCCCGGTGGTCCGGCGCCGTGACTCCCCGGCGCCGGTTGCTACAGACGCCGTTGAGGCGCCCGCGGCGGCGCTGGACGAGTTCGAGTTCCCTCGCCCGGATGAAGACAGCCGCGGCACGGTGCCGATGTACACGGCCGAGCCCGAGCCGCCTGCGCCCAAACGCGAAAAAGCCGGGGTCGGCGTTGCCCCCGCCGCGGCAGGCATCGGCGTCGTGATGATCGCCGCCATCATCATCGGCGTGCTGGTCGTCGGCGGTGTCGGCTACGCGTGGTGGAGTGGCCAGAAGAAGGCCGATCCGCCGGTGGTTGTCGACAGCAGGCCGCCCGCGCCGAAACCCGCACCGCCGCCGAAGCCGGTCCCCCCACCGACGCCGGTGCCCGAGCCGGTCGTGCCCGAACCCGTCGTCGTGCCCGAGCCGGTCGTCCCGCCCCCCGTCGTGACCCAGCCAGTCGCGCCGCAGCCGCCGCCTCCGGTGGTCCCGGCGAAGCCCGTCACGCCTCCGAAGCCCACGGTGACGCCGCCGGCGAAGCCGGTCACGCCGCCGGCCAAGCCGGTGACGCCGCCAGCCAAGCCGGTGACGCCGCCCCCCGTCGCGACGACGACGACCACCTCCGACAACCCCTGGGGCTCGGAATCCGCGGCCTCCAAGGGCAAGCTCACCATCACCAGCGATCCGGCCGGGGCCACAGTCACCATCGACGATCGTGCCCGCGGCTCGGCGCCGGTGACCGTCGAGCTCGACTACGGCAAGCACAAGGTCAAGGTCTCGGCACCCGGACACAAGGGAGAAACGAGCGAGGTCAACCTCAGTGTGCAGAGCATGTCGGTGCCGTTCCGCTTGCAGGCCGACAAGGTCACCGGGCTGGTCACGGTCTTCGGCCCCACCGGCGGCGCTGCGTTCGTCGATGGTCGGGACATGGGGCCCTTGCCCGTCTCCTCCACGCTGGAGGAGGGCGTCCACACCTTCAAGCTCGTCCAGGCGGACGGCGCCTCTTGCCAGACCTCCCGGGATGTTCGTTTCCCGGCGGGGGGGCGGCCGGTGCAGGTGAACCTCTCCGCCTGCGAGTAGCATGGGCCGCGGCGTCGTCGTCGGCCTAGGCGGAGTGTTTCTGGCTTCCGCTGTCGTGCGGCGCCGCTGGGCCGACGTGGCCGCGCTTGCGCCGTTGGCGACGCGGTTGCGGGAGTCGGCGTGGTTGTCACCGCTGCCGAGCGCGGAGGTCGTGCAGGCGGCCATCATTGCGCTCGGCGGGCTACCCGGCAGGCTCGTCGGTCAACCGGGGGCGCTTGCGGCCGCGCGGGCGTGGGGTCGTGCGCTTGGCGTTTCGGTTGGCGAGGGGGAGGGTCCCCTGGTCGCGTTGCTCGGCACCAACGCGGTCGAGGCGACGATCGACGAGGCCGTGGCCGCTGGAAAGCGAGTGGGGGTGGCGTGTGGCGCCGAGGGGGGCGAGGCGGTCGAACCGCCGCCGGGTGGCGTTTGGATCGAGGACCCTTGGGCCGGTGAGGGGACGCGTGGCGTCCTCGGGGCCGGCGTCCTGGTCGCGGCGGGCCTCTCCGGGGTGGACGTTCGCGCCGCGCTCGTCGGGGCGGAGGCGATGCGGGAGGCCTGTCAGGCTCCCATCACCGAAAATCCAGCGTGGTCGCTGGCGCGCGCGCTCCGGGGCCTCGCCCAGGAGAGCCGCATCGACGTGATCGCCCACGTCGCCGGCGAGCCAGCTCTCGCCGCATTCGCAGCGTGGGCGGCGCGAGCCCAGGCGACGATGTTGGCCGCGCCCAGCCCGGCGCATCCGGCGCGCCCGCTCCCCATCCACCTGCTTGAGGGCGACCAGGAGTGGATGCACGCGGTCGGGCAAGGGCGCGACCGGGTCCTCCTGGTGTGGGAGACGGGGACGGGCCCCCTTCCGCGAGCGACTCACGACGGCGGGCTCATTCGACTGCGCGTGCAGCTCCCCGGGCTCGACGCCGAGGCCCTGGGCGGTGCGTTCTTCCTGTGGTTGCGCGCGTTGGAATTCCTGGCTGCGCTCGAGGATCGCGGGCGGTAGGGGCGTGTTGGGCACCCATGCCTCGCGCCGGCGGCGCAGGCCGGAAAGCGTAGCTTAGCGGCCGGGAAAGGCCGGACACGTGCGCCCCTTCCCCCGTTTCTGGTTCGTCACTCATGCTGCCGTTAGCGGCTCCCAAACCCATGAAACGCCCGGCAGCGGAGCGCGCGTAGGCCGTTCTGCGGCTGGGCGGGATGGGGAGAGTCGCATGGCGGGCGGATTATCCAACCCGCCCGCCGCCGCAGGCCGGAAAGAGTAGCTTGGAGGCCGGAGGGTAGGCGACGGTAGGGGAAGGGGCCGCAGGCTCCTTCCCTCTGAGTTTCATGTTAGTACGGCCGCCCGCCGAGTTCGTGTTGGCCAGTACAGACGACCCAAACAAGCCCCTTCCCCATCCCGAACCGCCCGAGTCGCAGGACGAAGACTACGTCGTCAAGGCGCAAATGGCGTTTTCCGAGTTCATCCTCGGCCATTGGCACTACTTCGGGTACGCCCTGGGCTTGGTCCTCGTCGGCTCCGCAGCGTACGGCGTGTGGAGCTCGTGGGCCGCGGGGCGTGCGAAGGATCAGTACGGCGCCATCGCCGAGATTGACTACCGGATGCCGGCCGTCGATCAGATGGCCATGTTCGGCATGACGCCGAAGGACGACCCGGCCGACACCGAGCGAACCGCCACGCTCGAGGAGGGTGCACGCCGCTATGAAGCGCTGGGGGCCTCCAATTCTGGCGACGCGGCGGTCGTGGCGTGGCTCAAAGCCGAGGAGGCGTGGACGCGGGCTGGCAAGCCCGACGCCGCGAAGGCGGCTGGCGAAAAAGCGTCTGCGGCGGGCGGGAAGTCGGTGATCAGCTTTGCCGCCGATACCAGCGCCGTCCGGGCGCTCTCCGACGCAGGAAAGCAGGATGAGGCCGAGGCGCGGCTTCGTGACATGGCGGGCCGATACAGCGGTTTCTTCGCTGAACAGTCGCTCATTCGCCTCGCTGGCGTCCAGCTCGACGGCGGCAAGGCCGACGCGGCGGCGACCACCTACACTGAAATCGAAACGCGCTTCCCAAAGAGCGGCGATGTCGCCTCGCTGGGCGCGCTCGCGTCGCGACTCGGCAAGCCGAAGCCCAAGGTCGAGCCAGCGGCTGTTCCCGCGGGAACGCCGTAGCCATGGGCATCTCAGGACCGCTCTCTGCCGCCTGGCTGGCCTCTGGCCTCGGCATCCCCAGCCCCGCGCCCGTCGCAGCGCGTGCGGATGTTCCGTTGTCAGCCATGCCCGTGGTTCGCTGGGCGGTGCACCTGCCCGGGCTCGTCCCGAACGTGGCCACGCCCACCGAGCCGGGCGGCCCTGCCGTCTCGGCAAGAGAGATCTTCATCGGCTACAGCGGCCAGAGCGGTCTCCTCGTGCTCGATCGCGGCGATGGCCGCATTCGCAGCCTGCTCGAGGCGCGCGCACCGGTGGGCACCACGCCCATCCTCCTCGGCGAGGACCGGGTCATCTTCTCAGACAGCGCCGGATACACCAGCGCTTATTCGCGTCGTGACGGCGCCTGGCGTCGGGACTGGGAGCATTACAGCGGCGCCCCCGTGGTCAATACGCCTACGCTTGCCGACGGTGTGCTGTACGTGACCAACGTCGACGAGTTGGTCTTCGCGCTGGACGCGGCGACCGGCGAATTGCGGTGGCGGTATGAACACAAGCTCGACGTGGCACGCGCCGCGTCGTTGGAGCTTTTCGGTGCTCCGGCGCCCACCCTCTCCGCCGACACCGCATTTGTCGGCTTCTCCGACGGCTTCCTCGTGGCGCTCGACCGGGCCACCGGCAGCGAGCGCTGGAAGGCCCAGGTGGGGGAGGGGACCTACCCCGATCTGATCGCTCCCGTCGTGCTCGTAGGCGATGGGGCTGTGCTGGTGGCCGGCTACACCAAACCGCTGGTTCACCTTGGCCTGGAGTCGCGGACACCCTCGTGGCGCATCGACGCCGGTTCGGCCGCGGCGGCCACGCTCAGCGGTGACGCCTGCTACCACCCCGGCAGCGACGGCAAGCTCCGCAGGATCGACACCCGCACGGGTGCGCTGGCGTGGACGTGGGACTCGGCGACTTCGGGGCCGCTTCTGGCGCCCCAGGTCACGCCGCTCGGCATCCTCGTCGCCAGCACCGACAGCACCCTTTTCCTGGTTGACCCCGAAGCGGGCACACAGCTCTGGAAGCTCGATCCCGAGCCTCTGCTTACCGGGTTCGGGGTCGCACCGGCGGTGGTCGGCGACGAGATCTACGCGCTCAGTAACGGCGGCGTGCTCTACGCCCTGGCGGGACGACCTGGGGCGACGCCCCCGCCGCCGGCCGACTGGGTCACGCCAGGGCGTTGATGGTGAGTGAGTGGCCTGGCCGCAACCCACAGCATCCCCCCTCACCCTCACTTCCGATAATGTATATTATGTCAAGTACACGATATGGGTGCGCTCCGGTGAGCAGCCCGGGTTGCCGTCGCTTCGCACACTCCAGTGATGTCCGCGGACGTCCGCGGGTCATGCCCCACATCCACGGATTCGCTACTCTCCTACATTCTGGGACCTTTTACGCGGACCCTTGGCGGCACGAGGATTGCTTAGGAGCCGAGCATGTCCACGATTCCCATCTCACTCCTCCTTTCAGCGTGCTCGGACTACGGGCAAGCCCCCGTCGAGGGCGGGGATCAGTTTGACGTTCCCGAACAGGCGTCGGTCGACGTGCTGCTGGTGGTCGACAACTCCTCGTCCATGGAGCCGTACCAGGCGATGCTCGCCAGCGGCTTTGAGGGTTTCATCACCCCGTTCCTCGACGGTCTGATCGACTACCATATCGCGATCACGACGACCGACGATGGCATCGCTCGTTTGGGCTTCTCGGCATCCGGGAGCGGGTGGAACTACTCGGCGGTGTCTGGAACATCGAAGGAACTCCGGGCCAGGGAACGGTGGCGACGGTCACGCTGCCACGCGTCCGCGGAGTTGCCCAGTGAAGCTCCTCCTCGTCGAAGACCACGCGATTGTCCGAGCTGGTTTTCGGCGAATGCTGGCTGACGAGTACCCGGGCATGACCTTTGGCGAGGCGACCACCGCGGCTGAAGCTGTTGAGGCGGTTCGGACCTCGCCGTGGGATATCGTGGTGCTGGACATCTCCCTTCCCGGGCGCAGCGGGCTGGACGCGCTCGCGGAAATCCACGCAATGTCCCCAAACCTCCCCGTGCTCGTGATGACGATGTACGGGGAGGAGGAGTACGCCGTGAGGGCGTTTCGTACGGGGGCCTCCGGCTACATCACCAAGGGCAGTGCGCCCGAAGAGCTGTTGCACGCGGTGCAGAAGGTGCTCTCCGGCGGCCGTTACGTCAGCTCGGGAATGGCCGAACGTCTGGTCGGGAGCCTCAAGACCGACCTCGGTCGCCCGCCGCACGAATCCCTTTCCAATCGAGAATTTCAGGTGCTCCGGATGCTCGCCGCCGGCACGACCGTGAAGAGCATCGCCCATGAGCTGGTGCCTGGGCTTAGGGATGCGCTGGCGACCGAAGCAATTTTCCCTCACGACGCTGGTCGGCTACGAGGCGCGGCACACGATGCGGTTCAGGGGAGACGACGCGGTCGTCACCGCCACCGACCACGGCGTGAGCCTCTCCACCGACGCCTACGTGCAAGCCGACGACAAGCTCGCGTTCGCGGCCAGCGGTTATTACGGTTTCGCACAACACTATTTGTGGGCGCGCGTCCTGGCCAAGCGCCGGGTCCTGTCAATTTGGTCGCCCGCCGCTCGCTCACCCCGGCAGCGGCATCTCGCTGAAGAGCCCAGTCTTGATACCGGCGAGCGAGGCCAACATCTGGCGGCGGTACCACCCCCAGGCGTTGAGCGGCCCGGCCACCAGATCGCGCGGGGGCGCCAGGATGGGCAGGCTGGACTGGAAGAACGGCGTGAGTGCGCGGGACGCCATGCTGTAGAAGCCGACCTGGGCCCTACGCCGCTGGCTGTAGTCGGCGAGGTCGGCGCAGTCCGCGAGCGCGGCAGCGTCTTGCAGTGCGAGGTTCGCCCCCTGGCCAAGCTGCGGGCTCATGGCATGGGCCGCATCTCCAAGCCAGACCATGCGCTTGGTGTGCCAGGCCGGCGCCACGACGTCGAAGTAGGGCGCGAAGATTACCTGCTCAGGCTCCCGGAGATCCCCGAGCGGGACCTCCGGCATCAGGGTGGCCATCTCGTCCTTCCAGGTGCTCAGACCAGCAGCCTTCCAGGCCTCGAGCGCGTCGGCACGCAAGCTCCAGAAGACGCTCACGGTGCCGTCACCGCTGGGCAGCAGGCCGATCATCTTCCGAGTGTCGCGGTACCGCTGGTACAGCACGCCGGGCATGGGGTCTGCCTTTGCGACGAACCAGAGCGCGCCCCAGGGGTACGGCGTCGCCCGCGCCTTCGGCGGCCGCATTGGGGTCCGGGCGCCGCTGGCGATGACGACACGATCGAAGGCCTCGCCCTCGATCGTGGCGCTATCATCATCCTCGCGGAGCGTGCGAACGTCGACGCCCACACGACGGTTTATCGTCGGCTCGGCGCACACCGCGTCCCAGAGCGCTGAAAATAGCGCCCCGCGGTTGATGCCGAGGCCGAAGAGGTCGGGCCTGAGGTCCGCGTAGGCCAGATCCAGGACCATGCGCCCGCCCGCGGTCAGGCCCCACAGGCGGTCGACGCGCGACCCGTGCGCGAGCACCCGCTGCAAGAGCCCGAGTCGCCGCAAGACTGCGAGCCCTGTCGGCTGCAGAAGCAGCCCGGCGCCCACCGCGGTCGGCTCGGCAACGCGCTCGAAGAGCGTGACCTCGTGCCCCTGCCGCGCCAAAAGAAGCGCCGACGCCAATCCCCCCGTGCCGGCACCGACGATGCCCCAGCGCACCTATTCGCCGGTGTAGCCGAGCTCGCGGAGGAGCCGGGGGTTCGCGGTCCAGTCCTTTTCGACGACCACGAAGAGCCGGAGGTCGACCTTGGCGTCCAGAAGCGCCTCGATGCGCTTGCGGGCATCGGTGCCGATGCGCTTGATCATCTTCCCGCCCGCCCCGACCACGATGGCCTTCTGGCTCTGCTTCTCAACCATGATCCGCGCGTGGATCGTGACGTAGCCTTCGTTGCGCCGGGTTTCGTCGAAGCCCTCGATCTCGATCGCCGTGACGTACGGGATCTCCTGGCCGCACAGCAAGAACACCTGCTCGCGCACCAACTCGGCGCAGATGTCGCGCTCATGGGCGTCGGTGATCTGGTCGTCGGGGTACAGCGCCTCGCCTTCTGGGAGCGCTTTGGCCCACTCGCCCAACAGGGTGTCGGTCCCCTCCCCCGTCAGCGCTGAGATCGGCACCACCACGCCATTCTGGCCGTAGGCGCCCATCAGCGGCAACAGCTTGGGCTTGTCGGCGAAACCGTCGACCTTGTTCAGCGCCACGACTACCTTTTTACCGGCGAAGCGCGCCGCGAGCTCTTCGTCATGCGGCCGAAATGCGTCTACGATCCAGCAGAGCAGGTCCACCTCGGCCATGGCAGCCTCGGCCGCCATCACCATCCGGCGATTGAGCTCACTCTTGGCCCCGTGGAGCCCAGGCGTATCAACCAGGACGGCCTGAAGGCCGGGGACGGTGACCACGCCCATGATGCGGTTGCGGGTGGTCTGCGGGCGCGGGGACACCGCCGCGATCCGAGCGCCGACGAGTTGGTTGAGCAAGGTGCTCTTTCCCGCGTTCGGGCGTCCGACGAGCGCGACAGTTCCGGTGCGGTGAGCCATGGCGCGCCGCTAACGCGAAAGCCGCTCAGCCGAGTCGCTCCACCGCTTCCCCCAGGCTCAAGACCTCAAGCCGCGTGGCGACAAAGTCTCGCGGCACCGAGTCCGGCCACTCGGCGCGAATGGGCCCCGTCCAAGCGCCGGCGGCGGCGAGAAGTCCCGCTGCTTGCACAGCCTGACGTGGCAACTTGCTGACGGCGATGTCGCCGCTGAGCGCCAGGCTGCTCGAATCCGTGTCGCCGAGAGCGGTTCGCAGGGCGCGGGGGAGCAGGGTCAGATCGGGCCGTCGGGCTTCCCGCGCCGCCGCTTCCGCGCTCCGGGCGAGGCTCTGTGCCCGAGCGAGATCGCCGTTGCGCCAAGCGTCAGCGGCTCCGGTAAGACAGAGGTTGGAGTGTCGCATATCCATGGACACCATGGCCGACGCCGCGACCAGTTCATCGTCAAGGCTCACCGGTTGGGCGGAGCGGTAGCGGGCGACCATCAGGAGCGTCTCCCCGTGCGCCTCCATCCGTGGCGCGCGAAGCCCGCGAGCATCGTCGCGCAGGCGCTCGGCCTCCACAGCGGCCTCGCCCGGCCGAAAGCAGTCGAGCAGCGCGACCACCAGGTTCACCCTCGCGGTCAGCATCTCGTGTCCCGATGCGAGTGAGCCCGCAAGACGATGGAGCTCCGCGGCCCCGGCGTAGTCCCCCGCGGCGTACGCCACGATGCCACCCCAGGTCGCCAACCGCGACCGCGCACTTCGGTAGGCCCCAAACCGGCGCTGATGCCGGGCCAGCGTGGCACGAGCCGGCTCCTTCCCCTCCCGCACCGCCATGCGCAGCTCGATGGCGGCGGTGGCGAGATGCAGATCCAGGTCGGCGGGCGCGGCCGACCCGGCGATCGCGGCCATCGCCTCGGCATGCTGGCCCCGCGACGAGAGTCCCTCTGCCTTGAGGAGGCGGAGACCCTCCGCGGCCGCCTCGCCCCCAAGGCGATCCAAGCAGTGCGCGGCGACCCTCAGCGCATCCGCCGTTCCTTCTCGGATCGCCCCGCGACACAGGAGCGGAACGGCGACCTCGATTCCCGCGTCCAGGCCGGGACCGCGGGCGTTTCCGAGCACGCCGACCAGCGTGCCCAACGCGCGGCCCGCCCGACCTTGCGCCAACGCAAGCTCGGCCGCCGCCGCCGCGCAACCGATGGCCTCGGCCAGATCACCCGCCGAGAGGAGCTGCCGCAACCGCGCCTCGCTGCCTGCGGGGAAAACCCGTGCGAGCCGTCGATGGACATCACCGGCATCGGAGTCGAGCGCGCGTTGCAGTCCCGGAGGCGCCACCAGCGCGTACCAACCAGACTCGCCCAGACGCCCGACCACCCCCAGACGTAGGAGCTCGTCCAGGCCCACCTCGACCTCCCACTCCGGCCGCCCGGTGGCTTCGGCAAGCTGGGCCGCCGTGATGGCGCCCGCTGCGAGCACCACCCAGCTCAAGACGCTCCGGAGGTGGTCATCCAGCTCCAAGACCGCGTTGGTAGCGGGCCAGAAGGCGAATGGAGGGGCGCTGGCAATCTGATCCAGGGTGGGCCGATCGACCGCGATCAGTCCCCCCCGGCGCTGCGCAAGCCGACCCGCCAACCACGCGTCGAGTTCACGCTCGACGCGGCCAACGACGCCCCGGGTGCGCTCGAGCACCAGGCTCGCCGCATCCTCGCGCAGGTGAAGAAAGTGATCCGGACCTTCAAAGAGCTCCATGAGGTCCGAGCTCGTCAGGGGTCCGAGCGTCGGGATGGCGCCGGACACCCCCACCGACACCACGATGCCGACACCGCTGAGCCGGTTCAGAATGCGGGCGGTCCACGGGTCGAGCTGGTCCGGGCAGTCGACCAGAAGCACGTCGCCCGCCTCCAAGCGCCGCCGCAGCGCTTTCTCAGCCGCCTCCGGTCCCGCGAGGAGGGTCGCCGCGTCGAAGGCCAGCGCCAGGGCGCTGAGCGGGCGCCGGCCTGACGTGGTGATTCATCGCCTCGACGCCGACGGCTTCCAGCCGGGCGCGGAGCTCCCGCACGAAACGTGTGCGGCCGCTGCCCCCGGGCCCGCCCACTTGCATCGAGCGGCCGGCCACAACCGTTCCGACCACCTCAGCCATGGTCGCGGCCACTCCCATCAGCGGAAGTCGGAAGCGCTCCTCCTCCCAGCCCTCCCCGCCTGCCGACAGGAGGGCGTAAAGGTCCAACGCGTTCTGGGGGCGCTCGGTGGCACGGTGCGACAAGAGCGCGTGGACGACGTTGCGGATGCCACGCGGCACCTCGGGCGCGATCTCGTCGAGGCTCAGCCGTTGGCACTCCTGGGAGGCCACCATGCGCTTCATGAAGTCCGCGTCCGCGAAAGGGGGCTCTCCGGACAAGGCTTCGAAGAGCATGACGCCCAGGGCGAACAGGTCCGCACGCGCGTCGACGGTCTCCGCCGCGAGCTGCTCGGGTGCCAGGTAGCGGGGCGTGCCGACAAAGGTGCCCACCTTGGTGGTCGTCGCCTCCCCCGGCGTGCCCTTGGCCAGCCCGAAGTCGAGAATGGTGACGTGGTCCTTGCCATCCACCAACACGTTCGCAGGCTTCAGATCCCGGTGGACGATGCCCATGGCGTGCACCCGCCCCAAGGCCTCGCACAGCCGCAGCGTCGGCGCGCGCAGCACATCCCACGTGCGAACCGCCCTCGCCCCGGGGAAGTGCGCCCCCGGCGCCAGCTCCATCACGATGTACGGCTCACCGAGGTAGAACCCGGTGTCCAAAAGCTGCACGATGCCGGGCAGGCGCAAAAGTCGCATGGCGAGGATCTCGCGCTCAACCCGAGACTGGTGCTCCGTGGAGTTGACCCGAACCAACTTGAGCGCGACCTCTTGCCCTGAGATCGCATCGCGTGCCCGCCACACCCGGCCGCTGCCGCCCTTGCCGAGCAGCGCACCGAGCGTCCAGCGTCCGTCGACGACGACCGGGTCTTTCATCGCGACTCCAGCGAGCAGCGTCACCCTCCGTCAGCGCGGAGTCAAGGCCTTCGAGGCAGGAGGACGGCGACCGCCAGCGTCGCGGCGGCGGCCATGGCCGCACGTCGGCTCGCTCCTGAGGCCGGTCCAAATACCTGCCCGGCCACGTGAACTTCACAGTCGAACCGCTGCGCGTGGGCCGGTCCGGTGGCGCCGACATCCCGGTACTCCGGAGGGAGAAGACTCCGTGCCGCCGCCCACTCCTGAAGCGTGCTGCGAGGATTGACTGCCTCGTCCGCGAGCTGCAACCAGGGCATCAGCGCCGGAATCAACAGGGCACGGACCGGACCGAGGCCTCCGTCCAGATACACCGCGCCCAGAACGGCCTCCAGCGCGTCGGACCGGACGTTCACGCTCTGCCGGGTGCCGTCCCGCTGGGCGCCGACGCCGAGCAGCAGCGCCGCGGGAATTTCGAAATGATCGGCCAGCGCGGCGAGCGTTTCTTTGCGTACGACCGCAGCGCGCGCTTTGGACAGGCGGCCTTCGGGCCAACTCGGATGGGTCGCGACCAGCCAGTCGGTCACGAGCAACTGCAGGACCGCGTCGCCGAGGAACTCCAGCCGCTGGTTGTTGGCGGCGCCGCTCTCCGCGACGGCGCTGGGGTGGGTGAGCGCGAGGGTCAGGAGTGCCTCGTCAGTAAAGCGGTAGCCGAGGGTCACGGTACCGCTGCGGTGGCGGCGACTGCGGCCGCGTCCGATGCACGGCGGATGAAGGCGCCAAGCACCACCTCGTCTGCGTCGTAGACGACCACGGACTGTCCCGGCGTGACCGCACGGACCGGCGCCGACAGCTCAATCTGAAGCGGGTCGGCGGTGACGATCGTGCAGGGAGCGAGCGCGCCGCGGTGGCGGACCCGGGCGTGCAACGGCCGGCCGATGAGCGCGTCCGGAGCGCGCAACCAGTTCGGTCCACGCGCGAGGATCGAGGTGGACGCCAACCCGGCCTCCGTCCCCACGACCACCCGGGCCCGAGCGGCGTCGACCTCCAATACGTACCAGGGACCCCCGGCCAGACCGAGGCCGCGACGCTGACCAAGCGTGTAGCGCCAGTAGCCATCGTGGCGGCCCAAGACTCTCCCAGAGTCGTCCACGATGTCTCCCGCCCCGTCAAGCTCCGGCCGAGCTTCGGCCACGAATCGGGCGTGATCGTGATCGGGGATGAAGCACACTTCCATCGACTCCGCCTTTTCGGCGGTGACCAGCCCCAGGCGGCGCGCGTGCGCCCGCACCTCGGGCTTGGAGAATCCGCCGAGCGGGAAACGGGTCTTCCGGAGCGCCTCGGCGGTGACCGGGTGCAGGAAGTAGGACTGGTCCTTGTCGCCGTCCACGGCGGCGTAGAGGCGTCCGTCCTCGGTGCGCGCGTAGTGTCCGGTGGCGATGGCCTCGGCGCCGAGCGCCATCGCGCGACGCAGGAGCACGTGGAACTTCAACACCCCGTTGCATTGCACGCACGGGTTCGGGGTGAACCCCGCGACGTAGCTCTTGACCAGATCATCGACGACCGCCTCCTGAAAGGCCTGCCGGAGGTCCATGACGTAAAACGGAATTTCCAGGGTATTCGCAACCCGACGGGCATCCCACGCGTCGTCCAGCCCGCAACAGTGGCCGGGCCCGCCGCCCTCGGCCTCATGCAGCTTCATGTGGACGCCGATGACCTCATGCCCCGCTTCCTTGAGGAGCGCCGCTGCCACCGAGCTGTCGACACCGCCGGACATCGCGCACACGATTCGCATCAGGGCTCCTCTACCGGGACGTACTGCAACTCGGCGCGGTCGTAACTCCCGAGCACCACGCCCTCGTCGCCGTCGGCGCTTCGGACCGCGAATCCTGGGAACCCCCACGGCGCCGCCGCTGTTGCCGCGGTCGAGGTGACCACCCGCTGCGCGTCCAGACGAAGGACCTGGGATGCGATGGACGACCAGGCGATGAGGCCGTCATCGCCGGCATCACGGAGCACGAGCACGTCGTCAGCGAGCGACTCCGCAGCCGCCAGCGTGATGGCATCGAAGGCCCAGGGGCCCGACCACACGCGGGCACCATCGTCCGAGAGGGTCAGGCTGTCGAGCGCGTGGCCGCGAACCACGAAGTGGGTCGAGCGAGCATCGGCCGTGGATTCGGTGACGCCGCCGCTGTCGGGATCCAGCCGGCGCAGTTCCCCGTCGCTGTTGCGCAGCGCGACGAGTCCGCCGGCAGCAACGACCAGCTCCAGTCGGCCGGGCGTGTCAACGTCGGGGGCCGCTCCGAAGAGCGACCAGGTCCCCGCGATGGTCCCGGCGTCGACATCCAACGCGGCGACCGCGCCGGTGCCGCCATTGCTGACGTACAGCCACCCCCGATCCGCGTCCGCAGCAAGGTCGGAGAGCGTCAGCGTCGAGTTGGCCCCGAGCCCGACATCGAAGGTCCGGAGCACCGAAAGCGTGCTGGAATCGAGCTCGACCACGGTGCTGGTCAGCTCGTCGAGCATGAAAAGTCGCGACCCGAGGAAACATGGAGAGACCGGCCACGTGAGGGTGTCCTCGACGGTCACGAGCTCGCCGGTCCGAAGGTTGGCGAAGCCGTAGCTCGAGGCCAGGCGCCCGCTGAATACAACGATGTCGGCGTTGGCGGGGTCAATGGCGATCGACTCGATGTGGGAGCCGAGCCGCACCTTGGCTTCCACCTCGCCCGTCTCCGGTCGCCACGCCCAGACCTCGCCCGTGCCCTCGGAGTTCATCCAGACGAGGCCGGTGACCGGGTCGCGCGCGCCGTAGCCGCTGTTCTTGCCCACCTGAACGGCCTCTCTGACCTCGGCCAGGTCGCCGTCGTAGGTCCGGGCCAGTCCCCAATTACGGTCCGCGCCGCCGACGCGGTCGAGCACGACGAAGGTGGCGTCCGCCAACCCGAAGACCGCGTAGTTCTCGCCGGTCATCCGCGCGCTGGTCCAGACCCCAGTGCTGCACTCGAGCGTGGCCACCGAGGAGCCCTGCGCGATCGCGAACCCAACGCCGGGCAGCTCGTCGAACCAGGAAAAGCCCCAAGACGCGTCCTGCCCCTCAGCGAGCGTGCACCGCGCGACCTCGGCGAGCGTGTCCGCCGAAAGGGTCAGCACGGCCGCGGGCGGCGAGGCGCGGGAATCGGAGACCAGGGCGTTGACGCCGCCACTGGTGGCCGGGTCCAGGGCGAGAATCAACCCATCGAGGTCGAGTTGGAGCGGAGCGCGATCGTCGACGAGCGCCAGGAGCACGTCATGTTCTCCGGCCGTTGCGCGCCCCGCGGCGACGGCGCCGCCACCTTCGACGGCGACCAGCGCGTGGACCTGGTCGACGGCAACGTCAACCACGGTGTACACGCCCGTGGCCGGGTCGAAGGCCGCGAGCGGCGCCCCCTTCTGAAAGCCCAACCAGACCGTGCCCAGCTCGTCGGCGGCCAGCAGCGGGTGCAGCGCGCTCATCTCGGGGAGGTCGTGTACGGCCACCAGCGCGCCGGCGTCGAGATCGACCTCGGCCAGGGTCGGCAGGCCGTTGCTGCTGACGTATAGCCGGCGGCTGGTCGGGTCGAGGCCGAGGTGGATGGGCACCAGCAGGTTGGCCTGGCCGGTGGGCATCAACCTCACCGTGGCCGCGGGAAGCGGCTCGGCCTGGGGCGGGCCGCTGTCGGGCGGATCGTGCGTCGCCTCGCATGCCATCGTCAAACAGCAGCTCGCGGCGAGTGAGAATCGAAGCATCGCGGTCCCACCGTACACCGACCCGCTCATCCGTCCACGAATCCGGGGAGGATGCGGGCCATCGCCGCCAGCGTCGCGTCGATCTCATCCTGGGTGGTTCCGCTGCCCAGGGAGAAGCGCACGCCGCTGCCCGCAAAACCCATGGCCTGGAGCACAGAGGAAGGCCGCGCCGCGCCGGATGCGCAAGCGCTTCCCGCGCTGGCGGCGATGCCGGCGAGATCGAGGGCCGCCACGAGGTCCGGGGCCAACACAGTGCCGAACGAGACGCAGGAGGTGTTCGGCAGGCGCGGCGCTCCGCCCCCCGCGACGGTGCCGCCCAGGCCGACGAGACCGCGCTCGAGTCGATCTCGCAGCGTCGGCGAGAGGCACTCGGCACCCGCCACGACTGAGGCAGCGCCGAAGCCGACGATGCCCGCCACGTTGTGGGTGCCGGCGCGCCAACCGCGCTCCTGCGCCGCGCCGCGCACCATCGGCGCCGGTGAGGTCATCCGTGCCACGCACAACGCCCCCACCCCCTGTGGCCCGCCGAGCTTGTGCGACGCCAACGTCACGAAGTCGGCGCCCGCCAACGGGCCCAGCGGCACGCGTCCCGGCGCTTGCGACGCGTCGACGTGCACCCGGAGCCCCCGCTTCCGGGCCAACGCGATGACCTCGGCCACCGGCTGGATGACACCCGTCTCGTTGTTCGCGTACATCACGCTCACGCCGTCGATGTCGTGAAGCTCCGCGAGCGCCGCAATGTCGATGACTCCCTGCTCGTCGACGGGAACAACCGACGCCGCCCACGCCCGGACCGACGGGTGCTCCACCGCCGAAGCCGCCCAACGGCCGCTCGCGAAGACGGTGGCGTTGCTCTCCGACGCGCCGCTGGTGAAGACCACGCCGTCCCTAGGCCACGCGACGAGGTCGGCGACAAGCTGCCGGGCCCGATCCACGGCCATCGCGGCGTCGCGGCCCAGCCGGTGCGCCGCGCTGGGGTTGGCCGGGACACCCCACCAGGGCTCCATCGCCGCCCGGGCCCGGGCAAGCAAGGGCGCGGTGGCGTTGTAGTCCAGGTAGATCAACTCACAGCTCCAAGAGTGGCGCCAGCTTGGCGTAGGTGCGCGGGCCGATGCCACGTACCCGATCCAGCGCCGCGACGGTGCCAAAGGGTCGTGCGGCCACGATGCGCGCGGCGAGAGCCGGACCGATGCCCGGCAGCGCCTCCAGCTCTTCGGCGGTGGCGCGGTTGAGCGAGAGCTTCGCGCCGGCCGCGAGGCTGCGCGTCGCCGCTGTCAGCTCGACGGGAGCAGGCTCGATGCGCCCTACAGGCGCCGCCTCGACACCACGGAGGGTCCACTGCTCCCCGTCAAGCGCGGTCGCCGGAAGGCCCGCAGCGGCGCGCGCATCCACCCAACCGATCCCCGCGATGTGGACCACCCGGCTGGGCACGGCGGCGGCTTCGGGGGGCAGCAACTGCGCGGCGGCGAAGCTCATGATGACGAGGCCCACCAGCGCGCGCTCCGCCCGCGCACCAAGGCGGAGCGGGATGACCGCGAGCGTCAGGCGCTCGATCGCCCACCGATCGAGGCGGACGAGCGCGCGTGGTGGGCGGGGAAGGACGGCGTCGGGGTGCACGGCGCGCAGGATGGACACCGCGCCAGCGACGTCAAGCCAGCGTGCGCAGCAAGGCCTGGTGGCGAGCATCCGTGGCGACGAAACAGACCCGCCTCCCCTGGCCGGCCCCCTCGATCCGCACCTCCAGCCGCCCGTCTGGCCAGGCCGCGCCGAAGCGCTCCGCCCACTCTACGAGCCAGGCACCATCGGCACCGATGCGCTCGGCAATGCCGGCTGAGATGAGCTCGTCGGGGTGGCCCAGCCGGTAGACGTCCGCGTGGCGAAAGGCGACGCGCGCCTCCGGATATTCGTTGACCAGCGCGAAGGTGGGGCTCGTGACCAGGCCCGTTACCCCGAGCCCTCGGGCGACCCCCTGCGCAAACGTCGTCTTCCCGGCGCCGAGCCCGCCGTTGACCAGGACGACCGCGCCGACGAACAGCACCGCCCCGAGCCGCTCGCCCAGGGCCTGCATCTGCGCCGCGGTCGCGATGTTGTGGACCAAACTGAACCCTCATCACCGCCTATCCCTTGCCGAAGCGGGTCGGCCGCGCCATGTTTGCGGCCCTCCCCGGCCGCTCTTGTTCGCGAAGTACTTCTCCGGTTCGATCATCTTCACGCTCGTCGCCTTGGCTGTTGCCGCCTGGGTGGGCTGGGACAATGGTGGCACCGGTGCGGCCGTGCTCCAGACGCTGTTCATCGTCGCGGTGCTCGGCGTGCTCGAGGTCAGCCTGTCGTTCGACAACGCCGTGGTCAACGCCACCGTGCTGCGCGACATGGACGCCGTGTGGCGGCGCCGCTTCCTCACCTGGGGCATCGCGATCGCCGTCTTTGGGATGCGCGTGGTGTTTCCGCTGGTGATCGTCGCGGTGATCGCCCAGATTTCGCCGTGGGCGGCGGTGATGATGGCCGCGACCGACCCCGCCGAGTACGCCCGCGTCCTCACCAGCGCGCACTTGACCGTGTCGGCTTTTGGCGGCGCTTTCCTGGCAATGGTCGGTCTCAAGCACTTCATCCGCACAAGCGGGACGAATTTTGGCTCGAGGTCTTCGAGCGTCCCCTCAACAGGCTCGGAAAGATCGAGGCGGTCGAACTGGCGCTGGTGATGATGGTGCTGTACGGCGTGTCGCGCTGGTTGCCCCCAGAGGGGCAGCTGGAATTCATCGTCGCCGGAATGTTCGGCCTGCTCAGCTACATCGCGGTGGACGGGATCAGCGCCCTCTTGGAGGACAATGGGGACCGGACCACCGGCGTGGTCGTGCGCTCCGGTTTGGGGTCTTTCCTGTACCTGGAGGTGCTGGACGCATCGTTCTCCTTCGACGGGGTCATCGGCGCGTTCGCGCTCTCCACCAACCTCATCGTGATTGCGCTTGGGCTCGGGATCGGGGCGATGTTCGTGCGGAGCCTCACCATCTGGCTGGTAGACGAAGGCACCCTGACCGAGTACCGCTATCTGGAGGCGGGCGCGTTCTGGGCCATCCTGGCGTTGGCTGCCATCATGTTCCTGCAAGCGGTGGCCCACATTCCCGAGGTCGTCACCGGCCTGATCGGCGCCGGATTCATCGGGCTCGCCTTTGCAAACTCAGTGCAATACAATCGCCGCCCTCCCGGACCCTGAATGGACGCGCTCCCCGACTACGCTGCACCTCAAAGCCCGAATCCCTTCGCGATCGCATCGCTGATCCTCGGCGTTGTCGGCACCGTGGTGTACTGCTGCGGCAGCTTCTTGTGCATCGGCTGGCTCGGGTTCTTCTTCTGGCTCGCCGGCGCCATCTGCGGTGTCGTCGCCCTGGTGCAGAAGCCCGAGGGGAACAGCAAGATCATGGCCTGGGTCGGCCTGGCGCTCAACATGGTCTTCCCGCTCGCGGTGATCGGCCTGACCGCGCTGCTGATGGGCATGGGCGTCTTGGGGGAGCTCACCAAGCAGATGTAGCGGCGCGGCCGGTCGGCGCGCCAGCGTCTATGACTGCGCGCTCCGCGAGGTCTCGTGCGCGTTCGGCGGGGACCTCCGAGGCAGCGGGTTAGCTCCCGCGGCATGTTCGCCGCCCTCCTCCTCTTGAGCCTCGCCTGTACCTGCAACGACGGCGGCGCCCCCACAAAAGTCCCCGTCGACTACGCCCCGCCTGCCGCGCCGGCCACGCCCGCCGCGGTCACGCTGGATCGCCCGGGGGGCGCCAGCGCCTGGCACCTGCTCGATCACCTCGCCGATGGAACGTACGCCTTCTCCGCCGGCACGAGCCCGGTCAGCGACGGGCGCTTCGTGCTCGAGGGAAAGTGGAAGGACGAAGGCGTGCGCAAGAACGGCTGGCATGCCTACAGCACGCCCCTCCCCTTTGCCAGTGCCATGCCCAAGCCGAACTACGCACCGCTCGGAGCGCGATTGCGTCGCGGCGAGCGCGACATCCCCTTCGAGAGCACCGTGTCGGGGCCGGCAACGGAGCCCGCGATTCGTTGGTGGGTGGATCACAGCCGGCTGATGCTCCTCGCGCCCGAAAACCCCACCAGCTGGCCCACCGCCGTCGTACTCCACGTCGACGAGCTGGCCGCCATGACCCGGAAGATGTCCTTCGCCACCGCCGGGACTTCGGCCGCCGCTTTCGCCGGCACCACCTTCACCCGGGAGCGGACCACGCGGCCGGGCCTGTACCTGCCCGCACCCGCCACCGCGACCTTCACAGTCCCGGTCCCTGCACAGGGCCAGCTCCACTTCGGCGTTGCCCTGTTGGGCGATCCCACCACCGGGCGCACGGCTGGCGACGGCGCCGACGTGCAGGTGAGCCTGGACGGCGTTTCCATTTGGTCGGGCCACGTGGGCGGGGACGAGCACCAGGACGTCGTCGCGGAGCTTCCGGCCGGCCCGGCTCGCTCGGGCTCTCTCGTTGTCGCGACTTCAGGTGGTGCCACGGATTCGGGCGACTTCGTGGTGGTCACGGCGCCCACGATCGTGACCACCGGCAGTACGCCCCGCCATATCGTCGTCGTGGGGATCGATACGCTGCGCTGGGACGCGCTGAGCATCAACGGGGCGAAGCGGAGCACCTCCCCGGAGCTCGACGCGTGGCTCGGGCAGAGCGTCCGCTTCGACAACGCCTACGCGCCGGCGCCGCGGACCAAACCGAGCTTCCGCACTGCGTTCACTGGCGCCTGGCCCAGCAGTCCCGACCCGGTCAACATCGCCGAGGTGCTCGCTGCCGAGGGCTTCGCTACGGCCGGCATCTCCGGAAACGTCCACCTGGTTCCACGCTTCGGCTTTGCCGAGGGGATGGACTTCTGGACCTACGAAAACGGCGCGAAGGCCAATGACCAGGTCGATCGGGCGCTCGAGTGGTCCGAAGCACACCAGGGACAGGACAGCTTCCTGTTCGTCCACATCATGGATCCGCACACGATCTACGAAGCGCCGGACCCGTTCAAAGGCAGCTTTCAAGGTGTAAACAAGCGCCCCAAGAACGTTCCAGCCCGCTTCAACCGCTGGACCATCTACAGCCTGATGAAGAAGCAGCGCCTTTCTGACGCCGGGAAGCAGTGGATCCGCGCAGCGTACGACGAGGAGGTGGCCTTCGTGTCGCAGCAGGTCGCGCGCCTGTTCTCGGGGATCGAGAAACTTCCAGGCCAGACGCTCACGGTCCTGCACGCCGACCACGGCGAGGAGTTCTGGGATCACGAAGCCTACGAGCACAATCACTCGCTCTATGACGAGCTCGTGCATGTTCCGCTCGCGATCCGGGCTCCCGGTGGCTGGCAGGGCGCGCCCGTCGTGACCGACAATGTCGGCCTCGTGGACATCGCCGCGACGCTCTACGACTTCTTGGGCGTGCCATTGGCGCGCCGCCCTCGGTCCGATGGGACGAGTCTGCGGGCCTTCGTGGACCCGGACGCCGCGTCGGGGGTCGACGCCCTCAAGGTCGCGCTCTTCGGACGCCCGCTGCTAATCGGACATTTGCGCTACAACCGCGATCGATGGGGCGTCGTCTACCAGAAGTACAAGTATATTCTCCATAGCTCCGGTGGAAACCAGGAGCTCTACGACCTGGATGCCGACGCCGGCGAAGCCAAGAATCTCGCCACCGATGCGGATCAGAAGAGCCTCTCGCAGATGCATGCGGCAATGGCCAAGGCGAGCGGCTGGCCCACGCGGCCGGGCTACCGAATCCGTGTGCCGTCCGACGCGACGCGCACCACATTCACCTTCCCGACCCCGATCTTCCATGCCGAGGTCATGGACCCCGAGCTCAAAGCGATGATCAGCGCCAATGTGGAGTGGGGCGAGCAACCGGAGCAGGTGGCCCAGGACATCGGCGCTGTCGTGCTTTCAGACGACCGACTCTCCTTCGTGTTCAAGCCAGGACCCGAGCCCCGAGGTGGCACCATCTTCGTGCAATGCGAGGCGGCCCCTTGTCCGGTCGGGACCCTGGACATGAACGGAAAGCGTGGCAGCGTCGGGGGGGTCGAGCGATCCGGCGGCGCCGGGTACGTGGTCGAGCCGGGCACGGTCATGATTCCCCGCGACCGCAGCGACGATCCGGACCGCCGCACCGAGGCGACCGTGAACGATCGGGAACGCGAGCAATTGGAGACGCTCGGGTACCTGCGGCCGGAGGAGGATGATGACGAGCACGAGGGCGAGCCGTAGGGGCACCCCAGGCGTCACCCCAGCCCGTCCAACACCCGCTCCACCCCCGCGTAGCTCCAGGGCTCGAGCTGGTAGGCCGCCGGCGCACGCACCGGCTCGAACCCGCGCGCGCGACACGCCTGGGCGACGAAGCGGCGGCGGCCCCCACCTACCGGGAACCGCAGCAGAACCGACGCCCGGAGCTCGCAGGGAAGCTCTGGGTAAAGCAACGAAATCGACATGTCGGCCGCCCCTTGCACCAGCACCGTGCGATGCCCAGCGGCCGCGCGGAGCCGGAGCAGTTCTCCGATGAGCCGCACCGCGCCGTAGCGACGGTGGAGACAGTCGACCCCGTCCAGGAGGAGACCCGGGCTTTCCAGGAGCGTGTCGCTCCACAGGCGGTGGCGGGCGGCGTGGTTCAGACCCTTGCGCATGCACTCGCCATCGCACTCGTGGCTTCCCGGAGGCAACAACCGCCGCGCCACCGTGCTCTTTCCCGAGCCGACCTCGCCGAGGACGAAGAGCACCGGCCGCAGGCGCAGCACCGTTGGGAGCGCCCGGTCACCCAGGAGCTCTCGGGAGGTGCGGGTGAGCATCGCCGCCTGTGGGCGCGGCTCCGCCACACGCGGTGCTTGGTGTTGACCGGTCAAGCTCGTGAATCTCTCCCTTAGCTACCGAGTTGGGGGCCGTCCCGCAACAAGATCCTCACCGAATTGACACCCGCTTTTTGATCTCGCCGACGATGGTCGCCACCGCCGTGCCGGGTCCGAAAACGAGCGCCACCCCAGCTGCGTGGAGCGCCGCGACATCTTCGTCAGGGATGATGCCCCCGACCAGGACGATCGCGTCGCCACGCCCCTCCGCACGGAGGCCGATCACGACCTCCGGGACCAAGCGATCATGGGCCCCAGAGAGCACCGAGAGCCCCACCACGTCGACATCCTCGTCCACCGCGGCGCGCACGATCTGTTCCGGGGTGCGGTGAAGGCCGGTGTAGACGACCTCCATGCCCGCGTCGCGCAGGCCCCGCGCCACCACCTTGGCGCCGCGGTCGTGTCCGTCGAGCCCCGGCTTCGCAATCAGCACGCGGATGGGGCGCTCCATCGCTTAGGCCAGGTAGCTGCGCGAGATGACGATGCGCTGGATTTCGCTGGTCCCTTCGTACAGGGTCGTGATGCGTGCATCCCGGAAAAGCCGCTCCACCTCGTACTCCTTGGAGTAGCCATAGCCGCCGTGGACCTGCAGCGCCTTGTCGGCACAGAAGTTGGCGGTTTCCGACGCCGAGAGCTTGGCCATCGAGCAGTAGTGGCTGGCGCGCGCCTTGTCGCCCTTGTCCTTGGCGACCGCCGCCCGCCACGTCAAGAGCCGCGCCGACTCGATGCGGGTGGCCATGTCCGCGACCATCCACTGAATGGCCTGGTTGGCGGCGATGGGCTTGCCGAAGGCCTCGCGCTGCTTGGCGTAGGCGACCGCGAGGTCGAACGCGCGCTGCGCGATGCCGAGCGCCTGCGCGGCGATCCCGATGCGCCCACCGTCCAGCGTAGCCATCGCGATGCCAAAACCCTTGCGCTCTTCTGCGAGCCGGTTGGCGACGGGCACGAAGAGCTTGTCGAAGTGGAGCTCGCTGGTGGAGGACGACGTGATGCCGAGCTTGTCCTCCGGCTTGCCGATGCCGTAGCCCGCCCAGTCGGCCTCCAAGATGAACGCGGTGACGCCCTTGTGGCGTTCTTCGACCGCAAGGTTGGCGTAGGCCACGCACACCTGGGCCTTCGGGGCGTTGGTGATCCAGATCTTCGAACCGTCGAGCTGATACCCACCCTCGACCGGTGTGGCCTTGGTGCGCTGGGCTCCCGCGTCGGAACCGGCGTTGGGCTCGGTGAGGGCGTAGCAGCCGAGCTTGCGGCCGCTGGCGAGGTCGGGAAGGTACTTCTCTTTCTGGACCTGATTGCCGTAGGCGAGGATCGGCCAGCACACCAATGAGTTGTTCACGCTCATGGTCACGCCCACCGAGGCGTCGGCGTAGCAGATCTCCTCCAGCGCCACGACGTAGGCGAGCGTGGACATCCCCGCCCCGCCAAACGCTTCGGGGACGCACATCCCCATGAAGCCCATCTCGGCGAGGCTGGCGACCTGCGCCGCGGGGTAGCTGTGCGAGTGATCGCGCTCCTGGGCCCCCGGCAGCACCTCGCTCCGGGCGAAGTCGCGCGCCAGCTTCTGGATTTCCTGGATGTCGTCCGGGAGCTCGAACATGGCGGCCCGGTATCACGTACCGAGGGGAAGGGGCACCCGCCCCTTCCCCTACCGCGCCATTCCCTCCGGCCGCCGGCAAGCCGTCGGCCTCCGGCTCCCGGCGGGTAAATAACCCGCCGGGAAGTGGCGCTCTCCCCATCCCCGCAGCCGCAGAACTGGACGGCGTTTCCTGGCGCCGTCAGGCCTCCTCGGGCCGGTTCATCCACTTGATGTCGGCCGGCGCCTTCCACACCGCCATCGCATCGAGCAGCGCTGCGGGCTCAGTGCCGCGCAGGAGCCGGCCGCCGTCGACGGGGCGCACAAAACCCTCTGCCACGAGGTGGTCGACCGCGCCAAGCAGGGGCGCCCAGAGGCCCGCGATGTCCAACACGGCAACCGGCTTCTGATGCAGTCCCAGTAGCCCCCAGGTGTACACCTCGAAGAGCTCTTCGAGCGTGCCGACGCCTCCAGGAAGCGCGACAAAACCGTCAGCGAGCTCGGCCATGCGGGCCTTGCGCACGTGCATCGATGGCACCACCTCCAGCCGGGTGAGCCCGGAGTGGCCAACCTCCTTTTCATCGAGGTGGGCGGGGATGACTCCGATCACGGGCACCCCGCGCGCCAACGCCGCATCGGCGAGGATTCCCATGATCCCTACGCCACCGCCGCCGTAGACGAGCTGCATCTTCCTCAACGCCAACTGGTCGGCCAGCGCGATCGCCGCCTCCGCGTAGACCGACCGAACCCCGACCAGAGACCCACAGAACACCGCGAGCGTGCGCATCGGGGGCCACTATCTCTGTGCAGCTCAGATCCCGTGGAGGTCCAGCGAAACCGGGCAGTGGTCCGAACCCTGGACCTCCGGGTGGATGTGCGACCCGCGTACCCGAGGCAAGAGCGGGCGGCTCACCAGGAAGTAGTCGATGCGCCAGCCCAGGTTCCGTTCGCGCGCGGCGGCCCGGTGGCTCCACCAGGTGTAGTGGCCGCCTTCGGCGCAGCCCTCGCGGAAGGCGTCGACCATGCCCGCGGCCAAAAACCCGTCGACGAGCGCGCGTTCCTGCGGCAGAAATCCGCTGGTACGACGGTTCTCGCGCGGATGGGCCAGGTCGAGCTCGCGGTGCGCAATGTTGAAGTCGCCGCACAGCACCACGGCGCGGCCCTCGGCGTGGCGCGCGCTCACCCACGCGACCATGTCGCGTGTGTAGTCCAGCTTGTAGGCCAGCCGGTCGGGATCATCCTCGTAGCCCTTGGGAAAATAGGCACAGACGAGGAGCAGATCGCCGAGCTCGGCAACGAGCGTCCGGCCCTCCGCCGCGTAGCGCGGATGTCCGAAGCCCGGCTCCACCCAGAACGGCTGGGCCAAGGAGCCCTTCCGTACGAGCAGCGCCGTGCCCGAGTACCCGGGCTTTTCGGCGAGGTGCCAGTGGGCGCGCCACTCGGGGTGGGCGCGAAGCACCGCGGGCAGCTGACCCGGCGCAGACTTCACCTCCTGCAAGCACACGATGTCGGCCGTCTCGCCTCCCAGCCAATCGAGGAAGCCGCGTTCGAGGATCGACCGGATCCCGTTGACGTTCCAGGTGACGATGCGCATGCCAACGGCGGGTATCGCGACGCTCGACTGGAGGCCGCCCCGCCGCCCAACGACCCGGCAGGGGGCAAGTGGAGGGCGCCGCGCTCGCAACGAGCACCCGGCGCCGGGAAGTCCGGGTCCGAAGGCGGCCGGCGCTATCCCCCCACACAATGCCGGGACAGCGCCGCATCCCACGCCGCCTTCGACGCCACCGACCCCGCGGGGATCCATCCGGGCGGCTCGCGCGCGGCGCCACACGGAATGGCCAGCGTGTGCACGGTGGCCTCGATCTCACGGCCGCCGGCGTCGCGACACACCCGCGATGGGCAGGACTCGATCGCCGGGGCGTCGCCGCGGTCGATGTGGGTACGCCAGAAGCCGCGCCAGTAGTCGAAGGCGAATCGTTCGTTGGTGTGGGGCGCGAGGCGCTCCCAGCGCTCAGCTGCGTCGGTCACCGCTTCGGTCCGCCGCGCCTGCTGACCCGCCACGTGGGTGGCGCAACCGACCTCGTAGATGGTGGAGTGGCAGAGCGCGAAGGCCGCGGGCCCGTCATCGGTCCGCTCGACCGCCTCGGCCTGACGGAACCGACACTCGTCGTCCCACGGGTGGGGAACGTCGGCGCAGCGGGGCCACGCGGCAAAGCGGACCACCGCCTCCATCTTGCAGGCGCCATCGGCCTCAGGACAGATGTCCATCGCCGTGAGGAAGTCGGGGGCGTCCCCCGACGCGCGCACCCGTTCGGCGTCGGAGAGGCCCGCGCAGGCGAGCAAGAGCAAGAGCAGCGTCAACGGCGGAGGCGCCGGCGCCACAGCCCTGGTGCGGCCAGCAACAGGAGCGCCGGCGCGCCAGCACAACCGGTGGCGGCCGCGTCGGCTTCCGCTTCGCCGGGCACCGGCGGATCGCCCCAGACGCCCGGTTCAGCGGTGTCCTCGACCGGCTCCGAGCAGTCATGGTCGCCGACGATCCCCTCCCCGCAGACCGGGTACAACCCATCCAGTTCCTCCGTGTAGGTCAGGAACCAGGTGCTTTGTGGTTCGTAGAGCCCGCTCGGGTAGATGACCACGTCCTGCGTGGCTTCTGCGGGGGTGTAGCGCAGATGTAGGCGGGTGAGGAACGGAGACGCCGCGTCGGACCCGGCGCTCGCGAGCTCCTCGCTGGTGAGCGGAGGCGCGCTCTCGAACACGCTGGCGCTCCAGAATGTGTCGCCCGCGTGCTCAACCAGCCAGGTGCCGGTCTCGAACGCGGCCGCCAACTGGCCATCGTAGAAGGCCGCGAAGTCCTCGTCCGGGACCATGCACCCGCTGGTCACCGCCGTCTCGTCCATGTTGCTGATCGCCACGCGACTGTCGGGGGTGTCGGTGAGCACGTACACCACGAGGTCCTGCTCCCCCGGGGACACGGTGGCGCCCAGCCGGATGGGGAGCACGAAGCTGTCCCCGGTCGCGGCGTAGCGGAGCTGAATCGGCTCCAACCAGATCGGCTCCGTGTCAGGCAAACTGTCCAGGCGGACCCGCGCCGCGAGCATGTACTGCCCCGCGTCGAGGTACTCCTGAACGACGGGCTCCGAAGCCTCTGGAATCACGAAGCCTTCGACGTCGAGCCACGCCACCAGGCCTCCGGCATCGGTGGCGTCGAGCACGAAGAACTCGTAGCTGCCGACCACGAAGGTCGATGCGATCGTCACGCTGTCGGATGCCTCAGTGCCCTCGCTGCCGCCGGTGTCGCTGCCGGTGTCCGCGCTCTGGCCGAAAAACGATTCACAGTCGAGGGTCCCGATGCGCGGCGCGGTGAACGCATCGAAGCGCGCGAACAACTCGTTGCTCACGACGCTGACATCCTGGGCGGTGAGCACGGCCGGCACCGGGACGATCAGCGCGAAGTCGGTCGGCGCCGCCACGGCGTCGACCGCCATGGTGATCGCGAGCCGGTCGGTGTTCTTGGCGATGATCACCTGCGAGGCGCTGGTGAGCACCGGCGTGCCCGGCGGAGCGGCCCACGCTCCGCAGCCCGCCTCTGCCGCCGTCACCAGGAAGGACAACCACATTCCGCCCTCGTAACCCGGCTCACAGCGGCGTGATCGCCCCGCTCTCGGCCAGCCGCCACCCCGCGTCCACGCCCACGCCCGGGTAGGTGACGGTGCCCCCGCCGGGGAACCAGACGTCCACCGCCTCGATCGCATCGATGCTTCCCAGCCCCACGTGCAGGGTCTGGCTGTCCTGGCAGCCAGTGCCGTTGCCGCCGCTCACGCTGCGCATGAACGTGCGTCCGTCGGCGTGCACCCACGCGATCGCACCGATGGCGGCGCGGTTGGAGTCCACGTCGCCGACGAGGCGGAGCTGCACCCAGTGGCCCTCCGCGACATCGTTGCGGAAGAGCCCGTAGGCGAGCAGATCCTGGTCGCCGTCGCGATCGTAGTCGGCCACGGCGCTGCCCCACCCCCCCTCCTGCGTGACGCCGGACTCCTCGAGCACCTGCGTGAACACCCCCGCGCCATCGTTGATGTAGAGGTCGGTCGGCCGGCCGTCGTAGACCTCGGTGATCGCGAGGTCGAGGTCGCCGTCGTTCTCGATGTCCAAAAGCGACGGGTTCGAGTGGGTCTCGTGGTACACGATGCCGCGGGCGTCGGCCTCGTTGGTCCAGGTGCCGCCCTCGCCGATCAGCAGGTTCGTGCGGTCGCTGAAGTGGTAGAAGCGCGGGTGGGCGAGGTTGCCGTACACGGCGTCCCAGTCGCCGTCCTCGTCCAGGTCTCCCCAGGCGAGTCCGATGCCGTGGCCGTAGTACTCGTAGGTCTGGAACGTCCGTGGGGTGCCGTCGAGCCCGAGGTCGGTGGCAACCTCGGCGAACCGGCCTCCGCCGTCGTTTCGGTAGAACAGGTCAGGCTGGAGCACGTAGGAGATGATGGCGACGTCGAGGTCGCCGTCGAGATCGGCGTCGATCGTGGCCGCCCCCCGTCCGGCGTTGTCGTCCCATTCGAAGCCGTGCTCCTCGCCCCACTCCGTGAAGACGCCGCCGCCCTCGTTGTGCCAAAAGCGGTCCGGGTAGTTGGTGTAGGAATCGAAGCAGAGGAAGTTGGCCTGCACCAGGTCGAGGAGGCCGTCGTTGTCAAAGTCGGTCCAGGTGGCACCGGCGGTGACGGACTGCTCGGGCTCGCCGCTACCGAGGCAGGAGCGGTCGGACTGGAGGTCGTCGATCCCTGACAGCGCCGTGCCGTCGGTGAAGGTACCGTCGCAGTTCGAGCGCAGCAGCAGCTCGCCGCCTGAGGTCCCCCCGCCGATGCCGTAGTAGTCCAGGCAGCCGTCGTTGTC